>NZ_JBIWIY010000008.1:0-407768 GCF_044764885.1 Streptomyces sp. NPDC093591
GGGGGCCCCCCTTTTTTTTGGGGGGGGGGGGGGGGCCCTGGGGGGGGGGGGGTTTTGGGCGGGGGGGGGGGGGGCGGCGCCCCCCCCGCCCCCCCCCCCACGGCGGCGGTGACGGAGAGCGGATGCCAGGTGGGAGAGGAAGAACAGGCTCACCGCGAGGGCCGAGACGGTCGCGCCGGCCGCGGTGCTCAGGTGCCAGGACAGCAGCAGGCCACCGAAGGTGGCGGTGGCGCCGAGGAGCGCCGCGAGGGCCATGACGCCCCGCACACTGCGCGCCCAGGGCAGCGCTGCGGCCGGCGGAGCGATGAGCAGGCCGAGCACCAGCAGCGTGCCCACGATGTGGAAGGAGGCGACGATGGCCAGCGCCAACAAGCCGAGCAGCACTGCGTGAGCCAGGCGGGGCCGCAGGCCGAGCGTCTGGGCCTTGCGTGAGTCGAAGGCCAGGGCGAGGAAGGCCCGGTGACCGAGGACCGAGACGGCGAGTGCCAGCAGCAGCGCCACACCCAGCAGCACCAGGTCCTGCTCGCGGACGGCGAGGACGTCACCGAAGAGGAACCCGGTCAGGTCGACCGCGAAGGACTGCGACCGCGACACGATGATGACACCGAGCGACAGCATCCCCACGAACAGCAGGCCGATACCCGTGTCCTGAGACAGCCTCGGGTTGCGGCCGAGGGCTGTGACGCCGACCGTCATGACGGCCGCGCTCAGCAACGCCCCCACCAGCAGGTTGCCGCCGAACAGCGCGGCGAGCGCGACTCCCGGCAGCAGCCCGTGCGACATGGCGTCGCCGAGAAAGGCCATCCCCCTGAGCACCACCCAGGTGCCGGCGAGGGCGCAGATCGCCGACACCAACATCCCGCCCCACAGTGCCCTCTGCACGAAGGTCACCTCGAAGGGACCCGTCAACCACTCCATGTAAGCAGACTATAATGAAAACCATGTTCAAAACACAGGGGCCTCCTCCCGCTCTCGCCGAGGCCAGGACACCCCGGGTCCGCTTCACGGAGCTCTCCGCCGGTTACCCCGGCCGCCCTGTTCTGCGCCAACTCGACGCGGAAATACCGGCGTTGGCGATCACCGCACTCGTCGGCCCCAACGGGAGCGGGAAGTCGACCCTGCTCGGAGTCATTGCCGGAGTGATCCAACCCACATCAGGCCGGCTCCACCACGTCGGCAACCGGCCGCCGGCGTTCGTCCCGCAGCGCAGCGCCGTCGCTGACGTGCTGCCGCTGACGGTCAGACAGACAGTGGAGATGGGGCGCTGGGGCGACCGCGGACCGTGGCGCCGACTGACCCGACAGGATCGCGCCACCGTGGACCAGTCCATGGAGAGGCTCGGCATCACCGACCTCGCCACCCGTCAACTCGGAGAACTCTCCGGCGGACAGCGGCAACGCGCCCTGATCGCCCAAGGGCTCGCCCAGGAATCGGACCTGCTCCTCCTGGACGAACCGACCACGGGACTCGACCCCGAGGCGAAAGATCGAATCGCCGCGCTGCTGACGGAGCTGGTCGTCGATGGGGTGACCGTCGTCCACGCCACCCATGACCTCGAAGCCGCACGCTCGGCGGACGCCTGCCTCCTGCTCCGCGACGGCCACCTGGCAGGACAGGGGCACCCCGAACAGCTCCTCACCGCCTCGGCACTCGCTCAGATCTGGCAACCGGCCTGACACGACTGCCCCGTCATGTCTCGTGACGACGGTGCCTCATGTGCCGCTGTCGCATGTAACCGCGCGGTGCCGGTGGAAGCCCGAGCTGTCGCAGCGCCTATGTCACGGCACCGTCGGGCTTTCTCGGCGTCAGCAGCGATGCTCGACAACTTCACAGCCGCCGACGTGGAGAAACGGCTGACTGACATGGGTCCGGCCCGGATCACGACTCCCGCACGTCGATCGGGTCCACGCCGATGAGAGCCGACGCACCCTTTCGAGCACTCTCCCGCAGTCCCGCATGGAGTCGGTCACCGAAGTACTGGCTACCGGTAGATCCTGGTGGGCACTGGCGTGCCGCCCGGAACGTACGCCGATACGCCTGCGGCGAGACGCCGATTGCCGCGTGGAGGTGCTGCCGCAGGGAGGCGCCCGTGGCGAAGCCGACCCGGCCGGCGATCTGGTCCACCGACAGGTCGCTGGACTCCAACAGGTCCCGGGCTCGAGCGACGCGCTGCTGGATCAGCCAGCGGCCGGGGCTGAGGCCCACCTCGTCGTTGAAGCGGCGGGCGAAGGTGCGCCGGCTCATCCGGGAGTGGGCGGCGAGGTCGGCAAGTGTCAGTGGTGCGTCGAGGCGTGCGAGGGCCCAGGCGGGAGTGGCGGCTGTGCTCGCGGCCCTGCTTTCGGGGACCGGCTGCCCGATGTACTGCGCCTGGCCGCCGTTCCGGAACGGCGGCACGACGCAGCGGCGGGCGACCGTGTTGGCGAGTCGGCCGCCGTGGTCCTTGCGCACGATGTGCAGACCTACGTCGACGCCGGAGGCGGCTCCGGCCGAGGTCAGGATGGGGTGGTCGTCGACGAAGAGCACGTCCAGGGTCGAGAGTGACGTGCGGGAACATGCGCCGGAACCGCTCCGCCTGCCGCCAGTGCGTGGTCGCCTTGCGGCCGTCCAGGAGAGCCCGACCGCGGCGAGCACGAAGGCGCCGCTGCAGATGGAGACGATGCGCGTGCCCGGCCGGGTCCAGGCGAGCGCGGCGGTGACCTCGTCAGGAAGCTCGGCGGTGACACACGACGGCGAGGTGTTTCCGCAGATGAAAGGCCCAGTACCGGGACCACCACCGCCCCACCCTCACCGGGCCGATCACGAGGCTCGAAGGCCCCAGGAACAACGAATTACCGGCGAGTCACATGACTCGCCGGTAATTCGTGAACGCTTCAGGACGATCTTGCGAACATCCCGATTTGCATTTGTGTCCGAGGGGGGACTTGAACCCCCACGCCCGATAAAGGGCACTAGCACCTCAAGCTAGCGCGTCTGCCATTCCGCCACCCGGACTAGGTGTCTGCCGCCTTGCCGGGGGTCTTCCCCGCGGCGACATGGACAACAATACCAAGGTTTCGGAGTGCCCTTCACCTGCATATCCGTCCGTCGGACGGCCGTCCGGCGGCGCGCGACACGAGCCGGAGGCGAGGCCGTTCGAGGGGGTTCACCCCGTGTGATCCCGTGGTCACGCATGGCTGGGGCCGGCCGGTGGCGCCCCCTGTGGAGTGGGCGCGCCACCGGGACCCGTCCCCGGCGTGAGGGGTCACGTCACGGCATGACAGATGCCGTCACGCCGTACCAGATGCCGTCATGGCATGAGGTGGTAGTCCGGGAAGTTCCCGGGCAACCGCTCCCCCGCCGGCCCCTGCGTCACCGCGCGCACCAGCAGATCGCCACCGACGAACGCGCCCCGCCAGGACGCGCCGAAGCCGCCGAACAGCTCGTCGCGGTCGCCGCGGGAGCGGGGTTTGCCGTGGCCGACCTTGAACGCGCGGATCTGCGGGGCCAGACGGTCGTAGGTCTCCCGGTCGTCCGTGGACAGCGTGGCGACGAGCGCGCCGTTGGACGCGTTCATCGCCGCCAGCAGCTCTGCCTCCGTGTCGACCAGGACGATCGTGTCGACCGGCCCGAACGGCTCCGCGTGATGCAGCGGGGAGGACGGGGGCGGGTTCAGCAGCGTGACCGGCTGGACGTACGCCGAGGTGTCCTGGCCGGGCAGGTATCGGGCGTCCGACAGCTGTCCCCGGTGCAGCGGGACGGCACCTCGGCCGATGGCCTCGGCGACCTGATCGTGGAGTTCCTTCGCCTTGGCGGCGTTGATCACCGGCCCGAAGTCCAGCCGCGGACAGGGGTCGTCCCGCTTCTCGACCGCCAGGGGGTGGCCGACCCTCAGCGTGCGCACCGCCGGGAGGTATGCCGCGAGGAACTCGTCGAACAGCTCACGCTGGACGACGAAGCGCGGGTACGCCGTGCAGCGCTGCTTGCCGTAGTCGAAGAGTTTGGGGATGACCGCCGTGAGCGCGTCCCAGTCCGTGCAGTTCCAGATGCCCCAGGTGTTGAGTCCTTCCTGCTCGAGTACGTGTCGTTTGCCCAGGTCGGCGACGGCCGTGGCCACCGCGGCGCCGGTGTCGCGGCCGCCGACGAAGGAGACGCAGCCGATCTCGGGCGCCCGCACCAGCGCCTGGGACAGCTCGCCTCCGCTGCCGCTGACGAGGGTGACGGGAATTCCCTCGCGGGCGGCGAGCGCGCAGGCCAGGGTCAGACAGGCGACACCGCCGTCGGTCGGGGTCTTGGCGATGACCGCGTTGCCTGCCAGTGCTTGTACCAACACTGCGTGAACGAGCACGCTCATCGGGTAGTTCCAGCTCGCGATGTTGGATACCGGACCGTCCAGCGGGGCCCGGCCTGCCACCATCGGCTCGATGCCGTCGACGTACCAGCGCACGCCGTCGATGGCCCGGTCGACGTCCGCCTGGGCGAGCCGCCAGGGCTTGCCGATCTCCCAGACGAGGAGCAGCGCGAGCAGGTCCCGGTGCTGGGTCAGGGCGTCGAGCGTGGCCGCGACGCGGGCGCGGCGCTCCTCCAGTGGGATGTGCCGCCACGCGCGGTGCTGGTCGAGCGAGGCGCGTACGGCCTGGTGGGCGGTGGCCCGGTCCAGACGCGGCGGGCCGGCGATCGGGCCACCGTCGACGGGGCTGGTGGCGGGCAGGGCCCGGCCGTCCGCCTGCCAGGTGGAGTTCCAGAGGTTGAGGACGCGGTCGTCCCGGAATGCCTCCGGGGCCACGGCGAGGCAGCGCTGCCAGGCGTCGGCCCAGGAGGTGCCGGATTTCAGGGTGAGGGTGGTTGCCATCGGGGTCTCCGCTCTCGGTGCACAGTCGGGGGCGGTCGTACATGGCTGTGGCGGACGCCGGCGCGGCGCGGTGCAGCTGAAGGTGGCCTTGTGTCGACTACGGGTGACGTCACGCCCCGGCTTCCAGGCGCTCGAGCACCAGGCGCGCGGTCTCGGTGGGCGTTTGGCCGACCCGGACTCCGACGGCCTCCAGCGCCTCCTTCTTCGCCGCCGCCGTACCGGACGATCCGGAGACGATCGCGCCCGCGTGCCCCATCGTCTTGCCCTCGGGTGCGGTGAACCCGGCGATGTAGCCGACGACCGGCTTGGTGACGTGGTCGCGGATGTATGCGGCCGCGCGTTCCTCCGCGTCGCCGCCGATCTCGCCGATGAGGACGATGAGTTCGGTGTCGGGGTCGTCCTGGAAGGCCGCCAGGCAGTCGATGTGGGTCGTGCCGACGACCGGGTCGCCGCCGATGCCGACGCAGGTCGAGAAGCCGATGTCGCGCAGCTCGTACATCAGTTGGTACGTGAGCGTGCCGGACTTGGAGACCAGGCCGATGCGGCCGGGCTTGGTGATGTCGGCCGGGATGATGCCCGCGTTGGACTGGCCGGGGGTGATCAGGCCGGGGCAGTTGGGGCCGATGACGCGGGTGCCCTTGGCCTTGGCATACGTGGTGAAGGCGACGGAGTCGTGGACCGGGATGCCCTCCGTGATCACGACGGCGAGTCCGATGCCGGCGTCGGCGGCCTCGACGACGGCCGCCTTGGTGAAGGCGGGCGGCACGAAGACCACGGTCACGTCGGCGCCGGTGGCGCGCATGCCGTCGGCGACCGAGCCGAAGACGGGGACGGCACGGTCGTCGAAGTCGACGGTGCGGCCGGCCTTGCGCGGGTTGACGCCGCCGACGACGTTCGTGCCGGCGGCGAGCATGCGCCGGGTGTGCTTCATGCCCTCGCCGCCGGTCATGCCCTGGACGAGGACCTTGCTCTCCTTGGTGAGGTAGATGGCCATGTCGTCATGTCTCCTCAGGCTGTGGCGGCGGCGAGTTGGGCGGCCCGCAGCGCGGCGCCGTCCATGGTGGTGGCCTGTTGGACCAGGGGGTGGGCGCGGTCGTCGAGGATGGCGCGGCCGCGGGCGGCGTTGTTGCCGTCGAGGCGTACGACGAGCGGCTTGGTCAACTGGACGCTGTCCAGGGCTCGCACGATGCCGTCGGCGACCGCGTCGCAGGCGGTGATCCCGCCGAAGACGTTGACGAAGACCGACTTCACGGCCGGGTCGGAGAGGATGACGGTCAGGCCGTCGGCCATGATCTGGGCCGATGCCCCGCCCCCGATGTCGAGGAAGTTGGCGGGGCGGGCGCCGCAGCCCGCGACGACGTCGAGGGTGGACATGACGAGACCGGCGCCATTGCCGATGATGCCGACCTCGCCGTCGAGCTTGACGTAGTTGAGGCCCTTGGTTGCGGCCGCCGCCTCCAGCGCGTCGTCGTGCTCCACGCCATTGGCGCCCCAACGTGCCTGCCGGAAGCGGGCGTTGTCGTCGAGGGTGACCTTGCCGTCGAGGGCGAGGATCTGCCCCTGCGCGGTGCGGACGAGCGGGTTCACCTCGACGAGGAGGGCGTCCTCACGGACCAGCACCTCCCAGAGCCGCATGAGGACGTCGACGGTCTGCGGCGGCAGCCCGGCCGCTGCGGCGAGCTCGCCCGCCTTCGCGGAGGTGACGCCCTCGGCGGGGTCGATGGGGATACGGGCCACGGCCTCGGGCCGACGGGCGGCGACCTCCTCGATCTCCATGCCGCCTTCGGCCGAGGCGATGGCGAGGAAGCGGCCCGCGGCGCGGTCGAGTACGTAGGACACGTAGAACTCGGCCTCGATGTCCACCGGTTGGGCGAGCATCACCTTGCCTACCGCGTGGCCCTTGATGTCCATGCCGAGGATCTGACGTGCCGTGATCTCGGCCGCCGCAGGGTCCGCGGCGAGCTTCACACCACCTGCCTTGCCGCGGCCCCCGGTCTTCACCTGCGCCTTGACCACGACCCGGCCGCCGAGTCGGCGTGCGATCTCGCGGGCTTCCTTGGGTGAGTCCGTCACCTCTGCCCGTGGCACCAAGATGCCGTGTTCTTCGAAGAGTTCCCTTGCCTGGTGTTCGTACAGGTCCATTCCGGCTCCTGACTCAAAAGTGCCGCACGCCCCCTGGACACCACCCACCGGATGCGGGATAACAAGGTTCATACAGTATTCGTCGACTGTATGCAATGTACCGCGAGAGCCGTTCCAACCCCCTACGAAGGGACAGGACTTCGCCATGCCCGACGACACCCAGGACGTCATTTCCGGTGGTCATCTCGTTGCCAAGGCGCTGAAGGCCGAGGGGGTCGACCGCATCTACACCTTGTGCGGCGGCCACATCATCGATATCTACGACGGCTGCGTCGACGAGGGCATCGAGGTCGTCGACGTCCGTCACGAGCAGGTCGCCGCCCATGCCGCCGACGGTTACGCCCGTATCACCGGCAAGCCCGGCTGCGCGGTCGTCACCGCGGGTCCCGGCACCACCGACGCCGTCACCGGCGTCGCCAACGCCTTCCGCGCCGAGTCCCCGATGCTGCTCATCGGCGGCCAAGGCGCCCTCACCCAGCACAAGATGGGGTCCCTCCAGGACCTCCCCCACGTCGACATGATGACGCCGATCACCAAGTTCGCGGCGGCCGTGCCGGACACGGCGCGCGCGGCGGACATGGTGTCGATGGCGTTCCGCGAGTGCTACCACGGCGCGCCCGGGCCCTCCTTCCTGGAGATCCCGCGCGACGTCCTCGACGCCAAGGTGCCGGTCAGCAAGGCGCGCGTGCCCAAGGAGGGCGCCTACCGTGCCTCCACTCGCTCGGCCGGCGACCCCGAGGCCATCGAGAAGCTCGCCGATCTGCTGGTCCACGCCGAGAAGCCGGCCATCCTGCTCGGCAGCCAGGTGTGGACGACGCGCGGCACCGAGTCGGCCATCGAGCTCGTGCGCACCCTCAACATCCCGGCCTACATGAACGGCGCAGGCCGCGGCACCCTCCCGCCGGGCGACCCGCACCACTTCCAGCTGTCGCGCCGGTACGCCTTCTCCAACGCCGACGTCATCGTCATCGTCGGCACGCCCTTCGACTTCCGCATGGGCTACGGCAAGCGGCTGTCGCCGGACGCGACCGTCGTGCAGATCGACCTCGACTACCGCACCGTCGGCAAGAACCGCGACATCGACCTCGGGATCGTGGGCGACGCCGGGCTGGTGCTGAAGTCGGTCACCGAGGCGGCCTCCGGGCACGCTTTTAATGGATACAGCAACGGGGGCGCGTCGAAGCGCAAGGAGTGGCTCGACGAGCTGCGCGCGGCCGAGCAGACCGCCCTGGAGAAGCGGCTGCCCAGCCTGAAGTCGGACGCCTCGCCGATCCACCCGTACCGGCTGGTCAGCGAGATCAACGACTTCCTCACCGAGGACTCGATCTACATCGGTGACGGCGGCGACATCGTCACCTTCTCCGGGCAGGTCGTGCAGCCCAAGTCGCCCGGGCACTGGATGGACCCGGGTCCCCTCGGCACCCTCGGCGTCGGCGTCCCCTTCGTGCTCGCGGCCAAGCAGGCGCGGCCCGACAAGGAGGTCGTCGCGCTCTTCGGCGACGGCGCGTTCTCCCTGACCGGCTGGGACTTCGAGACTCTCGTCCGCTACAACCTCCCCTTCGTCGGCATCGTCGGCAACAACTCCTCGATGAACCAGATCCGCTACGGCCAGGCCCAGAAGTACGGCCTGGAGCGCGAGCGGGTCGGCAACACGCTCGGCGACGTCCACTACGACAAGTTCGCGCAGATGCTGGGCGGTTACGGCGAGGAGGTCCGTGACCCCGCCGACATCGGCCCCGCCCTGCGGCGCGCCCGCGAGTCCGGGAAGCCGTCGCTGATCAACGTCTGGGTCGACCCCGACGCGTACGCCCCCGGAACCATGAACCAGACCATGTACAAGTGAGGTGGCCTCCATGACTGGTACGCCGACCAAGGCCCTCGAAGGCATCCGCGTCCTGGACATGACCCACGTCCAGTCCGGTCCCTCCGCGACCCAGCTGCTCGCCTGGCTCGGCGCGGACGTCGTCAAGCTGGAGGCGCCGACCGGTGACATCACGCGCAAGCAGTTGCGTGATCTCCCGGACGTCGACTCCCTCTACTTCACGATGCTCAACTGCAACAAGCGGAGCATCACCCTCAACACCAAGACCGAGCGCGGCAAGGAGATCCTCACCGAGCTGATCCGGCGCTCCGACGTCATGGTCGAGAACTTCGGACCGGGCGCGGTCGACCGGATGGGCTTCACGTGGGACCGCATCCAGGAGATCAACCCACGTATCGTCTATGCCTCCATCAAGGGGTTCGGCGAGGGCCCGTACACCAACTTCAAGGCGTACGAGGTCGTCGCGCAGGCCATGGGCGGGTCGATGTCGACCACCGGTTTCGAGGACGGGCCGCCGCTGGCTACGGGGGCCCAGATCGGGGACTCCGGGACGGGTGTGCACGCCGTGGCGGGGATTCTCGCGGCGTTGTTCCAGCGCGAGAACACCGGGCGTGGGCAGCGGGTCAACGTGGCCATGCAGCACGCTGTACTCAACCTGTGCCGGGTGAAGCTGAGGGACCAGCAGCGCCTGGCACACGGGCCGCTTGCTGAATATCCGAACGAGGACTTCGGCACGGAAGTTCCCCGCTCGGGAAACGCGTCCGGCGGCGGTCAGCCCGGCTGGGCGGTCAAGTGCGCGCCGGGCGGCCCGAACGACTACGTGTACGTCATCGTGCAGCCCGTCGGCTGGCAGCCGATCAGCGAGCTCATCGGCCGCCCCGAACTCGCCGACGACCCCGAGTGGGCCACGCCGGAGGCCCGGCTGCCCAAGCTCAACAAGATGTTCCAGCTGATCGAGGAGTGGTCCTCGACCCTGCCCAAGTGGGAGGTGCTGGAGAAGCTCAACGCGCACAACATCCCGTGCGGGCCGATCCTGTCCACCAGGGAGATCATCGAGGACTCCTCGCTGGTCGCGAACGAGATGGTCGTCACCGTGCCGCACCCCGAGCGCGGCGAGTTCGTGACCGTCGGCAGCCCGCTCAAGCTCTCCGACTCCCCCGTCGAGGTCTCCAGTTCACCACTGCTCGGCGAGCACAACGAAGAGGTCTACATCGGCGAGCTCGGCCTCGGCGACGAGGAGCTGCGCCTGCTCAAGTCGAACGGAGTGATCTGACGTGATGGCCGAAGACCGCCACCTGAGGGTGCGGACGCTCCTCGATTCCGTGCGGGCCGAGGGACGCACGGCGCTGACCGCGCCCGAGGGCAAGGTGATCGCCGACGCGTACGGGATCGTTGTACCGGGCGAGGAACTCGCGACGGACGTCGACGAGGCGGTGGCGTACGCGGCTCGCTTCGGCGGACCGGTCGTCATGAAGATCGTCTCACCCGACATCCTCCACAAGACCGACGCCGGCGGCGTGATGGTGGGCGTCGAAGGGGCTGCGGACGTACGGGCGGCGTTCCACACGATCATCGACAACGCGCGCGCGTACAACGCGGATGCCCGCATCGAGGGCGTGCAGGTGCAGGAGCTGCTCCCCCAGGGGCAGGAGGTCATCGTCGGCGCGGTCACCGATCCGACGTTCGGGAAGGTCGTGGCCTTCGGGCTGGGCGGGGTGCTCGTCGAGGTCCTCAAGGACGTCACCTTCCGGCTCGCTCCCGTGGCCGCCGACGAGGCGCTGTCCATGCTGGACTCGATCCGGGCGGCGGAGATCCTGCGCGGGGTGCGCGGCCAGGCGGCCGTGGACCGTTGGGCGATCGCCGAGCAGATCCGCCGGGTCTCGCAGCTCGTCGCGGACTTCCCGGAGATCGCCGAGGTGGACCTCAACCCGGTGATCGCGACGGCGGAGGGGGCTGTCGCGGCCGACATCCGGGTGATCCTCTCCGAGGCGCCCGTGAAGCCGCGCCGCCGCTACTCGCGCGAGGAGATCCTCACCTCCATGCGCCGGTTGATGCAGCCGTCGTCGGTCGCCGTGATCGGGGCGTCCAACGAGCAGGGGAAGATCGGCAATTCGGTCATGCGCAACCTCATCGACGGCGGTTTCGCCGGGGACATCCAACCGGTGAACCCCAAGGCCGATGACATTCTGGGCCGCAAAGCGTACAAGAGTGTCACGGACGTTCCCGGTGAGGTGGATGTGGCGGTCTTCGCTATCCCCGCCAAGTTCGTGGCCTCGGCCCTGGAGGAGGTGGGACGCAAGAAGATTCCGAACGCCGTGCTGATCCCCTCCGGGTTCGCGGAGACCGGTGAGCACGAACTCCAGGCGGAGATCGTGGAGATCGCAGAGCGGCACGGGATCCGCCTCCTCGGCCCGAACATCTACGGCTACTACTCGACGTGGCAGGACCTGTGTGCCACGTTCTGCACGCCGTACGACGTCAAGGGCGGGGTGGCGCTGACCTCGCAGTCCGGCGGCATCGGGATGGCCATCCTGGGCTTCGCGCGGACCACGAAGACGGGCGTGTCGGCGATCGTGGGTCTCGGCAACAAGTCGGACCTGGACGAGGACGACCTGCTGACCTGGTTCGGCGAGGACCCGCACACCGAGTGCATCGCCATGCACTTGGAGGACCTCAAGGACGGGCGCGCCTTCGTCGAGGCCGCGCGGGCGACCGTACCGAAGAAGCCGGTCGTGGTGCTGAAGGCGGGACGTACGGCGGCGGGCGCGAAGGCCGCGGGCTCGCACACCGGAGCCCTCGCCGGCGACGACGCCGTGTACGAGGACATCCTGAAGCAGGCCGGTGTCATCCGGGCGCCCGGGCTGAACGAAATGCTGGAGTACGCGCGCGCGTTGCCGGTACTTCCGGCCCCCAAGGGCGACAACGTCGTGATCATCACCGGGGCGGGCGGCAGCGGCGTGCTGCTGTCGGACGCCGTGACGGACAACGGCCTGTCCCTGATGGAGATCCCGCCGGACCTGGACGAGGCCTTCCGGAAGTTCATCCCGCCCTTCGGGGCCGCGGGCAACCCGGTAGACATCACGGGGGGCGAGCCGCCGTCGACGTACGAGGCGACGATCCGGCTCGGTCTGGAGGATCCGCGCATCCACGCGCTGGTGCTGGGCTACTGGCACACGATCGTCACTCCTCCGATGGTCTTCGCGGAGCTCACCGCGCGTGTGGTGGCCGAGTTCCGGGAGCGCGGCATGGAGAAGCCCGTGGTGGCGTCGCTCGCGGGTGACGTCGAGGTCGAGGAGGCCTGCCAGTACCTGTACGAGCGGGGGGTCGTGGCGTACCCGTACACGACCGAGAAGCCGGTGGCCGTGCTCGGCGCGAAGTACCGCTGGGCGCGGGCGGCGGGGCTGTTGGGGGGCGGTTCATGAGGTGAGTGGGCGCGGGTCGGCCGACGGTGCGCGTCGGCCGGCCCCGGGACCCGTGCGCACACGAAAGGCATTGGACAGGGGGCGCTGGCCAGAACTTTCGACGCAAGGGGTGCAACTAACGTGACAACTACCGATGTTCCACGGGTCGCCGCCTATCGAGAGGTGACCGACAAGAACGGACGCGTCTATCGCGTCGGTGAGTCCGACATCGACATCATGGGGCGCAAACGCAAGTGGATGGTGATCCTGCCCTGGATCGGCATGATGGGCATCTCCTCCGCCGAGTACGCGTTCGCGTCCGCCGAGGACACCCTGCACACGGCGCACCACTGGAACAGCATGCACATCTTCTGGATGATGACCGTCTGGGTCTTCTTCCAGGCCGCGGTGGCCTTCCCCGCGGGCAAGCTGCGTGAGAGCGGAAAGCTGCCGGCCCGCTGGGCGATGATGTGCGGGGCGGCGGGCACATTGCTGGGCTATCTGTCGCTGGCCTTCGCGCCGCATGTCGTCTTCGCCTACATCGGCTTCAGCATGTTCAGCGGCATGGGCGCGGGCATGGTGTACGCCACCTGCGTCAACATGGTGGGCAAGTGGTATCCGGAGCGCAAGGGCGGCAAGACCGGGTTCGTCAACGGCGGTTTCGCCTACGGCTCGGTGCCCTTCGTCTTCATCTTCAACGGCTACATGGACCTGACCAACTTCCGCTGGGTGCTGGTCTCGGTCGGTGTCTTCCTGGCCGGAATCGTCGCGTTCTCCGGCTACTTCTTCAAGGACCCGCCGAAGAACTGGTGGCCCGCCTCGATCGACCCGCTCAACCCGCCGAAGGACCCGCGCGCGGCCCGCTCGCTGCGGATGAACCCGCCGGCGGTCCGCCAGTACTCCCCCAAGGAGGCGTGGAAGACCGGCCGGGTGGCCCTGATGTGGTTCTGTCTGGCGTGCACGTCCGGCGTGAACATCTTCGGTATCGCGTTCCAGGTGGACATCGGCGAGGAGGCCGGCTTCGCGGGCGGGATCGTGGCCACGGCCATGTCCCTCAAGGCGATCGTCAACGGTACCGGCCGTGGCGTCATCGGCTGGCTCTCCGACCTCTACGGCCGCAAGCGGTGCCTGCTCGCCGTGTGCGTCATCCTGGGTCTCGCCCAGTTCGGCATCCTCTGGTCCGCGGACAGCAAGAACCTGACGCTGTTCCTGATCTTCTCCGCGATCTCCGGCTTCGGCGGCGGCGCCATCTTCCCGATGTTCGCGGCGCTCACCGCCGACTACTTCGGCGAGAACAACAACGCGTCCAACTACGGCATGGTCTACAGCGCCAAGCTCATCTCCGGTCTGGGCGCGGGCATGGGCGCCGTGGTCGTCGGCGCCTGGGGGCACTCCGGTGCCTTCATCCTGGCCGGCTCGATCTCGCTGTTCGCCGGCTGCGTGGCGCTGTTCCTCCGCCCCCCGGGACGCGACAACGAAACGCGCATCGCCCCCAACCCCCAACCGCTCGGCGAGGACACGGCCTGACATGTCAGATCCGTACACGGCAAGCAGCTCGTCCGCACAGTCCGACGCCGCACACCGTCCCTACCGCGAAGTGACCGACGCGCGAGGCCGCGTCTACCGCATCGGCGAGACCGACCGCGACGTCCTCGGCCACTCCCGCAAGCTCATGGTGTATCTCCCGTGGATCGCCATGATGGCCATCAGCGTCTTCGAATACGCGTACGGCTCCGCGGAGGACACCCTGTCCCACGCGCACGGCTGGACGCAGAGCAACACCTTCTGGATCCTCAGCGTCTGGGTGTTCTTCCAGGCCGGCATCGCCTTCCCCGCGGGCTGGCTGCGGGAGAAGGGCATCCTGACGGCCCGCACAGCGATGTACCTCGGCTCGGGCCTGTGCTTGCTGGGCTTCCTCGCCCTGTCACACCTGAGCAACGTCTGGCTCGCCATCCTCGGCTTCGGCGTGATCGGTGGCATCGGCGCCGGCCTGGTCTACGCGACCTGCATCAACATGGTCGGCAAGTGGTTCCCCGAGCGGCGCGGCGCGCGGACCGGGTTCGTCAATGGCGGGTTCGCGTACGGATCGCTGCCGTTCATCTTCATCTTCAACTACGGGTTCGACACCGCGAACTACCACCGGGTGCTGGACCTGATCGGCTGCTACATCATGATCGTCGTTCTCGGATGCGCGTTCTTCTTCAAGGACCCCCCGAAGAACTGGTGGCCCTCGGACGTCGATCCGCTGACGTACACGGGCAGCCAGAAAAACGCGACGAGCCTGGCCAAGAACCCTCCGGCGGCGAAGCAGTACACGCCCCGGGAGGCCATCAGGACGGGCATGCTGCCGCTCATGTGGCTGTCGGTCGTGCTGACCGCCGGTGTGTCGATCTTCGGTATCTCCTTCCAGGTCGACTATGCCAAGGAGGTGGGTTTCGGCCCGCTGGTCGCGGCCTCCTCGATGGGCGTGATGGCGGTCATCAACGGCATCGGCCGCGGCGTCGTGGGCTGGCTCTCCGACCGGTGGGGCCGCAAGTCGACCCTGGTGTTCGTCATCGTCGTGCTGGGGCTCGCCCAGTTCGGCGTGATCTGGGCCGGCGATCTGAAGAGCGAATGGCTGTTCCTGTCCTTCGCGTTCCTCTCCGGCTTCGGCGGCGGCGCGTTCTACCCCCTGTTCGCGGCACTCACCCCGGACTACTTCGGGGAGAACTACAACGCCACCAACTACGGCCTCGTCTACAGCGGCAAGCTGATCAGCGGCCTGTTCGGCGGCGGTCTGGGCTCCATGGTGGTCGCCGCCTGGGGTTACGACGGCGCGTACGCCCTGGCCGGGGGCGTGTCGCTGGTGGCGGCAGCGATCGCGTTGCTGCTGCGACAGCCAGGACGGACGTCGGCACCCATGGCCGCGGGATGACGTGTCGCGAACGTGAGGAGGCCCTCCCCGTCTCGGGGAGGGCCTCCTCACGTTCGGTAGGGCCGTCAGCACTTCTCGCGCAGCGAGTGCAGATGCTCACTCGAACGGCGTGCGAAGGTGAAGGACTCGGTCGGGTTGTCGTGCTCCGCCTGCCAGTGGTGGGCGAATCGCTGACCGCGCAGCCTGGTCACGGCGGAGATGAACCGCTGGTAGTCGATGTCACCGTCGCCGACGTCGACCATGCGGAAGCCGTACTGGTTGGCGGGGTCGCTCACGCCGTCCTTGACGTGGAAGAGCGGGTAGCGGTGCGGCTGCTTGAGTACGTAGTCCAGCGGCTCGAAGGGGGCGGCCGATCCGTCGGGTCGCTTCGAGAAACGGAACTGGCCCGAGTACGCCCAGAAGATGTCCATCTCCAGGAAGACGAGGTCGGGGTCGGTCTCGGCGAGCAAGACGTCGTAGAGGCGGACCTTGGGGTTGTCGGTGGCGAAGGAGAACTCCTCGGAGTGGTTGTGCTGGTAGAACTTCATGCCGCGCGCCTTCGCCGCCGCGCCGTAGGTGTTGAACTCCTCGGCGGCGCGCTTCCAGGCGTCGACGGTGGAGCCGTAGCGGAACGGCCCGGACGCGGTGCCTATGTGCTTCAGGCCGAGGGCCTGGGCGTCGTCGAGGACCTTGGTGAGGTTCTGGGCGAAGGTGTAGGCGCCCGGGTCGCTCGAGTAGTAGCCGACGTGGCTGCCGATCGGGTTCAGGCCGTGGTTCCGGGCCAGCCGCTTGAGCTGGGCGAGGGTGATCGGGCCGGCCGAGCCCTGGGTGTATCCGGCGAACTCCACTTCGTCGTAGCCGTACTTCTCCAGCTCGGCGAAGACCGGGGCGAAGCCGAGCGTGGAGACCTTGTCGCGCAGGCTGTAGAGCTGGATGCCGAGCCGGCCGGGGGGAAGGACCGGACGGCCACGGCCGGCGCCACGGGGGGCTGTACCGGTGGTGGACGCGGTGCCGGGGGCGGCAGTCGCGGGGGCGGCGGCGGCTCCCAGCAGGGCGGCAGCCGTGGTGCCCGCGGCCACGCCGAGCATGCCTCGTCTGGTGAGACGGTGGGTGAGTTCGGGATCCGTCTGGGAAAAGCGGCTCATGCCTGGAACTCCCTGTGATCGAAGGCCGTTGTCAGTGGTGAGTGCTTCACTTGTGACCAGTCGAAAGAGACGGGTCGAGGGGCCGGCGGGCTGATGCATGCCGGTCGTGACCGGTCAGCCGAGACCGGCGAGTTGGAGCAGGAGTGACTTCACATCGGTGGCCGCGACGCGGTCGCCGAGAGCGCGGGGGGTGGAGCAGATGAGGAGCGGACCGTCGTCGTCGCTCGCAGGTATGCGGCCATGGCTGCCGCGAATAGGCGACGGGTCCAGGGGCACGACCGCCATGCGGTAGCGCATGCCCAGTTTCTTGCGGGCGAGAGCGGTCGCCGCCTTGACCTTGACGTAGGGGTCGAGGGGATCCAGGAAGAGTTCGACCGGGTCGTAGCCGGGTTTGCGATGGATCTCGACCAGTCGCGCGAAGTCGGGCGCGCGGGCGTCGTCGAGCCAGTAGTAGTACGTGAACCAGGCGTCCGGCTCCGCGACGGCGACGAGCTCGCCGGAGCGTGGATGGTCGAGGTGGTGGGTCTTCTTGCCCTCGTCGTCCAGGAGTTGCTCGATGCCGGGTAGCCCTTCCAGGGCAGTTCGGGTCGCGTCGAGGTCTTCCGGCCGGCGCACGTAGACATGGGCGATCTGGTGGTCGGCGACCGCGAAGGCACGTGACGTCATCGGGTCGAGGTACTCCATGCCGTCCTGGGTGTGCACCTCCAGCAGGCCTGCCCGTCGCAGGGCGCGGTTGATGTCGACGTGCCGGTTCACGGGAGTGATGCCGTACTCGGACAGCGCGACGACGGTACGGCCCTCGGCGCGTGCGTCGTCCAGCAGCGGGGCCATGGCAGCGTCCAGGTCGGCGGCCGCCTTCAGCGAGCGTGGATCGTCCGGGCCGAAGCGCTGCAGGTCGTAGTCGAGATGAGGGAGGTAGCAGAGCGTCAGGTCGGGGTGCCGGGTGCGGATGATGTGGCGGGTCGCGTCGACGATCCAGCGGCTGGAGACCAGGTCCGCGCCGGGGCCCCAGAAGTGAAAGAGCGGGAAGGCGCCCAGTTTCTCGGTGAGTTCGTCGTGCAGGGCGGGCGGCCGGGTGTAGCAGTCGGGTTCCTTGCGGCCGTCGGAGTAGTAGATCGGACGGGGGGTGACAGTGATGTCGGTGTCGGCGCCCATGGCGTACCACCAGCAGATATTGGCGACCGTGTAGCCGGGATTAGCGCGGCGGGCGGCGTCCCAGAGCTTGTCGCCGGCGACCAGCCCGTTGTGCTGGCGCCACAGGAGTACGTCGCCGAGGTCGCGGAAGTACCAGCCGTTGCCGACGATGCCGTGCTCCGACGGGTGGGTGCCGGTCAGGAAGGTGGACTGGGCGGCGCAGGTGACCGCGGGCAGGACGGTGCCGAGCGGCGCCCGGGAGCCGGACTGGGCGAGCGTCTTGAGGTGGGGCATGTGGTCGAGGAGACGCGGGGTGAGGCCGACGACGTCGAGGACGAGGAGAGGGGTGGGACCTCCCATGGTGGTGGCCTCCGGTCGGGGTGCTGGGTGGCCGCGTGGCGAGGTGGGCGGGGCTGCCGGGTCCGGCCGCTCGGTCACGGCAGCTCCTTCAGGCCGAGGTCCGTCAACAGGTCGCGTGCGAGGGTGAGTTCGGCGGCGATGCCGTCGGCGAGCTGGCTGCGGGCGCGGGGTCGCAGTTCGGCGGGGAGGGCCTGCCACGTATAGGTCTCGACCTCGAGGTGCCGGGTGAGCGGGTGCGGGCCGCCGACAAGCTGGGTCAGTGCGGCCTTGAGGACGGGGAGTGTGGAGGTGAGGGGCGCGACGGGGGCCGCGTGGAGTGGGACGTGGAAGTGGGCGCGCCATGGGGAGGCGTCGGGCAGGGCGTCGCCCTTGAGGGCCTCGCCGAGGTCGTCGGTGCCGCGCAGGCCGGCGGCTGTGGCGATGCGGGTCTGGTGCAGGAAGCGGGGTTCGTCGAAGGCGGCGAGAGCCTCGCGGACGTCGGGGAGATGGGGGTGTTCGGCGTGCAGGGCGGCTGAGAGCTGGGATTTGACGACGGGGACGCGGGCTTCGGTGAGCGCGTCCAGGGCGGTGTGCGGATCTTCGAAGGAGGTGGCGAGGTGACAGGTGTCGACGCAGATGCCGATGCGGTCGTGCCCGACCGCGGTGAGCGGGGCGATGGCGTCGGCGGTGGTCTCGACGATGCAGCCGGGTTCGGGTTCGAGGCCGACGCGGATGTCGCGGCCGGTCAACTCCTGCAGGGCGTCGAGGCGTTCGGCCAGGCTGACCAGGGCGGTGCGGGCGGTCTCGGCGCGTCGGTCGTCGTAGTGGGTGCGCCAGGCGAGGGGCAGGGTGGAGATGCTGCCTTGGCTGACGTCGTCGGGGAGGAGACCGGCGAGGACGCGGGCCAGGGAGGTGGTGTGTTCGAGGCGTTCGGGGTCGGCCCAGTCCGGCTTGTACACGCGGTACTTGACCTCTTCGGCACCGAAGCCCTCATACGGGAAGCCGTTGAGGGTGACGACCTCGAGGCCGCGCCGGTCGAGTTCGGTGCGCAGGCCGCGCAGGGCCGACGGGTCCGACACGAGCGCGTGGGCGGCGTCCTTGGCGAGCCACAGGCCGATGCCGAGGCGGTCGCGGCCGAGCCGTCGGCGGACGGGTTCGCAGTGGTCGCGGAGTTGGGCGAGGACGCCGTCGAGGGTTTCGGCCGGGTGGACGTTGGTGCAGTACGCGAGGTGGACGGTGGAGCCGTCGGGGTGTCGGAAGCGCATGGTTCACGCCTCCGGGGCCGGGGCGGCGGCCGGGTCGTCCCACCTGCTTGGTTCGCTGACCGGGTCGTCCGACGCCCTCGGTACGCCCACTGGCTCGGCCGATCCTCTCGGGGCGCCCACCAGCTCGTCCGGCATTCTCAGGGCGCCCACCAGGCCGTCCGACTGTCCTGGGGCGCCAGCCGGTCCTTCGGGGTCTTTCGGAGCTCCACGGAGGATGGAGTTGCCCTCATGGGTCGCCTCCGGGGTCGCGGTCCCGATGTCGAGATTGAGGCGGCCACTGAGCCCGTAGAAGGCGATGGGGTTGCGCCAGAGCACCAGGTCGACGTCATCCTCCCCGAAGCCTTCGGCCAGCATCAGGTCGGCGACCTTGCGTGTCTTCAGGGGATCGCTCCTGCCCCAGTCGGCTGCGGAGTTCACCAGCACCCGCTCGGTCCCATACGCGCGCAGGATCGCGACCATCCGCTCCTCGTCCATCTTGGTGTCCGGATAGACGGAGAAGCCGAGCCAGCAGCCACTGTCCTTGGCCTCCTTGACCGTCGTCTCGTTGAGGTGGTCGACCAGGACACGGTCGGGGGGCAGCGCGGACTCCCGGACGACGTCAAGGGTGCGGCGCAGGCCGGCCAGCTTGTCGCGGTGCGGGGTGTGGACGAGGGCCGGCAGGTCGTGCTCGGCGGCGAGCTGGAGCTGGGCGGCAAGTGCGGTGTCCTCGGCGGGGGTCATCGAGTCGTAGCCGATCTCGCCGACGGCGACGACCTGGTCCTTCACGAGATACCGGGGCAGTTCGTCGAGGACGGGGACACAGCGCGGATCGTTCGCCTCCTTGGGGTTGAGGGCGAGGGTGCAGTGGTGCGCGATGCCGTACTGGGCGGCACGGAAGGGCTCCCAGCCGAGGAGGGAGTCGAAGTAGTCGAGGAAGGAGGCGGGAGACGTGCGGGGCTGACCGAGCCAGAAAGAGGGCTCGACGACGGCGCGGACACCGGCGGCGTGCATGGCCTCGTAGTCGTCGGTGGTGCGTGACGTCATGTGGATGTGGGGGTCGAAGAGGCGCATCAGGACTCCTTGGCGTCGGTGCCGTCGGTGCCGTGGGTTCTGCGGGTGTCGTCGCTGTCGTGCGTGCCGCGCCCAGCGGCGGGCGCGGGTGGGGTGGCCGTGGGGTCGGTGAGGGTCAGGACGCGGTACAGGTCCTCGGGCACGGGCCGGCCCGCGGCGGTGCGTTCGGCGGCGTAGTCGCTGAGCATGCGGGCGAGTTCGGCGTCGGAGTGGGCGCGCCGGTCCAGGTCGGCCACCGCGATGACGGGCACACCGGTGAACAGGCACTTCAGGACGGCGTGGCGCCACTGATGGGGGTCGAGGTGCCGGGCGGCGTAGGGGCCGACGGCGGCGGCGAGCAGCCGGGTGTCGTTGGTGCGCAGGGCGTCCTCGACGAGCGGGAGGGCTTGTGGGCCGGGCACGAGGTGGGGCAGTGCGTGCAGGACGGCGCGGCGTTCGGCCGCGGTGCCCTGGAAGTAGACCCGGGTGACGGCGTCCACATCGGCGCGGGCCGCGTGCAGGATGAGGACGCGGGCGGCGTCGGCGTGCTCGGCGCCACAGCGGCGCCCGGCCTCGGCGATGCGCAACTCCCAGACGGAGATGGGACCGTGAGTGCCGGGATGGGCGGCGGCCTCGCTGAGGGCCCGGTGGAGCCACGCGCGGGCGGCGGTACCGAGGCGGGCCGTGAGGTGGCCGCGCAGTTCGGCGGGCGGGGTGAGGGCGAGGGAGGTGCCCGGGGTGGCGGGAGTAGCCGAGGTGTCCGGCTTGCCCGGGGTGGCCGGGGTGCCCCGGATGCCCGGGCGGCTCTCGGTATCCGCCCGGCCCCCGGCGCTTGGCCGAGCCTCGGTGCCTGGCCCCGGCCTGCCCCCGGCACCGGGCCGAGTCTCCGTCCCTGCCCCACTCCCGACACCGGGCCGAGTCTCCGTCCCTGCCCCACTCCCGGCACCAGTCTGAGCCTCCGCTCCCCGCCGGTTCTCGGCACCCACCCGGTCACCGGCGTCTGGCGGGACCTCCGTGTCCGGGCGGCTCTCGGCACCCGCGGGGCTGTCGGCGCACGCGGGGCTCTCAGCGCCCGAGCGGGAGTTGGCGCCCGCATGGGAGTTGGTGCCCACATCGGGTTCAGCGAGCGGGCTGCCCTTGGTGTCCGCCTGAGGTTCGGTGAGTGGGCTGCTCTCCGTGTCCGCATGCGGGGTTGCCGGGGTGCTGCGCGAGGGGGTCATGCGGTGCTCCCTTCAGGGGTGGCGGAGGGATCGCCAGGGCGCGGGACGAGTACGGGTGATCCGGTGGCCGTGGCTTCGGCACGACGGAGGAACGGGAGGGAGAGTTCGGCGAAGTGGGGGCCCGCGTGGGAGTGGCGGGGCAGTTCGACGACGGTCAGACCCTGGTAGCCGGTGGCAGCGAGGGCGGCGAGCACGGGCGGGAAGTCGATCTCGCCGTCGCCGAAGGGAAGGTGTTCATGGATGCCTCGGCGCATGTCCTCGATCTGGACATGACGCAGCCAGGGGGCGGCAGCGCGTACGCAGTCGGCGGGAGAGAGGGGTTCGAGGCACTGGCAGTGGCCGATGTCGAGGGTCAGGCCGAGGTGTTCCGGGTCGCCGAGTGCGCGGCGGAGGCGGTGGAAGTCGGCGAGGGTGGCGAGGAGGTGACCCGGTTCGGGCTCGACGGCGAGGGGGACGCCGGCGGTGGCGGCGGCGTCCAGGACGGGAGTGAGCGTGTCGGCGAGGCGGTGCCAGGCGGTCTCCGGGTCGGTTCCCGGTGGTGTGATGCCGCTGAAGCAGTGGACGGCGTGGGCGCCGAGGTCGGCCGCTACGCGGACGGCACGGATCAGCAGGTCGACGCGGCGGGCACGGTCGTCCGGGTCGGAGTCCAGGAGGGAGGGTCCGTGTTTGCGGCGCGGATCAAGCACATAGCGGGCGCCCGTCTCCACGGTGACTTGCAGACCGAGGGCGTCCAGGCGGTGCGCGACGCGGCGGGTGCGCGCGGTGAGACCCGGGGCGAGCGGGTCCAGGTGCATGTGGTCGAGGGTCAGGCCGACGCCGTCGTAGCCGAGGTCGGCGAGCAAGGCCAGGGCGTCGTCGAGGCGGAGGTCGGCGAGGCCATTGGTGCCGTAGCCGAAGTGGAGGGCCCCGCGCCCCTTCACTGTTGCTCCTCGGGGTGGCCGGCACCACCGCACTCGCCGGCACGGCCGGGACGGTCGCCCGGCGGCTCAGTCCCGTTCCCCGGCACGCCCAGCAGCTCAGCGCCAACTCCCCGCACGCCCAACCGCTCGCCCCCGCCTCCCCCCGCACCTGATGGCACACCCCCGCCTCCCCCCACACCCGACGGCCCACCCCCAGCTCCCCTCACACCCGACAGCTCACCCCCGCCTCCCCTCACACCCGACAGCCCACCCCCAGCTCCCCGTAGCCGCTCCGCGAACCGCCCCAGTGCCGTGTACTGCTCGCCCAGTGCCCCCGGCCCCTCCCCCACCGGATCCTTGAAGTAGAAGCCCAGTTCGGCGAGTGGTCCGGACAGTCCCGCCTCGTGGGCGCGTGCGGTCAGGCGGGCGAGATCCAGGACCAGGGGTGCCGCGAGGGCGGAGTCGCAGCCCTGCCAGATGGTTTGGAGGATCATGCGGGTGCCCAGGAAGCCGTCGAAGGCGATGTGGTCCCAGGCGGTCTTCCAGTCGCCGAGGGCGGGGACGTCGTCGATGTGGACCTCGCCCTCGGGCACCTCGCCCAGGACGTCCGCCAGCACCCTCTCCTTGCCGGCGTTCTTCGCCGCCGCGGCGGCCGGGTCGGCCAGGGAGGCGCCGTCGCCGCCGCCGAGCAGGTTCGTGCCGGACCAGGCGCGGACCGACAGCGCCCGTTGGGTGAACATCGGGCCCAGGACCGAGCGGAGCAGGGTCTGGCCCGTCTTGCCGTCGCGGCCCGCGTACGGCAGGCGGGCTGACGAGGCCAGCTGGGCCAGCGCCGGGTGGTGCAGGCCCGTCGACGGGGTGAAGTTCACGTATGGGCAGCCCGCGCGCAGTGCGGCGGCCGCGTACAGCGAACTCGGGGGCAGGGCAGTGCCGGTGGGGGCGGGTTCGGTGGACGCCACGTTCACGACGACGGCGCGGGCGAGCTCGTACCGCCGTATGAAGTCCCGAATGTCCGTGGCGAAGGCGGCGATGAGCTCCTCCTCGCCGCGGGTGTCTCCGGGGAGGGGGCCGCCGGGCCTGATCTCGCGTTCGGCGGCGGCGAGTTCGGCCCGTACTGCCGTGGGGAGGCCGGGAGGCAGGACGCCGCCTGCCGCCAGGGCCTCGGCGCGTTTGGGCAGGGGGCAGTCCACCGTGTCATGGCCGCCGAAGACGAGGGACGACAGCGGAGGCAGGCCGCTGTCCGTGAACGGGGGCGTCTCGGTGACCAGGCCCGTCGGCGGGTGCAAGCCCGCGGTGACGGCGGCGCACCCGGCGACGACGCTCGTGGCGACGGAGCCGCGCGCCCCGATCAGCCAGACGCCGACGCGCGAGTCGGAGGGGGAAACGGACGCGGACATGGCGCCTCCTTGTCGAACGCGTCGTATGTGGACCCGACCCCACCAGCCCAGGCGGGGTCCGGTCGGTTGGGGAAAAGACGGCGGGCGGGAGTCCGGCGTCCCCCGCCCGCCGTCGCTCAGTCGCCCTGCGAAGCCATGGCGCCGTCCGAAGGCATGGCGCCGTCCGGAGCCATGGCTCCATGCGAAGCCGAGGATGCGGAGGACTTCGCGGGCAGTTCCTTGACGCGGACGTCACGGATGGACACCTCGTCGTCGGCTCCGTGGTTCTGGATGCCGATGTGTCCGTCGGTGAGGCTCCGGGCCGGGTCGGTGTTGGTGAAATCGTTGATCTTCACTCCGTTGAGATAGACGCGGAGGCGTTCGCCCTCCACGCGGATCTCGTACGTGTTCCACTCCCCCGGCGGATTCAGCGCACGGTCGCGCTTCTTCAGGTCGGCGGACTGGAAGCCGTAGACGGACCCTGTCGTCTTCTCGGGCACGTCCGTGGCGTCGATCTGGATCTCGTAACCGTTGTTCACGGCTGACCACGGGTCGTCCGAGGGCGGGAAGCCCACGAACACACCGGAGTTGTCGTCGCCGGCCATCCTCCAGTCGAGCTTCAGGGAGTACGAACGGAAGCCCGACGCGGCGTACCAGAGCATGCCCATGCCGCCGGTCGACGTGAGTGTGCCGTCCTCGGACAGGGTGAAGGAGCCCGGGCCGGCCTGACGCCAGCCGTCCAGCGAAGCCTGTGTGCCGTCGAAGAGCGGGCGGTAGCCGTTCTCCGGGCGGCAGTCGGCCTCGGCGTCGCCGACGGCCCACCGGATTCCGCCGAGCAGGTGCTCGCGGAACTGGGGCTCCGCGTAGGACTCCTTGGTGTGGCCGCCGCCGGTGTAGAAGGCGCGGCCGCCCTGGTAGTTCTGGCACCAGGCGATCGGATGGTCGCCGTTCATGGTGCCACCGCTGTACGAGGACTCGTCGAGGGACGCGAGGACATGTGCCCTCTCCCGGGGATTCGAGCGGTAGTTGTACCACTCGTCCGTGCGGTTCCACGTCTCGGCCAGACCCGAGGTCGACGGGTGGGCATGGTCCTCGACGTCCACGGTCGCGGGCTGGATCGCCGGGTGCGACTGGAAGTAGGCGCCGGCGAGGCCGCCGTAGAACGCCCAGTCGTACTCGGTGTCGGCGGCCGCGTGGATGCCGACGTAGCCTCCGCCGCGTCGGATGTAGCCCTCGAAGGCCGTCTGCTGGGCGGCGTTCAGGACGTCCCCGGTTGTCGACAGGAACACGACCGCGTCGTAGCGGCGCAGGTTGCCGACGGTGAAGGCCGCGGCGTCCTCCGTCGCGTCGACCGTGAAGCCGCCCGTCTCGCCGAGCTGCTTCACCGCGGCGACGCCGTCGGGGATCGAGTCGTGGCGGAAGCCGGCCGTCTTGGAGAAGACCAGCACCCGCTTGCCGTCGTCACCCGGCCGCGAGGCCTGGGACGCGGCCGGTTCCGAAACACAACCGAGGAGCACGGCGACACCCACAGCTGCCGTGGCCACTCGTCCAGTGGGACGTGTACTCATCCTCCGTACCTCCTCTCAACCCGTCGTGAAGGTGAAGTCGTCCACGTCGAACAGGGCTCCGGTACCGCTCCCCTTGAAGACGAGGTAGAGCGTGGTCGTGCCCCTCGGTGCGCGGGACAGGTCGGCCGTGACGTCCTGGAAGGTCTCCCAACCGCCGGTCACCGGCACGGTCGTCCTGCCGAGCAGGGTGCCCGTCGAGGACCCCGCACGGACCTCGAGGGTGCCGCCCGCGCCGGCGGAAGAGATCCGGGCGGTGATCTGCTTGGCGTTGCTCAGGGCGTACGGCGTGAAGGAGATCCAGTCGCCGTTGTTGATGTTGCCGACCGTCCGGCCGCCGTGCGCGGTGGCCTTGGTGATGACCGAGACGCCGGAGCCGTTGCCGAAGTGCTCGGCCTGCCGGTGCCTGGGCTGTGTGACGTTCTGGTCGTGCGTGGTGAGCGGGGCCTGGCCGCCGCCTCCGCCGTCGGTGTACTCGGCGTCCATGACGCCGAAGATGTTGGCGTCCTCGTCGTGGCCGCCGTCGGCGCTGGTCTGGATGGTGCCGGTGCAGCCGTTCGCGGAGGTCACGGGGTGGCCGTGGCTGTCGTGGCCGAGGATGAAGGTGACCTTGACCTTCGCGCAGTCGATCGTCCGGTCTTCTGGGTCGCTGACCCGCACCTTGAACGGGATCGCGTCACCGAAGCTGAACAGCTGCCCGTCCTGCGGGAGTTCCAGCGTCACCTTGGGCGCGGTGTTGCCGACCACGATCTGCACACTCGCGCTGCCGGTACGACCCGAGGGGTCCTTGGCGGTCAGGGTCGCGGTGTAGGTGCCGTTCTTCTTGTAGCGGTACGTCGGGTTCGCCGCCGTCGACTTGCCGCCGTCGCCGAAGTCCCAGCTGTACGTGAGTGCGTCGCCGTCCTGGTCGCTCGTGCCCTCGGACGAGAACTGCACCCTCAGCGGCGCCTGCCCCGAGGTCTTGCTCGCCGCGGCCTGCGCCACCGGGGAGTGGCCGTCGGTCGCGTTCTCGATGCGGTAGAGGCCCGAGTTCTCGTCGCCGCCGAACCACGCGGTGCCGTAGTCCAGCACATACAGCGCGCCATCCGGACCGAAAGCCATGTCCATGATCTGGGTGCCGGTCCACGGGACGTCGTTGATCGACTGCACGGTCCCGGCGTCGTCGCTCACGATGCGCTTGATCCAGCGGCGACCGAACTCCCCGGCGAAGAAGTTCCCGTCGTAGGCCTCGGGGAACTTCACCGGCGAGTCGAGCGAGGCGTCGTAGCGGTAGACGGGGCCGCCCATCGGCGACTCGGAGCCGGTGCCGAACTCGGGTACCGATCCGCCGTCGTAGGGGATCCAGGCGGCCTGGGCCGGGGGCAGGTCGGTCAGGCCCGTGTTGTGCGGCGAGGTGTTCTTCGGGGCGGCGCAGTCGAAGGACGCGCCGGACTGGCCGGTGGCGAAGTCGTAGTCGACGTAGGCGTCGTTGTCGCCGGTGCAGTACGGCCACCCGTAGTTGCCGGGGCCGGTGACGCGGGCGAACTCGACCTGGCCGGCCGGGCCGCGGGCCGGGTCGGCGGCGCCGGCGTCGGGGCCGTAGTCGCCGACGTAGAGGATCCCGGTCTCCTTGTCGACGCTGAAGCGGAACGGGTTGCGGAAGCCCATCGCGTAGATCTCGGGCCGCGTCTTGTCCGTGCCGGGCGCGAAGAGATTGCCGTCCGGGATCGAGTACGAGCCGTCGGCGTTCACCTTGATGCGCAGGATCTTGCCGCGCAGGTCGTTGGTGTTGCCGGAGGAACGCTGGGCGTCGAAGGCCGGGTTGCGGTTCGACCGCTCGTCGATCGGGGTGAAGCCGTCCGACTGGAACGGATTGGTGTCGTCGCCCGTTGAGAGATACAGATTGCCCGCCGCGTCGAAGTCGATGTCGCCGCCGACATGGCAGCACAGGCCGCGGGAGGCGGGAATGTCGAGGATCTTCGTCTCGCTGGCTGCATCCAGCGTGCCGTCGGTCTTCAGGACGAAGCGGGAGAGACGGTTGACGCCGTCGAAGGGAGCGAAGTCGGCCGCCGTTCCCGTCTCGGGGGCGTCGCCGGCCGGGGTGTCGAGCGGGGGTGCGTAGTAGAGGTAGATGAAGCGGTTCTCGGCGAATCCGGGGTCGACGCCGATGCCTTGCAGGCCCTCCTCGTCGTGCGTGTACACATCGAGTTTGCCCGCGAGCTTGGTGTTGCCCGCCGCGTCGGTGAGGCGCAGCTCGCCGTCGCGGGAGGTGTGCAGGACCGAGCGGTCCGGGAGGACGGCGAGCGACATGGGCTCGCCGACCTCCGGTTCGCCCTTGGCGAGGGTGACCTGCTGGAAGTCCTCGGCCGCCGTCGTGGTGCCCTCGTCGGCGACGGCTGCACCGACCTGAGGTGCGGTGAACGTGAGTGCCGCGCCTGCCAGCAGCGCGCCACTGAACAGCGCTACCGCCCTACGGAAGGGCAGGCGTCGTCTGTGGGTCTCGATTCTGTCGGTGCCATGGGATTTCCCGTGCACGGATGCCTCCAGAAAGGGGCTGGTTGTACGTGCGGGTGCGATACGCCGGGATGCGCCGTCATCCCGGAATCACGGCAACGGCCTACTCGTTGCCGCCGAACGCCGCGTCGAAGGAGGCCGACGGCGGCTCGAAGTCGTACGCCTTGAGGCGGGTCAGCGCCTCGGGGGCACCCTGGAGCCGGTCCATACCGGCGTCCTCCCACTCCACGGAGATGGGCCCCTGGTAGTCGATGGAGCGCAGCATCCGGAAGACGTCCTCCCACGGGACGTCGCCGTGTCCGGCGGATACGAAGTCCCAGCCACGGCGCGGATCGCCCCACGGAAGGTGCGAGCCGAGGCGGCCGTTGCGGCCGTCGAGGCGCTTGCGGGCCTCCTTGCAGTCGACGTGGTAGATGCGGTCGCGGAAGTCCCACAGGAAGCCGACCGGGTCGAGGTCCTGCCACACGAAGTGCGACGGGTCGAAGTTCAGGCCGAAGGCGGGGCGGCCGCCGACGGCCTCCAGGGCCCGCCAGGTCGTCCAGTAGTCGTAGGCGATCTCGCTGGGGTGGACCTCGTGCGCGAACCGCACGCCCTCCTCGTCGAAGACGTCCAGGATGGGGTTCCAGCGCGTCGCGAAGTCCTCGTAGCCGCGCTCGATCATCGACTCGGGTGCGGGCGGGAACATGGCGACGAGATGCCAGATCGCGGAGCCGGTGAAGCCGACGACGGTGTTCACGCCGAAGGCGGCCGCGGCGCGCGCGGTGTCCTTCATGCGGTCGGCGGCCCGCCTGCGGACCCCCTCGGGGTCTCCGTCGGCCCACACCTCGCGCGGCAGAATGGCCTGGTGGCGTCCGTCGATGATGGCGTCGCAGACGGCCTGGCCGACGAGGTGGTTGGAGATGGCCCAGCACTTGAGGCCGTACTTGTCGAGCAGGGCCTTCCTGGAGTCGATGTAGGTCGGGTCCGCGAGGGCCTTGTCGACCTCGAAGTGGTCGCCCCAGCAGGCGAGTTCGAGTCCGTCGTAGCCGAAGTCGCGGGCGAGCCGACAGACCTCCTCCAGCGGCAGGTCGGCCCACTGGCCGGTGAAGAGCGTGAAGGTGCGAGGCATTCTCGTCGGCCTCCTCAGACCGCTATGGGCGTGTAGACGGAGTTCTTCTCGGCGCTCTCCTCGACCGCCGCCAGGACGCGCTGCACCTGCAGCCCGTCGGCGAAGGAGGGGTCGGGCCGGCGGCCCTCCGCGATGGCGTGGACCAGGTCGCGGGCCTGGTGGACGAAGGTGTGCTCGTAGCCGAGGCCGTGGCCCGGGGGCCACCAGGCGTCCAGGTAGGGGTGGTCGGGTTCGGTGACGAGGATGCGGCGGAAGCCCGCGTGGGCCGCGGGTTCCGTGCCGTCGTGATAGGCGAGTTCGTTGAGGCGCTCCAGGTCGAAGGCCAACGAGCCGCGCTCACCGTTGAGTTCGATGCGCAGGGCGTTCTTGCGCCCGGTGGCGTAGCGGGTGGCCTCGAAGGAGGCGAGGGCGCCGGAGGGGAAGCGGCCGGTGAACAGGGCTGCGTCGTCGACGGTGACCCGACCGGTGGCGCCCTCGGCCGAGACGGCGGACAGTCCCTTCACGGCCCCGCCGGGCAGCGGGCGTTCCTTCACGAAGGTCTCCGTCAGAGCGGACACCCCGGTCAGCCGCTCCCCCGTCAGGTACTGCGCGAGGTCGATGATGTGCGCGCCGAGGTCGCCGAGCGCGCCCGATCCGGCCAGCTCCTTGCGCAACCGCCAGGTCAGCGGGAATTCGGGGTCGACCAGCCAGTCCTGGAGGTACGTCACACGCACATGCCGCAGCGCGCCCAGGCGACCCTCGGCGACCATGCTGCGCGCCAGTGCGGTGGCGGGCACCCTGCGGTAGTTGAACCCGGCCATCGCCAACTGTCCTCGCGTGTACGCCTCTTCCGCCGCCCGCGCCATCGAGGTGGCTTCCTCGACGGTGTTGGCGAGGGGCTTCTCGCACAGGACGTGCTTGCCGGCGGCCAGAGCCGCGAGGGCGATCTCGGCGTGGCTGTCGCCGGGGGTGCAGATGTCGACGAGGTCGATGTCGTCCCGTTCGACGAGGGCACGCCAGTCGGTCTCGACGGACGCCCAGCCGTGCCGGTCGGCCGCCGCCCGCGCGGCCGCGGCGTCGCGGCCGCAGATCACGGCCTGCACCGGGTTCAGCGGCAGGTCGAAGACGCGGCCCGCGGTGCGCCAGCCCTGGGAGTGGGCGGCGCCCATGAAGGCGTAGCCCACCATCCCCACGCGCAGGGGTGGCTTGCCTGCCTCGGTCCCTTCTGACTGCTGCTGCGGCTGTCCCATGTGGGTGTCCTCCTCGTCCTGGTCGGGGTGGCGCACGTGGGGGGTGCGGGCGGAACGGATCACTTGAAGCCGGTGGACATGTACTGGTCGACGTTGGTCTTGTCGACGACCGCCGAGTAGAGCGTGATCGAGGCCGGGATCTCGTACTCGGCCATGCCGCCGATGCCCTTGCCCTGGCCCAGCGCGCGGGCCAGGTCGATGGCGGAGGCGGCCATGGTCGGCGGGTACAGGACGGTGGCCTTGAGGACGCCGTCGTCCTGCTTGATCGCCTGGAAGGCGGACAGCGCGCCCGCGCCGCCGACCATCAGGAAGTCGTCGCGCCCGGCCTGCTCGATGGCGCGCAGGGCGCCCACGCCCTGGTCGTCGTCGTGGTTCCACAGGGCGTCGAACTTCGACTGGGCCTGCAGGAGTTGGGCCATCTTGGCCTGCCCGGACTCGACCGTGAACTCGGCCGCCTGACGGGCCACCTTCTTGATGTTGGGATAGTTCTTCAGCGCGTCGTCGAAGCCCTCGGTGCGCTGCTTGGTCAGCTCCAGGTTGTCCAGGCCGGCCAGCTCGATGACGGTGGCGTTGGACTTCCCCTTGAGCTTCTCGCCGATGTAGTGACCGGCGTTCAGGCCCATCCCGTAGTTGTCGCCGCCGATCCAGCAGCGGTACGCCTGCGGGGTGTTGAAGATCCGGTCGAGGTTGATGACCGGGATGCCCGCACGCATCGCCTTCAGGCCGACCTGGGTGAGCGCCTTGCCGTCGGCGGGCAGCACCACCAGCACGTCGACCTTCTTGTTGATCAGCGTCTCGATCTGGCCGATCTGCGCGGCGGTGTCGTTCGATCCCTCGGTGATCTCCAGCGTGACGTCGGAGTACTTCTTCGCGCGGCTCTTGGCGTTGTCGTTGATGGCGTTGAGCCAGCCGTGGTCGGCCTGCGGTCCGGCGAAGCCGATGGTGACCTGCCGGCCGGGCTTGTCGTCGGCGGCCGGCTGGTCGTTCGCGGCCGGCTCGTCGCCGGACTCGTTGCTCGTGCAACCTGCGAGGAGGGCACCGGCACCTACGGCGGCGGTCCCGAACAGCAGTCCTCTGCGACTGGTGAAGCGGTCCATGGTCTCTGGCATGGCGGTGAACCCTTTCCTCAGGTCTTGCTGAGCGGGAGCGGTACGGCCCTCAGGTCGTGCTCGCGGTACGGCGCTGGACCAGCACGGCGGCGACGATGATCGCGCCCTTGGCGATCTGCTGGACGTCGCTCTGCAGGTTGTTCAGGGCGAAGATGTTGGTGATCGTGGTGAAGATCAGGACGCCGAGAACCGAGCCGGTGATGGTGCCGCGGCCCCCGCTGAGCAGCGTGCCGCCGATGATCGCGGCCGCGATGGCGTCGAGTTCGTAGAGGTTGCCGTTGGTGTTCTGACCGGAGCCGGACAGGATGATCAGCAGGAAGGCGGCGATGCCGCAGCACAGTCCGGACAGCAGGTAGAGGTAGAGCCGCTGGCGGCGGACGTCGATGCCGGCGAGCCGGGCCGCCTCCGCGTTGCCGCCGACCGCGACCGTGCGCCGCCCGAAGGTGGTGCGGTTCAGGATCAGCCAGCCGATGATCGTCACGACCGCGAACACCATGACCAGCGGCGGGATGCCGAGCACGTACGCGTCGCGCTCGCCGAGGTCCAGCACGGACGGCACGGTCACGATCTGCGTCTTGCCGTCCGTGATCTGCAACGCCAGTCCGCGAGCCGAGGCCAGCATGGCGAGGGTGGCGATGAACGGGACCATCGCGCCGTACGCGATGAGCATCCCGTTGACCAGCCCGCAGCCCACGCCGACGATCACCGCCGTGAAGAGGATGCCGCCGAAGCCGTACTCCTGGGTCGCGACCGTCGTCGCCCACACCGAGGCGAGCGCGACGATCGCGCCGACGGACAGGTCGATGCCGCCGGAGGTGATGACGAAGGTCATGCCGACGGTGACGACGCCGATCACGGACGCCTGGGTGAGGACGAGTTGGAGGTTGCGGGTGTCCAGGAACTCGTCCGGCTTGGTGATGCCGCCGATGACGATCAGTACGGCGAGGACGCCGAGCAGGGAGAGGGTGCGCACGTCGGCGCGGGCCATCAGGCCCCGCCAGGCGGGCGGTGCGCCGGCCGACGGCACCTTGCCGGTGCTGTCCCGGGGCGGGGAGGCGTGCTGCGTCATGACGCCGGGCTTCCTTCCATGACGAGGTCGAGGACACGGTGTTCGTCGAGTGCGCGGGCCGGTGCGGTGTGGACGACGCGGCCTTCGCGGAGGACCAGCACGCGGTCGGCGAGGCCGAGGACTTCGGGTACTTCGCTGGAGACGAGCAGCACGGCGAGGCCTTCGTCGGCCAGTCGACGGACGACCGCGTACAGTTCGGCGCGGGCGCCGACGTCGACGCCGCGGGTGGGTTCGTCGAGCAGCAGGACGCGGCAGCCGCGCAGCAGCCAGCGGGCCAGGACGGCCTTTTGCTGGTTGCCGCCGGAGAGAGTGCGCACCGGCACGGACGGGTTGTCGGGCCGCAGCGAGAGCTCGCGGGTCGCGGCTCGCGCCGCCCGCAGTTCGGCGGCGCGGTCGATCCAGCCGCCGCGTGAGAAGCGGGACATGGACGACACCGACACATTGCGGGTGACGGATTCCAGCATCAGCAGGGCCTGCGCCTTGCGTTCCTCGGGGGCGAGTCCGAGGCCGGCGCGGACGGCGGCGCGTACGCTGCCGGGCTTCAACGGCCGCCCGTCGACCAGCACCTGACCGGATGTCGGCTTCCGCGCGCCGTACACAGTTTCCAGGATCTCGGAGCGCCCCGAGCCCACCAGTCCGGCGAGCCCGACGATCTCCCCGGGCCGCACGCTCAGGTCGAACGGCTCGAACTCCCCGCCCCGGGCGAGCCCCCGCACCTCCAGCAGCGGCTTCCCGGCCGCCGTCACGTCCTCGGTCGGCCGCTCGGGAAAGACGTACTCGACATTGCGGCCCGTCATCAGCGCCACGACCTCGCGCGTCGGCGTCGTCTTCGCCGGAAGCCCGCCCGCCACGGCCCGCCCGTCCTTCAGCACCGTCACCCGGTCGCCGATCCGGCGGATCTCCTCCAGCCGGTGCGAGATGTAGACGACCGCGACACCGGCGGCGGTGAGGTCACCGACGATGCGGAAGAGGTTGTCGACCTCGTCCGGGTCGAGGGCGGCGGACGGCTCGTCCATCACGATCAGCCGTACGTCGTGGGAGAGCGCCCGGGCCATGGAGACGATCTGCTGCTGCGCCGCCGACAACTCCCCGACCAGCCTTGCCGGATCGATCTCCGGATGCCCAAGTCGCTTGAGCAGCTGGGCTGTTGACGCTCGCGCCACTTTTCCGCGTACGACGAAACCGGCCGCCGTGGGTTCATGGCCGAGGTGGACGTTCTCGGCCACCGACAGGTGCTCCACCAGGTCGAGTTCCTGGTAGATGGTGGCGATGCCGAGGCGCATGGCGGCGATGGGCGAGCGGAGGGTGACCGCCTCGCCGCGCCAGTGGATCGTGCCGGTGTCGGGCTGGTGGGCGCCGGCCAGGACCTTGATGAGGGTGGACTTGCCGGCGCCGTTCTGGCCGAGCAGGCAGTGCACCTCACCGGCCTGGACGTCGAGGTCCACGCCGTCGAGGGCGCGGACTCCGGGGAACGACTTGGTGATGCCGGACATGCTGAGCAGCGGTGGTTCTGATGCCATGAGGTCCCCTTGGCGGGCGTGCGGGCCGTGTCAGGGCAGCCGCAGAGCAGGGCAGAGCAGGGAGCCGTACTGGTGTGATCCGTGCTGGTGAGATCCGTGCTGAGGTCGGTGCTTAGGCGGGTGAGAACAGGTGGTCGCTGATCAGCCGGGCCGCGCCGATGACGCCGGCGGTGGGGCCCAACTCCCCCAGAACGATGGGAAGGTTGCCGGTCGCCAGGGGAAGCGACTGGCGGTAGACCTGGGTGCGGATCGCGGCGAGCAGGGTGTGGCCGAGGCCGGTCACCCCACCGCCGATCACCACCAGGCCGGGGTTGAAGAAGCTGACGAGTCCGGCGATGACCTGGCCGACGCGGTTGCCGCCCTCGCGGATCAGGTCGAGCGCGGTGGCGTCGCCCGCGGCAGCCGCGGCAGCGACGTCGACGGCGGTCAGGGTGCCGTTCGCCTCCAGCCGCGAGGCGAGTTCCTCCGACCGCCCCTGCTGGGCCGCCTCCACGGCGTCCCGGGCGAGGGCGGCCCCACTGAAGTGGGCCTCCAGACAACCCCGGTTGCCGCAGGCGCAGGGGCGGCCGTCGGGCACGGCCTGGATGTGCCCGATGTCGCCCGCGCTGCCCGTGACACCGCGGTGGACGTCACCGCCCGCGACGATGCCGCAGCCGATGCCGGTGCCGATCTTGACGCAGAGGAAGTCGCCCACGGAGCGTGCGACGCCCGCGTGCTGCTCCCCCATCGCCATGAGGTTCACGTCGTTGTCGACCATGACCGGGCAGCCGAGTTCCTGGCTGAGCGCCTCCCGCACCGGGAAGCCGTCCCAGCCCGGCATGATCGGCGGAGCCACCGGGACGCCCTCGGGGAAGCGGACGGGGCCCGGGACGCCGATGCCGGCGCCGTCGTACCCCTCCGCGAGCCCGGAGGCCCTCAACTTCGCTGCCATGGACAGGACTTGCTCGAAGACCGCGACCGGGCCCTCGCGTACGTCCATGGGCTGGTTGAGGTGTCCGAGGATCTCCAGTTCGGCGTTGGTGACGGCGACGTCGACCGAGGTCGCGCCGATGTCGACGCCGAGGAAGCGCAGGTCCGGGTTGAGCCGGATGTTGTGGGAGCGGCGGCCACCGCGCGAGGCGGCGAGTCCGTCGGCCACGACCAGGCCCGTCTCCAGCAGGCGGTCCACCTCCACGGCCAGCTTGGACCGCGAGAGGTCGATCTGGTCGCCCAGCTGGGCCCGGGAGTTGGGCCCTCCGTCGCGCAACAGCTTGAGCAGCCGGGCCTGATGGGCGTTCGCGGGTCGCGCCGTCATGCGTCTCACGAGCCCCTCCCCGCCTCGATCGGCCTGCGCGCGCCGGGTTTCGGCCACTCGCGTGGCCTGCTTTCGAGGGGAACGTAGCAGCGGCTGCCGGGAGTGGGAAGAAGTTGCGCAGAGATTGCCCTCAACTTTCTCCACTCACAGGACAAAGGGCCGAGGGTCCCCCTGGTGTCCTCGGCTCCGGCCCCGCAGGATGGGCCTGGCGCCGGACCTGCCGGGGGCTCGGAGCGGGGAGAGGGGGACCGGGTGTTTCTGGTGACGGGTGCCACGGGGAATGTGGGTGCCGAAGTCGTGCGGGCGTTGGTGGAGGCCGGGGAGCCGGTGCGCGCGATGAGTCGCTCCGGCCGGCCGGAGGGGTTGCCGCCGGGGACGGAGGCCGTCGCGGGCGACCTGAACCGGCCCGAGACGGTACGGGGCGCGCTCGACGGCGTACGGTCGCTGTTCCTGTTGCCCGGCTACGAAGGGCAGAGCCGGATCCTGGCCGACGCGCGAGCGGCGGGCGTGGAGCACGTCGTACTCCTGTCCGGGAAGTCGGCGGAGATCGACGACGACAACGCGGTCACGCGCTATCTACGGGCGGCGGAGTCTCAGGTGCGCGCGTCCGGGCCGGCGTGGACCTTCGTGCGGCCGGTGAGCTTCATGTCCAACGCACTGGCCCTGGCCGACCAGATCCGCATGGGCGACGAGGTACGCGTACCGTTCCCGGCGGTGCGAACGGCGGACGTCTCCCCCTACGACATCGCCCAGGTGGCCGCCCGCGCCCTCCGCTCGGCCGGGCACGAGGGCCGTGTCCACACGGTGACCGGACCCGAATCCCTGCTGCCCTCGGACCGCGTCCGGATCCTCGGCGAGGTGCTCGGCCGCGACCTGCGCACCGTCGGCCTCACGGACGACGAGGCACGCGCGGCGATGGGCGCCCGCTTCCCGGCCCCGTACGTCGACGCGTTCTTCCGCTTCTTCGTCGACGGCGCCCTGGACGAATCCCAGGTGCTGCCGACGGTTCAGGAGGTCACCGGGCAGGCGCCGCGCACCTTCGAGCAGTGGGCACGGGCGCACGCCGGCATGTTCGGGTGACGGCCCCGGCCGTGCTCCGGTGAGGTCCGGTGAGCCGTGCTCCGTTGAGGCCCGGTGAAACGACGCCCGCTACGAACGCTGTCGCGCGTGGTACGACCGCCGTGTGTGCTCCGTGTGCTCTCGCATCAGCTCCGTTGCCCGCTGCTCGTCCCGCTCGGTGATCGCGGCGATCATGCCCCGGTGCTCGGTCCAGGACTGCTGTCCGCGCTGGCGGGCGACGGGCGTGTAGTACCAGCGAACGCGGCGGTCGACCTGTGCGGCGAGCTCGGCGAGGACCGCGTTGCCCGCCAGGTCCATGATCTTCGCGTGGAAGCGGGCGTTGAGGGCGACGGCCGCGTCCACGTCGTCGGCGGCGACGGCCTTCTCGCCCTCCGCGCACAGCGACTCCAGGACCGCGATGCCGGCACTGTCGGCGTGGGCGGCGGCGAGCCGGGCGGCCTCGGCCTCCAGGAGGGTACGGACGGTGAGGAGCTGGTCGGCCTCCTCCTCCGTCGGCTCGTGCACGAACGCGCCCTGGGCGGGCCGCAGATCGACCCAGCCCTCGGTGTTCAGCCGCTGCAGCGCCTCGCGCACCGGCTGCCGTGACACACCGAGGTGGCCTGCCAGCTCGCTCTCGACCAGGTGCTGGCCCGGCTGGAGTGCGCGGGTGGTGATGAGTTCGAGCAGCGCCTCGTAGACGCGGTCGCGCAGCGGACCGGGCCGTTCGAGCTTGGGCACCGCACCCTGCGGCAGTCCTGTCGACAACATCGGTCCCCCTCCTGGGCGAACACCGGGCGGCGACTGCACCGGTAGCCGACCGTCACTGGAAAGCCAGTATCGATTGTCTTTCGTCTACAGTCTACGGCGCACAAAGGCCAGGGGACCGGGGAGTTGACCTCGTCACACGGGCGTCACACGGAGAACAGGGGAACGCCGGAGGGTCAGGGACAGCGGACGACCTGACCCGCGTACGACAGGTTCCCCCCGAACCCGAAGAGCAGCACCGGATCACCGGACGAGATCCGCCCCTGTTCCACGAGCTTGGAGAACGCCAGCGGAATGCTCGCCGCCGAGGTGTTCCCGGACTCGGCGACATCGCGCGCGACCACGGCGTTGACGGCGCCGAGCTTGGCGGCGAGGGGTTCGATGATGCGCAGGTTGGCCTGGTGCAGGACGACCCCGGCGAGGTCCTCCGGCAGGAGCCCGGCCCGCTCACAGGTCCTGCGGGCGATGGCCGGCAACTGCGTCGTCGCCCAGCGGTAGACGCTCTGCCCCTCCTGCGCGAACCGCGCGGGCTGTCCCTCGATGCGCACCGCGTGCCCCATCTCGGGCACGGACCCCCACAACACGGGCCCGATGGCGGCCTCCTGGGACGCTTCCACGACGGCAGCGCCGGCCCCGTCCCCGACCAGCACACAGGTCGTGCGGTCGCTCCAGTCGGTCACGTCGGACATCTTGTCGGCGCCGATCACGAGCGCCCGGGTCGCGGCGCCCGCGCGGACGGCGTGGTCGGCGGTGGCCAGGGCATGGGTGAAGCCCGCGCAGACGACGTTGAGGTCCATCGCGGCGGGCGACGGGATGCCGAGCCGGGCCGCGACCCGGGCGGCCATGTTCGGGGAGCGGTCGATGGCGGTGGAGGTGGCGACCAGGACCAGGTCGATGTCGCCGGGCGCGAGGCCGGCCGCCGCGAGCGCCTTGGCGGCGGCGTGCGAGGCCAGTTCGTCGACCGGCTCGTCGGGCCCGGCGATGTGGCGCGTGCGGATGCCCACCCGGCTCGTGATCCACTCGTCACTGGTGGCCACCATGTCCGCCAGGTCCTCGTTGGTGAGCACCTTGGCGGGCTGGTAGTGGCCGACAGCGGCGATGCGCGAGCCGTTCATGGGTGGATCCCCCTCGTTGCCTTGGGTAGCGGGATTCACCAGTCTGATGAGTGACTCACGAGTAGCGGTGCAGGTGATGGCACAGGAATGGGCCCCCGGGGTTGTCGATATCCCTCAGGCCGTCGAACGTCCTGGCACTTGGATGCCACTGCGCACGACGGTTTACGCACCGGGGCCCACCGTCCTCATATGTCCGACATGACCAACTCATCCCGTGAACAACTGGGTCGCCTTCTGTACGAGTTCGTACAGCCCGTAGACGAGCGGCACTCCCACCCACACCCAGGCGAAGGCGATGAGCCCCCGTCGGCTAGGCGGGCTGCTGTCGCTGGACATCTGGGGCCTCCTTCGACTCCGGGGCGGGGATGTGGTGGCGGGGGTGGACGGGCCGGACGAGTTCGTTGGCGACGAAGCCGACGGCGAGCAGCCCGATCATGATGAACAGGGACATCGTGTACAGGGACGAGCCGTCCTTGCCGGCCTCCTCCTGCCGGTCGGCGATCCAGTTCACGATCAGCGGACCGAGGACACCGGCCGTGGACCAGGCGGTGAGCAGCCGCCCGTGGATGGCGCCGACCTGGTAGGTGCCGAACAGGTCCTTCAGATACGCGGGGATCGTGGCGAAGCCGCCGCCGTAGAAGGAGAGGATCACCAGCGCGCACAGGATGAACAGCGGCTTGGACGAGTCGCCGGCCAGCGCGATCAGCCCGTACATGAGGGCGCCGACGCCCAGGTACAGGCGGTAGATGTTCTTGCGTCCGATCAGGTCGGAGGTCGACGACCAGCCGATCCGGCCCGCCATGTTGGCGGCGGACAGCAGGGCGACGAAACCGGCGGCGGCCGACGCCGACACCGTTGTCGAGGTGTTCGCGAAGAAGTCCGTGATCATCGGCGCGGCCTTCTCCAGGATGCCGATGCCCGCGGTCACGTTCATGCAGAGCACGATCCACAGACACCAGAACTGCGGTGTACGCACGGCGTTGCGGGCGGACACCTGCGGTCCGTCGAAGGCGCTGGGCCCGTCACCGACCGGCTTCTCGGTGCGCGGCACCCGCACCAGCAGCACACCGAGCAGCATGAAGACGGCGTACGACAGCCCGTGCACCAGGAACGCCAGCGCGATCCCGGAGCTGTCGGAGCCGAACGACTCCAGCATCTGCGCCGACCAGGGCGAGGCGATCAGCGCGCCGCCGCCGAAGCCCATGATGGCTATGCCGGTGGCCATGCCGGGCCGGTCCGGGAACCACTTGATCAGTGTCGAGACCGGGGAGATGTAGCCGATGCCGAGGCCGATCCCGCCGACGAAGCCGTAGCCGAGGACGATCAGCCAGTACTGCTCGGTGGCCGCGCCGAGCGCGGAGAGCAGGAAGCCGGACGAGAAGCAGATCAGGGCGACGGTCATCGCCCAGCGCGGCCCGTTGCGCTCCACCAGCGTGCCGCCGAACGCGGCCGACAGGCCGAGCATGACGATGCCGAGCTGGAACGGCAGCGCGCTCTGGGTGCCGCTGAGGCCGAGCGCGGACTCGAGCGGGGGCTTGAACACACTCCAGGCGTAGGCCTGGCCGATGGACAGATGAACCGACAGAGCGGCGGGCGGAACCAGCCAGCGGCTCCATCCCGGGGGAGCTACAGGGGGACTCATGATCCCGAACGGTAGGAAGGAGCGGGAGAGTTGAGAAGGCGGCGCGTCGACGGTATGCGATGAACGGTATGCCGGGCGCGACGAACGGTCGAACGCCGTACGGAAAGCCGTGACGAACGCCGTGCACGAACCCTTGCTGACCCTCCATCCATACTGTAGACAATATTCCGTCGACAGGATTCGGTAACAACTTCCCAGCCACAGTCGGTACTTCCCTGCCAGTCGGCACTTTCCAGCCACCTCCGCGGTACTCCCTCGACCGAACGGAGCGTTCCGAAGTGAAAGTCGCAGTCCTCGGCGCCGGTGCCATCGGCGCCTATGTCGGAGCCGCGCTCCATCGCGCCGGCGCCGACGTGCATCTCATCGCCCGTGGACCGCATCTGGCGGCCATGAGGCAGCACGGGGTCCGGGTGCTCAGTCCGCGCGGCGACTTCACCGCCCGCGCCCACGCGACCGACGACCCGGCCGAGGTCGGCCCGGTCGACTATGTCTTCCTGGGCCTGAAGGCCAACTCGTACGCGGCGTGCGGGCCGCTGATCGAGCCCCTTCTGCACGACACCACGGCGGTCGTCGCGGCCCAGAACGGCATTCCCTGGTGGTACTTCCACCGCCACGGCGGCCCGTACGACGGCCACCGCATCGAGAGTGTGGACCCGGACGGCGCGGTCAGTGCGGTGCTCGCGCCCGAACGGGCCGTCGGCTGCGTGGTCTACGCGGCCACCGAACTCGAAGGACCGGGTGTCGTACGGCACTTGGAAGGCACCCGGTTCTCCGTCGGGGAACCCGACCGCAGCGTCTCCAGGCGCTGTGCCGCGTTCAGCGAAGCCATGGTGGCCGGTGGCCTGAAGTGCCCGGTGGAGCCGGACCTGCGCAACGACATCTGGCTCAAACTGCTCGGCAACATCTCCTTCAACCCGATCAGCGCGCTGGCCCGCGCCACCATGCGGCAGATGTGCCTGCACGGCGGCACCCGCAAGGTCATCGAGATCATGATGACCGAGACGCTCTCGGTCGCCGAGGCCCTCGGCTGCGAGGTCGGTGTCTCCATCGAGCGCCGGCTCGCGGGCGCCGAGCGGGTCGGCGACCACCGCACCTCCACGCTCCAGGACCTGGAGCGCGGCAAGCCGCTCGAACTCGACGTACTCCTCGCGGCGGTCGTCGAGTTGGCGGAGATCACCGGCGTGGAGGTGCCCACCCTGCGCACCGTGCACGCCATCTCGGACCTGCTCGCGCTGAGGAGCGCCGCATGAACTCTGACGAACGCCGCACGAGGAAACGCGACCGGACCCCGAAGACCTACACCCGCCTCACCCACCCCCTCGTCCGGGACTCCCGCGACGAGCCCTTCCGGCAGGCGAGCTGGGAGGAGGCACTGGACCGTGCCGCCCGCGGCCTGGCGGCGGCCCGCGGCGCGTTCGGCATGTTCTCCTGCGCCCGCGCGACCAACGAGATGAACTACGTCGCCCAGAAGTTCGCCCGCGTCGTCATGGGCACCAACAACGTCGACTCCTGCAACCGCACCTGCCATGCGCCCAGCGTGGCCGGCCTGTCGGCGGCCTTCGGCTCGGGCGGGGGCACCTCGTCGTACGAGGAGATCGAGCACACCGACGTCATCGTGATGTGGGGCTCCAACGCCCGCTTCGCGCACCCGATCTTCTTCCAGCACGTCCTGAAGGGGATCAGGAACGGCGCCCGCATGTACGCCGTCGATCCGCGCCGCACCTCCACCGCCGAGTGGGCGGAGAGCTGGCTCGGGCTGAACGTCGGCACGGACATCCCGATGGCGCACGCGATCGGCCGCGAGATCATCCACGCGGGCCTGGCCAACGAGGCGTTCGTCGAGCGGGCGACCAGCGGCTTCGAGGAGTACAAGGCGCTGGTCGAGCCCTGGACGCTGTCCCTCGCCGAGAAGGTGACGGGTGTACCGGCCGCCGCCATAGGGGAGTTGGCCCACGCCTACGCCCGCGCCGAGCGCGCCCAGCTGTGCTGGACCCTCGGCATCACCGAGCACCACAACGGCACCGACAACGTCCGCGCGCTGATCAACCTGTCCCTGCTGACGGGACATGTGGGCCGCTACGGCAGCGGGCTGCAACCCCTGCGCGGTCAGAACAACGTCCAGGGCGGCGGCGACATGGGCGCGATCCCCAACCGGCTGCCCGGCTTCCAGGACATCCTCGACCCCGGATCCCGCCTGAAGTTCGAATCGGCCTGGGACACCGTCATCCAGCCCCACTACGGCCTCAACCTCACCCAGATGTTCGAGGCGATGGAGGAGGGCACGCTCAAGGCCGTCTACTGCATCGGGGAGAACCCGGCGCAGTCGGAGGCGGACAGCGAGCAGGCCGTACGGCGCATGCGGCAGCTCGACTTCCTGGTCGTGCAGGACATCTTCCTGACGAAGACGGCCGAGCTGGCGGACGTCGTCCTGCCCGCGACCGCCGGGTGGGCCGAGACCGACGGCACCACGACCAACAGCGAGCGGCGCGTCCAGCGGGTACGCCGGGCCGTCACTCCGCCCGGTGAGGCACGCGAGGACATCGACATCATCTGCGAGCTGGCCGCGCGGCTCGGCCACGAGTGGAAGTACGCCGACGCCGAGGCCGTCTGGAACGAGCTCAGGTCCGTCTCGCCGGACCACTACGGGATGACGTACGAACGCCTGGAGGAGCACCTGGGCATCCAGTGGCCGTGCCCGAGCACCGACCAGCTCGAACCGACCTACCTGCACGGCCGGTTGTGGGAGACGGACCCGGCCAGGCGTGGCATGGCGGCCCCCTTCGGGATCGTCCAGCACGATCCGCCGGTCGACCTCACGGACGAGGAGTACCCGATCCGGCTCACCACCGGGCGGCGGCTCGACTCCTACAACACCGGTGTGCAGAGCGGGAGTTTCGCCTCCCCGCTGCGGCGCGGCGAGTTCGTCGAGCTGTGCCCGGAGGACGCCGAGCGGTACGGGGTCGTGGTCGGCGAGGAGGTCCAGGTGACCTCGCGGCGGGGTTCGGTCGTCGCGCCGGTGTGGGTCGACACCGCGCTGCGGCCCGGGCTCGCCTTCATGACCATGCACTTTCCCGACGAGGTGGACACCAACCAGCTGACGATCGAGGCGAACTGCCCGATCGCGGGGACGGCGGAGTTCAAGGCGTCGGCGATCCGGATCGAGAAGCTCCCCGTCGCGACCGTAGTGACGAACTGAGGTGACGTGAGTGGACCTGCACTTCGGCGACAGTAAACCGACGGACGACGAACGGGCGGCCGTGGACGCCCTGTTGGGCCCCCCGGAGTCCTCATGGGAGGGGGCGGACCGCAGCGACGCCGACCTGAGGTGGGCGCGCGGCGGACGCGAGGCCCGGGACCGCCGCGACCTGCTGTTGCCGGGGCTGCACGCGATCAACGACCGGATCGGCTGGATCAGCGAGGGCGCCCTCGACTACCTGTGCCGGCGGCTGACGGTGCCGCCGGCGGAGGCGTACGGCGTCGCCACCTTCTACGCCATGTTCTCGGTCAAGCCACGCCCCGCCACCGTGCTCCACGTCTGCACGGACCTCGCGTGCGCGGCCGCCGGGGCGAGCGAGCTGTGCGCCGGCATCGAGGCGAGACTCGGGCTCGGCAGCGGGGTGTCGGTCGAGCGCAGTCCCTGCCTGGGCCTGTGCGAGCGGGCTCCGGCGGCGCTCGCGATCAAGGCCGGGGACCCGGTGCGTACGGCGGTGTCGGCTCCGGCGACCGTGCACGACGCCGTCCTCGCCGCGAGCGCGCCGGACTCGGCGCCCGAGGAGCCGCCGGCCGCGATGGCCGTACCGCAGGCAGGCGATCCGTCGCTGACCCTGCTGCGGCGCGTCGGCGTCGTCGACCCCTCGTCGCTGGACGACTACCGCGCCCACGGCGGCTACACCGCCCTGCGCCGGGCCTTCGACCTCGGTCCCGCCGGAGTAATCCGCGAGGTCACCGACTCCGGCCTGGTCGGGCGCGGCGGCGCCGCCTTCCCCACCGGCCGCAAATGGCAGGCCACGGCGTCGCAGCCCGACCACCCGCACTACGTCGTCTGCAACGCCGACGAGTCCGAGCCGGGCACCTTCAAGGACCGCGTGATCATGGAGGGCGACCCGTACGCGCTGGTGGAGGCGATGACGATCGCGTCGTATGCGATCGGCGCCCACAAGGGCTACCTCTATCTGCGCGGCGAGTACCCGCGCGCTCTGCGCCGCCTGGAACACGCCATCGCCCAGGCACGCGCGCGCGGCTTCCTCGGCGATGACGTCCTAGGCCAGGGCTACGCCTTCGACATCGAGGTCCGCCGCGGCGCCGGGGCGTACATCTGCGGCGAGGAGACGGCTCTCTTCAACTCCATCGAGGGCTACCGGGGCGAACCGCGCTCGAAGCCGCCGTTCCCGGTGGAGAAGGGGCTGTTCGGCAAACCCACGGTGGAGAACAACGTGGAGACGCTGGTCAACGTGCTGCCGATCCTGACCATGGGAGCACCGGCGTACGCGGCGATCGGCACCGCGAAGTCCACCGGGCCGAAGCTGTTCTGCGTCTCCGGGAGTGTGGACCGGCCCGGCATCTACGAACTCCCCTTCGGCGCGACGCTGGGCGAACTGCTGGAACTGGCCGGAGTGCGCCGGCGGCTGCGGGCGGTGCTGCTGGGCGGGGCGGCGGGCGGCTTCGTACGGGCCGACGAGCTGGACATCCCGCTCACCTTCGAGGGCACGCGGGAGGCAGGCACGACGCTCGGCTCGGGCGTGGTCATGGCTTTCGACGACACCGTTCCGCTGCCCCGGCTGCTGCTGCGCATCGCCGAGTTCTTCCGCGACGAGTCGTGCGGGCAGTGCGTGCCGTGCCGGGTCGGGACCGTGCGGCAGGAGGAGGCGCTGCACCGGATCGTCGAGCGGTCGGGTGCGGCGGCCGCCGATGACATCGCCCTGCTCAGGGAGGTCGGCCGCGCGATGCGGGACGCCTCGATCTGCGGTCTGGGGCAGACCGCGTGGAACGCCGTGGAATCCGCCATCGACCGTCTGGGGGCGTACGAATGACCGTGACACCGCTGGGGATCCCGCGCCGGCTGCTGGAGTTCACGATCGACGGGGAGCCGGTGCGCGCGACGGAGGGCTCCACGATCCTCGACGCCTGCCGGGCCGCCGGGAAGGACATCCCGACCCTGTGCCAAGGGGACACCCTCACGCCCAAGAACGCCTGCCGGGTGTGCGTCGTCGAGGTCGAGGGGTCCCGGACCCTGGTCCCCGCCTGCTCACGCAGGGCCGAGCCAGGCATGGCGGTGAGGACCGACACCGAACGCGCCCGGCACAGCCGCAAGATCGTCCTCGAACTGCTCGCCTCGTCGGTCGACCTGTCGACCACCCCGCAGGTCGCGGAGTGGATCAAGGAGTACGAGGCGAAGCCGGACCGCTTCGGCCCCGACGCGGCGCGCCTCAACGAGGAACCGAAGATCGACAACGACCTCTACGTGCGCGACTACGACAAGTGCATCCTCTGCTACAAGTGCGTGGACGCCTGCGGCGACCAGTGGCAGAACACCTTCGCGATCTCCGTCACCGGGCGCGGCTTCGACGCCCGCATCGCGGTGGAACACGACGCCCCGCTGACCGACTCGGCCTGCGTGTACTGCGGGAACTGCATCGAGGTGTGCCCGACGGGGGCCTTGTCCTTCAAGTCCGAGTTCGACATGCGGGCGGCGGGTACCTGGGACGAGGCGGCGCAGACGGAGACGACCACGGTGTGCGCGTACTGCGGAGTGGGCTGCAACCTCACCCTGCACGTGCAGGACAATGAGATCGTGAAGGTCACCTCGCCGCACGACAACCCGGTGACCCACGGCAACCTGTGCATCAAGGGTCGCTTCGGCTACCAGCATGTACAGAACCGGGACTGATCAGGACTGGTGGGGACAGGGACATGGGACGAGTCACGGAACGACGCAAGGTGATCCGGATCCGGGACGGCGCCGTCTCCACCCGGCCGGACACACTCGTCGCCGAGGAACCCCTGGAGATCCGGCTCAACGGCAAGCCGCTGGCGATCACCATGCGCACACCCGGCGACGACTTCGCGCTGGCCGCCGGGTTCCTGGTGAGCGAGGGAGTGCTCGCCGAGCAGGCCGATCTGCAGAACATCGTGTACTGCGCGGGCGCCACGGTGGACGGCTCGAACACGTACAACGTGGTGGACGTGAGGACGGCCCCGGGGGTGGCGATCCCCGACATCACCCTCGAGCGCAACGTCTACACGACGTCGTCCTGCGGGCTGTGCGGCAAGGCGTCGCTGGACGCGGTGCGTACGACGGCCCGCTGGACCATCGACGACGGCGAGGGCGCCCCGGTCCGGCTCGACCCCGACCTGCTCGCCGCCCTCCCCGACCGGCTCCGCGCGGCCCAGCGGGTCTTCGACCGGACCGGGGGCCTGCACGCGGCGGCCCTGTTCACCGAGGACGGCGAGCTGCTCGACATACGGGAGGACGTCGGCCGGCACAACGCGGTCGACAAGCTGGTCGGCCGCGCCCTGCAGAACGGCGACCTGCCCCTGTCCCGCACGGTCCTGCTTGTCTCCGGCCGGGCCAGCTTCGAGCTCGCCCAGAAGGCGGTCATGGCCGGCATCCCGGTCCTGGCGGCGGTCTCGGCACCCTCGTCCCTCGCGGTGGACCTCGCCGCGGAGACGGGGCTGACACTGGTGGGCTTCCTGCGGGGCAGCTCCATGAACGTGTACGCGGGTGAGGACCGCATCGCCCTGCGGGCCGCGGCCGCCCAGGGCTGACATGGTTCCCCCGCTGCACGGCGGCGGGGCCCCGAACGGCGGGGAGCGCCCCCTGCGCCTGTAGGGGCCCCGCTGTTTCCGTCCTGCTTCAGGTGGCCGTGAAGGTCACGTCCGCGGCACGTGTCACGGAGCCCAGCCTCGGGAAGTCGAGCCGCACCGAGGCCTCGTGCTCCGCCGCCGTGAACGCCGTCATCGCGTCCTCGACGAAGACCAGGTCGTAGCCCAGGTCGCCGGCGGCGCGGGCGGTGGACTCGACGCCGAGGTTGGTGGCGATGCCGCCGAACACCAGGGTGGTGACGCCGCGTTCACGCAGGCGGTCGTCCAGGCCCGTGCCCTGGAAAGCGCCGATCGTGCGCTTCACGATCTCGATGTCGCCGCCCTTCGGCAGTCCCGCCACCAGACCGCTGCCGGGCGGCTGCTCGGCGACCGAGGGGCGTTCGACCCGGACGAGGACGACGGCCGCCCCCGCGGCGCGGAACCTGGCGGCCAACTCCTCGCAGGTCGAGAGGACTTCGGTGCCCTTGCGGGGCTCCAGGGGCAGCGCGACGATGCGGTCCATCAGATCGACGAGCACAAGGGCGGTACGGGCGCCTTCGAGCGCGAGTGGTGCGGTCATGACGGAACGTTATCCGCCATCAGCTCTGCGTACCGGAGATCCGGATCAACAGGTCCATGAACCGGTCACGTTCGGCCTTCGAGAGCGGCGCGAGGAGGGTGTCGTTGGCCTCGCGGGCCGCCTTCTCGCAGCGCGTCAGCAGGCGGCCACCCGCGTCCGTGAGGGAGACCGCGTTCTTGCGGCGGTCGCGGGGGTCGGGCTCGCGCACGACGAGGCCGGCGGACTGCAGGTCGTTGAGGATCCCCACCAGGTCCTTGGGGTCGAGCTGGACGCCGCGCCCCAGGTCGGCCTGGGCGACGGGGGCGAGGTCGCGGACGGCGGAGAGCACCACGTGGTGCCACATCTTCATGCCCTCCGCGGCCAGTGCCTCGGCCACCAGGGACCGCCCCCGGGCGGCGGCACGGCCGAGCAGCCAGCTGGGGAGGGAGCGGATCGCGGGGAGCGGGGCTTCGGACATGTGGGCACCCTACCGGGATTTCGTTGGACTTCCCAACGACTGGCCGGTAGCGTCAGCGCCGTCGAAACCGTTGGTATACCCAATGACTTCTGGAGGTGCGATGCGCCGCGTCCGCTACGAGTCCCCCGGCGGCCCCCTGTTCCTGGAGCAGGCCCCCGTCCCGGAGCCGGGCCCCGGTGAACTCCTCGTCCACTGCGAGGCGATCGGCGTGACGCTCCCCGTCGTCCGCAAGGTCACCGAGGCTCCCGAGCCCGTCCCCCTGGGCGGCGAGATCGCGGGCAGGGTCGCGGCCGTGGGCGAGGGGGCCGCCCGCTTCCGCACCGGCGACCGCGTGACCGGCCTGTGCTTCGGCCACGGCTACGCCGACTACGCGCTCCTGCACGAGGCCATGGCCTCCCCGATTCCCGACACCGCCACCGCCACCGATGCCGTCGCCCTCGTCCGCAGCGGCCTGGTCGCACTCGGCGCGCTGGAGGCCGCCCGGCCCGAGCGCGGAGAGGCGGCGCTGATCACCGCGGCGGCGAGCGGTGTGGGGCATCTCGCCGTACGGCTCGCGCGGGCCCGGGGCGCGGGGCGGGTCGTGGGCGCGGTGTCCGATCCGGCCAAGGCGGATTTCGTACGCTCCCTCGGCGCCGACGACGTCGTCACGTACCGGGAGGGCGGTTGGGGAGCCCCCGTCGACTACGTCCTCGACGCGGTGGGCGGCGACCTGCTCACCCCGGCCCTCGCCGCGCTCGCACCGGGAGGGCGGCTCGTGGCGTACAGCTCGGGCGGCGGGACGATCCAGGCGTACGACCTTCTCGTGGGCGCCAAGTCCGTCGTCGGGTTCCAGATGGGACGCATCGCTCGCGAGGAGCCGGAGCTGTACGAGCGGTGGCGCAAGGAGCTGTGGGAGCTGTTCGCCGAGGGCGTGCTGAAGCCCGCCGTACACGGGGAGTTCGGGTTGGAGGAGGCGGCCGAGGCGCACGCGGCGATCGAGTCCCGGGTCAACCGAGGGAAAGTCGTACTCCATCCGTGAGGTGACACGTGCACGGTTCTTGTGATGTGTGCGATAGCCCAACTAACGTCTGTGATGCGCACCTTGGACGTGGGATGTCCGAATGTTCAGATGCCTGGACGCACGACCAGACGATGAAGGGCGGGCCGCACCATGCCGTCAAGAGTTCGCGCACGTCTCAGAGCTGCCCTCGTCGCGGCCGTCGCCACTACGGCGACGGCCGCGACGTTAGGTTCGGCGCCGTCCCAACCGACCACCCGCACACCGCTGTTCGAGCAGCAGGTGCTCTTCAAGGCGTCCCAGGATCCCGGGTACGCCTGCTTCCGGATCCCCGCGATCGTGAAGACCAAGGACGGCACGCTGCTGGCGTTCGCCGAGGGGCGGGTGCTCAACTGCGGTGACGCCGCCGACATCGACATCGTTCTCAAGCGCTCGACGGACGGTGGCCGCACCTGGGGGCCGCTCCAGGTCGTCAACGAGGGCGACGGCGACACACACGGCAACCCGGCGCCGATCGTGGACCGTGAGACCGGCCGCATCCTCCTGGCGGAGACGTACAACCCGGGCCGTACGGACAGCGGCAGTTGCTCCGTCCCGTGCGAGCGCACCCCCTATCTCCAGTACAGCGACGACGACGGCCGGACCTGGTCCGAGCCGCGCGACCTGAGCGACGAGATACTGCCCGCGAACTGGAACTCCTGGTACGCCACCGGCCCCGTGCACGGCATCCAGCTCACCAGGGGCAAGCACGCCGGGCGGCTCGTCTTCGGCGTCAACACCGAGACCTGGGACGGCAGTCGGGTCACCGCCAACCACGCCGCCCTCATCGTCAGCGACGACGGCGGCGACCACTGGCGGATCGGCGCCACCGACTCCTGGCCCATCGCCGCGGCCGACGGCACCTTCCGGCAGAAGCCCTCCGAAGTGACCCTCACCGAGCGCACCGACGGCACGATCCTCATCAGCGGCCGGGAACAGGACGGCACCGACCTCGGGCACCGCTCCCAGACATACAGCCGCGACGGCGGCGACAGCTTCACCGGCCCGTTCCGGGACCTTCCTGACCTGTACACGCCTCAGGTCCAAGGCGCCACGCTCCGTCTGGGCAAGCGCCTCCTGCTGTCCGCGCCCGGCGATCCCGACCGCCGGCGGACCATGATGATCCGGTCCTCCTGGAACGGCGGCACCACCTGGGACAGCGTGGACCGCGGCAAGGTCGTCACCACGGACTGGTCGGGCTACTCCGACATGGTGGGCATCGACGCGTCCACGGTGGGCCTGATGTACGAGGGCGGCGCCGTCGACGCGCGCGACGAGATCCGCTTCGCCCGCTTCGACGAGGCCTGGCTCGGCCCGCGCCGCGGCCCCGACCCGACCACCCCCGACCTCGCCCCGGGCGCACCCCGCGCGACCGTCCTCGGGGGCCCCGAGGCTACGGACGGGGTGATCGGCAACGCTGTGGAGTTCGACGGCGACGACGACGCCGTACGTCTGCCGTACCGCTCTCGACTCCCGCTCAAGGACGGTCCGTTCACGGTCTCGCTGTTCTTCCGCTACTCCGCCACCACCGGCGAGCAGCCGTTCCTGTGGATGGGCGGAATCGGCTCCACCCAGCCCCAGGTCTGGCTGCGTGGCGAGCCCGACAACGACCGGGTGCGCGCCCTGATCACCACACGGCAGGGTTTCGGGACCGTGCGGACCGCGTCCCTGTGGGCCACCGGCGCCCACAACGACGGTGAGTGGCACCACCTCGCCCTGCGGCGCGGCGGCGGGCAGCTGACGCTGTTCCTGGACGGTACGGAGATCAGCACCGCGGACGTGCCCGGTTCGGTCAGCCGGAACTCGCCGTTCGGTGTGCACGTAGGCCAGCGCATGGACAGCCGGGCCTTCCTGACCGGCGCGATCGACGACGTCCACGTGTGGAACCGGGCGCTCGGCGACGCGGAGATCAACGCCGCGGCACGGGTCACCGCCCGTAAGGGTTCGGCCACCGACGGCACCGTGCTGTGGCTGCCCATGGACCAGGTGCGCCGAGGCCACTAACGTCCCGGGCGTGCCCGAAGACACACGAGCACGGCAGCGCACCGCCACCGGCCTCGGACTCCTGCTGGCCCTGGTTCTCGGGGCCGTGCTGCTCACCGCCCTCCCGGACGACGGCGAACGGGAGGGCGGTGGCACGTGCGCGCCGCATTCGGTCGCCTCCTGGAAGGCCGACGACGGCCTCACCGCCGAGTTCGCCCGCTACGGCGACGACCCCGCCCGCACCGACGACTGGACCGGCGGCGACGGCACCCACTCGGTGCGGCTGCCGGACGGCCGGCTGCTGTGGCTGTTCTCGGACACCTACCTCGGCCAGGTGTACGCCCCGCCCAACCCGTTCGGCGAGTCCCACACCTGGCGGGATACGACCGCGCCCCTGGTGCGCAACTCGGCGGTCGTCATGCGCGACGGACGCCTGGAGCGCACGCTCGCCACTCCCCTGTTCCCCGACCCGGCCCCGAACCAGTGGCGCTGGCCGGTGGCGGCCCGCGTCGAGCCCCGCTCCCCCGGCTCTTCCGAGCAGGTGCTGCGGGTGCTGCTGTGGGTGCGCACGGCCGGGCAGGCCCCCTGGATCTACGGTGTGCCCACCGCCACCGAGGTCGCCACGCTCTCGCTGCCCGACCTGCGGGTGGAGTCGGTCGTCAAGGTTTTTGACCAGCAGCTGGTGCCGGATCCCTCCCGGCGGGTCCTGTTCGGCACGACGCTCGTCGAGGAGGACGGCTGGACGTACGTCTTCGGGGGCGACGACGGGCAGGCCGCGTCCCGGCCGGCCTCGCACGCCTTCGTCGCCCGCGTGCCCGAGGGCAGGCTGGCCGAGCCGGGGGCCTGGGAGTACTGGAACGGGTCGGCGTGGGGCAGGGCCGGGGCCGCCCGGCCGCGCCCGGTGCTCGGGGACGGGGAGCGCAAGGGGGTGGGCAGCGCGTTCTCGGTGGTGCGGGTGCGGGGGACGTACGTCCTGTTCACGATGGCCGCGGGCACCGAGGGGCTGACCACTGTCACGTCGTACTGGGCCTGTTCCCCCACCGGCCCGTGGCACGGGCCGACGAAGGACTTCAGCCCGGCGCTGCCGCAGGGCGGCCAGGTCGCCGCCTACAACCCGCAGACGCACCCCGAGCTGAGCGGCGACGGACGTCTCGTGGTCAGCTACGACGTCAACTGGCTGGAGACGGGCGGCGCGGCGGCGCAGCTCAACCGGAACGTGTCCCTGTACCGACCGCGGTTCGTGACGCTGCGGCTCGCTCCGACGCGGTGACCGGCTCCGAGGCGTCGTCGGCGGCCTGGGCGTCGTGCGCCCGGCGCTTGGCGATGACCGCGCACACCATCAGCTGCATCTGGTGGAAGAGCATCAGCGGCAGCACGGCCAGCGAGGCGTGTGCGCCGAACAGGACGCTCGCCATGGGCAGGCCGGCGGCGAGAGACTTCTTCGAGCCGGCGAACTGGATCGCGATGCGGTCCTCGCGGTTGAAGCGCAGCGCCTTGGCGCCGTACCAGGTCAGGGCGAGCATGACGGCCAGCAGCACCACCTCGACGGCGAGCAGTCCGGCCAGCCGTACCGGGCTCACCTGGTGCCAGATGCCCTGGACCATGCCCTCGCTGAACGCGGTGTAGACGACCAGCAGGATCGATCCGCGGTCGACCAGCCCGAGCACCTTCTTGTGCCGGGCGACGAAGCCGCCGATCCAGCGGCGCAGCAGCTGCCCGGCGACGAACGGCACCAGCAGCTGCAGCACGATCTTGACGAGCGAGTCGGCCGAGAAGCCACCGCCGGTGCTGCCGAGCACGGCCGCCGCGAGGAGCGGGGTGATGACGATGCCGACGAGGGAGGAGAAGGAGCCCGCGCAGATCGCGGCGGGCACGTTGCCGCGGGCCATCGAGGTGAAGGCGATCGACGACTGGATGGTCGACGGGACGAGGGTGAGGAAGAGCAGGCCCTGGTAGAGAGGGTGGGTCAAAAGCACCGGTACGAGTCCGCGGGCGGCCAGGCCCAGCAGCGGGAAGACGACGAAGGTGCAGGCCAGGACGGTGACATGGAGCCGCCAGTGCTTCAGTCCGTCCATGGCCTCACGGGTGGACAGCCGGGCGCCGTAGAGGAAGAACAGGAAGGCGATCGCGGCCGTGGAGGCGCCGGACGCCACGTCGGAGGCCGTCCCGCGTGCCGGGACGAGGGCCGCGAGGCCCACGGTCCCGAGCAGCAGCAGAATGTACGGGTCGATCGGCATCCAACGCGGCCATCGCAGGCGTTTCACTGTGCTCCACTACTTCGCTGTCGTACTCGGCTGTTCCTTCACGGAACGTCGGGTTCCCGGCACGGACGTGCCCTCTCCATCGTCCTCCGGCGATCAGCGATCGGGAATCCGGCATACCACTCTGACTGTCATCACGTTCCGCGATAACGGCCGGTAGCCTGAGTGCCGTGTACGACCCCTCCCACTTGCGCACGTTCCTCGCCGTGGCCCAGACGCTGAGCTTCACGCAGGCGGCGCGCCGTCTCGGCCTGCGCCAGTCGACCGTCAGCCAGCACGTGCGGCGTCTTGAGGACGCCACTGGGCGGCCGCTGTTCGCCCGGGACACCCACTCCGTGGAGCTGACCGAGGACGGCGAGGCCATGCTCGGCTTCGCCCGCCGGATCCTGGATGTGCATGAGCAGGCCACGGCGTTCTTCACCGGCACCCGGCTGCGCGGCCGGCTCCGCTTCGGCGCCTCCGAGGACTTCGTCCTGACCCGCCTGCCGGAGATCCTGGAGGGCTTCCGCCACGACCACCCCGAGGTCGACCTGGAACTGACGGTCGAACTCTCGGGCACCCTTCACGAACAGCTGGCCGCCGGGAAGCTCGACCTGGTCCTCGCCAAGCGACGCCCCGAGGACCCTCGGGGCGAGCTGGTCTGGCACGACCGCCTGGTGTGGATCGGCGCGGAGCGGCTCCGCCTGGAGCCGGAACGTCCGGTGCCGTTGATCGTCTATCCGCCGCCGGGGATCACCAGGGCGCTCGCGTTGGAGGCGCTGGAACGGCAAGGGCGTGAGTGGCGGATCGTGTGCACGAGCGGCAGCCTCAACGGGCTGGTCGCGGCGGCACGCGCCGGGCTGGGGGTGATGGCGCACTCACGGGGGCTGATTCCGCCGGGGCTGGTGCGGATGCCCGAGCGAGCCGGGTTGCCGGAACTGGGGAGGGTCGACTTCGTGCTGGTGCACGGGCGGCGGCGGACGGCCGCGCAGGGGGCGGCTGATGCGTTGGCGGGGGCGATTCTGGCGGGCGGGGACCGGTTGCACCGGCGGTAGGCGCCGATCGGGCCCGCGCGGCGCGGCCGTAGGCGGCGGTCGTTGGCGCATGGCGGTCCTGGACGCCGGGTCGACGGCGAGTGCCCTGGCACCGGGGCTGGTGCTGGTGGGTGTCGGTGCGGGGCTGGTGTCGCCGGCATCGCGGGCGCCGCGCCGGCCGCCGTGCCGCAGGAGTGGGCCGGTGTGGCGGGCGGCGCGGTGAACCACCTTCCGGCTGACCTCTCGGACGCAGGACACGCTGCCGCGGGAGGCGGCGGAGTGACAGCTTCGGCCCCTCGCGCGCTGACAGAGGAGAGGGCTCGAGAGACGACGGAAGAGACGAACAAGGCGTCGGCGACACGCCGGGGATGACATGATCGACAGGGCCCGTACCGGGTAACCGGGTCGTACAGATTCGGTGGAGATTACGGGCCCGAAACTTACTCAACCGTCAGTTTTCTGTCCGACCCTTCCCCATGTGAGCGCATTTTCCCGCACTGACCAGTGCGTGCCTGAGCACTGGTCGATTTCCGGCCCCCTCCCGTCCGAAACGCGGGTGGGGTAGCTTTCACCGCGCTGAGCGGAGCTTCAGCCGAGGCATTCGGAGCGGGGAGCGGGGTTTGCGCGAGTTCACCAACCCTCCGTTGGCGTTGGCACCGCCGGTGGGCGGCCTGGCCGACGTCGTCTTCGAGCATGCGCAGGAGGATCCGCTGTACGTCGCCCTCGGCCGCAAGGACGAGGACGGACAGTGGCGGGACGTCACCGCCGCCGAGTTCCGGGACGAGGTGCTCGCCCTCGCCAAGGGCCTGCTCGCCCAGGGCATCCGGTTCGGCGACCGGGTCGCGATCATGTCCCGTACGCGGTACGAGTGGACGCTGTTCGACTACGCGCTGTGGACGATCGGCGCCCAGGTGGTGCCGATCTACCCCACCTCCTCGGCCGAACAGTGCTTCTGGACGCTGTACGACGCCGAGTGCTCGGCGGCGATCGTCGAACACGAGGACCACGCGATGACGATCGCCACCGTCATCGACCGGCTGCCCCGGCTGCACCAGCTGTGGCAGCTGGACTCGGGCGCGGTGCAGGAGCTGTACGACGCCGGCGCCCACCTCGACGACGAGGTGGTCCACCGCCACCGGCAGGCGGTCACCCCCGACTCCGTCGCGACGATCATCTACACCTCGGGCACGACGGGGCGCCCCAAGGGCTGTGTCATCTCGCACGGCAACTTCATGTACGAGGCGGACACGGTCATCCAGCGCTGGGAGCCGGTGTTCCACTCCAAGAAGGGCGACGAGGCGGCGACCCTGCTGTTCCTGCCGCTGGCGCACGTCTTCGGGCGGATGGTGCAGGTCGCCGCGATCCGCGGCAAGGTCCGCTTCGGCCACCAGCCGCAGATGAACGCGGCCGCGCTGCTGCCGGACCTGGCCGCGTTCAAGCCGACGTTCTTCCTGGCCGTGCCGTACATCTTCGAGAAGGTCTTCAACGCCGCCCGCCGCAAGGCCGAGAAGGAGGGCAGGTCGGGCGCCTTCGAGAAGGCCGTCGAGGTCGCCGTGAAGTACGCGGACGCCATCGAGGCCAAGGCGTGGGGCATCGGCCCCGGCCCGTCGGCGGGTCTGCGCATGCAGCACCAGCTCTTCGACAAGCTCGTCTACTCCAAGATGCGGGCCGCGATGGGCGGGCGCATCAAGCAGGCGATGACCGGCGGCTCGGCGATGGACCGGCGGCTCGGCCTGTTCTTCGCGGGCGCCGGCATCCACGTCTACGAGGGGTACGGCCTCACCGAGACCACGGCGGCCGCGACCGCCAATCCGCCCTACCGCACCCGCTACGGCACCGTCGGCCAGCCCATCCCGGGCATGACCGTGCACATTGCGGACGACGGCGAGATCTGGCTGAACGGGCCCAACGTCTTCCAGGGCTACCTCAACAACCAGAAGGCCACCGACGCGGCCCTGCACGACGGCTGGCTGGCCACCGGCGACCTGGGCTCCCTCGACGAGGACGGCTACCTCACCATCACCGGCCGCAAGAAGGAGATCCTGGTCACCTCCGGCGGCAAGAGCGTCTCGCCGGGCGTGCTGGAGGAACGCGTCCGCGACCATCCGCTGGTCGCGCAGTGCATCGTCGTCGGCAACGACCGCCCCTACATCGCGGCCCTGGTCACCCTCGACCAGGAGGCCGTGGAGCACTGGCTGATGATGCGCGACAAGCCCCAGATGACCCCGGCCCAGCTGGTCCGCGACGCCGACCTGGAGACCGAGGTGCGGCGGGCCGTCGTCGCCGCCAACACCCTTGTCTCCCAGGCCGAGTCGATCCGCACCTTCCGCATCCTCGCCCAGCCCTTCACCGAGGAGCACGGACTGCTCACCCCGTCACTGAAGCTGAAGCGCAAGGCGATCGAGAACGCGTACGCCAACGAGGTCGAGGCGCTGTACCGGGCCTGAGCCGGCCCGCGCGAGGGACTCTCTTTCGATCGGATTCCGCCGTCAGGAATGCATCACGCCTCGTGATCGTTGACGATATGAGTACCACCTGACGACAACCGTAAGGATCAAGAGCTCGTGAGCAGCAAGGTCCCCCAGATCACCCTCAACAACGGCGTCGAGATGCCCCAGCTGGGCTTCGGCGTCTGGCAGGTGCCGGACGACGAGGCGGAGCAGGCGGTCGGCATCGCGCTGGAGGCCGGGTACCGCAGCATCGACACAGCGGCGATCTACGGCAACGAGGAGGGCACCGGCAAGGCCATCGCCACCGCCGGCATCCCCCGCGAGGACATCTTCGTCACCACCAAGCTCTGGAACGCCGAGCAGGGATACGACTCCACGCTGCGCGCCTTCGACGTGTCGCTGGAGAAGCTCGGTCTGGACTACGTCGACCTGTACCTCATCCACTGGCCGCTGCCGGCCCGCGACACCTACGTCGACACCTACAAGGCCTTCGAGAAGCTCTACGCCGACGGCCGGGTCCGCGCGATCGGTGTGTCCAACTTCCTTCCGGAGCACCTGAAGCGGCTGATCGGCGAGACGTCGGTCGTCCCGGCGGTCAACCAGATCGAGCTGCACCCCCACCTGCAGCAGCCCGCCTCCCGTGAGTACCACGCCGAGCAGGGCATCGCCACCGAGGCCTGGTCGCCGCTCGGCCAGGGCAAGGGGCTGCTGGAGGTCCCGGCGATCGTCGCCATCGCGCAGAAGCACGGCCGGACGCCGGCCCAGGTGGTGCTGCGCTGGCACCTCCAGCTGGGCAATGTCGTGATCCCGAAGTCCGTGACGCCGTCGCGGATCAAGGAGAACATCGAGGTCTTCGACTTCAGCCTGGACGCCGAAGACCTCGCGGCGATCAGCGCGCTGAACGAGGACCGGCGGATCGGTCCGGACCCGGCGACGTTCGACGTGGCCTGACGCCCGCTTCGGTACGACCGTCCGCCCGCCGCTCAGCCCTATGAGCGGCGGGCGGACGCGTACGAGGACGGGGGCGGAGCGCCTCAGTCGCCGCGCACGTCGGTGAAGACGACCTCGAACTCCTCCAGCCCGGTCACGGCCACATGCGCCTTGGCCGCGCCTTCGTGCCGGGCCGCCGCCTGGCCCGCGCGGGACGCCGCCAGGGACGCCTGATCGACGAAGACCGCGCCGACCATTCCGCGCCCCCGCTCCCGGTCGACCATCAGTGACGCCCGGGCCAGCCCCGTGAGGGTCTCCAGCTTGGGCACCACCGTCGAGCGGAACGTGTCGGCGAGCAGGTCGGTGTCCATGGGGTCGAACTCCAGCCTGGTGAGCCGTAGTCCGCCGCCCGCCAGCGGCTGCCTGACCTGATGGAAGACCAACGCCTCGTAGTTGAAGACCGCCAGTGTCCCCGCGAACGGCTCCAGCATGGCCGCCCGCCGCTCGCGCAACACCTCGTCGCTGTTGCGCCGGTCCTCCTCCGACTCCCACCAGCTCGCCGCCAGCAGCTTCCCGAGCGCCCGGTCCACGAAGACACTTGCTCCGCGGTACCCGGGACGGTCCTCCAACAGGTCCCGTCCTTCTGTGTTCATCGCCCTGATCGCTGTGTCGATCTTCGCGGGATCGCCGGTCGTGTAGATGGCGCGTACGAACATGACACCTCCCGGAAATCCGGGCCCACATCCGAAATCTTCGGCATGTCCAGTCTTCTACTGGGGTCATGACGCCGCAATCAGCACAAGTCAGGAAAGTTTCCTAATAGACCTGTTTCCGGAAGAGAGGCCCTTCCCCAGTGCGCATCCGAACACTGCCCCTCGCCGCGGTTTCCGTCGCCGCGCTGCTCGCCGCCGGGCTGTTCCCCGCGAGCGCCTCCGGCGCGTCACGGCCGCCGTCCGTCCGGGAGGGCTCGGTCGGCGCGGCCGACCTGCTCGCGAAGGTCGCGTCCTGCTCGCAGATCTCCCACGGCAGGTACCGTACCGACGCGGGCGCCTCGGCCACCGTCCCCGTGTGCGGCAAGAACGGCGCCGTCTTCTGGACGGCCGACATGGACATCGACTGCGACGGGCAGCGCACCGACGAGTGCAATGAGGACACCGACCCCTGGTTCCAGCCCGACACCGCCTTCCACCAGTCCGACGGCCTGCCGCTGCGCTCCGAGACGCTGCCGTATGTCGTCGTCCCCAGGATCAGCGACATCTGGGACCACTCCGCGGCGGGCATCGAGGGCGGCAGCGTGGTCGCCGTCGTCCACGACGACCAGGTCCTCTACGCCGTCGTCGGCGACACCGGCCCTCAGGGGGTCATCGGCGAGGCCTCCTACGCCGCCGCCGAGGCGCTCGACATCGACCCCGACCCGGCGACCGGCGGCGCCGCCTCCGGCGTGACGTACATCCTCTTCGCGAACTCCCGCGTCACGCCCATCGAGAGCCACGACGCGGCGGCCTCGCTGGGCGAGCGGCTGGCGCAGCAGTTCATCCGGGACAACTGAACGCGCCCGTACGTCAGTTGGGCTGCCCGAGCGGCCGTACGACGACGGTGTTGACGTCCACGCCGTCGGGCTGCCGGATGGCCCACACCACCGAGTCGGCGATCTGGTCGGCGGTCAGCAGATGCCCCGGCGGCAGGCTGCCGTAGCTGTCCCAGAACGGTGTCTCGACGCGTCCGGGCGCGATGTGGGTCACGCCGACACCCCAGTCGGTCACCTGCCGCCGGGTGTTCTCGGCGAGCCCGGTCACCGCCCACTTCGTCGCCCCGTAGAGGTTGCCGGGACCGGGCACGAACCCGGCGACGCTTCCGACCAGGACGATCCTGCCGCGGGTCTCCTTGAGGGCGTCGATGGAGGCGCGGATGAGCAGGGCCGGGCCCAGGACGTTGGTCAGCACCATCTCGGTCCAGCCGGACGGGTCACCCTCGGCGACCGAGTCGTGGGTGGCGAAACCGGCGTTGGCGACGACCGCGTCGAGTCGGCCGAAGGCCTTGAGTACCGTGTCGACGGCCGCCTGCACATCGCCGTACTCGGCCGCGTTCCCGACGATCGTCAACAGACCGTCGGGAGCCCCGAGTTCCTCGGCGAAGCCCCGCAGCCGCGCCTCACCGCGGCCGGTGACGGCGACCCGGTACCCGGCGTCCAGCAGTTGCCGCGCGACCGCGGCGCCGATGCCGCTGCCACCGCCGGTGATGAGTGCGACCGGAGAGTCGGTCGCGGTCGATCCGGTCAGGGCTGAGCTGGTCATGGTCGATCCGGTCATGGTGATCCCCCTGCGTTTTCGTTCGGACGCCGGGGATTCCATCACTTGGAGAGTTCTCGAAGTCAAGGCTCACTTCGTCCGTACCGCCGTGTACACCGTCTGCGCGGCCAGGACGAACACGTCCGGCCGGTGGTGCACGCTCGCCTTGTCGTCCGGGTCGAGGAGCCGGTCGAGGGTCGCGCGGTCGTCGGCGTCGAGGTGGTCGCCGAGGCCCTCGCGGGTGCGGGTCAGGGAGGCGACGACGTAGGCGCGGGCCCGGTCCGTGGTCGGGGCGGGCAGGTCGAGGAGGAAGGTGCGGGTTCCGGTGGGCCTGAGTCCGGCGGAGGCGAGCAGCGCCGGCCAGTCCTCGGTCTCGGCGACGGAGCCGGGCAGGTCCGCGCGCATCGCGGCGAACCGCTCCTCCTCCAGCGCGTCGAGGCGCGCCTGCAGTCCGGGCCGTCCGAAGCCGAGGTCGCGCGGCAGGAACCGGGCCGGCAGGCCGCCCTCCTGGAGGGCCAGGGTGCCGCCGGGCGTGAGGCGGGCGGCGAACGCGGCGAGGGCGGCGCGCTGGTCACCGAGGTGGTGCAGGCTGCGGCCGGCCCAGAGCAGATCGGCCGGGTAGTCCAAGTCGTCGAGGATGCCGGGGAGTTCACCGGCGAGGGTGCCGAAGCGGTCGGCGACGCCAAGTCGCTCCGCCCGCGTCCGGGCCCGTTCGAGGAGCGGCGCGGATCCGTCGACGGCGACGATCCGGGCGCCGGGGAAGGTGTCGGCGAGCAGACAGGCGATCACGCCCGGTCCGCTGCCCACGTCCACGATCAGCCCGGGCTCGGTCTGCCGCTTGGCCAGCCAGGCCATGGCGTGCTCGTACAGGGGCGTGAACAGCTCCGCCTGCGCCTCCAGCAGCGGGGCCATCTCGTTCCAGTCGATGTCGGTGTGGTCGTGGTGAGAGTGATGGTGACCGGCCTGGTGGTCTCCGTGATGGTGGTGCGCCATGCTCGTCAGCCTCTCCTTCGGATGGGGCCAGCGTGCGCCGACGCACCGTCGTGAGGCCACTGTCGTTGCCGCAACGGCAAAAATAGGACGGCAGAAATACGGCGGTGAAAATGGGATGCGGCCCGCACGACCGATCACCCACGATGGCCCGATGGACGACGAGATGGTGAAGCGCTTCCTCGAGGACGGGTTCGTGAAGATCGAGGGCGCTTTTCCGCCCCGCGTCGCCGAGCACTGCGCGCGGCTGCTGTGGCGGGAGACGGGGTGCGACCCGGAGGACCCGGGCACCTGGCAGGCCCCCGTGCACTGGGTTCACGACATGGCACAGGGCCCCTTCGCGGCCGCCGTGAACACCCACGTCCTGCACGAGGCCTTCGATGTGCTGGTGGGTGAGGGCCGCTGGCAGTCGCGGTACTCGCTGGGCAGTTTCCCGCTGCGGTTCCCGCACGAGGAGGAACCGGACGACGCGGGCTGGCACATCGAGGCCAGCTATGTGCCCGAAGGCGCCGAGCACCCACATACGAACGTGCGCTCGAAGGACCGCGCACTGCTCATGCTGTTCCTGTTCAGCGAGGTCACCGAGGACGACGCCCCGACCCGCATCCGGGTCGGCTCCCATCTCGACGTACCGCCGGTCCTGGAACCGTACGGCGAGGCCGGCGCCTCCTTCCTGGAGCTCGGCCCGAAGGTCGCCGAGGCCTCCGCGCACCGCCCGCTCGCCCACGCCACCGGCGTCCCCGGCGACGTCTACCTGTGCCACCCCTTCCTGGTCCACGCCGCCCAGCCCCACCACGGCACGCGACCTCGCTTCATGGCGCAGCCGCCGCTGCACCCGGCGGTGCCGCTGGAGCTGGAGCGGCCTGACGGTGACTACTCGGCGGTGGAATTCGCGATCCGCCGGGGCCTGGCCCAGGAGAACTGACCAGCCCCGGCGGCTCCCGCGCCCCGTCAGGGGCGCGGGACTGTTTCAATTTGCGGCTCCGCCGCTCGGGCGCGATCAACCACAACGGATCCGCAGTCGAACACAGCGTTACGAGCGAGCCGTCACAGCGCCGGGTACGCGTTCTGCATCAACTGCTGGAACTGCGCCGAGAACCAGTGCCCCGACAGCGGGGAGTTCGGCAGGGCGCCGGACATGTTGTTGCCGTTGCGCGGGTTGCCCGTGTAGGTCGGGTCGCACATCCGGTCGAAGCCCTTGCCCTCGTTGTTCGGGATGGCCGTGCTGGAGCCGTCGGACTCGCCCGGCGGCTTCATCCAGACGTACGCGTCGATCCCGGCCGCCGGGTTGGCCTGCGGGCGCTCGCCGAGGCCGGCGCCGGACTGGTTGCACCAGTTCCCGATGTGGATGCGGCGGTCGTAGCGGCCGCCGTTGACGTACGTGTCGACGTCCGTCATCGCGCCCGGACCGGCAGGCCGGGCGGAGCCGCCCCAGCCGTTCCTCGACGTGTCGATCAGCATGCCGATGCCGGAGTTGAAGCCGGTCGTGACCAACTGGTTGCGGAAGGCCTGCGCGAAGGACAGCTCGTCGGTGTACCGGTTCCAGTCGACCCACTTGGACTCGCGGACCGACTTGCCGGCCACGGAGTCGTTGATGGTGAAGTTGTTCTCCTTCAGGGCGCTGTAGTTGGCCGTGTTGGTGATGAAGCCGTGCACGTCGTTGACGGTGGCGCCCTCGGAGGTGGCGGCCTCCTTCATCACGGTGGCGCTGGCGGCGAAGTTGTCGTCCCAGCCGATCCAGCCGTGGTGGCCGGCGTCGATGTAGTTGTAGACGTTGGGCGCGTCACCGAGCTTGTTGAGGGCGTAGCCGACGCCCTTCTGGTAGTTGCCGTTGGCCTTCATCACGTCGCACTGCGGGGTGGCCGTGGGACGGCTGCCGGTGTTGGTGACCAGGTTGGGCAGCGAGTCGATCTCGATGGTGGTGACGATCCGCAGCGAGGCGTACTTCGGGTCGGCGAGGATGGCGGCGATGGGGTCGATGTACTCGGTCTTGTAGCGGCCGAGCTCCGTCGGGCCGAGCTCGCCGTTGGAGGCGAGGGCGGCGCAGTCGCGGCCCGGCAGGTTGTAGATCACCAGCTGGACGACGAGTTCGTCCGAGCCCTTCTGGGTGAGGGCCTCGTCGAGGTGGTCGCGCAGACCCATGCCGCCGTTCACGCCGTTGATGGCGGCGATACGGTCCAGCCAGACGCCGGTGGGCTGGGTGGCGATCCGGCCGCCACCCGGCTCGGCCGCGGCCTTGGCGGACCACTCGGGGTTCACGTACACCTTGGCGCCGGAGTACGGGTTGTCGACCTTCGGGCCGGTGGGGTCGGGGTCGGTCGGGTCCGTGGGACCGCCGCCGCCGTCGTCGACGTTGCAGGTCACGCCGTCGAGGGTGAAGGTGGCCGGAATGGCGTTGGTGCCGCTGTAGGTGCCCTGGAAGCCGAAGCTGACCGAACCGCCCGTCGACAGGGTGCCGTTGTAGGTCTCGTTGGTGGCGGTGACGGCTGCGCCGCTCTGGCTGATCTTGGCGTTCCAGCCGTTGGTGACCTTCTGGTTTCCGGCGTACGACCACTTCACCGACCAGTTGGACTTGGCGGCGCCGCTGTTGGTGACGGTCACGGCGGCGGTGAAGCCGGTGTCCCACTGGTTCTGCACCTTGTAGTCGACGGTGCAGGGGACGGCGGCCGTGCCGACGTCCGCGGGGACGGCCGCGGCGAGCGCGGTCCCCGCGGACCCGGCGACCAGCGCCAGGGCGGCGAGCATCGCTGTTCTGGTACGACTCATGAGTGCGGGTTCCTTCTCCGTGAGGGGGTGAGAGGGGTTATCCGTCGAGGGCGCGCAGGTGATCACGCAGCCCCGTGCCGTACGACGTGGGAGTTCCGTCGTAACTGGAGATCAGGGCGGGCCCGGAGCTGCAGTTCCAGGTGTTCCAGGTCCAGCCCAGGTAGGACAGGCCGCGGTCGTCGAACCACTTCATGACCTGGTCGCCGGCGACCTCGTACCCGATGCCGGGACAGGTGCCGCCGTCCCGCCGGCACTGCCACGCCTGGGTGGTCGTGGAGGTCGCGCGGTCCGGGTAGGGCTCGTTGAACAGGTCGAAGACGACGGTGGGGTCGTCCTTGAAGGTGCCGGCCGACGCCCAGAACGCGGGCGTGTACTGCATGTTGGGCATCGGCTTCTGGCAGCCGGCGTGCACGTCGGAGCAGCCCGCCGAATTGCCGGTGTACTGGCCCAGGACCAGTGGAGTTCGAGCATCGGCGTCATGCCGTGCGCCTTCACCCGGGCCACCAGGTCCTTGACGGCGTCCATGTAGTTCGCGCCGCCGTACTCGGGGTTGATGTTGGACAGACCCAGCCAGCACTCCTCGTTCAGCGGAATGCGGACGGTGTTGGCGTTCCAGTCGGCGATCGCCTTGATGGCGGCGTCGTCGACCGGACCGTCCCAGATGCCGTGGCCCTGGACGCACATGAACTCGCCGCCGGAACGATTGACGCCGAGCAGACGACGGGTGGTGCCGTCGGCGTCCACGAGCTTGTTCCCGGAGACGTGCAGGGCCGGCACCGTGCCGTCACCGGGGCCCGTCGGATCGGCCGGCGACGGTTCGGCGGCGACATTGCAGCTGGTGCCGTTGAGCTTGAACGCCGTCGGTACGGCATTGCTCCCCGACCAGGAGGCGATGAACCCGGCGCTGACGCTCGCGCCGGTCCCGAGCGCGCCGTTCCAGCTCTCGTTGGCAGCGGTCACCGTCGTACCGGACTGGGACCACTTGGCGTTCCAGCCCTGGGTGACCTTCTGGCCGCCCGCGAAGTCGAACGTCACATCCCGACCAACCCCCGGACTCCCAGCAGAAAAGCGGGTCGGCAGGGGCAGTCGGCGCGGACGTCGCGAGGCGAACCTGAGTAAAGGTACTGAACGCGGGGGGTGTCGCATGAGCGACTCCTTGCAGATCAGCGCGTCGTGACGGACGCGTCGACTGATGGAATCGCTCCCACTGGTGTCAATGAAGCTAGCGCCAAGTGACGGTAAAGGACAGAGGGGTTGCTGACTTTCCCTCAACTAAATCCGTCGAATCTTTTCGACTCTTCAAGCACCTTGACCCCTTGCACCCCCGTCCCCACTATGGGAGCGCTCCCACTGGTTCAAGCCTTGACTTCTCCGAGCAACAAGGAGGAACCAGCACGTGCATCCCCCACGCAGACGCAGAGCCGTACGACGGTTGTGGACAGCCGTCGTCGCGGCCCTGGCGCTTCCCTTGACGATGCTGAGCACGGGTTCGACACCCGCTCAGGCGACGGCAGTTCAGTGCAGTGTCGACTACAAGACCAATGACTGGGGCTCCGGCTTCACCGCGGAGCTGACGATCACCAACCGCGGTACGGACGTCATCGACGGCTGGACCCTGACGTACGGCTACGCGGGCAACCAGAAGCTCAGCAACGGCTGGAACGGCACCTGGTCCCAGTCCGGCCAGTCGATCACAGTGAAGGACGCCGGCTACAACGGCAGGATCGCCGCCGGAGCCGCCGTCACCACCGGCGCGCAGTTCACCTACAGCGGCGCCAACGCTGCTCCGACGAACTTCGCGATCAACGGCACGAGTTGCACCGGCGCCCACCAACCCCCCATCACCGTGCTGACCAGCCCGGCGGCGGGCGCCGTCTACACGCAGGGCGGCGCCGTCCCGCTCGCGGCCACCGCCGCGGCCGCGGACAACGCGACCATCAGCAAGGTCGAGTTCTACGACAACACCACGCTGCTGGGCACGGACACGACGGCGCCGTACTCGCTCTCGGTCTCAAGCTTGACCGTGGGCAGTCATTCGCTCCTCGCGAAGGCGTACGACAGCCTGGGCGCGTCCGCCGAGTCGACGCCGGTCGGCATCACGGTCGCCTCGGGTCCGGCCGTGGTGGCCTCGCAGACCCAACTCCCGGTCCAGCAGGGCAAGTCGGCCTCGTACGACGTCAAGCTGTCCACGCAGCCGTCGTCCAACGTGACCGTCACGACCGCCCGCGCGAGCGGCAACTCGGGCCTGTCGGTGACCGGCGGCGCCTCGCTCACCTTCACTCCGTCGAACTGGAACACCGCGCAACAGGTGACCATCACCGCCGACAGCTCCGGCACCGGCGCGGCGACCTTCGAGTCGACGGCCAACGGGCACGCGAAGGCGTCGGTCACGGTGACCCAGATCGCGGCGACGAAGGCGTACGACGCCCGTTTCCTGGAGCTCTACGGGAAGATCACCAACCCGGCGAACGGCTACTTCTCGCCCGAGGGCATCCCCTACCACTCGGTCGAGACGCTGATCGTCGAGGCACCGGACCACGGTCACGAGACGACCTCCGAGGCCTACAGCTACCTTCTCTGGCTGCAGGCGATGTACGGCAAGGTCACGGGCGACTGGACCAAGTTCAACGGCGCCTGGGAGATCATGGAGAAGTACATGATCCCGACGCACGCCGACCAGCCGACCAACTCCTTCTACAACGCCTCGAAGCCGGCGACGTACGCGCCCGAGCTGGACACACCCAACGAGTACCCGGCGAAGCTCGACGCGTCGGTCTCGGTCGGCTCGGATCCGATCGCGGGTGAGCTGAAGAGCGCGTACGGCACGGACGACGTCTATGGCATGCACTGGCTGCAGGACGTCGACAACGTCTACGGCTACGGCAACTCGCCCGGCAAGTGCGAGGCGGGGCCGACGGACACCGGGCCGTCGTACATCAACACCTTCCAGCGCGGCGCGCAGGAGTCGGTGTGGGAGACGGTGCCGCAGCCGACCTGCGACGCCTTCAAGTACGGCGGAACCAACGGCTACCTGGACCTGTTCACCGGTGACGCCTCCTACGCCAAGCAGTGGAAGTTCACCAACGCCCCCGACGCCGACGCACGTGCGGTGCAGGCCGCGTACTGGGCCGACAAGTGGGCCGACGAGCAGGGCAAGGGCGGTCAGATCTCCGCGACCGTGGCCAAGGCCGCGAAGATGGGCGACTACCTGCGCTACGCGATGTACGACAAGTACTTCAAGAAGGTCGGCAACTGTGTCGGCGCCTCGTCCTGCCCGGCGGGCACGGGCAAGGACGCCTCGCACTACCTGATGTCCTGGTACTACGCCTGGGGCGGTGCCACCGACACCTCGGCGGGCTGGGCCTGGCGCATCGGTTCCAGCCACGCGCACGGCGGCTACCAGAACCCGATGGCCGCGTACGCCCTGTCCAACTACGCCGACCTGAAGCCCAAGTCGGCGACGGGACAGGCGGACTGGGCCAAGTCCCTAGAGCGGCAGGTCGAGTTCTATCGCTGGCTGCAGTCCAGCGAGGGCGCGATCGCGGGCGGTGCGACCAACAGCTGGGCGGGCCGGTACGCGACGCCACCGGCCGGGAAGTCCACGTTCTACGGCATGTACTACGACCAGCAGCCCGTCTACCACGACCCGCCGTCCAACCAGTGGTTCGGCTTCCAGGCGTGGTCGATGGAGCGGGTGGCCGAGTACTACCAGCAGACGGGGAACGCGGCCGCGAAGACCGTCCTCGACAAGTGGGTCGACTGGGCGCTGTCCGAGACGACCGTCAACCCGGACGGCACCTTCCGGTTCCCGTCCACGCTCCAGTGGTCGGGCCAGCCCGACACCTGGAACCCGTCAAGTCCGGGCGCCAACAACGGACTTCACGTCACCGTCGCCGACTACACCAACGACGTCGGGGTGGCGGCCGCGTACGCCAAGACCCTGACGTACTACGCCGACCGCTCCGGTGACACCGAGGCCGCGACGACGGCGAAGGCGTTGCTGGACGGCATGTGGGACAACTACCAGGACGACCTCGGTATCGCCGTCCCGGAGACCCGCGCCGACTACAACCGCTTCGACGACGGGGTCTACGTCCCGAGCGGCTGGACCGGCACCATGCCGAACGGTGACGCGATCAACGCGTCGTCGACCTTCGACTCCATCCGCTCGTTCTACGAGGACGATCCGGCCTGGTCGAAGATCGAGGCGTATCTCGCGGGCGGTGCGGCGCCGTCGTTCACGTATCACCGGTTCTGGGCCCAGGCGGACATCGCCTTGGCCATGGGTTCGTACGCGGAGCTTCTCGAATAGTCCCCGCCAGGCGCTCCGCGGGTTGGGCCGTGTTTCGACTGCGGGTCCGTTGTGGCTGGTCGCGCAGTTCCCCGCGCCCCTGAAAGCAGGGCGTGGCAGGTCACGGTGTTTCCTCGGAACCGCTTGAAGGCTCCTCGTACGTGGTCTCGTCACCTGACGGCGAGGCCGAACTGCCGGGCGCCCCCCTCCCGCACTGGGGGTCGCCCGGCAACTCTCGCGAGCGGTGGAAAGCGCTTGCCATCGCTGGTCTCCTCTCCCCCCACCCCGGAAAGGACCCCTCGTGCGAAGAACCCGCATCCTCACCGCCGCGCTGGCCCTCGCGGCCGGGCTGCTCGCGGGCGCCCCGCCCGCGCTGGCCGCCGACGCCGCGAAGGACGTGTCGATCAGCGCCGACAGCTACACCTGGAAGAACGCCCGCATCGACGGCGGCGGTTTCGTCCCCGGCATCGTCTTCAACCGCAAGGAGAAGAACCTCGCCTACGCCCGTACCGACATCGGCGGCGCCTATCGCTGGCAGGAGTCGACGAAGACCTGGACGCCGCTGCTGGACTCGGTCGGCTGGGACGACTGGGGGCACACGGGTGTGGTGAGCCTGGCGTCCGACTCGGCCGATCCGGACAAGGTGTACGCGGCGGTCGGGACGTACACCAACAGCTGGGACCCGAAGAACGGCGCGGTCATGCGCTCCGCCGACCGCGGCGCCAGCTGGCAGAAGACCGACCTGCCGTTCAAGCTGGGCGGCAACATGCCGGGCCGCGGCATGGGTGAGCGGCTGGCGGTCGACCCGAACAAGAACAGCGTGCTGTACCTGGGCGCGCCCAGCGGCAAGGGGCTGTGGCGCTCGACCGACTCCGGGGTGAGCTGGTCGCAGGTGGGGAACTTCCCCAACGTCGGCAACTACGTGCAGGACCCGAGTGACACCAGCGGGTACTCCAGCGACAACCAGGGGATCGTCTGGGTCACCTTCGACGAGTCCACGGGGACGTCGGGGAACGCGACCAGAACCATTTACGTCGGGGTCGCCGACAAGGACAACGCCGTGTACCGGTCGACCGACGCGGGCGCCACCTGGTCGAGGGTCGCCGGGCAGCCGACGGGATACCTGGCGCACAAGGGTGTACTGGATACCGTCAATGGTTATCTGTACCTCGCCTACAGCGACAAGGGCGGCCCGTACGACGGCGGCAAGGGCCGGCTGTGGCGGTACGCGACGGCGACCGGCACCTGGACGGACATCAGCCCGGTCGCCGAGGCCGACACCTACTACGGCTTCGCCGGCCTGACCGTCGACCGCCAGAAGCCGGGAACGGTGATGGCGACGGCGTACAGCTCCTGGTGGCCAGACACGCAGATCTTCCGCTCGACGGACAGCGGCGGCACCTGGTCGAAGGCGTGGGACTACACGTCGTATCCCAACCGGACCAACCGCTACACGATGGACGTCTCGTCGTCGCCGTGGCTGACCTGGGGCGCGAACCCGTCGCCGCCCGAACAGACGCCGAAGCTGGGGTGGATGACCGAGGCGCTGGAGATCGACCCGTTCGACTCGAACCGGATGATGTACGGGACGGGCGCGACGATCTACGGCACCGAGGACCTGACGAAGTGGGACAGCGGAAGCCAGTTCACCATCAGGCCGATGGTGCAGGGCCTGGAGGAGACGGCCGTCAACGACCTGGCCTCTCCCCCGTCGGGCGCCCCGCTCCTGAGCGCCCTCGGTGACATCGGCGGCTTCCGGCACACGGACCTCACCAAGGTGCCGTCGATGATGTTCACGCAGCCGAACTTCACCTCGACCACCAGCCTGGACTTCGCCGAGTCGAACCCGAACACTCTCGTGCGGGTCGGCGACCTGGACTCGGGGCCGCACATCGCGTTCTCGACGGACAACGGCGCCAACTGGTTCGCGGGGACCGATCCTTCGGGCGTCAGCGGCGGCGGCACGGTCGCGGCGGCGGCGGACGGCAGCCGGTTCGTGTGGAGCCCGGCCGGTACGGGCGTGCAGTACGCGACGGGCTTCGGCAACTCCTGGGCGGCCTCCAGCGGCATTCCGGCGGGGGCGGTCGTCGAGTCCGACCGGGTCGACCCGAAGGTCTTCTACGGCTTCAAGTCCGGGAAGTTCTACGTCAGTACGGACGGCGGCGCCACCTTCACCGCGTCCTCGGCGACGGGGTTGCCGAGCGGGGACAGCGTCCGCTTCAAGGCGCTGCCCGGGGTGAAGGGGGACGTGTGGCTGGCGGGGGGTGCGACGGATGGGGCGTACGGGCTGTGGCACTCGACCGACGGCGGCGCGACCTTCACGAAGCTCTCGAACGTCGAGCAGGCCGACACGATCGGCTTCGGCAAGGCGGCGACGGGGGCGTCGTACCAGACGCTGTACACCAGCGCGAAGATCGGCGGCGTACGCGGCATCTTCCGGTCGACGGACAAGGGCGCGACCTGGACCCGGATCAACGACGACGCCCACCAGTGGGGTTGGACGGGGGCGGCGATCACGGGTGATCCGCGCGTGTACGGCCGCGTGTACGTCTCGACGAACGGCCGGGGCGTCATCTACGGCGACACCTCCGACGCGGGTGGCGGAGACGGCGGCGGTGGCGGAACCGACCCCACCCCGACACCGACCGGCGCCTGCGCGGTGACGTACAAGGTCACCAACCAGTGGTCGGGCGGTTTCCAGGCGGACGTACAGCTGTCCAACACCGGTTCAAGTGCCTGGAGCGGCTGGTCCCTCGGCTGGTCCTTCGCGGACGGTCAGAAGATCACGCAGCTGTGGAACGCCGAGCACACCCAGTCGGGCTCGGCGGTGACCGCGAAGAACGTCGACTGGAACGGCAACGTGGCGGCGGGTGCCTCCGTGAGCTTCGGGTTCACGGGAAGCTGGTCTGGGGCGAACGCGAAACCGACCGCGTTCAAGCTGGGCGACCAGACCTGCACGGTGAGTTGAGCGAGCCCGAGGGCGCGGGCCGGCGACGGCCCGCGCCCTCGGTGCCGTCCTACAGCGTCCACTCCCCGATCTGCTCGGCGAAGCCCGAGTCCATCCCCCACGTGACCGTGGCCGCCTTCGACGCCTTCGGCACCTCGAACACGACCCAGCCGAGCGCCTTGGCGCCGGGCTTCAGCCGGACGTCCGACGACATCGACGGCCCGGCCGTGATGTCGGCGAGGACGGTCCCGAACTGCTGGCCCTTGTCGTCGGTCATCTTCGCCCCGTTCACGGGAGCGTCGGAGTAGACCGTGGTCCCGGTGTTGACGAGCTGGAACTGCACGCCGATCCACCGGTTGCCGGACTCGGGGGCGAAGAACTCGTCGCTGGACTTGGCGTTGTCCACGACCTTGACGACGGTGGCATCGACTCCGCTGCCGTCCTCCATGCCCTTGAGGGCGAGCGTGTCGCCGACCTTGGCGACGCCGGGCGCGGCGCTGCTCTTCTCGGCGGCGGGCTCCTTGTCGTTGCCGCTGCCGCTGTCGGCCTTGGCGGAGGCCTTCGCCTTCGGCTTGTCGACGACCTCGTCGCCGGAGCCGGAACCACAGGCGGTCAGGCCGAGTACGGCGACGGCCGCGGTGGCGGCGAGACGTATGCGGGTGTGGTGGAACATGTTCTCCCCAGGTTTTCGGTGGTACGCGTGTGAATGACCTGTGAAGAACCCGCATGGTTGCACGGGACATCGAAAAAACCCGGACCCGAGAAGCAACCTGGCAGCCCGTCACTACGTCCGGGCTGCCAGGTGGGGCGACTTGGTCCGCTCAGGGTGTGTACACCGTCGGCCGGGGGGCCGTCGGCATGCCGTTGCCGATGAAGAAGCTCGGGTGCGGGGGCTGGTTATAGGCGGTGTTCTGCCAGGCCAGGGCCGTGCGGTACATCGGGTCGTGGAGCAGGGTCGTGATCTTCGTGCTCGTCTCGTACGGCGTCGAGTAGATCCTGAGCGCCGTGTTGCCGCTGGTGCGCCAGATGACCTCCTCGCGCCAGTCGCCGAGGATGTCGCCGGACAGGACGGGCGTGGCCTTCGTGCCGTTGTTGGACGAGACACCGGAGCCGGTCAGCAGACGGGTGTCGGACGCGGTGCCGTACTTGTCGATGCGGGTGCCGTCGAGGAGTTCGCGGACGGGGTCGCCGTCCCACCAGGACAGGAAGTTGATGCTGGACGGCTCCCGGCCGAGGGAGCCGCCGGACGCCGAGCGCAGGGTGGTGTCCGAGGCGGACCAGGCCTCGGCGCCCGCGCTGCCGGCGTAGATGTCGCCGGCGACGCCGCGTCCGTTGTCGGCGCCCGAGGCGGTCTGCCACAGGATCGAGCCGGTGCGCGCGTCGGCCATCCAGGAGCCGGGCTTGCTGGAGTCCTCCGAGACCTTGAAGTACTCCAGCCCCGCGCGGGACGGGTTGAGGTCCCCGACGTGGCCCGCGTCGCCGTGGCCCAGCTTCGTGGTCCACAGCCCCCAGCCGTTGTCGTCCACGGTCATGGCGCCGTACACGATCTCGTCCTTGCCGTCGGCGTCGACGTCCGCGACGGACAGGCTGTGGTTGCCCTGACCGTCGTAGCCCTGACCGGCGTTGGTGGAGGAGTTGGTGTCGAAGGTCCAGCGGCGGGTGAAGGTGCCGCCTCGCCAGTCCCAGGCGGCGATGACCGTGCGGGTGTAGTAGCCGCGGGCCATGATGAGGGAGGGGCGGGCGCCGTCCAAGTAGGCGGTTCCGGCGAGGAACCGGTCGACCCGGTTGCCGTACGAGTCGCCCCACGAGGACACCGTGCCCCGGGCCGGCACGTAGTCGACCGTCCCCATCGCCCTGCCGGTCTGCCCGTTGAACATGGTCAGGTACTCGGGTCCGGAGAGGATGTACCCACTCGAATTGCGGTGGTCGGCGGACGAACTGCCGATCACCGCGCCGGTGCCGTCCCGCGTACCGTCGGCCGTCTTCATGGCGACCTCGGCCTTGCGGTCGCCGTCGTAGTCGTACACCTGGAACTGCGTGTAGTGGGCGCCGGAGCGGATGTTGCGGCCCAGGTCGATGCGCCACAGCCGGGTGCCGTCGAGTTTGATGCCGTCGACGAAGGTGTTGCCGGTGTAGCCGGACTGGGAGTTGTCCTTGGCGTTGGTGGGCTGCCACTTCAGGACGATGTCGAGGGCGCCGTCGCCGTCGAGGTCGCCGACGGAGGCATCGTTGGCCTCGTAGGTGTACGCCACTCCATCTGGGGTCGTACCGCCGGCGGGCGGGCTGATCGGGACGTCCTTGTAGCCCGGGCGGAACTGGATGGCGTGCACGGAGTCGCCCTGCTCCACGCCGCCCACGATCGCGCGGACCGTGTAGTCGGCCTGCTCGGGGGCGCCGGAGTGGAAGTAGTTCGTGGAGCCGGTGATGGGGGTCGCGTTGACCTTCGTGCCGGCCCGGTAGACGTTGAAGGAGACGTCGTTCGGGTCGGTGCCGAGCCAGCGCCAGCTGACCAGGTTGCCGCCGGCCGTGTGGACGCTGACCACGCCCCGGTCGAGGGCCTCGACCTGGCGGGCGGTGGCGGCCTCGGCCGTGCCGGCGCCGTTCAGCGTGGTGATTCCGGCGGCGACCAGGGCGGTGGTGGCGACGGTCGCGTAGAGGGCGGCCCGGCGTCTACGGTGCTTGCGCGGGTGCTGCACGTGACGTACCTCCTCGGGAGGACGGACGGGTTCCGTTCCCTCAGTCGCCGCTGTGCGCCCCGGAGTTGCCGTACCTTTCGGCCAGTTCGGCCACCGTTCGGGCCATCTTCGCGCGCAGCTCCGGCGGTTCGAGCACCTCCACGCCGGCGCCCAGACGCAGGAACTCGGCGTGGGCGTGGTCGACAGACTCGATGGGGACGGTGACCCGGGTCCAGCCGTCCGCCTCCGTACGGTGGTCGACCGCGCGGTCGAGGATCACGCCGGGCGCCAGCCGGACCACCGCCTCGCCGGGGCGGAGCCGGTCGTGGAAGTCGCGCTGGTAGGCCGACCAGTGGGCGGCCAGGTGGAAGTCGTCGGGGCGGGTGAACTCCTCGCCCGTGCCGTCGAGTCGGAGGATCTGGTCGACGCGGTAAGTGCGGGGTCCGGGTCCCGCGACGACGTACCAGCGCCCCGCCTTGAGGACCAGTCCGTACGGCTCCAGGCGACGCTCCACATCCGTGGGTTCACGCCAGCGGCGGTACAGGACGTGCAGGACGCGACTGTTCCAGACGGCGTCGGCCACCGCGGGGAGGAACGGCGTCTCGTCGGCGTCGGCGTACCAGCCGGGTGCGTCGAGGTGGAAGCGGCCGCTGATCCGGTCGGCGTGGGGGCGCAGTTCCTGCGGCAGGGCGGCGCGGACCTTGAGCTGGGCGGCGGCCAGGACGGAGCCGAGGCCCAGCTGGGCGGCGGGGCCTGGGGCGCCGGCGAGGAAGAGGGCCTCGGCCTCGTCGGCGGTGAGTCCGGTGAGGCGGGTGCGGTAGCCGTCGACGAGGCGGTAGCCGCCGGCGTGGCCCGCGTCGCCGTACAGCGGGACGCCGGCGGCGCTCAGCGCCTCGACGTCCCGGTAGACCGTGCGGATCGACACCTCCAGCTCGTCGGCGAGTTGGGCGGCGGTCATCCGTCCCCGGGTCTGGAGGAGGAGCAGGATCGAGACCAGTCGGCTGGACTTCACTGCCACAGGATGTCAGTGAAGCGGTCCTAGCGTCCTGCCATGAGCTTCGCCGAGAAACTGCTGACCGTGCCCCCGCCCATCGAGGTGGCCGGGCGGCACGTCAAGCGCTACCACGTCACCGCCGACCCCGCGGGCATCGCGCCCGAGGTCGAGAAGGCGGCGTACGAGATCCTGCCGGACCTGCTGCCGGAACCGGACGGCACGCCCCCGGCGACCTTCGTCGTGCTGCACCGGGGCGGCGACGACGGCGCCTACCTGAACGCCTACAGCTGGGTGTGGGACAACGTCCTGCACTTCAAGGGCGCCGCGGCGGGCCAGCCGGTGCTGGGCTGCCCGGACCGCGACCCGACCCACTTCGTCACCCCCGACCTGCCGTGGATCGGCTGCGTCTGGGAACTCCCGCCGATCCTGCACGAACGGGACGCCTGGGTACGGCACCTGCTCGCGCCCGAAGTCCCGGACCTCAAGGCCTACTTGGCCGACTCCCTTCCCTCAGGAACCACTGGAGACCGCACATGAGCAGCCCACACGACTTCGACTTCTTCCACGGCGCCTGGGATGTCCTCAACCGCCGCCGCACCGACTTCCTGAACCCGGACAGCGACTGGGAGGAATTCCCGGCGACCAGCAGGTGCTGGCCGCTGTTCGACGGGACCGCGAACCTCGACGAGATCGACATGCCGCGACTGTCGGCGAAGGGCGCGACCCTGCGGCTCTTCGACCGGGAGACCGAGCAGTGGTCGCTGAACTGGGCCTCCAGCATCAGCGGAACGCTGTTCCCACCTGTGTTCGGCCGGTTCGAGGGCGGGCGCGGCGAGTTCTACGGCGACGACACGCACGACGGCAAGGACGTGCGCGTGCGGTTCGTGTGGTCGGGAGTCTCCGTGGAGTCGGCCCGCTGGGAACAAGCGTTCTCCGTGGGCGAGGGCCGGACCTGGCTCACCAACTGGACCATGGACTTCACTCGGGCTTGCGGAACGCCCGCAGGCTGAACACCGGGTCCGGCCGGGGCCGGTCCTGGTCCGGGAGTTCCGCCAGCCGGACGGCGAACTCGTCGGCGAGCGCGCCGCCGGGCGGCAGGGCGACGAACCAGCCCCGGCGCAGGTCGGCGACCGTACGGCGGGGGCTGCGCCCCTGGCCGCGGCCGGTGAAGCGGGCCTGCCCGGCCGGGACCAGGCCGTGGTCGAGGGCGTACGACTCGACGAGCGCCGCCTCGTCCCTGGCCGGGCGGCGCGGGCGGGAGGCCAGCACGGCATCGATGTCACTGCCCACGTTGTGCGCGGCGGCCTTGTCGACCGTGGTGATGTACACCCCGCCGGGCCGCAGCACGCGGGCGCACTCGCCGACGATGGTCCGCACGTCCTCGTCGGTCGCCGCCAGGTGCAGCAACCACACGCTGCTGACGGCGTCGAACCGGCCGTCCCGCAGCGGCAGCCGGCGGCTGTCGGCGAGCAGGACGGCGCCGGGCAGGCGGGCGGCGGCGTGCCGGGCCATGGCGGGTGCGAGGTCGACGCCGGTCACGCACAGGCCGTCCCGCGCGGCGGCGAGCCGACGCGTCACGATGCCGGTGCCGCAGGCGACGTCGAGCAGGCGCCGGGTTCCCTCCGGCATGAGCCCGAGCACCGCCTCGGCCGCGGCCGCCGCCCGGGGCTCGCCGCCGCGCGAGGCGTCGTACCGCTCCGCTTCCTTGTCGTAGTCCAGCACGCCCGTCAGTGTGCCCCGTGGCCGGGAGCGAGATCCTCGATTTTCCGGGCGAGGGCGAAGTCCCGCTCGGTCACCGCGCTGACGGTGTGGGTGTTCACGGTGAGGGACACCGTGTTGTAGCCGAGGGTGAGGTCGGAGTGGTGGTCGAGCTCCTCCTGGACCTGGGCGATGTGCACGACCATCGCCGTGGCCGCGAAGTGTGAGGGGAGCCGGTAGGAGCGGGCGATGCGGTCGCCGTCCAGCGACCAGCCCGGCAGCTCCGCGAGCCGGTCCTCGATCTCCTTCTGCGACAGCGGTTCGAGGGGCATCCTCGCTCCTTCCTGCAGTGGGGGTCCGTCTTCAGCCTGCCACAGCCTGGCCTCGGCGGCCCTGGTCGGACGGCGCCCCGGGGTGAGCGGCGGGCGGATTCGGCCGCCCGGGCGCACCAGCAGGCCCCCCGCGCGCCTGTCACCGGCGAAGGCCGGCCCACTCACCCCGCGCTCGCCGTGGCCGGCTCGGATCCGAGCCGGCGAGCTGAACCCGATCGGGTAGCCGAGGGCCCCGCCGAGGAGACAGCCACGTACTCGGGCGCGGACCAGGCCCTCGCCCGCCAGGGACGACGTCCGCGCCTCGGTCATTCCACGCGGTCCTCGGCTACGGTCGTACCCATGACCATCGGTCCGTCCGCAGACGCCGCGCGCGCCACCGCCCCCGCCCCCAGCGACCAGGGCGTGGGCCCTCTGCTACGGGCCTGGCGGGTGCAACGGCGGGTCAGTCAGCTGGAGTTGGCGCTGCGGGCCGACTCCTCGGCGCGGCACATCAGCTTCATCGAGACGGGCCGTTCCCGGCCGAGCGAGGAGATGGTGCTGCGGCTGGCCGAGCACCTGGACGTGCCGGTGCGCGAGCGCAACGCGCTGCTGCTGGCGGCCGGATACGCCCCGCGCTACCCGGAGACCCCCCTCGACGATCCCGCACTGGACGCCGTCCGCGCGGGCATGGAGCAGTTGATCCAGGGCTACGAGCCCTACCCGGCGCTCGTGGTCGACGCGATGTACAACGTCCACGCGGCCAACCGGGGCGTCCTGATGCTGCTCGACGGCATCCCCGAGCACCTTCTCGCGCCGCCGCTGAACGCGATGCGTCTGACCCTGCACCCGGAGGGTCTCGCGCCGCGCATCCGCAACCTGCGGGAGTGGCGCGGGCACCTGCTCGCACAGATGGACCGGCAGATCGCGCTGCACCGCTCCGAGCCGCTGCGGAAGCTGTACGAGGAGGTGGCGGCGTATCCGGTGCCGGAAGAGGCACCGGACGCCGGGCCCGCCGAACCGACCGGGCCCGTCCCGTACTTCGCGCTGCCGATGCGGATCGAGCACGAGGGCCGCGTCCTGTCCTTCGTCTCCTCCATCTCCACCTTCAACACCCCCATGGACGTGACCGTCGCCGAGCTGGCCATCGAAACCCTCCTCCCGGCCGACCCGGCCACGGTCAAGTACCTTCAGTCGCTGATGTCCTGACGGGCTTTCATGGCGGCCTGCTGGAGTGCCGCGAACCCTGCGACGGTGACCGCCTGCAGGACCGTCCACACGGCACCCGCGGTGGTGGGCGTCAGCCACACCACGAGGGCCACGAGGCTCAGCACCGCCCAGGCGAGGTTGGCCTCGATCACCGCGCGCACCGCAAGCGCGGCGGGACGTGCACGGGAGGCGAGCAGGCCGACGGCGGCGGCGTAGCCGGTGAGGAAGGCACCGAGCGCGAGCAGCAGCGCGCGGTCGACTCCGAGCAGCCGCCCCAGCGGCTCGGACGCGACGAGGTAGGCAAGCCCGTTCGCCCCGGTCACCACCGCGTCCAGGGCCAGGAAACGGCGCAACACGCTCTGCGGGTCGGAGGTCCGGGCAAGCGCGGCAAGCGAGGTGGCGGACATGACGAATCACCCTCCGTCGGGGTCGAGGTGCGGTTGTGGGGTCCGGGCTCCGGAACGGAGTGCGCCGCCCCGGAGTCCGGTGCCCCAACGATCTCGCGGACGGGCAGAGGGGTCGATTACTCGCGAGGTAATGCGGGCCGCGAATCGACCGAGCTGTGCGGCTCCGCCGCCTGGGCGCGACCAGCCACAACGAACCCGCAGTCGGCACCCCACACCGACCACCCCGTTCGAGCCCCGAACATGGCACACTGCTCGACGTACTTCCGGCGCGTAGGGGAGGCGTGGCGTGAGTGAGCGGCGACCAGCCCCGACCGTGGGCCAGGTGGTGCTCGGCAAGCGCCTGCAGGAACTGCGCGAGGCGGCCGGCCTGAGCCGTGACGAGGCCGCACGGGTCCTACGGGTGGCCTCGGCGACCGTACGCCGCATGGAGACCGCCGAGGTCGCCCTGAAGATCCCGTACGTGCAGGTCCTCCTGGAGACGTACGGCGTGCCCGAGGACGACGCGGCCGCGTTCGTCGCCCTGGCCGAGGAGGCCAACCTGCCGGGCTGGTGGCAGCGGTTCCACGACGTGCTGCCGGACTGGTTCAGCCTGTACGTCAGTCTGGAGGGCGCCGCCCGCATCATCCGCTCCTACGAGCCGCACTTCGTGCCCGGTCTGCTGCAGACGGAGGAGTACGCGCGTGCCGTGATGGAGGCGGGGACGATCGGGCAGACGGGGCCGGAGACCATTGAGCGGCATGTGGCACTGCGCATGGCGAGACAGCGGCTGCTGGAGCGCCCGGACCCGCCCCACCTGTGGGTGATCATGGACGAGACGGTGCTGCGGCGTCCGGTGAGCGCGCGCGACGAGGTGATGCGCGACCAGGTGGACAAGCTCCTGGAGTTCGCCGAGCGCGACCGGGTCACCCTGCAGATCGCCGAGTTCGCCTCCGGCCCGCACCCGGGGACGTACGCGCCGTTCACCCTGTTCCGCTTCGCCGAGCCCGAGCTGCCCGACATGGTCTACACCGAGTATCTGACCGGCGCCCTGTATCTCGACTCCCGCAAGGAGGTCGCCGCGCATCTGGAGGTACTGGACCACATGTCGACGGGCGCCGCGTCGGCCGAGCGCACGAAGAGGATCCTGCGGGAGCACCGCGAGGAGTTCTGAGCGGCGCACGCCCCGATCTTCCCGGTCCTTCACGGCAACCTCCGCGCCCCACGCGGCGACTTCCGAGTGACTCCCCCAGCTCCGTTCCGAGACCCGAGGAGAACACACCGCATGACCGGATCCAAGGCCGAGCCCACCCGCGTCGACACCAGCCGACCGCATCCGGCCCGCGTCTACGACTGGTGGCTGGGCGGCAAGGACAACTACCCGGTGGACGAGGAGCTGGCCCGGAAGATCCTGGCCGTGGACGGCACGGTCCTGCGCGGGGCGCGCGCCAACCGCCGGTTCATGCACCGGGCCGTGCGCACCTCCGCCGAGGCCGGGATACGCCAGTTCCTGGACATCGGCACCGGCATCCCCACCGAGCCCAACCTGCACCAGGTCGCACAGGGCGTCGCCGCGGAGTCCAAGGTCGTCTACGCGGACAACGACCCGATCGTGCTGCGGCACGCCGAGGCGCTGCTGCACGGCACCGCCGAGGGCAGCACCGACTACGTGCACGCCGATGTGCGCGACGTCGACGCCCTGCTGGGCCGGGCGGGCGAGCTGCTCGACTTCGCCGAGCCGGTCGCGCTGTCGCTGGTCGCGCTGACCCACTACCTGGGCGACGATCCGGACGGCGACGACGTGTACGGCCTGCTGCGGAAGTACGTCGCCGCGCTCGCCCCGGGCAGCTTTCTGATCCTGTCCCAGGTCACCCCGGACCTCAGTCCCGACGCCATCGAGAACGCGGCGAACCAGTTCCGGCGCAGCGGAACCCCCTTCTTCCCCCGGTCGCTGGCCGAGTTCTCCCGCTTCTTCGACGGCCTGGAGCTGCTCGGTCCCGGCGTCATCCCCGTGTACGGCTGGCGTCCGGAGCCGGCGGACGTGGCGGCCCAGGCCGAGGGCATCGTGCCTGTGTACGCGGGGGTCGCCCGCAAGAACTGACCCGTACGGCTGCCGTGAAGGGGTGCGCTCCCGCGCCTCGCCCTAGGTTCGGGACCAGGGCAAGCAAGGGAGCGCCTGTGACCGACACGCGGATACCGCCCACCCCGCCCGCCGAGCCGGAGTCCGGCGACCCGCCCGCCGAGCCGCCGGCCGAGCCGGGCGCGGCGCTGCTGAAGGCGGGCAGGTTCTTCCGGCCGGGCACGCCCGCGCCCGATCTGCACAGCGTCGAGCTGACCGGCGGGCGGGAGGCGGACGCCTTCTACCGGGACCGCTGGAGCCACGACAAGGTCGTGAACTCCACCCACGGCGTGAACTGCACGGGCTCCTGCCGCTGGAAGGTGTACGTCAAGGACGGCGTCATCACCTGGGAGACCCAGGAGACGGACTATCCGAGCGTCGGCCCAGACCGCCCCGAGTACGAGCCCCGCGGCTGCCCCAGGGGCGCCGCCTTCTCCTGGTACACCTACTCCCCCACCAGGGTCCGCTACCCGTACATCCGCGGGGTGCTCCTGGAGATGTACCGGGAGGCGAAGGAACGCCTGCGCGACCCCGTCCTGGCCTGGGCGGACGTCCAGAACGACCCCGAGCGCCGCCGCCGCTACCAGCTGGCGCGCGGCAAGGGCGGCCTGGTGCGGGCGAGTTGGGACGAGGCGGTCGAGCTGGTCGCCGCCGCGCACGTGCACACCATCAAGACGTACGGCCCCGACCGCATCGCCGGTTTCTCCCCCATCCCCGCGATGTCGATGGTGTCGCACGCGGCGGGCGCCCGCTTCCACTCCCTGATCGGCGCCCCGATGCTGTCGTTCTACGACTGGTACGCCGACCTGCCCGTGGCCTCCCCGCAGGTCTTCGGCGACCAGACCGACGTGCCGGAGTCGGGCGACTGGTGGGACGCGGCGTATCTGATGATGTGGGGCTCGAACGTCCCGGTCACCCGCACACCCGACGCGCACTGGATGGCGGAGGCCCGCTACCGGGGCCAGAAGGTCGTGGTGGTCGCGCCCGACTACGCCGACAACGCCAAGTTCGCCGACGAGTGGCTCCACCCGCACCCGGGCACGGACGGCGCGCTGGCCCTCGCCATGGGGCACGTCGTGCTCAAGGAGTTCTTCGTCGACCGTGAGACACCGTTCTTCGCGGACTACGTACGGCAGTTCACCGACCTGCCCTTCCTGGTCACGCTGGAGGAGCGGGACGGCGCCCACGTCCCCGCGAAGTTCCTGCGCGCTTCGCAACTGGGCCAGGGCGGCGGGAGCGCCGAGTGGAAGACGGTCGTACTCGACGAGGTGACGGGCCGCGCGGTCGCCCCGAACGGCTCTCTGGGCTTCCGCTGGTCCGAGTCGGGCGAGGGCAGCTGGAATCTCGAACTCGGCGAGATGCGCCCGCGGTTGAGCCTGTACGGCAGTGAGGTCGCCGCGGGTGTGGAGGTGCTGCTGCCGCGCTTCGACACCGAGGGCGGACCGCACGGGCAGGGACGCGGGGACGTCGTACGGCGGGGTGTCCCGGCGACCAAGCTCGGCGGCGCCCACGGGCCCCTGGTCACGACGGTCTTCGACCTGCTGCTCGCCCAGTACGGGGTGGGGCGGCCGGGGCTGCCGGGCCGCTGGCCGGTGTCGTACGACGACGCCGACGCACCCGGCACGCCCGCCTGGCAGGAGGCGCACACCTCCGTCCCGGCGGCCAAGTGCATACGGATCGCGAGGGAGTTCGCGCGGACCGCCGAGCGGTCGAAGGGCCGCTGCATGATCCTGATGGGCGCCGGCACCAACCACTGGTTCCACTCCGAGACGATCTACCGCGCGTTCCTCGCCCTGCTCCAGCTCACCGGCTGTCAGGGCCGCAACGGCGGCGGCTGGGCGCACTACGTGGGCCAGGAGAAGTGCCGTCCGGTGACCGGCTGGGCGACGCTCGCGGCGGCGTCGGACTGGTCGCGGCCGCCGCGCCAGATGATCGGCACGGCGTACTGGTTCCTCAACACCGACCAGTGGCGCTACGACGGGTTCACGGCCGATGTGCTGGCCTCGCCGCTCGGTCAGGGCCGGTTGCGGGGGATGACGGGCGCGGACTGTCTGGCGCTGTCGGCGCGTGCGGGGTGGATGCCGTCGTATCCGACCTTCGACCGCAATCCGCTGGACCTGGGCGAGGTGTTCGGCGATCCGGTGGCGCGGGTGGTGGCCGAATTGCGAGCGGGGACCTTGAAGTTCGCCTGCGAGGACCCGGACGCTCCGGAGAACTGGCCGCGGGTGCTGACACTGTGGCGGGCCAACCTGCTGGGCTCGTCGGCGAAGGGCGCGGAGTACTTCACCCGGCACCTGCTGGGCACCCACTCGTCCCTCCGCGCGGAGGAGGCCGCCGAGGACGTACGGCCGCGGGATGTGACCTGGCGCGACGAGGCGCCCGAGGGCAAGCTCGATCTGCTGCTGTCGCTGGACTTCCGGCAGACGTCGTCCACACTGCTGTCGGACGTCGTCCTGCCCGCCGCGACCTGGTACGAGAAACACGACCTGTCCAGCACGGACATGCATCCCTATGTGCACTCCTTCACCCCGGCCGTGGATCCGCCGTGGCAGGCGCGCACCGACTTCGACACGTTCAAGGCGCTGGCCGAGCGGCTGAGTGAGCTCGCCGTCGACCATCTGGGCGTGCGCAAGGACCTGGTGGCCACTGCGCTCCAGCACGACACCCCGGGCGAGATCGCCCAGCCGGGCGGGGTCGTCCGGGACTGGAAGCGCGGCGAGTGCGACCCCGTGCCGGGGAAGACCATGCCGAACCTGACCGTCGTGGAGCGCGACTACACGGCGATCGGCGCCAGGTTCGCCTCGCTCGGCCCGCTGGTGGAGGAGCTCGGCCTGCCGGCCAAGGGCATCACGCTGCAGCCGGACGAGGAGGTCGAGGACCTCCGGCGGCTGAACGGCGTGACACCCGACGGCCGCCCCTTGCTGGATACGGCCGTGAAGGCGGCGAACACCGTCCTCGTCCTCTCCGGCACCACCAACGGCCGCCTCGCCACCCAGGGTTTCCGCACCCTTCAGACCCGTACCGGGCAGGAGATGGCGCATCTGGCGGCCGAGCACGAGGGCAAGCGGGTCACGTACGCGGACACCCAGGCCGCGCCCGTGCCGGTGATCACCTCGCCGGAGTGGTCGGGCAGCGAGTCGGGCGGGCGGCGCTACACCGCCTTCACCCTCAACACCGAGCACCTCAAGCCCTGGCACACCCTCACCGGCCGCCAGCACTTCTTCCTGGACCACGACTGGATCCACGAGCTGGGCGAGGCGCTCCCCGTCTACCGGCCGCCGCTGGACATGAACAGACTCTTCGGCGAACCGCGCCTCGGCCCGGACGGGCAGCGGGAGGTGACGGTGCGTTACCTCACGCCGCACAACAAGTGGTCCATCCACTCCGAGTACCAGGACAACCTCTTCATGCTGGCCCTCTCCCGCGGCGGCCAGAACATCTGGATGTCCCCGCAGGACGCCGACGCGATCGGCGTCGTGGACAACGACTGGGTCGAGGCGGCCAACCGCAACGGCGTGGTCGTCGCCCGGGCCGTCGTCTCGCACCGTATGCCGCCCGGCACCGTCTACATGCACCACGCGCAGGAACGCACCGTCGCCGTCCCGAAGACGGAGGCCACCGGCAGGCGCGGCGGCATCCACAACTCGCTCACCCGGCTGATCCTCAAGCCGTCCCATCTCATCGGCGGCTACGCCCAGTTGTCCTGGGCGTTCAACTACCTGGGCCCGACGGGCAACCAGCGCGACGAGGTGACGGTGATCCGCCGCCGCAGCCAGGAGGTCGAGTACTGATGCGTCCGATGGCCCAGATAGCGATGGTGATGAACCTCGACAAGTGCATCGGCTGCCACACCTGCTCGGTCACCTGCAAACAGGCGTGGACCAACCGGCAGGGCATGGAGTACGTCTGGTTCAACAACGTCGAGACCCGCCCCGGCCAGGGTTACCCGCGCCGCTACGAGGACCAGGAACGCTGGCGCGGCGGCTGGGAGCTGAACCGGCGCGGCGCGCTGAAACTGAAGGCGGGCGGGCGGCTGCGCAAGCTCGCCGGGATCTTCTCCAACCCCGAACTCCCGGAGATCAAGGACTACTACGAGCCCTGGACGTACGACTACAAGAACCTCACCGACGCCCCGCTGGGCGACGACTTCCCGGTCGCGCAGCCGCTGTCGCAGCTCGACGGCAAGCCGATGAAGATCGAGTGGTCGTCGAACTGGGACGACAACCTGGCGGGCGCCCCGGCGCACGGCGACCTGGACCCCATGGTCGAGCGGGCGCGCCAACACGCCTCGGACAAGGTGCGGTTCGAGTTCGAGCAGACCTTCATGTTCTATCTGCCGCGCATCTGCGAGCACTGCCTCAACCCGTCCTGCGTGGCCTCGTGCCCGTCCGGCGCGATGTACAAGCGGGCGGAGGACGGCATCGTCCTCGTCGACCAGGATCGGTGCCGGGGCTGGCGGATGTGCGTGACGGGATGCCCGTACAAGAAGGTGTACTTCAACCATCGCACCGGCAAGGCCGAGAAGTGCACGCTGTGCTATCCGCGCGTCGAGGTCGGTCTGCCGACGGTCTGCTCGGAGACGTGCGTGGGCCGGCTGCGCTACCTGGGGGTGGTGCTCTACGACGCCGACAGGGTGGCGGCCGCCGCCTCGGTGCGCAGCGAACGCGACCTGTACGAGGCGCAGTTGGGCGTCTTCCTCGACCCCGAGGACAGCGCGGTGCGGCGGGCGTGCGAGGAGGCGGGGATCCCCTACGACTGGCTGGAGGCCGCCCGTCGTTCCCCCGTGCACGCGCTGATCAGCAAGTACCGGGTGGCGCTTCCGCTGCATCCGGAGTACCGGACGATGCCGATGGTCTGGTACATCCCGCCGCTCTCCCCGGTGGTGGACGCGCTGTCGGAGACCGGGCACGACGGTGAGGACGCGGGCAACCTGTTCGGCGCGATCGACAGCCTGCGCATCCCGCTGGAGTACCTGGCGGAGTTGTTCACGGCCGGTGACGTCGGCCCGGTCCGGTCCTCGCTGGAGAAGCTGGCCGCGATGCGCTCCCACATGCGGGCGGTCAACCTCGGCGAGGAGCCGGATCCCTCAGTGCCGGCCGCCGTGGGCATGGGGGTCTACGAGATCGAGCAGATGTACCGGCTGCTGGCCATCGCCAAGTACGAGGACCGGTACGTGATCCCGACGGCCGCCGTCGGGGACGCCCGGCGGCTGGAGGAGTCGGCGCTCCCGCAAGGGTGCAGCCTGGACTACGACGGCGGGCCCGGGATGGGCGGGGACGGCCCCTTCGGCCGGGACTCGGGCCGCAAGCTGCTGCCGCTGATGCCGGTGGAGAACTTCCACCTCCTGCGCGGACGACAGACCGCGGACGACCCGGCGCACACCACCCCCACAGCCGACTCCGAGGAGGCCTGATGCCGTCCTTCGAGGTGCTCTACCAGGCGGCCGCGCTCTGCCTGACCTACCCCGACGACGACTTCCGCGCCCGTCTGCCGCTGCTGCGCGAAGCCGCCCCGCAACTGCGCGAGTTCACCGACCACGCGAAGGTCACGCCCCCGCAGGAGCTGGCCGCCCACTACGTCCAGGTCTTCGACTTCGAGAACCGCCACAGCCTGTACCTGAGCTGGTGGCGCGACGGGGACACCCGGCGGCGCGGCATGTCGCTGGTCCGGTTCAAGGACGTCTACCGCGCCCACGGACTGGAGTGCACCGGCGAGGAGCTGCCCGACTTCCTGCCCGCGGTACTGGAGTTCACGGCTCGCACCGGCAACACCGATCTCCTGCTGGAACACCGGGACGCCCTGGAAGAGCTCCGCTCCCGGCTCACGGACTTCGGCACACCGTACGCGTCCGTCCTGGACGCCGTGTGCGCCACCCTTCCGACCGCACAGACGGGGGCAGGCCCATGACCACACTCCTGTGGGGCGTCCTGCCCTACGTCACCTTCGCCCTGCTCGTCGCCGGCCTGGTCTGGCGTCACCGCTACGACCGGTTCGGCTGGACGACCCGCTCGTCCCAGGTGTACGAGTCGAAGCTCCTGAACATCGCCTCGCCCGCCTTCCACTACGGCATCCTGTTCGTGCTGGTCGGCCACGTCGTCGGTCTGTTCGTCCCCGAGTCGTGGACGGACGCCGCCGGCGTGAGCGAGCGCACCTACCACCTGTTCTCCCTCTACGGCGGCACGGCGGCCGGCGTCGTCACCGTCGGCGGTATCGCGCTGCTGGTCTACCGCCGCCGCACCCGGGCCCCGGTGTTCCGCGCGACCACCGCCAACGACAAGCTCATGTACGTCGTGCTGGTCGCGGCGATCGTGCTGGGCATGGCCGCCAAGCTGTCCCACGCCTCCGGCGACGGCTACGACTACCGCCAGTCCATCGCGCCCTGGGCCCGGAGCCTGTTCGCTCTGCGGCCGGACACCGGCCTGATGGCGGGTGTGCCGGTGCTGTACCAGGTGCACGCGGTGTTCGGCATGGTGCTGATCGCACTGGTGCCGTACACCCGGCTGGTCCACATGTTCAGTGCACCGGTGCAGTACCTGTTCCGGCCGTATGTGGTGTACCGCAGCCGCGACCCCGAGCAGCTGGGGCCGCGGCCGGAGCGGCGCGGCTGGGAGCGGGCCGGGTCCTAGGCCGCTCCGCCCTTCTGCTCCTTGTCGTCGTCCACGATCTCGGCGTCGACCACGCCCTCGTCGTCCTGCGGTGAGGTCTGCTCCGTGCCCGGGCCGGCGGCGCTGTCCGCCGGGGTCTGCTGGGTCTGGGCGTACATCGCCTGGCCCATCTTCTGGCTGACCGAGGCGAGCTTGTCGATGCCCGTGCGCAGGGCGCTCGTCTCGGCGTTCTGCTCCAGTTGCCGCTTCAGTTCCGTGACCGCCGACTCGACCTCCGACCTGGTGTCCGCCGGGACCTTGTCCTCGTTGTCGCGGAGGAACTTCTCGGTCTGGTAGACGAGTTGCTCGGCCTGGTTCCGCGTCTCCGCCGCCTCGCGTCGTTTGCGGTCCTCCTCGGCGTACTGTTCGGCCTCCCGCATCATGCGGTCGATGTCGTCCTTCGGGAGTGCCGAGCCGCCCGTCACCGTCATCTTCTGCTCGCGGCCCGTCGCGAGGTCCTTGGCGGAGACGTGCATGATCCCGTTGGCGTCGATGTCGAAGGCGACCTCGATCTGCGGCACCCCGCGCGGGGCGGGCGGCAGGCCCGTGAGGTCGAAGACGCCGAGCTTCTTGTTGTACGCGGCGATCTCGCGTTCGCCCTGGTAGACCTGGATGCCGACCGAGGGCTGGTTGTCGGTGGCGGTGGTGAAGATCTCCGAACGCCGGGTGGGGATCGTCGTGTTGCGTTCGATGAGCTTGGTCATGATGCCGCCCTTGGTCTCGATGCCGAGGGACAGCGGGGTGACGTCGAGCAGCAGGACGTCCTTGACGTCGCCGCGGATGACGCCCGCCTGGAGGGCGGCGCCGACGGCCACGACCTCGTCGGGGTTGACGCCCTTGTGCGGGTCCTTGCCCGTGAGTTCCTTCACCAGGTCGGTGACGGCGGGCATGCGGGTGGAGCCGCCGACGAGGATGACGTGGTCGACCGCCGAGAGCTTGATGTTCGCGTCCTTGACGGCCTGGTGGAAGGGGGTCTTGCAGCGGTCGAGGAGGTCGGCGGTGAGCTCCTGGAACTGGGCGCGGGTCATCTTCTCGTCGAGGTGCAGGGGGCCCTCGGCGGAGGCGGTGATGTAGGGCAGGTTGATCGTCGTCTCGGAGGAGCTGGACAGCTCGATCTTGGCCTTCTCGGCCCCCTCGCGTAGCCGCTGCAGCGCCATCTTGTCGTTGCCGAGGTCGATGCCGTACTGCCCCTTGAACTTCTTCACCAGGTGCTCGACGATCCGCTGGTCCCAGTCGTCGCCGCCCAGGTGCGTGTCACCGTTGGTGGCCTTCACCTCGATGACGCCGTCGCCGATCTCCAGCAGCGAGACGTCGAAGGTGCCGCCGCCGAGGTCGAAGACCAGCACCGTCTGTTCCTCGCCCCGGTCGAGGCCGTAGGCGAGGGCGGCGGCCGTGGGCTCGTTGATGATCCTGAGGACCTTCAGGCCCGCGATCTCCCCGGCCTCCTTGGTGGCCTGCCGCTGGGCGTCGTCGAAGTACGCGGGCACGGTGATCACCGCGTCGGTGACGTCCTCGCCAAGATAGGACTCGGCGTCCCGCTTCAGCTTCTGCAGCACCCGGGCCGACAGCTCCTGCGCACGGTAGCGGGTGCCGTCGATGTCACCCTGGTCCGGGAAGCGCCAGCTCCCGTCGCCCATGTACCGCTTCACGGAGCGGGCGGTGCGCTCGACGTTCGTCACCGCCTGCCGTTTGGCCACCTCACCCACGAGGACCTCGCCGTTCTTGGCGAAGGCCACGACCGACGGTGTGGTCCTGGCCCCCTCCGCGTTGGCGACGACCGTGGGCTCACCGCCCTCCAGGACGGCCACCACCGAGTTCGTGGTCCCGAGATCGATCCCGACCGCGCGTGCCATCGCTGTCCCCTTCCGCCAGGGCGCCCCTTGAACTCCAGCACAAAACTTGAGTGGGTTCTTGTCAATGGGACGGGTGACCGTGGGGACGAGTACCAAACGGGAGCTGAGCACCCGCTCAGCCCTCTCGGTTTGTGGGCGGGGCCGGCCCGCAGGGCCGCCCCCGTCCAGGGGCGCGGGGCTGTAACTCTCCGCGGCACCCTCGTAGGCGAACCCGCTACGCCAACTTCGCCGACAGCGTGATCGTCGTCCCCGTCAACGCCTGACTGACCGGGCAGTTCTTCTTCGCATCCTCCGCCGCGGCGACGAAGCCCTCCTCGTCGAGGCCGGGAACCGTCCCCTCGACGGTGAGGTGAATCCCGGTGATCCCCTCCCCCGGCTGGAAGCTCACGTCGGCCGAGGTGACGAGCTTGGTGGGCGGGGTGCCCGCACCCGCGAGGGCGTGCGAGAGCGCCATGGAGAAGCAGCTGGAGTGCGCGGCGGCGATCAGCTCCTCCGGGCTGGTCTTGCCGTTGGCCTCCTGGGAGCGCGAGGCCCACGTGACCGGCTGGGCGGCGATGGCACCGGAGGAGTCGAAGTTGACGACACCGTTGCCCTCGAGCAGGTTGCCTTCCCAGACGGTGTGTGCGGAGCGCGTGGTAGCCACGATTCTTCCTTTCGCATGGGGCCCGTTTCCTGGGTCCGTGTCCCCCATACGATCACACTCCGGCTCACTGCACCCGGAAGACCGGCCCACGCGGGGTGAACGGCAGGCGACGACCCTGGGGGATCAGGTACGCGTGCTCGCGCCGCACCCGCAACACGTCGCACCACCCGTCCGTGATGACCAGGACGGGCGCGCCCGGCGGGAAGTCGTCCGCGCGCTGCAGCAGGTCGATCCCGGGCTGCAGGACCGTACCACCCCTGCCGTGCACCCGCACCCGCCCGGCGATCTCCGTCACCGGCACATACCCGGCGTCGTACGGAGCCGCGTCGCAGAACACGACCCGCGCCGCCGGTACGTCCCGGGCCGCCGCGTAGGAGGCGATGGCGCCCAGCGCCTTGCCGAGCAGGACGGCTCCCATGGAGCCGGAGGTGTCCAGGACCACGCCGAAGGTGCAGCGGGCGATCTCCTCGGGCGGGAACCAGCGGCCCGCGCGCGGGATGTCGGGCGTCGACGACTGGCGGCGCGAGGGACGGGCGTACGACCGCACCGGCTCGGGGCGCGGGACGAACTCGTCGAACCAGCGGGCCAGTCGGGCGTCCCAGGGCAGCGGCGGATGGCTGAGCGCGCGGATCTCCTGGACCAGGCCGCCGGGCAGGAAGCCGCGCTCCTGCTGCTGGTGCAGATCCAGGCCGTGCGTCAGGCCCCGGCGGTAGAACTCGTCGAGGTCGACATAGTCGCCGGGAGAGCCCAGCGGGGCACCGAGCACATCGCCTACGCCCTTGCCGCGCAGGGTGGCCAGGCGGCGCATCCGGCGCAGGTCGCCGGCGATCCGGTCGTACACCTCCTCGGCGGACAGGCCGCTGAACTGCGCGTCGTACAGCAGTCCTTGGGGCATCTCGCCGACCTGCATCTCGCGCAGCCAGCCGTTGATGACGTAGTCGCAGGCGACGTTGAACAGGTACGGGTCGCGGGCGCCGCAGCGGTCGCCGTGGCGCAGGGCGGCGTGCAGCATCTCGTGGGCGAGGATGAACCGCCATTCCTCGGCCTCGAAGGTCCGCAGCGGGTTGATGTAGATCTCGCCGGCCTCGGCGTTGACCGCGGCGACGGAGATGCCGTGCGCGCGGGCGAGTTCGGCGTCGGCGACCAGCTTGATGCCGGCCGCGATGCCGCCCAGCAGCGGGTAGGAGGAGATGAACCACTCCAGTGCCCACTGCCACGGCCGCTTCTTGACCGGTTCGCCGTCCATGGAGTCGCGTCGGCCGCCCGCCATGTCCATCGCGGTGGACACGGTGCGGGTCAGCGCGGTGGCGAAGGCCAGTTGGTGGTCGGGGGGCTGGTTGTACCAGCCCCGCCATTCCACGAGCAGCTGGTCGGGCTCGGCGCCGGCGGTACCGCAGCGCTCGTACGCGGCCGGGAGCCCGTGGAGTCGCCAGTGCGCGGCGAGCCGCTCCTCGTCGCCGTCCGGGTACGAGAGGGGCTGATCGTCCGGGGCGCGGCCGATCGGGAACGACAGCAGGAAGCGGTTGACGACCACGCAGCGCGCCGCGAGGTCGTACCGGTCGGGCTGCTCGCGCTCCCCCTTCGCCGCCGGGACATGGCCGAAGCCGAGGTGGAGGACGGCGTGCCCGATCGACCAGGCCCATACGGCGGGATCGGCGACGCGGGTCGGGTGGGCGTGCAGCGTGCCGCTGGAGGAGACACGGACGAGCCCGTCCCGGAGCGCCGTGTCGCACTTCGCGTCGCGGCAGACGCTGAACTCGACGGCGGCGAGCGCCGGGTTGGCGCGCACCAGCCGCATTCCCTCGGCGAACGCCTCGCCCGCGACGTCCCGCTTCTTCTTCGCGGGAGTCCGATCGGCGGGAGCCCGGCTCATCGCCGCGCCTCGACCAGCCGCGGCATGTCCCGCGCCGCCTCGACCAGGAACCAGGCGGGCAGGACGGGGTTGCCGTCGGCGTCGGAGGCGATGACGCTCTGGGCGACCTCGACGGAGATCTCCGCCAGCTGCACCAGCAGGGACTTGGCGCGGTACGCGGTCTGCCGCCCGCTCGCCGACATGTGCTCCTTGCTGACCGGCAGTTCCTTGATGAGCCGCCCGCGGAAGGACTCGGCGAGGTAGTACAGCAGGTCGCGGTCCGCCATGCGGTGCGGCCAGCGGGCGTCGCCCTTGATGATCGCCTCGATGCCGAACCGGCTGCGCACGATCTTGACGTAGCCGCAGAACGCGGTGGCGTGCACGGGCGTCAGGGTGCCGTGCGCCAGCACCTTCAGCGTCTCCTCGTCGAGGTCGCGGCCGAAGGAGTGCAGGGCGTCGGAGAGCATGTGCCAGGAGCGGGGCGTGGAGAACGGCTCCTCGGTCTTCGGCGGCTTGGACCACAGGTGGTCGGGCCGGTCGATGAGATGGTCCAGGATCCACGGGTGGATGCCGTTGTTCGCGGCCCAGGTCAGCCAGTCCTTGGCGGACGCCTCCAGGTGGACGTGGGTGAGGCGGTTGATCAGGGCGGAGGCGATGGGGCGGGCGAGCGCGTTGTCCGTCGCCCGGTTGCCGGCGCCGATCACGATGGAGCCCTTCGGCAGCTCGTAGTTGCCGATACGGCGGTCCAGGATCAGCGAGTAGAACGCCTTCTGCACATCCGGGGTGGCCGCGTTGAGCTCGTCCAGGAACAGGCAGTACGGCTCGTCGCGGGCGATCGCCTCCGGCGGGCAGAACACCGACCGCCCGTCCCGGATCTGCGGCACACCGATCAGGTCCTCCGGCGCGAGCTGGGTGCCGAGCAGACTCACGCACTCCAGTCCCAGCGACTCGGCGAAGTCCCTGACGAGGGAGGACTTTCCGATGCCGGGGGCGCCCCAGAGGAAGACCGGCCGCACGGTGGCGAGGCCGAGAAGGAGTTCGGGGATTCGGGCGGGCGTGACGGTGACAGCTGCCTGCAAGGCGAGGCGCTCCTTGGGGTGTTCGAGAGGTTTGCGACTTTGTGACTCGAACAGTGTGGGTGTACGGCCCCTCGGACGCAGCCGATTTTCACGCGGCCCGGCCGGTTCTCAGGCGGCCCGCTCCTCCGGCTCCGCCACCAAGGGCACCTGGGGGCCGTTCGATTCCCGCAGCCAGCGGCGCAGCACGCGGTGCACGTGCTCGGCGCCGACGAGGTCCTCCCCGTCGTCGACCGGCGCGGAGAAGGCGAGCGGCGACAGCAGGAACGGCTTGCCCTGCGCGCCGCCGAGCCCGCCGTGCGAGCCGATCTGCTCCTCGAAGGCGAGGACCTCGCCGCCGTCGGCCGGGTCGTACGCGGAGTTGACCATGATGTCGGCGGCGTTCGGGAAGGAGTGCGTGCGCCGGACGGCGTCGGCCGCACCCGGCCCGAAGACCTCCAACGGCCCGGGCTTGTCGTCCAGTTGGTCGAGCGGGATCTCCGCGCCGTACGCGCCGAGCACGAGCCCGCCGTGCTTCTCGCTGCGGACGAGCAGGAAGCCGACGCCGGGGTGGTTGGCGAGGGTGGTGAGCAGGGCGGGGTGGCGGGCGTCGATCTCCTCCTTGGTCATCCGGTGCGGCACGTCGGGGAAGGAGACCAGGCCGAGGTTGCCGGAGGCCAGCACGAGCGGCTCGGAGCGGCGGCGCGAGGGGCGGTGCTGCTCGCCGCCCTCCTCGACGGGGATGCGCAGCGCGGCGCGCACGGCCGCGCGGGCCTCGGCGCCGCTGTGGGTGCGCTGCGCCCTGCGCGGCACGGGCAGTCCGCAGCCGGCCCGCACCAGGTCGCCGAGGCCGAGTCCGTAGCGGGCGCGGAAGGTCTCGCCGGGACTCTGGCCGTGGTCCGACAGCACGACGATCCGGTACGGCCGCGGCGCGTGCTCGGCGACGTTCTCGATCAACGCCAGGGCCCGGTCGAGGCGTTCGAGGACCTTCTCGGCGTCCCGGCTGCACGGCCCGGAGTGGTGGGCCACCTCGTCGTACGCCACCAGGTCGGCGTAGACGGAGGTGCGCCCGGCGAGCATGTCGCCCATCACCGCGGCCACGACGACGTCCCGTTCGACGACGGTCGCGAAGGCACGGACGAAGGGGTAGAGGCCGCCGCGGGAGACGCGCGGGCGCTGCTTGCGGGCCCGGGCCCGGGTGGACTGGCCGATCTCGCGGCCGACCTCGGCGACGAAGGACAGGGCGGTGCGCACGGCGTTGGCCGGGTCGGAGAAATAGGCGAAGTAGCCCGCCCGGGAGCGGTTCTCGCGGCTGCGGCGCTTGGTGGCGATGGACAGCACGAGGGCCTGCTCGTCGGCGCCGCCGCTGAAGAGGTTGCCGCGGCTGGCGCCGTCGGCGGTGAGCAGTCCGCCGTCGCCGGTGCGGTCGATGGCGCGGCGCTGGAGTTCGGCGGCGCTGGTGGGGCGGTTGCAGACCATCACCTCGCGGCCGGCCTTCTCGTACCAGCGGAAGGCGGGCACGTCGTGGTTGCTGCCGTGCAGGATGCCGAGCTGGCTGGCGCCGGTCTGGCTGGACCAGTCGGTGCGCCAGGGGGTGAGCCGGTGGGTGGGGCGGCCGCCGCCGGGACCGTCGCCGTAGGGGGCGCCGGCGCCGAGCCAGCGGGCGACCGTGGGCATCAGGTCCTTGTCGACGGCGGTGCACAGGACGTCGTGGCCCACGCCGTCGAGCTGCAGGAACACGGTGCCGGGGCTGGACGGGCCGGGTGGCAGCGCTCTGCGGCGGCGGTCGGCGAGGCGGTACAGCCTGCGCCGGTACGCGTCGTCGTCCCGTACGGCGAGGGCGGCGCCGGTGGCGGAGGCGACGGCGGACATCACGGCGGCGACGATCACGGCGGTCTCGGGGGCGGCCTCGCTGTCGCCGGAGGGCACGAGGCGCAGGGCGACGATGAGGAGCGAGCCGTTGAGGAAGAACACCAGCAGGCCGAGCACCAGGGCGGGCACCAGCAGCAGGAGCCGGACGAGGAGGGGCCAGAAGACCGCCGAGAGCAGACCGAACGCGCCGGCGCCGAGGGCGGCGGTGACGGCGATGCTGGTGGCGCTGTCGCCGTCCGCGGACTGGAGCTGGAAGTCGGGCAGGATTCCGGCGAGCACGAGCATGGTGACGGTGGAGACCGCCCACACGGTGACGCTCCGCCCGACCTGACTGGCGATCCGCCGCCAACGCCCACCACGCACGCCCAGCTCCCGTCCCGGCTCGCCGCCCCGAACGAGCCTTCAGGTCCCCAGCGTGGCATACCGCTCCGACAGCGGGCGGTGGGCGGGCTTCGGCCCGTTGTTGTTCGCCCCCGCCGCCCCTACCAGTCCATCCTGAAGGGGCTCCGCCCCTTCGACCCCGCCAGGGGGCTCCGCCCCCTGGACCCCCGTCGGCCCTGAAGGGGCCTTGTCCTCAAACTCCCCCAGAGGGGGCACCCCCAGACGGGCTGGAATGTGTCAACGTCCGTCGTAGCCCGCCGTCGGCATCGACAGTCTCCGATGCACCCGGGCCTTCATCTGCGCGTCGTACGACGGTTCCGCGCGCCCCACGATCTCCACCCGCACTCCCCGCCGGGCGCACTCCGCGGTGAACTCCTCGACGGAGGACAGCGCGCTCTCCAGCACCCTCCGGCTGGGCGCCACGAACAGGTCTAGGCCGGGCCGCACGCCTTCCCACAGCACGCTGTGGTCCGCCCGCAAGCGGCGTACGAGCAGCTCACGCGCGACGACGTACCCGTGCTCGGCGGCCCAGCGGGCGCACATGGCGTGCTGGCTGCGGGAGTCCACCAGGAAGGGGTCGGCGTCCAGCTCTTCGAGAGGCGTCAGACTGGCGATCGCCGTGACACGCACTACGGATGACCCCATGGCGTCCCCCTCACCTCCGGGTTTCGCCGCCGACCCTACTCCAGCCCGTACGCTTCGGGGAGTCGCGCGAAGGAGGCAAAGAAGGTGCCGGTGGAGATCACCTGGTGGGGTCACGCCACTTGCACGATCGACGATTCGAACGTACGCGTCCTCACCGACCCCCTGTTCGCACGCCGGCTCGCACATCTGCGCCGCCGCCGGGGCGTGCTGCCGCCGCCGGGCGCCTGGCGTGCTGACGTCGCGGTGGTCTCCCACCTCCACGCGGACCACCTGCACGTTCCGTCCCTGGCGAGGCTGGCGCGGGGCACCCGCCTGCTCGTGCCCCGGGGTGCGCCACGCGCGGTGCCGGCCCTGCGCCGGCTCACGCATCTGCGGGTGACCGAGATGGCACCCGGGGACGTGACGACGGTGGGCGAGCTGGCCGTACGGGCCGTGTCCGCGCGGCACGACGGGCGGCGGCTGCCCGTCGGACCGCACCGCTCCCCCGCCCTGGGCTATGTGATCGAGGGCGAGGGGCGTACGTACTTCGCCGGGGACACCGGGCTGTTCGAGTCGATGGCGAAGGAGGTCGGGCCGGTCGACGTGGCGCTGCTGCCGGTGGGCGGCTGGGGACCGTATCTCGGGGAGGGCCATCTGGACGCGGGGCGCGCCGCCGAGGCGCTGGCCCGGCTCGCGCCGCGCAGTGCCGTGCCGGTGCACTACGGCACGTACTGGCCGATCGGCATGGACGCCGTGCGCCCCCATGAATTCCATGCGCCGGGCGACGAGTTCGCGCGGCTCGCGGCGGAGCGCGCGCCCGGCGTGTCGGTGCACCGGCTCACGCACGGGGAGAGCGTGCGCCTGGAGGTGACCCGGTGACGGTGCTGGCCGCCACCACGACGGTGGTGCCGCCCGAGTCGACCCAGCAGGCGATCGGCTACCCGTCGCTGTTCCTGCTGGTGCTGATCGGGGCGCTGGTGCCGATCGTGCCGACCGGGGCGCTGGTGAGTTCGGCGGCGGTGGTGGCGTTCCACCAGACGGCGCCGTTCTCGCTGGCGCTGGTGTTCGTGACCGCGTCGACCGCCGCGTTCCTGGGCGATGCGACGCTGTACTGGCTGGGGCGGCGCGGGATGCGGTCGAAGAACGGCTCGCGCTGGCTGGAGGCGATCCGCTCGCGCGCGCCGGAGGAACGGCTCGCTCAGGCGCAGGAGAAGCTCGCCGCGCACGGGGTGGCCGTGCTGGTGCTGTCCCGGCTGGTGCCGGCGGGGCGGCTGCCGGTGATGCTGGCCTGTCTGCTGGCGAAGTGGCCGATGCGGAGGTTCGCTCGCGGTAACTTGCCGGCGTGCCTCGCGTGGGCGGTGACGTATCAGCTGATCGGGATTCTCGGGGGGTCACTGTTCGACGAGCCGTGGGAGGGAGTTGTGGCGGCGATTGCGTTGACGCTGGTCATCAGCGTGGCGCCCAGTGTGTGGAGACGGGTTCGATCTGCCGGGTGATGGTTCATCGCGGGGTGCGGGTCGTATGTGGTTGCTCGCGCAGTTCCCCGCGCCCCTGGGTGGGCCCACTCGCCCCTGGTCGGTCGAGCACCCTCGACCCGCCCACCGGAAGGTCCCACAAGTCCTCCCGCGCCAATCCCGCCTTCGCCCATGCCGCCCTCACACGCGTGAGCGGTTCCAGGACCGGCTCCGCCGACAACACGAACGTGCCCCAGTGCATCGGCGCCATCCGCCTCGCGCCCAGGTCCTGGGTGGCGCGGACCGCCTCCTCCGGGTCGCAGTGGACGTCGCTGAGCCACCAGCGGGGGTCGTAGGCACCGATGGGGAGCAGGGCGAGGTCGATGCCGGGGTAGCGCTCGCCGATGCGGGTGAACCAGTGGCCGTAGCCCGTGTCGCCCGCGAAGTACACGCGCTGTCCGTCGGGGGCGGTGAGCACCCAGCCGCCCCACAGACTGCGGCAGGTGTCGGTCAGGGTGCGCTTGGACCAGTGGTGGGCGGGCACGAAGTCGAAGCGGACGCCCGACAGTTCGGCCGCCTCCCACCAGTCCAGTTCGGTGACCTGGGTGAAGCGGCGGCGCCGGAACCAGCCCGCGAGGCCGGCCGGCACGAACACGGGGGTGTCGCGCGGGAGTCGGCGCAGCGTGGGGGCGTCCAGGTGGTCGTAGTGGTTGTGGCTGATGACGACCGCGTCCACGCGTGGCAGGGCGCTCCAGGCGATGCCGACGGGGGTGATGCGGGCCGGGGTGCCGAGGATGCGGCGCGACCAGACGGGGTCGGTGAGGACGGTCAGCCCGCCGATCCGCACGACCCAACTGGCGTGCCCCGCCCAGGAGACGGCAACCGTGCGCGCGTCCACGCGGGGCAGCGGGCCGGGTTCGAAGGGCAGCCGGGGAATGTCGGCGAGGCCCTCGCGGCCGGGGCGTACGGCGCCTTCGCGGGCGAAGCGGGCGAGGGTCCTGATGCCGGGCAGCGGGGCGGTGAGACGGTCGTGGAAGGTCCGCGGCCACGCCCGGCGTTCACCCAGCGGGCGGGGTGCGGCGAGCGGCGGGAACGTGGGCGGGAGGGGGGACGGGCCCGCCGGAGCGTCGGTTCCCCGGGGCGGCGTACGCTGCGTGGTCGTCGTGGGCGGCGTGGTCGACATGGCTGACTCGGACTGCTGCGTCATCGAGGAGGCTCCCATCGCTGAGCGTCGTCGCGGAGATCGTCGAAGACCGACTTCAGGTGGATCAACGCACGTTGCACGTGTGGCAGTTCCAACGGCGAGGGTGACGTGAGGCATTCCGCGCGTTCCTCGTCGCCGCCGGCCAGCAGCGGCCCGGTGGACAGCCGTACGCGCAGTGCGCCGAGGTCGTCGCCGAAGCGGTGCCCGCCCGGGGCGGGCAGGCCGAGCCGGGCGGCGAGGAAGTCCTCCAGGTCCTGCGCGTCCCCCACGTCGTGCGCGGACAGCCCGGCGCGCAGCGGGCCCAGGTCGACGTACAGATGCCGCCCGGCCTGCGGGGGCCGCGCCACGGCACCGGCCCCCACGGCGGCCGCGTGGATGGCGCCGGCCACGCGCGCGTGCAGGCGTACGGCGGCGGTGATCCGCGCGGTGACCGGTTCGGGCTCGGCCAGCGCATAGCCGGCCGCGAGGGCGACCGGGCCGGCGACGCGGGCGCCGAGTGCGGTGAGCACGTCGAGCACGCGCGCGTGGAGGCTGTCGCCGAGCTCGCCCGCGGGGAACCGGGCGACGGCGGCCGGCCAGCCGGGCGGGAGGTGGGCGCCGGACAGGTCGGTGACGACGGTGACCTGGTCGGGCAGCATCTCGGCGGGGCTGAGCAGCACGGTGTCGTGCGGGGCGTGCACGGTGTCGCGCCAGGTCTCGTCGCTGACCAGGTGCAGGCCCTCGTCGGTGGCGGCCTCCAGGGTCTCGTGCAGCGCTTCGGGCGGGGCCACCGTGGCGGTGGGGTCGTCGGCCACGGACAGCACGAGCAGCCGCGGGTCACCGCCCTCCGCGCGGACTCGGCGGACGGTCTCCAGCAGGGCGTACGGATCCGGGACTCCGCCGCACTCGGCCGGTGTCGCCACGTGGAAGACGGGTCTGCCCAACAGTCGTGCGTACGGCGCCCACCAGGCGGCGCAGGGCCGTGGCACCAGGACGTCGCCGCCGAGCGCTGCGGTCAGCGCGAGCAGCAGCGCGGGCGCCCCGGGAGCGGCCACCGCCCGGCCGGGCTCGGCCGGCAGGCCACGCCGGTCCCAGTAGCCGCAGGCGGCCTCCAGGAGTGCGGCACCGCCGCCGACCGGCTCGCTCTCGGCGCGCCCCGCCGCCGCGGCGAGCACGGCGGCCAGTTCGGGCAGCACGGGCAGCCCGTCGTCCGGGAGCGGCGGCCCGAACCGGACGGGGCCGTGGTCTTCGGGGTCCGTCCGGCGCATCCGTGCCTCCGCGCAGTGCCTGGTGTCCTGGTGCGCTCTGCGTACCCATCGTCGAGCAACCCCATGAGCGTCCGCTGAGGTTGCGCCGGTCACATACGGGCCGTCAGTCCTCCACGGTGGGCGTCTTGCGGCGCAGCCGGTACACCGCCCCGCCGAGCGCGCCCGCGATCAGGACGCCTCCGGCGACCAGGGCGGGGACGGAGTCGGTGAAGGCACCGCCCGCGCCGGCCTCCACGCCGCGGTGGATCGCCTCGTTGCCGCAGTCTTCCGGGGGCTGCCCGCCGGTGTCCGAGTGGTGCTCGCCGGCGTCCGAGTGGTGCTCGGTTTCGTACGAGTTGAGTTCGGACTCGTCCATGTAGGGGTCAGCGTTGTCCTCATAGGGCACAGCCTTGTCCGAGTGCTGTTCGCCGCAGGGACGGGTGCCGCCCCCGCCGCTGCCCCGACCGCCGTCGGCGCCTCTCCCGCCCCCGCCGTCGGCGCCCTCCATACCCCCGTCGACGCCACCGCTGCCGCCCTCAGCGCCGTCCCCACCGCTCTCGACGCCGCCCGTGCCTCCCTCGACGTCACCCTTGCCGCCCTCAGTGCCACCTCCGTCCCCTTCGGCGTCGCCCTTCCCGCCGCCACCGTCCGGAGCCACCGTGCTCGTGGCGCTCCACGGCTCCCCCTCCCCTCCGGATGGTGCCGGGCAGGCGGCGTCGAGGGTGGCCGGCGCGGACCCGCCGAGCGAGTCGCAGGGGGCCGGGACGGTGACGCTGCCGCCCGGGGAGACGGTCCCGGGGCTGACCTCCGCGGCCGGGTCCGCGGAGGCGGCCGAGGCGGTACCGCCGACGGCGGCAGCGGCCAGAGCGGCGACGGACAGGACACGGACGGTGCGGCGCATGGGGTGAACTCCTTCGGCCGACGGCTGCGGGGGTACGGCGTTCGCGCCCCCAGCCATGACAGCCCGCCCCGCGTCCGGGCGCGCGCGGCCGGGCACCATTCGCGGGACGGGGGACGGCCGAGCGGGTGACGCGGAGGGCGTCGAGGCGTAGAGGCGTCGGAGCATCGAGGCATCGACCGAAGCCAGTTGGATTTCCGAACCGAGTTCACCCCAGTGCGTCCGGTATTCCAACGCGCTTGGTCAGTTCATCAGCGCGGCCAAGTCCCGCTCCAGCCCGCGCCCCCGCCTGCTGACGACGCCTGCCGCGACGTCCGACAGCTTGCGGTTGGTGCCCTGCGAGATGCGGCGCAGTACACCGAAGGCGGCGTCGGCGTCGCAGCCGAGGACGTGCATGACGATGCCGCACGCCTGGTCGACGACGGGCCGGGAGCGCAGGGCGGTGCCGAGGTGGTCGAGCTCGGTGAGCGCGGCGCGGTAGGAGCGGTCGCGGACCAGGCAGCTCGCGGCGAGTTCGCCCAGGGCGTGCACGGGCCCGTGCGGGGCGTCCTCGAGGGCGCCGGGCCGAAAGCTGTAGAGACTGAGCGTGACCGTCAGACCGGACCGGCGGAACGGGAGCGTGACGCTGGAGCGCACGCCCGAGTCGAGCGCCATGGCGCGGTACTCCGGCCAGCGTTCGTCGCGCAGCAGGTCGGCCGAGTCGACGGGCCTGCCCCGTTCCAGGGCGGCCGGAATGGGCCCGTCCCCGGACCGCAGTTGCACGGCGACGAGTCCGGCGAGGTCGGGATGGGTCACGGCGGCGGGCCGTTCGGCTCCCGCCTCGGCCACCATGCTGCTGGCTCCGCAGCAGTCGGTGGTACAGCGCACGGCCTGTTCGGCCAACTCGGACAGTCTGCGCCCCGGAAGGGCGGCTTCGGCGGACTCGTCACCCCAGTGACCCACCTGTTCCTGAGCGGGCATCCTCAACTCCTCCTCTTCCGTGCGCGTTCCCGGACCGGCCCGGAGAAAACAGGGGAAAGCAACGGGGAACAGGGAGAACCAGTTGGCACCCGCCGCTCCGCGAAGCCGCACCGCCAGCTAGGTTCGTTCTCATGACGCAGACGGACGAATTCGGTGAAGAGCTCGCGGATTTCGTGCGCCGCGTCGCGGAACTCAAGGCGGCGCGGTCCCTCTCGGGTGGGGACCTGCCGACGGTCCTGGACGCGGCGATCTTCGAACTCGACCATGTCGCCGACCAGTTGTGGCCCTGGTACGAGCGGCTGTCCTCGGGCTCCTCGGGCGCGGTGCCCCGTACGGCGTCCGCCGACCGTCAGGAGCACCATCTGCTGCGAGCGGTGTTCCAGCGGTTTCCGCTGCCGGTGGCGCTGGTGGACCGGGAGGCGGTGGTGCGCCGGCTGAACTTCGCGGCGACGTCCTTCACCGGCGTGCGGGCGGGCTATGCGACGGGCCGGCCCCTGACCGGTTTCCTCACCCATGCCGACCGGGCGGCCTTCCGTTCCCAGGCCGCGGCGGTGGCGCGGGGCGAGGGCGACCGCAGTCTCACCGTGCACCTCCAGCAGCGGCCGTCCGCGCCGGTCCACGCGACCCTGACCGCCGTGCGCCCGAGCGGGGAGCCGCACACCACCGTGCTCGTGGTGCTGCAGCCCGGCGACCTCGGCGCACCCGGCGCCCCGGGCCCGGGCGAGAGTCCGACCGCCCAAATTCCCGACCTCGGCGAGGCCACCCGGCACGCGGCTCTGGCGGACCTCGCGGACGAGATGACCACGACGCTGCTGACCGCACCACGCGGCGACCGCGAGACCGTCCTGCAGCGGGCGGCCCAAGTCCTGCACGGCTCCTTCGCCGACTGGGTGATCGCCGACACCGGCACGCCGGAACTGTCCCGTACGACGGTGCTGGCCCCGTCGGAGAAGGAGGCGAAGGCGCTGGCGGCCCAGGCCCCCACGGAGTGCCCCCTGGTCGTGCAGACGGCACGCACCGCCGTCCCGTCCCTCCAGGTCCGCCCACCGGACCCGGCCGCCTTCGGCCACACCGCCGAGGGCGCCCCCGTCCTCGTACAGGCAAACGTCACATCACTGTTGTGCGTGCCCCTGACGGCCGACGGCACCGTGCGAGGCGTCCTGACGCTGTTCAGATGCGGCGCCCGTCCGGTGTTCTCCATGGCAGAGGCCAAGGCGATGGACACGATGTCCCGGCACATGGCACTGGCGGCCGCAGGAACGCCCTGAAGGGGCGCGGGGCTGTATCGACACGCGGCTTCGCCGCGCGGGCGCGACCGGCCACAACGGCGTATCGGCCCGCAGACAACCCCACACCCCTACGGCGCTACCCCGCAGGCCTACGCCACATCGCTGAGCACCTGTTCCCGCACCCGGCTGCAGCACCGGCTGATCAGCCGGGACACATGCATCTGCGAGATACCCAGTTGCTCGGCGATCCGGCTCTGGGTCATGTCGCTGAAGAACCGCATGTACAGGATCGCCCGCTCACGCTCGGGCAGCGCCGCGAGCCGAGGCGCGACGGCCTCACGGTCCACGACCGTGTCCAGCGCCGGATCCACGGAACCCAGCGCGTCGCTCAGCGAATACCCGTCCTCGCTGCCGGGCAGTTCGGCGTCCAGGGACAGGGCGGTGAAACTCTCCAGCGCCTCCAGACCGACCCGGACGTCGGCCTCGGTCATGTCCGCGTGCTCGGCGATCTCACCGACCGTGGGCCTGCGGCCCGAGACGGTCTGCAGATCCTGAACGGCGAACCTCACACGGTTCCGCAGATCCTGCACCCGGCGCGGCACGTGCAGCGTCCACATGTGGTCGCGGAAGTGCCGCTTGATCTCGCCGGTGATGGTCGGCACGGCGTAGCTCTCGAAGGCGTTGCCGCGCTCGGGGTCGTACCGGTCGACGGCCTTGACCAGGCCGAGGGCGGCGACCTGCCGCAGGTCGTCGAAGCTCTCGCCGCGGCTGCGGAACCGGCCGGCGAGCCGGTCGGCCATGGGCAGCCACGCCTCGACGATCTTGTCGCGCAGGGTGTCGCGCTGCTGGCCCTCGGGCAGCTTGGCGAGGGTGCGGAAGTCCTCCGCGGTGTCGGGGGCGTCGTCGTGCGGGTGGTGCTTCGCGCTCACTGAAGTGGGCATCGTGCGTCGCAACTCCCTTGGTTGTGCTCTGGCTTGGACGGTCACCATGGGAGTGCGGGCGCGTACCGGAGCCGGACACACCCGTGGCGGGGGCTCCCGCTTCCCACGGACGTGCCTCCTGTCCGAAGCACTGATTCTTCGCCTGCCCCCGCGCCCGGGCCGCAAACACCCGGGCAGGTTTTCCACCCGCCCGCAGGGTCACTCGTAGCGGTGCCGCGCAGTCCCCCACCGGAGCCCAGGAGGTCCCGCATGAGCACCAAGGTCGCCGACCACGTCCTGCAGCGCCTGCGCGAGTGGGGTGTGGAGCACGTCTTCGGCTATCCCGGCGACGGCATCAACGGTCTGCTCGCCGCCTGGGGGCGGGCCGAGAACCAGCCCCGTTTCATCCAGTCCCGGCACGAGGAGATGTCCGCGTTCCAGGCGGTCGGTTACGCCAAGTTCAGCGGCCGTGTCGGAGTGTGCGCGGCGACGTCCGGCCCGGGCGCGATCCACCTCCTCAACGGCCTGTACGACGCCAAGCTCGACCACGTGCCGGTCCTGGCGATCGTCGGCCAGACGCACCGCACCGCGATGGGCGGCTCGTACCAGCAGGAGGTGGACCTGCACACGCTGTTCAAGGACGTCGCCTCGGACTTCGTGGAGACGGTGACGGTCCCCGAACAGCTGCCGAACGTACTGGACCGGGCGCTGCGCACCGCGTACGCGCGCCGCGCCCCCACGGCGATCATCATCCCCGGCGACGTCCAGGAGCTCGACTACTCGCCGCCGACGCACGAGTTCAAGATGGTGCCCTCCAGCCTGGACCGCAGCAGTTGGACGGCGATCCCCTCGGACGACTCGATCCGCAGGGCCGCCGAGATCCTCAACACCGGTGACAAGGTGGCGATCCTGATCGGCCAGGGCGCGTCCGGCGCGCGGGCCGAGGTGGAGCGGATCGCCGAACTGCTGGGCGCCGGCGTGGCCAAGGCGCTGCTCGGCAAGGACGCCCTGAGTGACGAACTGCCGTACGTCACCGGCTCGATAGGCCTGCTGGGCACCCGCCCGTCGTACGAGCTGATGCGGGACTGCGACACCCTGCTGACCATCGGGTCCTCCTTCCCGTACACGCAGTTCCTGCCGGACTTCGACAAGGCGCGGGGCGTGCAGATCGACATCGACCCGCACATGGTCGGGATGCGCTATCCGTACGAGGTGAATCTCGTCGGCGACGCGAAGGCGACTCTGGAGCGGCTGATCCCGCTGATCGAGGAGGGCCGTGGCCGCGAGTGGTACGACACGGTCTGCGACAACGTGACGACCTGGCGCGAGGTCATGGAGCGGCGGGCGAACCTGTCGGCCGACCCGATCAACCCGGAGTACGTCGCCCGCGCCCTGGACCCGCTGCTCCCCGGCAACGCGATCATCTCGTCCGACTCGGGCTCGGCGGCCAACTGGTACGCCCGCCACCTGACGATGCGGCCCGGCATGCGCTCGTCGCTGTCGGGGACGCTGGCGACGATGGGCTGCGGGGTGCCGTACGCGATCGGCGCCAAGTTCGCCCACCCGGACCGGCCGGCGATCGCGCTGGTCGGCGACGGGGCGATGCAGATGAACGGCCTGGCGGAGCTGATCACGGCGGCGAAGTACCAGGACCTGTGGGAGGACCCCCGCCTGGTGGTGGGCGTGTTCAACAACCACGACCTCAACCAGGTCACCTGGGAGATGCGCGCCATGGAGGGCGCCCCGTCCTTCCTGCCCTCGCAGGAGATCCCCGACGTCCAGTACGCCGCCTTCGCCCGCTCCCTCGGCCTGACCGGCATCCGCGTGGAGAAGCCCGAGGACGTCGAGGCGGGCTGGCGCGCGGGTCTGGAGGCGGACGGCCCCGCGGTGATCGAGTTCCTCACCGACCCCGCCGTACCGCCGATCCCGCCGCATGCCACGTGGGAGCAGATGGAGGCGACGGCGGCGTCGATCCTGAAGGGGGACGCGGACCGGGGGTCGATGGTCCGGCAGGGGTTCAAGGCGAAGGTGCAGGAGTTCTTGCCGGGACGGGAGAAGAGGCACCACTGACCCGGCTCGCCCCACTACCCTGAGCTCCTGCGCGGAAGGGGGCTCGGCTTGCCGGAGCACGGGGGAAACGCGGCGGAGCAGTACAGGCCGCGGGTGTTCATCTCGTACGCCCATGACGACGACGCCCACATCGAGCAGGTGGAGACGCTCTACGAACTCCTGCGCAAGAAGGGCGGGTTGGACGCGCAGCTCGACCTGTACGCGGGGGGACGGCCCCAGGACTGGGCCCACTGGATGGAGCGGCAATGCTCCGACGCCGACTACACCCTCGTCATCGCCTCACCGAAGTACAAACTTCGCGCCGAGCACGGCGAGCGGGACGGCGCGGGACTCGGGGTGGCCTGGGAGTCCTCGCTGCTGCGCAGCCGGGTCTACGAGGGCTACCAGGACTGGTTCGAGAAGATCCTGCTGGTCGTCCTGCCGGGGCGCAGTGAACGCGAGCTTCCGACGTTCTTCGCCGCCGCGCGGATGAGCCGGTTCCTGGTGCCCACTCTGGACCCGGAGGGTATCGAGCAGCTCGTCCGGTACATGTGGGGGCAGCCCTACCGGGTGCCGCCGGAGCTCGGCCCGGTCCCCGAGTACGGCACCCGTCCGCAGCTCGTGTCCGACTCCGGGGAAGCGCCCCCTGTCGTCCACGCCACGAGCGGCGCGACGGACGCCGCCGTACCCGACCCGGACATCCCCGACGGGTTGGACGAGGCCGCCTGGCGGCAGTTGGCCGACATCCTCCGTGGTGTGCGGCCTCAGAGTTGGGCCGAGCAGGCTTACCAGTGGTCCTTCGCGGCTGAGGGCGGTCCGGGCCGGGCTGCCGCCGCGCCGCACAGCACTCCCGCCGGCGACTTGTACGCATGGGCCAGGGACCTCGGCGAGCGTCGCCACACGCGGGGCAAAGTGCCCAAGCCGGTCGTCTTCGCGCATGCCCTGGCGGCCGGTTACGGGGCCGGGGAGAGCCGCGCCGATCGCCAGCTCGCCGGTGCGCTGGAGCGGTGGGTGGACCGGTTCCTGGACAGCCGGGCGGAGCTGCCGGACGCACCGGCCATCAAGCGGGACGAGGCGACGCTGACCGTACGGCTGTCGGAACATCCCCAGCGGCGGGACCGGTTCTACGCCCAGATATGGCTGCGTACGACGGACGGGAGAAAGCCCCGGCGTCTTCAGCCGCCGGAGAACGCGGGGTCGCTCGTCGTGGACATGGACGGGGCGCGTGACCTGTTTCAGAAGTCCATGCGGACCGCGCTCCTCCACGTGCAGCTGAAGCGCATCGAATTCGCCGTCTTCGACGACCTGTTGGAGGAGGCGTTCGAACAGTGGCCGTTGCAACTCCTCAAGGAGCCGCGCCCGATCGGCAAGCTCTACGAAGTCGTCGTCCGCTGCCCGGCCCAGCGCCGCCACTTCGACCTGCCTCAGCTGTGGTCTCTCCGATGGAACTGGCTGACCCGGCACAGCCACCCGGACGAACAGGCGACGGCGTGGGTGGCGGACGAGGACGTCGAGTACCTGGACGATCACATCGGCAAATGGCGCAAGAACGAGCGTCTGGCCTGTGTGGCCGTTTCGACACCGCTGTCCCAGAGGGGCGTCGGCGCGGCGCTGGAGGCCGGGATGCCCATCGTCGTCTGGCAGCGCGACGGTCACCGCGGTGACCCCTGCGTGCCGCCCTTGAACGAACTCCTGAAACTGGACAAGGTGGCCGACGTGTCGGAACTTCCCTACGCCGTGGCGGAGTTGCGCACGAGCACGGACGTGCCCGAAGCGGCCCGGGCCAGCGTGGTCCTGCTCTGGGACGACCCGAACCACTCGCCGGACGCGGACCCGCTGAGCGATGCCAACCTCATCCCCTGACACGACCGTCCGGCACGCTGCCGGAGACCGACCGGAGGTGCCGTGAAGGACTGGTGGATCTACAAGGGCGACCCGGCGGTCCCGACCGATCGCCGCCTCGCCCGGCTCGCCGAGCACCGGCCGCCCTGGCGGGTGTTCGAGGGCAAGGTCGACCCGGACCACAAGGTGCCCTCACTCGACGACAAGCAGTACGCGGCGGACCGCGAGCGCGGGGCGGGCTACCTCGCCGACGACGCCGAGATCGACCTCGTCAACACGGCTCTCCTGCTGCGGCGCCCGCTGTTGGTCACCGGGGTACCGGGGGTGGGGAAGTCGACGCTGGCGTACAGCATCGCCGAGGACCTGGGCCTGGGCCCGGTGCTGAGGTGGCCCATCACCAGCCGGGCCACGCTGCGCGACGGCCTTTACCGGTACGACGCGCTGCGGCGCCTGGAGGACGCCAACCTCACCCGTATGCAGGCGACGTCGGACGAACAGCTCTTGGACGCGCCGGAAGCGGAGGAGGGCGACGCACGGCCGGCGGACGCGGTGACACCGCCGGCGGACGGCATCGGCCGGTACCTCCGGCTGGGCCCCCTGGGCACCGCGTTCCTGCCCACCGACCGCCCTCGCGTCCTGCTCGTCGACGAGATCGACAAGTGCGACATCGATCTGCCTGGTGACCTGCTCACGGTTCTCGACGAAGGGCGTTTCGACATCCCGGAGCTGACCCGCCTCGCCGATCACCGGCGAACGGTGACCGTGGGCACCGAAGACCCCGACGTACGGGCCCGGATCACCGCGGGCCGGGTGCAGTGCCGGGCCTTCCCGGTGGTCGTCCTGACCAGCAACGGCGAGCGGGAGTTCCCGCCGGCCTTCCTGCGCCGCTGCATCCGGCTGACCATCGAGCGGCCCGGCGAGGACAAGCTGCGGCGCATCATCGAGCAGCGCATCGGAGCCGGAGCGGCGGCGGCGGCCGCCGCTCCCGACGGTTTGATCAGCAGGTTCCTGGAGCGGCGCGAACGCGGTGAACTGGGCACGGACCAGCTGCTCAACGCCGTACAGCTGCGCCTGGCCGGGGCGTGGACGGCGCCGGACGAGATCGGGCAGCTGGCACAGGCGACGTTGCAACCGCTGAGCGGGCCGGACGCGACGTGATCACCCACCTCCTGGATCTCCTGCGGGAGGGCGGGGTCGAGGACCCCTGCCCCGAGGAGCTGGCGGACATCCTGTGGCTCGCCCAGCACCTCCTCGGGGACGAGCCTCCCAGGACGGGGGACGCGCCCGGCCCGACGCCGGACGCGTCGTCCGCCGAGCCGCCGGAACCCAAGGAGGATCGGACCCCGCGGCCTCAGGAACCCCGCGAGGACACCGGCGGATCCGGCGCGGGCCGACGGTCCTCGCTGCACATCCGCGGCACGCACCGGCACGCCCGCACCGGCCGTCTCGCCGCTCCCGTGCACGTCCCGGCGGAGGCCGCGCTGCCGCACGGCCTGGCGCTGACCAGGGCGCTGAAGCCGCTCACCCGCAAGGTGCCGTCCCGCACCGCGTTCGAACTGGACGAGGAGGCGACGGTCACGCGGCTCGTGGACGAGGACATCATGGTCCCCGTGCTGCGCCCCGAACCGGCACGCCGGCTCAACCTCACCCTCGTCGTCGACACCAGCCCCTCGATGGCCCTGTGGCAGCACGAGGTCCGCGAACTGCACCAGGGCCTGACGCGGCTCGGCGCATTCCGCGACATCCGCCGCTGGAACCTCTCCCCGGCCCCCGAGGGCGCCGGGGTCGAGGTGCGCCCGCACCCGTCGGTGGGACGCCCGGCCCGGCACCACCGCGAGATCCTCGACCCGACCGGCAATCAGCTCATCGTCGTCCTCAGCGACACGGTCGGGGCCATCTGGCACGACGGGACGGCGGAGCGTCTGCTGCTCGACTGGGCGCAGCGCTCCCACGTCAGCGTCATGCATCTCCTGCCCACCTCGCTGTGGAACAGGGCGGGCGCCGCGCCCACGCCGGTGTCGCTGCGCATTGCGCAGCCGGGGGCGCCCAACGCGCGGTGGGGCCTCGCGCTGCCCCGCCGTTTCGTCGCGCGGCGGCGGCCTGCCCTGGCCGTTCCCGTGGTCGAACTGGAGCCCGGACCGCTGCGGGGCTGGGCCCAGATGACCGCGGGCAGCGGCCGCTGGACCCCGACGGCGGCGCTGCTGCTGCCGCAGCACGCGGCGCGCGGGCGGCTCGGCGAGGGCCCGCCGTCCAGCTCCGCCGCACCGCCCCCGCCGCCACCGAGCGCGGACGAGGCGATCCTGCGGTTCCGCAGGTCCTCGTCGCCGAGATCCTGGCAACTCGCGGGGCTGCTGTCCGCCTTGCCCACGGTCACGCTTCCCGTGGCCCGGGTCGTGCAGCGGGCCATGCTGCCCGATTCCTCCCGGAGCGAGCTGGCCGAGGTCTTCCTCGGCGGGATTCTGCACCGGGCGGAGGAGACGGCCGACAGCGCCGAACAGGCGGAGCCCCTCTTCGAGTTCCCTCCCGATGTCCGCGACGCGCTCCTCAACGCCCAGTACCGGCGTGACGTACATGAGGTCCTGGCCGTGCGGGATCAGGTGTCGGACCATCTGCGGCGTCGCCGGAGGAACCCGTCCACTTTCGTCGCGGTGGCCACGGGTGCGGACCCGAAGCGGGCGACCGTGCCCGTCACCGGGGGGCCGTTCGCCGTGGTTCCTGCGGAAGCGCAGGGTACGGAGGGCGGGACCCCGCCGGCGCGCGTCCTGATCGGTCACGTGGGTGCGGACCGCGCGTGGGCCGAGTGGGCTGCCTGGCACGTCCAGGACGCGGGCTACGACGTCGTGCTGGACGAGTGGCAGCGGGAGACGTGGCGCACCCTCGTGGGCCGGCTGCGGTACGAGGTGGAGCGGCCGGGGACGCGCGTGGTCGCCTTGTTCTCCCAGCACTTCCCCGGGCCTGACGCGTCCCCGTTTCCGAACGGTCTCGCCCGTCTGACGCAGGTCGGCGACGTGGTCCCGGTACTCCTCGACTCGTCCTCGCCCCCGCCGCTCCCCCGGCCCCTGCCCACGCTGTCGGGTCTGGGCGAGCGGGAGGCACGGCGGACGCTGCTGGATGCCGTGCGCAGGCCCTTCGGCGACGGGGCGGAGTTCCTTCCCGGCGGCGAGCCGGGCCGCCTGCGGCAGACGGGAGATCACGGGCCCAGGCTGCCCGGGACGCGGCCGCGGGTGTGGAACCTTCGCCGGCGCGATTCCGCGTTCACCGGACAGGAGGGCGAGCTCGCGGACGTCCGTACGCGGCTGGCGCACGAGGGGCGAGTCGCCGTCATCGCACTGCACGGGCACGGCGGGGCCGGCAAGAGCAGACTCGCCGTCGAGTACGCGTACCGCTTCGGCGGCGAGTACGACGTGGTCTGGTGGGTGGCGGCCGACGATCTCGTACGGATCCCCGGGCAACTGGCGGAGCTGGCCGAGGCCATGGGCGTGACCCGGCGCGGCACGCCTGCCGAGGTCGCCCTGCCCGCCCTGGCGGCCGAACTGCGTTCCCGGACCCGGTGGCTCCTCGTCTTCGACTCGGCCGAAGACCCTGCCGTCGTGACCCACATTCCCGACGGGCCGGGGCACGTACTGGTCACGTCCCGTGATCCGAACCTGCGTCTGAGCATCCCGGCCGTCTCCCTCGACGTGTTGTCCCTCACGGCGTCCGTGGCACTGCTGCGCAGCCGCCGTCCGGGACTGTCCGCCGCGGACGCCGTGCGCCTGGCCGAGTCCCTGGGCCACCTGCCGCTGGCGTTGGAGATGGCGGGCGCGTTGCTCTCGACGATGAGCGTGGACGCATTTCTGCGGGGCCTCGCCAAGTCGGTCGCCGGGCTGCCCGGGTGGACACCCCCTGTGGTCGCCGTGATCCGGGAGAGCGTCTGGCGCCTGCGCCGGCAGGACTGCGAGGCGGCCGACCTGCTCGACGCCTGTGCGCTGCTGCCGGCCTCCGAGCCCTTCCCCCTGCACGCCTGCGTCCCCGCGCGGCCCGGCAGGTCGTCCCTGGCACAGCGCCTGGCCGATCCACGGGCCCGCAACCGGCTGCTGATGAAGGTCAGCGAGGTCGGGCTGGCCCGGGTGTCCGACGGCACGCTGCAACTGCACCAGCTCACCAAGGCCGTCCTGCGCGGGGATCTCTCCCCCGAGGAGCGCCGTCACGCGGCCGATCACGCCGCCCTCCTGCTCCAGTCGGCGTTCCCGACCGGCGTGCCGGATCCCGCGGCCACGTCGCACTGGCCCGCTCTGCTGTCCCACCTGCTGGCCGTCGCCCCCCTCGACCTCGTCACCCCGGACGCCCGGCAGGCGGCGGGTGAGGCCTGCCGGTACCTCTACGAGCGGGGCGAGACCGAGAGCGTCCTGCGTCGGCTGCGGGAGCTCCACGAAGGCTGGACGGCTTCGCTGGGGCCCGACCATCCCGACACCTTGCGCGTCGCCGTCCCCCTCGGCATCGTCCTGGCCGAGGCGGGAGACCTGGAGGAGTCACGTGACCTGGCCGAGGACACGTACGAGCGGCAGTGTCGGCTCCTGGGTGAGAACCACCCCGACACCCTGCGTACGGCGACCCACCTCGCCGACCGCCTGGCGCGCCTCGGGCATGCGGACAGGGCACTGAGTCTGACCGCGGACACGTACGAGCGACGGCGGCGGAGCCTGGGGGACGACGCCCCGGACACCCTGCGCACGGCCTCTGTCCTCGCCAGGCGCCTGACCGGCACGCTACGGCTGCGGGAGGCACAGGTCGTGGCCGAGGGCACCTACGAGCGGCAGCTCCGAGTCCTCGGTGCCCGCCACCCCGACACCCTGCGCACGAAGGACGTACTGGCGGAGCTCCGGCATCGCACGGCGGGCGACGATCAGCCCAGAGTCTGACGGCGCACCTTGGCGGCCGGCGGTGGGGCGGGCTGGAGGGGATCCGGCTCCCTTCGCGGCAACACCAGTTCCTCGTACCGCCCCATCGCCAGCACCACGCCGAGCATGAGGAGCGGAAGCAGCACAGCGAGCAGCGCCATGGCCTGGTCCTTCCCCGGAACCGAAAGAGGTGGGGGGTGAGGGAGCGGGTCTCCCTCCTTCCGGTGTGCAAACCCCTGTGTCGGCCCCCGATGTGCGGGTACGCGGTGCGCACGCCCGAAGATCTGGAGGGAGTCATGCAGCGAGGCAGCGACCGGCTGAGCGTTCACCGTGACGACGAGATGAAGCACGAACTGCAGGGGCTGCTGAGGTCCGGGCACCCCACCCGGACCGAGGAGTGGCACGATCCGGAGCCCTCTGCCGACGACGATCCCGACGTCGCCGGCGGGCCGGTGGGGTGGCCGGGGCCGGCCCCGGCGTCCCTGGCGACGGTCCGGCTGGAGCTGGCGCGGATTCTGGGCCGTAGCGCCTTCCCGGCGACCCCGCGGGAGCTCATCGCCGCGCTGCGCCGCGGGTACGCGCCCGACGCGCTGGTCGAGCCGTTGGAGCGGCTGCCGCGCTCGTCGCGCTACGCCAACGTGCAGGAGCTGGCCGAGGCCGTGACCGGGGCCGAGCGGTCCACGCGGCGGAAGAACGCGTAAGGGAACGCATAGGGGCCCGGTCGGCGGGTACTGCGGGCTGGGTCACGCCGACGCGGCCGCGGCACCCCTACCGGCCGGGGAACGCAGGAGGGCCAGTGATGGCTGATTTCGTGAAGGACGTCATGACGCCGGGGGTGGTCGCCGTCCGGCCGGACGCCTCGCTCGTCGAGGCCGCGCAGCTGATGCGCGCGCAGGACATCGGCGATGTGGTGGTGGCCGACGGACAGCGGGTCGTGGGGGTGCTCACCGACCGTGACATCACGGTGCGGGCGGTCGCGGACGGCGCCGATCCGCTGACGGTGAGCGTCCAGTCGGTGTGCAGCCGGAACCCGGTGGTGATCGACCCGGGTGAGCGCGTGTCCGTCGCGGTCTCGCTGATGCGCGAGCACGCGGTACGACGGCTGCCGGTCGTCGAGAACGGCCTGCCGGTCGGCGTCGTCAGCCTCGGCGACCTGGCCGAGACCCAGGATCCCGAATCCGCGCTGGCCGAGATCAGCCGCGCCGCTCCGGACGAGTAGTGAGGTGCGTGAGCCGGGACCCGGACCGCCGAGGCCCCGGCTGACCTGCACCTGTGCCCATGGAAGGACCTTGAGACATCATGCGTATCGCTTTTCTGACCGCACCCGAGGGCGTCGAGCAGGTCGAGCTCACCGATCCATGGCAGGCGGCGGTGGACGCGGGGCACGAGCCGGTGCTCGTGTCGACGAAGCCGGGCACGATCCAGGCGTTCCACCATCTCGACAGGGCGGAGAAGTTCCCCGTCCAGGAGGTCGTCGGCGAGACGTCGGCCGACTCCTTCGGCGGGCTCGTCCTGCCGGGCGGGGTCGCCAACCCGGACTTCCTGCGGATGGACGGCAAGGCCGTGGCGTTCGTGCGGGACTTCTTCGAGCAGGGCCGGCCGGTGGCCGCGATCTGCCACGCCCCGTGGACGCTGGTGGAGGCGGACGTCGTGCGCGGCCGGGTGCTGACGTCGTGGCCGAGTCTGCGCACCGACATCGGCAACGCGGGCGGCACCTGGGTCGACGAGCAGGTGCGCATCTGCGACCACGGCCCCAACAAGCTGGTCACCAGCCGTAAGCCGGACGACCTCAAGGCGTTCTGCGAGGCGTTCCTCGACGTGTTCGCCAAGGACTCCAAGGAGGCAGCCTGATGGGAGACCGCAAACAGGAGCAGCGGGAGGCCTTCCGGGCGGACGACCCGGCGGGCGGGCCGCTCACCACCGACCAGGGTGTCGAGGTCGACCACACGGACGACTCGCTGGCCGCCGGGGAGCGCGGTCCGACGCTGATGGAGGACTTCCACTTCCGGGAGAAGCTCACCCACTTCGACCACGAGCGGATCCCGGAGCGGGTGGTGCACGCGCGGGGCGCGGGCGCGTACGGCTATTTCGAACCGTACGAGTCCTGCGCGGAGTTCACGCGCGCGGCCTTCCTCCAGGACCCGTCCGTGCAGACGCCCGTCTTCGTGCGGTTCTCCACCGTGCAGGGGCCGAAGGGCTCCGCGGACACCGTGCGGGACGTACGCGGCTTCGCGACCAAGTTCTACACGTCGGAGGGGAATTACGACCTGGTCGGCAACAACTTCCCGGTCTTCTTCATCCAGGACGGCATCAAGTTCCCCGACTTCGTGCACGCGGTGAAGCCGGAGCCGCACAACGACATCCCGACCGGCGCCTCCGCCCACGACACCCTGTGGGACTTCGTGTCCCTGCAGCCGGAGACGCTGCACGCGATCATGTGGCTGATGTCGGACCGGGCGATCCCGCGCAGCTACCGCATGATGCAGGGCTTCGGCGTGCACACCTTCAGGTTCGTGAACGCGGACGGCAAGGGCACCTTCGTCAAATTCCACTGGAAGCCGAAGCTCGGCGTGCACTCGCTGGTGTGGGACGAGGCGCAGGAGTGCCAGGGCCGTGACCCGGACTTCAACCGGCGCGATCTGTGGGACGCGATCGAGGCGGGCGAGTACCCGGAGTGGGAGCTGGGTGTCCAACTCGTGCCGGAGGAGGACGAGTTCGCCTTCGACTTCGATCTGCTCGACGCCACGAAGATCATTCCGGAGGAGCAGGTGCCGGTGCGGCCGATCGGCCGGATGGTGCTGAACCGCAACCCGGAGAATTTCTTCGCGGAGACCGAGCAGGTCGCCTTCCACACGGCGAACGTCGTCCCCGGTATCGACTTCACCAACGACCCACTCCTGCAGGCCCGCAACTTCTCCTACCTGGACACGCAGCTGATCCGGCTGGGCGGCCCCAACTTCGCCCAGCTGCCGGTGAACCGCCCGGTGGCCCCCGTACGCACCAACCAGCGCGACGGCTACCACCAGGGCGCGATCCACCGGGGCACGAACTACTTCCCGAACTCCCTGGGCGGCGGCTGCCCCGCGCACGCCGGCGTCGACGGCAGCGCGTACACGCACTACGCCGAACGTGTCGACGGCGCCAAGATCCGCCGCCGCAGCCCGAGTTTCCAGGACCACTACACCCAGCCCGCGATGTTCTGGAACAGCATGGCGGACTGGGAGAAGCAGCACATCGTCGAGGCGTTCCGGTTCGAGCTCGGCAAGGTGGGAGCGAAGCCGGTGCGCTCCCGCACGGTCGAGCATCTCGCCCAGGTGAACGGCGAGTTGGCGGTCGAGGTGGCACGCGGCATCGGCGTACCGGAACCGTCCGGGACGCAGGCCGCGGACAAGCTGTCCTCCCCCGCGCTGAGCCTGGAGTCACTGCGCGGCGACGGCTCGGTCCGCACCCGGCAGGTGGCGGTCCTCGTCGCCGACGGCGTCGACGGCGCGCAGGTCGCGTCGGTGCGGGAGGCGCTCACGGCCGAGGGCGCGATCGTCGAGGCGCTGGCGCCGACGGACGGCACGGTCACGGGCGCCGACGGTGACGAGGTCGCCGTCGACCGCGCCCTGCCGACCGTCGCCTCCGTGCTGTACGACGCCGTGGTGCTGCCCGGCGGCCCCGTGGGCACCCCGCCGACGGCCGCCGACCAGGACGCGATGCGCTTCGTACGGGACGCCTACCGGCATGGCAAGCCGGTCGGCGCCCTCGGCTCGGGCGTGGGCGTGCTGTCCTCCCTCAAGCCGGAGGGCGTGCGCCTGTCCGCCGAGTTCCACCGCACGGTGAGCGACCAGGGCGTGGTGACGGACACCTCGCCGGGACCGGCGAGCGAGGACTTCCTGCGCGCCTTCACCTCCGCCCTGGCGGCCCACCGCCACTGGGGAAGGTCGCCGGTGCACTGCTGAGCACCAGCACTGCTGAGCAGGCGAACGACGAGGCTGGGCCACGGCCCGGCCTCGTCCCGTTCACGGGCCGCCCACGCCCCGGTCGCGGGCGCCCTCGCGGGTTCGGCCCGGGGCCACCGTACGGCGTGGGTTGCGGCGCAGGTACTCGCCCTCCAGCTGCGCCATGCGTTCGTTGTGGGCCCGCAGTGCGTCGTTCGAGCCGTACAGCAGCGTGTCGTGGCGCGTCCGGTGGATGGTCTCCAGCTCTTTCATGAGCTGTTGGTCGTCCAGCCGGCCGGGGTCGACTCCGGTCATGGTGGTGCCCCGCTCGTCGTGTTCATTCATGCGGTCCGGGTACCCGCCCGTGGAGCACACAGCCCCCGAGCGGCGTACGGGAGAGACCATGGATCTCGCCTTTCTGCATCCACTGTACGAACACTCCGGGCCCTGGGCCTCCGTGTACGTGGACACCTCACGGCACACGGAGGACACACCGCACGAGCGCCACCTGACCGCCCAGGCCCTGTCCCGGGAACTGGCCGATCAGGGCGCCGACGACGCGACCTGCCGGGCCGTACGGAACGCGCTGGAGGAGCTGGAGCACTCCTCCGAGCCCCATGGGCGTGCGGTCTTCGCCCGCGCCGGTGAGGTGGTCCTCGATCCGCCCCTGGCCCGCGCCCCGCTGCGCGACACCGCCCACTGGGCGCCGCTGCCGCACACCGCGCCGCTGCTGGAGCTGGCGGGTGAGGACCCGGTCTGCGTGGTGGCCTACGTCGACCGCAGGGGCGCCGCCTTCGAGCTGCGCAGCGCGCTGGGGCGGCAGGACGTCGGTTCGGTCACCGGCCGCCGGCATCCGATCCACCGTACGAGTACGTCCGACTGGTCCGAACGGCACTTTCAGCTCAAGGTGGAGAACACCTGGGAGCACAACGCGGCCGAGATCGCCGACGCGCTCACCGTCTGCCAGGAGGAGACGCGGGCCGACCTGCTGATCCTCGTAGGTGACGACCGCGAGCGGCGGACCGTGCACGAACGGCTGCCGCAGCGGCTGCACGACCTCGTGGTCGAGGCCGCGCACGGCACCGGCAGCCGGCTGCTCGACGAGGACGTCGAACGGGCTCGCCAGGAGCATGTACGGCAGCGGGCGGAGCGTGAGCTGGAGCGGTTCCTGGCGGCCCGTGCGCCGGATTCCGAGGGGCGCTCCGCCGCGGTGGAGGGCGTGCCCGCGCTGATCGAGGCCGCCCGGGAGCACCGGATCGACGAGCTTCTGATTCGCCCGGACGGTCCCGACGCGCACCGGGAGGTGTGGATCGGTGAGGAGCCGGACCAAGTGGCGGTGCGCCGTACGGATCTGAAGATCCTCGGCGAACAGCGCTCGTGGGCGGCGCGTGCGGACGACGCGCTGATCCGCTGCGCGGTCGCGACGGGCGCCCCCGCGCTGTCGGTGACGCCGGCGGCCCAGGGGGAGGCCCCGGTGGGCGGCCTGGGCGCGCTGCTGCGCTGGCAGTGACGGCCCCGGGTACGGACCGCCGGGTTTCTCGCCCCCGCCGCCCCTACCCGTCCCATCCTCCAGGGGCGCTGCCCCTTCGACCCCGCTCCCAGGGGGCTCCGCCCCCTGGACCCCCGCTCCTCAAACGCCGGAGGGGCTGAGATCTTCAGCCCGTCCGGCGTTTGAGGACGAGGCCCCTTCAGGGCCGAAGCGGGGGTCGGGGGCGGCAGCCCCCGGGGACGGGACGGGTAGGGGCGGCGGGGGCGCAAGAAGCTACCGGGTTCGCTCCACCCGGCGTTCGTCCCACACCGCCTCCGCCGTCTCCCGCACCCGCCCATCGCTGCCGAAGACCAGGTACCGGTCGAACGACCGCGCGAACCAGCGATCGTGCGTGACCGCCAGCACCGTCCCCTCGAAGGCCTCCAGCCCCTCCTGGAGCGCCTCCGCGGACTCCAGGTCGAGGTTGTCCGTCGGCTCGTCGAGGAGCAGGGCCGTGACCCCCTCCAGCTCCAGCAGCAGGATCTGGAAGCGGGCCTGCTGCCCTCCGGAGAGCCGGTCGAAGGCCTGCTCGGCCTGATGCGTGAGCTCGTAGCGGCGCAGCCGGGACATCGCCGCGCCCCGGTCCTGGGCGTGCTCCTTCCACAGGATGTCGAGGAGCGTACGACCGACGAGCTCCGGATGCGCGTGCGTCTGCGCGAAGTGCCCGGGCACGACACGCGCCCCCAGCTTCCACTCCCCCGTGTGCGCCACGTCCTCGCCGGCCAGCAGCCGCAGGAAGTGCGACTTGCCGGAGCCGTTGGAGCCGAGGACGGCGACGCGTTCGCCGTAGAAGACCTCCAGGGAGAACGGCTTCATCAGCCCCGTGAGCTCAAGTCCCTCGCAGGTGACGGCCCGCACCCCGGTACGGCCGCCCTTCAGCCGCATCCTGATGTCCTGCTCGCGCGGCGGCTCCGGGGGCGGGCCGGCCTCCTCGAACTTGCGCAGCCGGGTCTGGGCGGCGCGGTAGCGGGAGGCCATGTCGGGGCTGTTCTCGGCGGCTTGACGGAGCGTCAGCACCAGCTTCTTCAGCTGGGCGCGCTTCTCGTCCCAGCGCCTGCGCAACTCCTCGAAACGGGCGAAGCGTTCACGCCGTGCCGCGTGGTACGTCCCGAAGCCGCCGCCGTGCACCCAGGCGTCGGCGCCCGCCGGCGAGGGCTCCACCGACACGATCTTCTCGGCGGCGCGGGCGAGGAGTTCGCGGTCGTGGGAGACGAACAGGACCGTCTTGCGGGTCTCCTTCAGCCGCTCCTCCAGCCAGCGCTTGCCGGGCACGTCGAGGTAGTTGTCCGGCTCGTCGAGCAGGAGCACCTCGTCGGTGCCGCGCAGCAGCGCCTCCAGCACCAGCCGCTTCTGCTCGCCGCCCGACAGGGTCCGCACCTGCCGCCACTGCGCCTTCTCGTACGGCACGCCGAGCGCGGCCGTGGTGCACATGTCCCACAGCGTCTCGGCCTCGTACCCGCGCGCCTCGGCCCAGTCGGCGAGCGCCTGCGCGTACTTGAGCTGGGCGGCCTCGTCATCGACGGTCATGAGGGCGTGCTCGGCGGCGTCGACGGCCCGCGCGGCCTCGCGGATACGGGGCGCGGCGACCGAGACGAGCAGGTCGCGCACGGTCGTCTCGTCCCGTACGGACCCCACGAACTGCCGCATCACGCCGAGGCCGCCGCTGACGGTGACGGTGCCGCCGTGCGGTTTCAGCTCGCCGGAGATCAGCCGCAGCAGGGTCGTCTTGCCGGCCCCGTTGGGCCCGACCAGGGCGACGACAGCCCCTTCGCCCACCCGGAAGGACACGTCGCCGAGCAACGCCCTCCCGTCGGGGAGGTAGTACTCGAGATGCGCGGCTTCCAGATGTCCCATGGGGCCGAATTCTGAGGTCCACCGACGGCACGGGGCAAACGCTTATCCGACACACACGGTCCCGCTAAGCGTCGGCCCGCGCATTCCAGCCTGTCCGGCGTTTGAGGACGAGGCCCGTTCAGGGCCGAAGCGGGGGCCTGGGGGCGGCAGCCCCCAGGGGCGGGGTCGAAGGGGCGGCAGCCCCTTGAGGATGGGACGGGTAGGGGCGGCCGGGGCGAAAACCGCGGCGCAAGCCCTACTCGGCGTCCACCGGCCGCCCCGTGGGCCCACCCTCCCCCGCCGGAGCCACCACGGCCCCCGCCCAGCTCAACGCCTTCCACCCATCGGACGGCGTCCCCTCCAGAACCACCACCCCGGTGTTGTCGAGGGGATGCGCGGCGGCGAAGGGAACGTCGACGTTGTCCGCCCGGGCCGCCGTCCACATACGGATCGCGGCGCCATGGCTGACCACCGCGACGGTCCCGGCCCCGCTGGAGGCGGCCTCGGCCACCACGGCGTCATACCGCCCCAGCACCTCCGCCCCGCTCTCCCCGCCCGGCATGCGCAGCTCCGTGTCACCGGCCGCCCAGGCGAACACCGTCCTCATGTACAGCTCGCCCTGCGCGGTGTCCCCGCGCAGCATCTCCAGGTCCCCCGCGCACACCTCCCGGATCCCGTCGCGTACGAGCACGTCGAGGCCGCGCGCGGCGGCGAGCGGGGCGGCGGTGAGCTGGGTGCGGATCAGGGTGGAGGCGTAGATCGCCTCGATGTCCTCGTCGGCCAGCGCCTCGGGGAGTACCGCCGCCTGCTGTTCGCCGAGCGCGGTCAGGCCGGCGCCCGGGACGGCCGTGTCCAGCAGGTAGTCCACGTTGGAGGGCGTCTGGCCGTGGCGGACGAGGAGCAGGCGCATGTACGGGTTCCTCCGTGTGTCGGTCACCGTCGGCCGGACAGGAATCGGCCACTTCAGGGTACCCAGCCCTGTATGAGCCCAGACGTCGACCTCACCGTCCCGAAGCCCGGCCGGCACGCCCTGCGCGACCGGCTCCTCGCCCTCGACTCCCGGCTGTTCGAGTTCGCCGCGGAGCGGAACTGGCCGTATGCCGAGCGGGTCCTGCCGCGGCTGAGCCGGAGCGCGAACCACGGGGTGCTGTGGTTCGCGACGGCCGCCGCCATCGCCGCCGGCCGCACCCCACGGGGCCGTCGGGCCGCGGCCCGGGGGCTCGCCTCGTTGAGCCTGGCCTCGCTGACCATCAACACCCTCGGCAAGCGGTCGGTGCGCCGCCCCCGCCCGCTCCTGGACCCCGTACCGCTGGTCCGGCAGCTGAAGCGGCAGCCGATCACCACCTCGTTCCCGTCCGGGCATGCCGCGTCGGCCGCCGCGTTCGCGACCGGTGTCGCCCTGGAATCGCCCGCGTGGGGCCTGGCGGTGGCCCCGATCGCGTGGTCGGTGGCGCTGTCCCGCGTGTACACCGGCGTCCACTTCCCGAGCGACGTACTGGCGGGCGCCGCCCTGGGCGCGGGTGCGGCGTTCGCGGTGCGGGGCATGGTGCCGACGCGTGACCGGCTGATCCCGCCGGCCCGGCCCCGCACGGACGTTCCGGCGCTGCCGGACGGAGCCGGCCTGGTGGTGGTCGCCAACCAGGGGGCACGCACGGCGGACCGGGTGCACGCCCTGCTGGACGCGCTGCCGCGCGCCGAGGTCGTCGAGTGCGAACCGAGCTATGTCCGCGCCGAGTTGCGCAAGGCGGCGGCCCGCGCGCGGGTGCTCGGCGTGTGCGGCGGCGACGGCACGGTGAACGCGGCCGCCGAGGTGGCCCTGCGGCACGGTCTGCCCCTCGCGGTGCTGCCCGGCGGCACGCTGAACCACTTCGCCCACGACCTGGGCGTGGAGGACGAACGCGATCTGGTCCGGGCCGTCCAGCGGGGCGAGGCGGTGCGCGTGGACGTGGGCCGGTTCACCTGCGACGGCCGGCACGGTCTGTTCCTCAACACCTGCAGTCTGGGCGTGTATCCGGAGCTCGTGCGCAAGCGCGACCGCTTCGCGCCCCGGATCGGTGCCTGGCCGGCCGGCGTGTTCGCGGCCCTGCGCGTGCTGCGCAGCGGCCGCCACCCGCTGCACGCCGAAGTCGGCGGCCGCGCCCACCCGTTGTGGCTGCTGTTCGCCGGGAACGGCACCTACCACCGGCTGGGCCTCGCCCCCGCCCGCCGCCTGGACCTCGCGGACGGCGTGCTCGACGTACGGGTCGTGCACGGCGGCCGCCGCCCCGCCCTGCGCCTGCTCGCGGCCGCCCTCGCGGGCCCGCTGACCCGCTCCCCGGCCCATGCGGCGGTCCAGGTGGGCCGACTGCACCTGTCGGGGGTCACACCGGGCGCGCTTCTCGCGTACGACGGTGAAGTCACCGAGGTGGGGGGCGAGGTGACGCTGGAGAAGCTGCCGGAGGCGCTGACGGTCTACCGTCCGCTGCACAGCTCCTGAGCAGCCATCTCCTGACGATCAGCCATCTTCTGACGGCTAGTCAGTCCAGATGGCAAAACATGGGTCTCACCATTCGACATGCGAGCGTACGGTGTCACGTACCGCCCGGCAGGGCCGCGCGCCCCGTGAGCGGTACGACGAGACGAGGGGAACAGCCATGTCGAAGGCACCGTCGAAGGCACAGGAGACCGCCGTCTACACGCACGGGCACCACGAGTCCGTGCTGCGCTCGCACACCTGGCGCACCGCCGCCAACTCGGCGACCTATCTGCTCGGCTCGCTGAAGCCGCACATGAGGATCCTGGACGTCGGCTGCGGACCGGGCACCATCACCGCCGACCTGGCGGCCCTGGTCCCCGACGGGCACGTCACCGGTGTCGACCGGGCGCCGGAGATCCTGGAGCAGGCCCGGGCCACGGCCAGCGGACGGGGTCTGACGAACGTCGATTTCGCCGTCGCGGACGTCCACGCCCTGGACTTCCCGGACGACACGTTCTGTGTGGTCCACGCCCACCAGGTGCTCCAGCACGTCGGCGATCCGGTGGGTGCGCTGCGCGAGATGAGGCGGGTCACCAGACCGGGCGGCTTCATCGCGGTCCGCGACTCGGACTACGCGGCCATGACCTGGTACCCCGCGTCCGGGGGGATGGACGACTGGCTGGACCTGTACCGCCGGGTCGCCCGTGCCAACGGTGGCGAACCGGACGCCGGACGCCGGCTGAAGTCGTGGGCACTGCGGGCGGGGCTCACCGACGTCACGGCCACGTCGAGCACCTGGACCTTCGCCACGCCGGACGAGCGGGCCTGGTGGAGCGGTCTGTGGGCGGACCGCACGCTGGCCTCGGCCTATGCCGAGCGGGCCACGCAGGGCGGGCACGCGAGCGCCGAGCAGCTGCGGGCCGTGTCGGAGGCGTGGCGGGAGTGGGGACGCCAGGAGGACGGCTGGTTCAGCGTGCTGCACGGGGAGATTCTGTGCCGTAAGGAAGTCTGAATCGCGAATTTCTGGTGACTCGGCAAGCAGGAGGTCAAATCATGGTTCCTATTCTGCTCGTGTTGCTACTGGCCCTGATCCTGTTCGGTGCCGGATTCGCGCTGAAGGCCCTGTGGTGGATCGCGATCGCGGTTCTCGTGGTGTGGCTCCTTGGTTTCGTCATGCGTGGCACGACCACGGCAGGCGGCCGGGGTCGCTGGTATCGGTGGTGAGTTGATTTCATTCCCAGGGGAATCAGGGGGAATCGGGAAATCATTTCCCTCCCTTTCACTCCCTGGGAAGCAGCGGTCCCAGCGGCCCGAGGTCCAGGTTCAGGTCCTCGGGCCGCAGTCCGTAGCGCTCGCGCAGCTCGGTCATACGGTCGTCGAGCAGCATCAGCGTGAGCCCGATCCGTTCCTCCTGCTCCTCGCTCAGGTCACCCTCGTCGAAGCGGCGCAGCGCCTGGCGCTCCATGAGCTGGCGCAGTAGTTCCACGACTGTCAGGACGAGCTTCACCAGGTCGCGTTCCACGGTGTCGGGCTCGAGGTCCAGCCGGTTGCGGCGAGACGTCATGTCAGCTCCCCCCAGGGTGACGGGACCTGCTCGTTGACGGAGCTGATCAGCGCGTTCAGATCGATGCGGACGAGGTCGACGTCCGCGATGCGCAGGGTGATGTCCCCCGTGACGACGACGCCTCCGGCGAGCAGCCGGTCGAGCAGATCCACGAGGGCGATCTCACGGCGTTCGACGACGGTCACGGGCCCACCTCCGGCTCCTCCACCGCGAACTCCCCGGTGAAGGAATAGGCCGCCCAGGGTCCGGTGAGTTCGACCCGAATTCCGGGGGCGTCGTCCTTGGCGCGGTCCACGAGTTCCACGAATTCCTCGGAATCCGCACGCGGCACCAGATAGGCGGCGTTGAGCACATTCTGCCCGGGCGCGCGGGAAAGGGCGGAGTTCTGCGGGGCGTGCATCCGGGAATCCTCGGCGAACGAGGAAAGCGTTTCGTGCAGTCGGCCGGCGAATTCGGTGGCCCGGTGCCACACGTCCTCGCGGGCCTGTGTCTGCATACGGCGGCGGCGCAGATAGTCGCGGCCCGACACGGCCTTGGCCTCGGGCCGGGGCTCGGCGGGCTTCGCGGCCTCCGCCGGTTGCGTCTCGGCGTACACCTTCACGCCCCACTCCACCCGCCCCTCCAGCCGGTCGAGGACGCGGCGGAAGTCCTCCTCGCGTGCCTCCATCATGGTCCGTACGCCGCTGTCGTCCCGGAAGACGGTGGCCAGCCGCAACGGCAGCGGGGTCGTGACGACGGTGAGCGCGTCGATGACCGTCTGGTGGGCGCGGGCCGTCGCGGTGAGCCAGTCCAGGTCCTCCAGGTGGGCACGGAGCGGCTCCTCGGCGAAGTCCACCTCCGGCACCGTACTGACCACGGCGATCAGGCCGTGGTGCGTCAGCTGCTTCGGCGGCGCCCCGGCGACCCCGGACAGCTGGGCCTGCAGGGCGGAGCGAAAGGGGCGGCAGACGGCGTAGACGTAGCGCAGGCCGGTCATGGGGCCTCCTCCTCTTCCCCTGCGGGCTCCAGCTGGGCCAGACGTTCGCGCAACTCGGCGTTCTCCCGGGCGAGTTCGTTGCGGCGGGCACGGGAGGACAACGCCGGGTCGTCCTCCCACCAGTCGATGCCCATCTCCTTCGCCTTGTCGACCGAGGCGACGATGAGGCGCAGCTTGACGGTGAGCAGCTCGATGTCGAGCAGGTTGATCCGGATGTCGCCCGCGATGACGATGCCCTTGTCCAGCACCCTTTCCAGGATGTCGGCGAGGTTGGCGCCGCTGCCCTGGCCGTAGGGCTCGGGAAGCCGGCTGGACATCGTCATCGTCGGCTCCCGCCGCCGGCGTACTCGGGTTCGTCCTCGTCCTCGTACTCGGGCTCGTCCTCGTACGCGTCCTCGGGCTCCTCTTCGTCCTCGTCCTCTTCGTCCTCTTCGTCGACTTCTTCGTCTTCCTCGTACGCGCCCTCGGGCTCCTCGTCCTCCGCGTACTCGCCGGTCTCCTCGCTCTCGCCGTTCTCGTCGTACTCCTCCTCGTCCTCGTCCTCCGCGACCGCGTCCTCATGGCTGCGGACGACCTCGCCGTCGCGGATCTCGCCACGCCAGCCGTCCTCGGCCTCTCCCTTGAGGGTGACGAAGCGGACGTAGTTCTTGAGGTCGAGACGGGCCCGGCGGCCCTGGGCGCGCCAGAGGTTGCCGGTCTTCTCGAACAGGCCCTGGGGGTAGTACTCGACGACCAGCAGGACGCGGGTGAGGCTGTCGTCGAGCCGGTGGAAGGAGACGACGCCCTTGGTGGTGCCCTTCGCACCCTCCGACGTCCAGGCGATCCGGTCGTCCGGTATCTGCTCGGTGGTGTGCGCCTTCCAGCTGCGGTTGGACCAGAAGACCTTGAGCTGCCAGTCGGAGGTCGTGTCGTCGGCGCGCTTCGCGCTCTTCACGCCCTTCGCGAAGGTGCTGAAGTCCTGGTACTGGGTCCACTGGTCGTACGCGGTGCGCAGCGGCACGCCCACATCGACGTACTCGATGATGACGGTGGGCTTGTTGCCCGCCGCGCCCTTGCCCTTCCCCTTGGCGTCCTTCGCCTTGCCGGCGAGGTTCTTGAACGCCCCGACCACGCTGTCCTTGGCGCTGGTGGCGCCGACCTCCAGCGCGCTGCGCAGCGGGCCCTTGCCCTCGGCGAGCTTGCGGCCGCCGTCGAGGGCGAGCTTGCCCAGGCCCGGGCTGCGGCCCTCGGCGACATCGGTCAGCTTGACCGTGGCCTCGCCGAGTTTGCGTCCGGCCCCGACGAGCATCCGCTGGGCCTGCGCGGCGAGGTACTCCTGGAGTTCGGCCTTGAGCCGGTCGGCGGCCTCGCTGTGGGCCAGACCGGCAAGTGGTTGCTTCGCCGCTCCGCCGGCCGCGGAGCTCACGGATCCGAGGGTGTCGGTCATCACCCGTCACCGCCCTTCGACTGGCGCGCCCGGCCGCTGCGGGCGGATCCGCGAGCCCCAGCCGTCTTGCGCTCGGCCGACTTGCCGGTCCCGCTCCGCTTCGCCGCCGCCTTCCCGGGCGCTGTCCTGCCGGCGGTGGTCTTCTTCGCCGCCGTTTTCTTCGCGGGGGCCTTCTTGGCCGCCTTCTTGGCGGTCTTCTTCGGCGCGCCCCGCTTCGCCGTCGCCTTCCGGGACGGCTCCTCGTCCTCGGGCTCTTCCTCGGACTCCTCGGACTCCGCGAGCTCCTCGGATTCCTCGCGGTCCTCGGGCTCGTCCGATGCGCCTTCCTCGTCCTCGGCGCGCGGCTCCTCGTCCTCGGCCTCCTCCTCGGACTCCTCGTCCTGCCCGCCGAGATCCGGCGTCGGCACCGCCCCCGAGAGCTGCTCGCGCATCTTGGTGGTACGTCCGTGCAGCCGGTCGGCGAGCGCGTCGAGCCGGCGCTCCACCAGGGCGCCGGACGCTGCCCCGCCGACGCCGCGCAGGTCCTCGCGCAGCTGGTCCCCGATTTCCTTGAGCTGCGGGTTGTTCTGCAGCTGCTGGGAGACCGCGTCGGTGATGGCCCGTGGGCTCAGATGCATGCGCTTGCCCGCCACGAGAGTGCCGACGGCGACCGCCATTTTCAGTTTCCTCGTCCGTCCGAGGACGTATCCGGCCCCTACCGCGAGGCCCAGTCCCGCTCGGTTCATCGTGCTGTCCCGTCGCCGTTGCCGTACCCTGCGCGCAGGCCGATCTCCAGCCGGTCGAGGAGTTCGTCCTCCCGGCGGTCGAACTCCTCCTCGTCGATCTCGCCCGCGTTCAACTGCTCTTCCAGATTCGCCAGTTCGGCCCGTACAGCGGACGGGTCGTAGTAGAGGCGTTCCGCCTCGCGCAGCACCTGTCTGATCACCCAGCCGCTGCCGCGCACCGGGGCGAACGGCAGCAGCAGGACCTCTCCGATCAGTCCCACGGCCTCACCCCTTCGCCGTTCCGCCGCCGGACATGCTGTCCGCGGGCTCGGCGGGGCCGGGCTCGACGAAGCTGTACGGCGGCAGCGGGCCGTTGACCCGCAGGTCGAGGTGCGGATGACCCTTGCGCAGCTGCTCGACGGCGGTCATGAACGTCTCGGCCGAGTCCCGGGCGACCAGGAACGACACGTTGGCGAGCCAGCCGGTGGACTCGGGACCCACGCTGACCGCGTCGGCGACCGGTTCCAGCGTGTGCTGGACGTCGGTCGCGTCCTCGGCCTCCTGGGCCTTGACCGCGGCGACCACCATCTCGCCGAGCCGGAGCCGGTCCTCGTAGGTTCCGCCGCCGGACTGCCGGTTGGCCTGCGTCATGGCCCGGATCTCCGGGTTCTCGGCCAGGACGCGGTGCAGCACGGCCTCCTCGGCGTGTGTGGCCTTCACGTTGTACTCGACCTTGCCGTCGAGGGCCCGCAGGCGTTCCTTGTAGTGCTCCATGCGTTCGGCGAGCACCCCGGTGACCGTGTCGTCATCGGGGGCGACGCTGCCGAAGCGCATGGGCAGGACGCAGCCGGTCGCGCCCGCCTCGGCGAGCACGTTGGAGTGGGCGAGCAGCTCCCTGCGCTTGGGGCGCAGATCCTCCGGGGCGTCGCTGACCAGGGCGGCGAGCGAACCCTCCGTCAGGACGCGCACCGGGCGCGGCGGGTCTCCGACACCGGCCAAGTCCTTCGGAAGGTCGGAATGCGAGCTCGCGGTGATGCCGTACACATAGGTACTCACTCCTGCTCCTCCTTCCTACGCGTCGTGCCGGCCTTGCGGGTCCGCTGCCTGGGCTGCTCCTCGCCTTCCTCACGCGCCTGCTTGAAGGCGTCGGAGATGGTCTCGGCGGCGCCGGACAGCGCCCCCTTGGACTTGCCGCGCGCACCGGACTCGGTGATCTCGCCGACCATGTCGGGCAGGCCCGGGCTCTTGCGCGGCCCGGCCTCCAGGTCGAGCCGGTTGCACGCCTCCGCGAAGCGGAGATAGGTGTCGACGCTGGCGACGACGACTCGGACGTCGATCTTCAGGATTTCGATGCCGACCAGGGAGACTCGCACGAAAGCGTCAATCACGAGCCCCCTGTCGAGGACGAGCTCCAGTACGTCGTAGAGGCCGCTGCTGCCGCCTCCGCCGCCGGTCTGCTGTGCCGGGACAACGGTCATGCCGACCGTTCCTCCTTGTCCTTGTCTCATGACGGTGTGCTGGGCGTGGGCGGACGGCCTACCGACCGCCGCTCCTGTGAGCGTCGGAACGCCCACGTTCGTACCGGCGCACGCGCCGGTACCCGGTGAGCTGCCCCTCGGGGTCGAGATCGACCTGGTAGCTCGCCATCAGGCTCATCGTGTCGGGGACGCGGGCCAGTTCCAGGACCTCGATCTCGAGCGTCCAGCCGTCCTCCGTCTGCTCGAAGGACGACACCGTCTCCGCGTTCATGCCGGTGAGTTCGGCGAGCTGTGTCCGTGCCTGGCGCAGGACCTCCATCGGGGTCGGCCGTTCGTCCGCCCCGCCCGTCTGCCGTCTGGATGACTTGGGTGTGTTCTGTGAATCATTCATGGGCGCCTCCTGCGCCGAGTGGCCAGGAAGGCGCGGGCCAAACCCTCCGGGGCGGCTTCTTCAACCCCGCAGGGCGTCGAGCCTGCGCCGCGCCGGTCCGAGGGCGCGGCCGCGGTCCAGCAGCCCGGACCACGGGTTGGTGCGGGCGTGCTCCACCGCGTCGGCGATGCTCCAGCGGCGGGCGTCCAGGTCCGGGTCGTCCAGCTCGGCCCAGGTCAGGGGTGTGGCGACGGGTGCGCCGGGCCGGGCGCGGACGGTGTAGGGGACGACGGCGGTCTGGGCGTAGGCGTTGCGCTGCACGTCGAGGTAGAGGCGGTCGCCGCGGTCCTTCTTGCGGGCGGCGGTGGTGAGCCGGTCCGGGTGGGCCGACTCGAGCAGGCCGGCGACGTCCTTGGCGAACTCCCGGACCTCGTCGAAGTCGTGGTGCCCGTTCAGCGGGACGACGATGTGCAGGCCGCGCGAGCCGGTGGTCATCGGCGCCGACGGCAGCCCCAGTTCGTCGAGGAGCTCACCGAGGAGCCCGGCCGCCTCCCTGACCTGCGCGAAGGAGTCCTCGGCCGGGTCGAGGTCGAAGACCAGCCGGTCGGGCCGGTCGAGGCGGTCGGTGCGGGAGAGCCAGCGGTGCAGGGTGAGGCAGGCCTGGTCGGTGAGGAAGACGAGGCTCGCGGTGTCGTCGCAGACCGTGTGACAGACCGTGCCGTCCTCTTTGGGCACCTCGATGCGGGTGATCCACTCCGGGTAGTTCTCCGGAGTGTTCTTCTGCATGAACCTCGGCCCGTCGACGCCGTCGGGAAGCCGCTCCAGCATGAGGGGGCGGCCGCGCAGATGCGGCAGCATGAACGCGGCGACGGACCGGTGGTAGTCGACGAGGTCGCCCTTGGTGTACTCCTTGGCGCCGCCGCCCCCGGGAAACAGCACCTTGTCGACGCGTTTGACCTCGACGGTACGGCGACCGGCCCGTACCTTCCTGGTGGCGTCGTCGCCGGTCATCGTACGACGGCCTCCTCGACCAGCAGCTTGCCCGCGGCGGCGATGGACGCGGCGTCGATCCCGGCCGCGTGCAGCTGCTCGTCCGGGGATGCCGAGCCCGGCATCATGCGGACGGCGAGGCGGACCAGGCGGGGCACGGGGCGCCCGTCGAGGAAGGCGTCGAGGACGGCGTCGCCGATCCCGCCCTCCTCGTGGTGGTCCTCCACCGTCAGCAGGCAGCCGGTGTCCTCGGCGGCCCGGCGCAGGGTGTCCCGGTCGACGGGCTTGACGGAGTAGAGGTCGACGACCCTGACCTGGATGCCCTCGCGGTCCAGGGCGTCGGCGGCGGCGAGGGCCTCGTGCACGGTGGCGCCGGCGGCGACGACGGTCAGCCGGTCGTAGGGGCTGGACCGCAGCACCTTGCTGCCGCCGACGGGGAACTCCTCGTCGGATCCGTAGATGACCGGGCTCGCGCCGCGCGAGGTGCGCAGATAGCGGACGCCTTCCAGTGCGGCCATGGCGGCGACGAGCTGGGCGGTCTGGTTGGCGTCGCACGGGTACAACACGGTCGAGCCGTGCACGGCCCGCATCATCGCCAGGTCCTCCAGGCCCATCTGGCTCGGCCCGTCCTGCCCGATCGCGACACCGGCGTGCGAGCCGACGAGGTTGATTCCGGCGCCGCTGACCGACGCCATGCGCACGAAATCGTAGGCGCGGGTCAGGAAGGCGGCGAAGGTGGAGGCGTACGGCACCCATCCGCGCGTCGAGAGCCCCACCGCGGCGGCGACCAGCTGCTGCTCGGCGATGTAGCACTCGAAGAAGCGGTCGGGGTGTGCCTTGGCAAAGAACTCGGCGCGCGTGGAGTCGCTGACCTCGCCGTCGAGGGCGACGACGTCACCGCGGCCGGTGCCGAGCGCGGCGAGCGCCTCGCCGTAGGCGTTGCGCGTGGCGACCTCCTCCCCCTTCTCCCAGCGGGGCAGTTCGAGGTGCCCGGCCGGGACGGCGTGCAGCATGCGGGCGGCGGGCGGTTCGTGGACGCGGACGTGGATGTCGCGGGGGCCGCCGAGCTCGGCGATCGCCTCGTCGGCGTCCGGCAGCGGCTTCCCGTGCAGTCCTTCGCGGTCCTGGACGGACTGGACGCCCTTGCCCTTGAGCGTGCGGGCGAGGACGACGGTGGGCTGCCCGCTGGTGGACCGCGCCTCCCCGTACGCCCGGTCGACGGCGTCCACGTCATGCCCGTCCACCTCGACGGTGTGCCAGCCGAAGGCCTGGAAGCGGCGGGCGTAGGCGTCCAGATCATGCCCGTGCCTGGTCGGCCCGCGCTGCCCGAGCCGGTTCACGTCGACGATCACGGTGAGGTTGTCCAGATGCTCGTACGCCGCGTGCTCGGCGGCCTCCCACACGGACCCCTCGGCGAGCTCACTGTCGCCGCACAGCACCCACACCCGGTACCCGGCCCGGTCGAGCCGCTTCCCGGCCAGCGCGATCCCGACCCCGATCGGCAGCCCCTGCCCGAGCGATCCGGTGGCCGTCTCCAGCCACGGCAGCCGGCGCGGCGTGGGGTGCCCTTCGAGACGGCTGCCGATCTTGCGGAAGGTGAGCAGTTCGCCGTCCTCTATGGCGCCCGCCGCCTTGTACGCCGAGTACAGCAGGGGCGAGGCGTGTCCCTTGGACAGGACGAAGCGGTCGTTGCCGGGGTGGGCGGGCCGGTCGAAGTCATAGCGAAGGTGGTTCGCGAGGAGTACGGCCGTCAGATCGGCGGCAGACATCGACGACGTCGGATGCCCCGACCCGGCCGCGGCTGAGGCCCGCACACTGTCCACCCGCAACTGCTGGGCGAGCTCGACGAGTTCAGCGGTGTTCATGAGGCTCCTTCCGAAGGGTTGTGGGAGCGGGGGTCGGGCGGTTCGGGAGCTGTGGGGGCGTCGGGGTGGGGCTTGTGGGTGGACGGGGTGCCGGGGGGTGGTTCGCCGCCTGCGGGGTCGTCTCCGGCCGGCCCGGGCGCGGGTCGCTTCACGGGGCCGGGGGGCTCGGCGTGCTTGGCGGCGTCGGGATCCTGGACGGGGTCGGGCGGTTCCGGCTTCTCGGGGGTGCCCGCGCGGCCACCCGGGCGCGAGTCCCCGCCGCCCTTGACGGCATCGGGCCGCCGGACGGAAAGGGGCGCGCCGAAGCGCTTGCTGTCCTGGGCCTCCACCGCGTCAGGGTGCTCCGCGGCGCCCCCGGCGCCCGCGGATCCTGGCCGCGCGGCCTTGGCGGGTTCCCCGCCGGGCTGGTTCATCGCAGGCTCCCCACCGGGCTGGCTCTTCGCAGGCTCACCGCCCGACCAACTCCTCGCAGGCTCACGACCGGACCGGCTCTCCATCCCCCGCTCCCCGTCCTTGGCCACCCGGGCCAGCTCAGGCGACGCGGTGTCGAGCGGTACCGACCACGACCGCACCAGGCCCAACTGCACGGCCTGGCGGGGCAGTACGGCGTCCAGGAGCCAGTCGGCGGCGACGCGGACGCGGTTGCCGGGCATCGCGGCGAGGTGGTAGCCACGGGTGACGGCGCCCGCCGCCACTCCGGAGAGGTGGACGCCGAGCGGGTTGGCGGCCGCCTTGACGCCGCCCAGGTCCACGACGAAGCCCATGTCGCGGTGGCGGTAGGCGCGCCGCTCCCCCATGCCGAGGGACGCGGCGACGTTGTGGGCCACGGCCTTGCCCTGCCGCCAGGCGTGCTGGGCGGTCATCGGCGTGTACTGGCCGGGCTTCTCCAGGTCGGGCACGGCGGCCCCGTCGCCGGCGGCGAACACCTCGGGCCGGCCCGGCACTTGGAGGTGCGCATCGACGAGGAGGCGGCCCCGCTCCAGGGGCAGTCCGAGGGACTCGGCGAGCGGATCGGGCCGTACGCCGACGCACCACACCAGCGTGCGGGTGTCGACGAACTCGCCGTCGGTCAGCAGCACTCCGCCGTGCGTGGCCTCCTTCACGGAGGTGCCCATCCGCACCTCCACGCCCCGCTGCCGCAGCACCCGGTCGGCGGTGCGCGACAGCCGCTGGTCCAGCTCGGGCAGGACGCGGTCGGCGATGTCGAGCAGCAGCCAGCGGGGCCGTATGCCTGCCCGCAGAGGATGTTTGCGCACCTGGGCGTCGGTGAACAGCTTGCCCTGCGCGGCGACCTCCGTACCGGTGTATCCGGCACCCACCACCACGAAGGTGCAGCGCGCCGAGCAGTTCTCGGGGTCGTCGGCGGCGGCCGCGAGTTCCACCTGCCGGGTCACGTGGTCACGCAGATAGAGCGCCTCGGGCAGGCCGCGGAAGCCGTGGGCGTGCTCGGCGACGCCAGGGATGGGCAGCAGCTTGTTGACGCTGCCCGCGGCGAGGATCAGCCGGTCGAAGGTGAGGCTCCCGCCGTCGCCCTCGGGGCCGGTGTAGTGCACGGTGTGCCCGTCGAGGTCGATGGCGTCGGCCTCACCCAGCACCAGCCGGACGTGCGGCAGGGTGCCGGAGAGGGAGACGGTCACCCGGCGCGGTTCCAGGATGCCGGCGGCGACCTGGGGCAGCAGGGGCAGGTACAGGAAGTAGTCGGTCGGGTTCAGCAGGGTGATGTCGGCTTGGTGCCGGGTGAGCCGGGACAGGGTGCGGGCTGCCCGGTACCCGGCGAATCCGGCGCCGACGATCACTATGCGGGGTCGACTCACGGTTGACCTCCGGGGCTGTCGCGTACCTCGGGAGCCTTCCGCGTCCCCCTGGCCAGGGCCCCCAAACGTCGTCCCCCGGGCAGCGCCGGTTTCCGGCACGCCGACCCGGCCGGCCCGGTTTCCTGCCTGGCCGCCGGGTACCCGGACGGCGACCCGTCCCGCCGCGACGCGACGCGGCAGTCCCGGAGGTGCCCCCATGCCCGAGTACGGCTATTTCCTGGCGTGCGAGGAGTTCCGTCCCGCCGAACTCGTCGAGCAGGCGAGGATGGCGGAACAGGCCGGATTCCAGTCGCTGTGGATCTCGGACCACTACCACCCGTGGAACGACGCGCAGGGCGAGAGCCCGTTCGTGTGGTCGGTGATCGGTGCGATCTCGGAGGCGGTGTCGCTGCCCGTCGAAACGGCGGTGACCTGCCCGACCGTGCGGATGCACCCGGCGGTGGTGGCGCAGGCCGCGGCGACGTCCGCGGTCATGACGAACGGCCGTTTCCGGCTCGGGGTCGGCTCCGGCGAGGCCCTGAACGAGCACATCCTCGGCCATGTCTGGCCGCCCGCGAGCGTGCGCCTGGAGATGCTGGAGGAGGCGATCCTGGTCATGCGCCGGCTGTTCACCGGCGAGGAGGTCAGCCATTACGGCGCCCACTACCGGGTGGAGAACGCCCGCCTCTACACGGTCCCCGACGAGCCGGTCCAGATCGACATCTCCGGCTTCGGCCCGGCGGCGACGTCGCTCGCGGCCCGGGTCGGCGACGGCTTCATCACGATGATGCCGGACGAGGAACTGGTCACCCAGTTCCGCAAGGGCGGCGGACACGGCAAGCCGGTCATGGGCGGCACGAAGGTCTGCTACGGCACCGACCGCGACGAGGCCGTACACACCGTACGGCGGCTGTGGTCCAACCAGTTGCTGCCCGGCGAGATGGCCCAGATCCTGCCCTCGCCGCGCCATTTCGAGCAGCTGGAACCGCTGGTCACCGAGCGGATGGTGAGCGAGAACACGGTGTGCGGGGACGACGTCGACGAGCATGTGTCCGAGCTGAACGCCTTCGCCGACGCGGGCTTCGACCGGGTCTACGTCAGCCAGATCGGCCCCGACCAGCGCGGGTTCTTCGACTTCTACCGTACGAAGGTGCTGCCGCAGCTGCAGCGGTGACGAGGGGCGGGCCCACGCGATGAAACTCCACCTTCCCGTCGTCTCCGTCTACACGGTGCCCACCGACGCCCCCGAGGCGGACGGCACGCTGGCCTGGAACTCCACGACCGTGGTGATCGCCGAGGTGACGGCCGCCGACGCGACCGGCACCGGCTGGACGTACGGCCCGGCGGCGGTCGGCGACTTCCTGCGCGACCATCTCGCACCCCTGGTCGAGGGCCGCGACGCCCTGGACATCCCGGCCACGCACGAGGCGATGGCGCGCGCTGTCCGCAACGCGGGCCGCCCGGGCGTCGCCGCCTGCGCGATCTCCGCGCTGGACATCGCCCTGTGGGACCTCAAGTCCCGCCTCCTCGAACTGCCTCTGACCCGGCTGCTGGGCAGCTGCCGGGAACACGTCCCCGTCTACGGCAGCGGAGGCTTCACGACGTACCACGACAAGCACTTGGCCGCGCAGTTGAACGGCTGGGTCCACGGCCAGCACATCCCACGCGTGAAGATCAAGATCGGCGAGGACTGGGGCCGCGCGGTCCTGCGCGACGTCTCCCGGGTCGAAGCGGCCCGCCAAGTGATCGGCGCCGAGGCGGAGTTGTACGTCGACGCCAACGGCGCCTACACCCGCAAGCAGGCCGTCCGCGTCGGCCGGGCCCTCGCCGGGCACGGCGTCGGCTGGTTCGAGGAGCCGGTGTCCTCGGACGACCTGACGGGCCTGCGCCTGATCCGCGACGCCCTGCCGTGCGACATCACGGCCGGCGAATACGGCTACGACCTCCCGTACTTCGCCCGTATGATCGCCGCGGGCGCGGTCGACTGCCTCCAGATCGACGCGACCCGGTGCGGCGGCCTGACCGAGTTCCTGCGCGCCGCCGCCCTGGCCCAGGCCCACGGACTGCAGGTCTCGGCCCACTGCGCGCCGCACGCCCACGCCGCCGCGTGCGCCGCGATCCCCAACCTCCGCCACATCGAGTGGTTCCACGACCACGTCCGCATCGAGGACATGTTCTTCGACGGCGCCCTGGACCCGACGGGCGGCACGGTGACCCCGACGCACGGCATCGGCCACGGGCTGACGCTGAGGGCGGAGGAGGTCCAGGAGTACCGGGTCGCCTAATGGTCCAGGAATACCGGGGCTCCTAGTGGCGCAGCAGGCGGGTCAGCCGGCGTGCCGCCAGCACACCGGCGCCGACCGTGAGGGCCTGCCCCATCCTGCCGCGATTGCGCGAGAGCCACTCCTGTGAGCTGCCCCGATGGGACTCCTCGTCGAAACGCCCGTGCGCCCCGAAGTCACGCCCCCGCGCCCCGTCCGCCGCCGTCCACAGGTTCCCCGGCCCCAGCTGTTCGCCCTCGTCCTGCTGTGCCTCGAAGCCGGTCCTCGCCAGATAGCGGTCCAGCAGTCCGGGAACGACCGCGTTGGCCATCAGCGTCGCCGCCGTGGAGCCCCCCACCCAGTACTCCCGGCGCCGTCCGTGCCCGGCCGCATGCACGATCGCCCGTGCGGCGACCTCGGGCTGGTACACCGGCGCCACCGGCCGGGCCCGCCCCGGGAGACGGTTCAACACCCACTCGAACTGGGGGGTGTTGACCGCCGGCAGCTGCACCATCGTCGTACGCACCCGGCTTCCCTCGTGCAGCAGCTCGCACCGCAGTGACTCGTTGAACCCCTGGATGGCGTGCTTGGCGCCGCAGTACGCCGACTGCAGCGGAATCCCCCGGTAGGCGAGCGCGGAGCCGACCTGCACGATCGTGCCCCGGTCGCGCGGCAGCATGTGGTGCAGGGCGGCCCGGGTGCCGAACACATAGCCCAGGTACGTCACTTCGGTCACCCGCCGGAACTCGTCCGGGGTGATCTCGGTGAACGGCGCATAGATGCCGGCGAAGGCGTTGTTGACCCAGACGTCGATGCGCCCGAACGTGTCGACGACCTTCTGCGCCGCGTCGTCGACGGCCTTCGCGTCGGCCATGTCCACGCTCACGACCAGGGCCTCACCCCCGGCCCGCTGCACCTCGTCCGCGGCCCCGGCGAGGCCCTCACGCCCCCGGGCCAGCAGGGCGACCCGGTCGCCCCGCGCGGCGAAGGCGAGGGCCGCGGCCCGGCCGACGCCGCCGCTGGCCCCCGTCACCACGACGGCCCTGCCACGTCCCGGCAGGGCGATCTCCCACGGCCTGCGCACCGCGCATCACGCCCGGTGGTGCGGCTGCTCGGGGTCGATGTCGTCCGGATGCGGCGTCCGCGCATCCGGCATGTCCGGCGTCACCGCGCCGGGCACTCCCGTCCCGGGCGGGCCGGGCGGCATCGGCGGGTACGGCAGGCCGAGGCCGCCCGGCGGGGCGGCCGGTGCCGTGCCGCCGACGGTGCGTCCATGGGCGGCGGCCCGCTCGCCCTCGTGCTCCGCTGTCGGCCGGGACGCCGACGGGCGTGCCGCGCTCCGCAGCGCATACGCCACCACGCCGAGGATGACCGCGGTGATCAGCGCGGCGGCCCAGTCCGGCAGCCCGGTGGCGAGACCCAGCCCCAGGGCGAGCGCGAGGGCGGCGCCCGCGTACAGGGCGACGGCGCCGGAGCCGGCGTACAGCACGGCCCGGCGGCGTTGCCGTCGGGTCTGCTCGCGCAGTTCGTCCCGCACGGTCTCGCGTGCCACCTGCGCCAGTTCGTCGACCAGTTCCTTGTCCAGGTGCTCAAGATGATCGAAGCGGTTCATTGCCGCCGAGTACCCGTACACGCGTACGGGTAACGCGCGCGGTCCCGCGCCGGAGTGAGGGGATCGCGTGAAACGATCTCCCGGTCCGAGCGCCCCCAACTAGGCTCGTACGCATGGAGATCCTGGGAACCACGCTGCGCGTATGCGTCGACGACCTGGAGAGGGCAGTCCCCTTCTACGAGCGCCTCGCGGGCGGCACAGCCCTCCGCTTCGAACGCGGCGGCGTGCAGGTGGCCGCGATCGGCTGCTTCCTGCTGATGAGCGGGCCGGAGGCCGAGCTGGAGGTGCTGCGCAAGGTCGCGGCCACGATCGCCGTCAAGGACGTCGACGAGGCCCACCGGGTGCTCAGCGAGCTGGGCGCGCACATCATCGCCGGTCCGGTGCCGACGCCGGTGGGCCGCAACCTGATCGCGATGCATCCGGACGGGGCGATCTACGAGTACGTGGACCGTCAGGGCTCGGGGTCGTAGACGAGGCCGCCCGCAATCTTCGGGTCGACGGGCTCGGCGCGCGATGCGGACCGGCTTTCAAGCGCGCATCTCGGCGGTGACGGCCCACCGCTGATGGTCGCGCCAGGCCCCGTCGATGAAGAGCATGCCCGGCGAGAAACCCTCCAGGCGGAAGCCGCAAGCGCGGGCGAGGGCGATCGAGGCGGTGTTGGCGGGCTGGACGTTGATCTCCAGCCGGTGCAGCCGCATCGGCCCGAAGGCGTGGCCCACCACCAGGTCCAGGCCCTCCCGCATCAGGCCCCGCCCGGCCGCGTGGGCGAAGGCGCCGTACCCGAGGGCCCCGCTCTGGAAGGCGCCCGCGACGATGTTGTTGATGTTGATGAACCCGGCGATCCCGCCGCCGTCGTCCTTCGCGCAGACCAGGAAGCCCGCCTTGGTCGGATCCTCGATCAGCCGCCCTGCGTAGGCGGCGTACGCGGCGGCGCTGTCCGGCGGGAAGAGCCACGGCTGGTGCAGTTCCTTGCTCTCCCGGACACGCGCGGTGAACTCGCCACCGTCCTGGTAGGTGAAGTGGCGTATGCCCACACGAGGGCCCTCGGCGAGATATGGGGACGCGGGATGAGGCATTCCGCCAGCCTACGGCGCCGCTAGCGGCGCCGGCCCATGAAGTAGGCCCCGCACAGCGCGCCGATCACGCCCATGCCGAACAGGGCCAGCCACAGCGGCATCGTCACCTCGGGGACCAGCAGCCGGATCTCGGTCTCGCGGGTGTTCTCGAAGATGAAGGTCAGGGCGAGGGCGACGAGCACCAGAACGGCGACCCTGGCGGGGGTCAGCGCCCCGCCCGGCCCGCTCCGCCGCCCGCCGTTCTGCGACGTCTTCGCGGTCATACGACCAGGATGCTCCCGACGGCGCGGTCACGCACGGTGAGCGGCTGTCCCGGGCCGCTCAGCCGACCACCGGCAGCCGGAGCACCCCCGTCTCCCCGGGTGCGCTGACCACCGTCACCGGCTTGATCCCCCGGTTCCCGAAGTACGCGTCGTCACTGGCGGCGATCACGAACCGCAGCCGGTGCCCCTTCTCGTACCGGTGCACGATCCCCGGCAGGGTGACGGTGAAGCTCTTGGTGACGTCGGCCACCCGCACCGGGGCGACCAGCCTGTGCACCAGCGTCTTACTGCCGTCGGGGGCGATGTCGTACAGCTTGGCGAACAGGACGAGCTTGTCGGCGGCGTCCCCCGAGTGCTGGGTCCGCTCGGCCTTCGGGGAGACGACCTTCAGCGTGGCCCGGGGCGCGCCCACGACGTCGGTGGTGCGCGCGAGCGGCTCGCTGGTCCAGCCGAGGTAGGTGCCGGGGGTGTCGTACGGCGCGGGGTCCGGCAGTCCGAGGATCCCGTACAGCGAGCTCTCCGAATGGCTCGTGGAGACGGGCCAGTTGGTGTACGTACGGCTTCCGCGCGCCACCTTGCCGCGGTTGTCGACGAGTTTGCCGTCGCCGGAGAGGTAGAGGGTCCGGCTGAGCGCGGGGACGCGGTCGGCGGTGGCGTAGGTGCCGTCGGGGTCGGTGATCCAGTCGCGGTAGTAGGCGAAGGCCGGCCCGGTGTCGACGTTCTTCTTCCCCAGGTAGCGGTCGAACCAGGCGAGGATGCGGCGGCCGGCGTAGCTGGTCTCCAGGTTGCCCTGGCCGAGGTTGAGTTCACCGGCGGCCGGGTCGGTGATGCCGCCGCTGTGGCCCCAGGACTGCCAGATCATCTTCGTCGCGGTCCCCTGGCCCTTGAGCGTCTTGTACGTCGCCGTCGCCTCGTTGAGGTTGAAGAGGCTGTCGGCCTGGCCCTGGACGAGGAGGGTGGGGGCCTTGACGCGGTTCAGGTACGACACCGGCGAGACACTGCGCGCGTAGGCGAGCAGCTCGGCGGTCTGCTGCGCGGGGTAGCGGCCGGAGTTGAGGGTGCGGACGGTGTCGCAGGCCTTGGTGACGAAGTGCAGGCAGGCCAGGGAGTTGATGCGGGACGGGTCGAGGTTCGGCTCCAGCAGGGGCTGGCCCTCGCCGATGAGGTAGAAGCCGTTGGCCCACTGCCATTTGAAGGCGCCGGGCACGTTGTTGCTCCCGGCGGCGTTGTTCGGGTCGAGGGAGTAGGCCAGGTCGTTCCAGGTGATCATCGGGACCAGCGCGTCGAGGCGCTGGTCGACCGCGGCCGTGGCCAGCTGGATGGCTCCGCCGTAGGAGCCGCCGACCATGCCGACGCGTGGGTCGCCGGGGGCGTCGAGGGTGACGAAGTCAGCCTTCGTGCCGTCGTCGGCGGCGCGTCCGCCGCCCAGGAAGTCGACCAGGCGCGAGGCGGCGACGCCGTCGATGGTGGGGTCGTCGAGCGAGATCAGGCAGCCGGACCTGCCGAAGCCGAGCCCGGAGTAGACGAGGGAGACGTAGCCGCGCTGGGCGAAGGCCTTGCCGATCGCGTCGGTCGAGCCGTCGGACTTGCTGCCGCCGAAGCCGTTGGTGGCGAGGACGGCGGGCGCGGGGTGGGCGCGGTCCACGCCGGCGGGCCGGTAGAGGTCGGCGTCGACGGTGCAGGTGCGGCCGCCTGCCTGGACGGTGAACTTCAGGGCGGTGACGGTGAACTGGCCGGTTACGGCGGCGGCCGGAGCGGTGAGCGCGAGGGGTGCGGTGAGCGTGGTGCCGAGGACGAGAGCGAATGGGGCTCGGAATCTGGGCATCCGACGGGACACGGGGGACCTCCACACTGAGGCACGCTGGGGAACAGCCCTGCTTACCGACCAGTAAGTACTGGCCGGTTGTCATGGTGTGACACGTGTCAGACGAGGTCAATCGCCGTGACGGAGGTTTCTTGACGGAAGTTCAGTGAAGACGGGTCAGGCGAGGGCGGGCTCGTCGAGGGTCAAGGTCCCCGCGTCGGCGTCGAGTTCGGCGCGCACTCCGAAGGGAATCGTCAGCGCACCTTCACCGTGCCCGAACCCGAACTCCTCCACAACGGGCACACCGAGGCCACCCAGCCGGTCCAGGAGCAGCGCACGCACCCGCGCGTACGGCTCGCACTCCTGCCACGACCCGAGCAGCACCCCGCGCACGCCGTCGAACAGGCCCGCGCGCCGGAGTTGGGTGAGGTAGCGGTCGAGCCGGTACGTCTCCTCGCCGACGTCCTCCAGGCAGAGCAGGCCGCCGCGTGCGGAGGTCCTGGCGTGCGGGGTGCCCGTCTCGGCGGCGAGCAGGCAGAGGCAGCCGCCGAGCGTGACGCCGCGCGCCCGGCCGGGGACCAGCGCGCGGCCGCCGGTGGAGGTGATCGTGCGCACCGACTCCGGCTCGAACAGGGTGGCCTTCAGATGCTCCTGCGCCCGCGCGTTCTTGATGAAGTCGACGCCCGCCGCCATCGGCCCGTAGAGCGTGGCCAGACCCAGCCGACCGGCGAACGCCTCGTGCAGCACGGTGATGTCGCTGAAGCCGACGAACACCTTCGGTCCGGCCGCCCGCATCGCGTCCCAGTCGAGCAGGTCGATCATCCGCTGCACCCCGTACCCGCCCCGCGCGCACAGCACCGCGTCCACGGACGGATCGCACCAGGCGGTCTGGAGATCGGCGGCCCGGCCGGCGTCCGTGCCCGCCAGATAGTCGAACTCGCCGTGCCGGTCCAGCACATGGGGTGCCACCACGGGGTCGAGGTCCCAGCCCCGCAGCACGTCGAGGCCTGCCTGCAGCCGCTCCTCGGGCACGGGCCCGCTGGGGGCGACGACGGCCACGCGGGCGCCGGGGGCGAGTCGGGACGGTCGTACGAGTGGCCGTACGGGCGCGTTCACTTGGCGAGCTCCAGCTTCGGGATGCCGGTCGGATGCAGTCCGAAGACCTGAGCGTACAGGGAGAGTTCGGACTCCAGGACGCGGATCATGGTCTCGGCCCGCCGGAATCCGTGGCCCTCCCCCTCGAAGGCGACGTAGGCGTGCGGCACCCGGCGGCCCTCCAGACGGGCCAGGAACCGCTCGCACTGGGAGGGAGGGCAGATGACGTCGTCCAGGCCCTGCAGCAGCAGGAAGGGCGCGGTGAGACGGTCGGCGTGTGCGGCGGGCGAGCGTTCCGCGTAGCGAGCCGGTACCTCGGCGAGGGGGCCGACCAGGGTCTCCAGGTACCGCGACTCGAGGTCGTGGGTCTCTCCGGCGCCCCAGCCGGCCAGGTCGAGGATGGGGTAGAGGATCGTGCCGCAGGCGTAGACGTCGGTCGTGGTGAGCGACGCCGCCGCGGTCCAGCCGCCCGCGCTGCCGCCGCGGATGGCGAGCCGGTCCCGGTCGGCGGTGCCCTCGTCGGCGAGGGCGAGCGCGACGGCCGCGCAGTCCTCGACGTCGACCACGCCCCACTGCTCGCGCAGCCGGTCGCGGTAGGCCCTGCCGTAGCCGGTGGAGCCGCCGTAGTTGACCTCCGCGACCCCGATGCCGCGCGAGGTGAAGTAGGCGATGGCCAGGTCGAGCACGAGGGGCGCCCGGCCGGTCGGCCCGCCGTGCGCCCAGACGACGTACGGCGGCGGGGTGCCGCCGGGGGCGACGCAGCCGGGGTTGTGGGGCGGGTAGATGTGCGCGTGGATCTCGTCTCCGGCGGGGCCGGTGAAGGTGCGGATCTGCGGTTCGGGGTAGTAGGCGGGGTCGACGGCGTCGTCGTGCTCGGCGCCGATGACCCTGGCCCGGCCCGTACAGGTGTCGAGCTCGACCACCTCGTGCGCGCTGCGCGGGCTGGCGCCGACGGCGACGATCCGCTCGCCGTGCACCGCGAGGGTGGGCTCGAACTCCGTCCAGGGGCCCGCCGCGTCGACGATCTCGCCGGTCTCCGGGTCCAGGACCCCGAGGGCGGTCGACCCGCGTCCGTGCACGACGGCGATCAGTCCGCCCGCCAGCGGGGCGAACCAGCGCAGGCCGGGCTTCCACAGCGGCCCGCCGAACTCCTCCTCGCGCGGGCACAGGGGCTCGCCGTCGCGGTAGAGGTTCCACCAGCCGCTGCAGTCGCTCGCGTACAGCAGCCGGCCGTCCGGCGACCAGTCCACCTGCGCGATGGACTCCTCCGGCCCGCCGGCGACGGTCCGCGGGCCGCCGAGCGTGCCGTCGGCGCCGACCTCGGCGACCAGCAGCTCCGTACCGTCCCACGGCATCCGCGGATGGTCCCAGACGAGCCACGCCGCGCGCCGCCCGTCGGGCGAGAGCCGCGGCCCGGTGACGAACCGGTGCCGGTCGTCGGTGAGTTCGCGTACGGCGTCCCGGTCCCCGGCCGCCGAGCCGTCCAGCGGGACGGCGGCCAGGACGCGGCGCACATCGGTGGGGCCCTCGCCGGTGAACTCCTCCAGCACGCACCACACTTCACCGAGTTCGAGTCGCACCTGCGGTTCCACCCAGCGCAGTCCACCGCCCACCGCGGAGACGGGAGTGAGCGGGCGCGGCTCGCCGCCCTCGTCGTACCGGTAGAGCCGCTGATCGGCGAAGTCGACGAAGACGACGAGCGGCCTGCCGTCGACCACCACGCCCGCCCAGGGATGTCCGCCGTACTCGACGACCCGGCTGCGCACGTTCCACGGCGCGGGCAGCACCGACTCCTCCACACCGTCGGCCCGTCGCCGCACCAGGGTGCGCCGCCCGCCCTCCGTGGGCCGGGGCTCGGTCCACCACGCCTCGTCGCCGACGAAGCCCACGTACTCGGGGTGCCCGTCGTGCCTGGCGGCGAGGGCCGCGTCGATGGGCGAGGGCCAGGAACCGTACGCCAGCGTCCGCACCGTCTGCCTCAACTCCCCTAGGCCGTCCGCAGAAACCGGTCGAGTACGCGGACGCCGAAGTGCAGCGCCTCGACCGGCACCCGCTCGTCGACGCCGTGGAACATGGCCCCGTAGTCGTAGCCGTCCGGCAGCTTCAGCGGGGAGAAGCCGTAGCCGGTGATGCCGAGCCGCGAGAACTGCTTGGCGTCCGTGCCGCCGGGCATGCAGTACGGCACCACGTGCCCCTCGGGCGCGAACTCCTCGACGGCGGCGCGCATCCTGGCGTACGTCGGCGAGTCCACCGGCGACTGGAGGGCCACCTCGCGATGGTGGAACTCCCACTCCACGTCGGGCCCGGTGAGTTCGTCGAGGGTGGCGCGGAACTCGTCCTCGACGCCCGGCAGATAGCGGCCGTCGATATGGGCCACGGCCTCCCCCGGGATGACGTTGACCTTGTAACCGGCTTCCAGCATCGTCGGGTTGGCGCTGTTGCGGACGGTCGCCTCGACGAGCGCGGCCGCCGGCCCGAGCTTCTCCAGCAGCCCGTCGACGTCGTCCAGGTCGGCCTCCAGGCCGTACAGCGCGGCGAGTTCGGCGAGGGCGGCGCGGACCGTCGGGGTCAGCCGCAGCGGCCACTCGTGGGCGCCGATCCGGGTGACGGCGGCGGCGAGGCGGGTGACCGCGTTCTCCCGGTTGGGCCTGGAGCCGTGCGCCGCCCGCCCGCGGGCGGTGAGCCGGACCCAGCCGGTGCCGCGCTCCCCGGCCGCGATGGGATAGATCTGCCGCCCGCCGCCGTCGTGGAAGGTGAAGGCACCGGCCTCGCTGATGCCCTCGGTGCAGCCCTCGAAGAGCCCCGCGTGCCGGTCGGCGAGAAATCCGGAGCCGTCCTCGGCGCTCGCCTCCTCGTCGGCGGTGAACGCGATCACGACGTCCCGCCGGGGCCGCACGCCCTCCCGCGCCCAGGCCCGGACGACCGCGAGGACCATCGCGTCCATGTTCTTCATGTCGACCGCGCCCCGGCCCCACACGACCCCGTCACGGATCTCCCCGGAGAAGGGGTGCACGCTCCACTCCCCCGCCTGCGCGGGCACCACGTCCAGATGACCGTGCACGAGCAGCGCGTCCGCCGACGGGTCGGTGCCCTCGATCCGGGCGACCACGTTCGTACGGCCGCTCGTGCGCTCCAGCAGGGTGGGCTCCAGGCCCGCCTCGGCCAGCCGCGCGGCCGCGTACTCGGCGGCGGGCCGCTCCCGGCAGTCGCCGCCGCCCCGGTTGGTGGTGTCGATGCGGATGAGGTCGGAGGTGAACGTCACGACCTCGTCCAGTGCCTGCCCGTCAGCCATACTGCTCCTCCACCGCGGCCGAGACGATCGTGGTCACTGCCTTGAAGGTACGGATTCCCTCGTACATCCGCTCGCTGGTGTACGCCACCTTCCGCTCCCCGATCCGTTCGACGCCGGGGACGACGGTGGCGGCCATGGCGAGATGCTCGGCGTCGAACTCGACGGCGACGGTGAAGGGCCCGCCGCTCACCGGCGCCTGACGGACCGCCAGCGCGGCGGCCTCCTTGGCGGCGGCCCGGATGTCGGCGGCGGTCCTGGCCGGCGTACGGCACACGGCCGCGTACCGCGAGACGTGGTCCTTCACGGCGACCTTCAGCGCCCCGGGCGCGTACCCGAGCGCGTCCTCGCAGGCCACGTCGTCGCCGGTGACGAGCACGACGGGCACGCCGTATTCGGCGACGACATGCGCGTTCAGCAGCCCCTCGCTCGCCCGCACGTCGTTCAGCCACACCCCGGTGATGGAGTTGGCGAGGTAGGTGTGCGCGAGGACGCCCTCCATGCCGGCGCCCGCGTGGTAGCCGACGAAGGCGATGCCGTCCACGTCGCCGTGCTGGACGCCCTCGACCATGGACAGCGCCTTGTGCCGGCCGGTGAGCATCTCCGCCCGCTCGTCGAGCCGCTCCAGCAGGAGATTGCGCATGGTCCAGTGCGCCTCGTTGATGACGACGTCGTCGGCACCGCCGTCGAAGAACCCCAGCACCGCGGCATTGACGTCCGAGGTGAACATCCCCCGGCACCGCTCCCACTGGGGCGTTCCGGGCAGCACGTCGGCCGGCCAGGTCACTCCGGTGGCGCCCTCCATGTCGGCGCTGATGAGGATCTTCATGTGGATTCACGTTACGCGCCGGCGAGGGAACTTCCTACGAGTCGGAGAGCCGTATCGAGGGCGGGTCCCGTCCTTGCGGCAGGCGCCTGACGAGCGGCGAGCGCCCCTTTCGAGCCCCCGAGGCGCGCTTGTCAGCCACCCTGTGCGGGCACTACTGTCACCACGCCTTGGTGAACGGGAAATCCGGTGTGATGCCGGTGCGGCCCTCGCCACTGTGAATCGGGAAGTCCGGCTCCAGCCCTCGAACGGGCAGCCACTGGGACCTTCGGGACCCGGGAAGGCGGAGCACGGGCGGTGGTACCCGTCAGCCAGGAGACCGGCCAAGGCGCGTCAACCATCCACGAGGTGCTGGAGAGGGTCTGCTGAGCCATGCACATAGCCGAGGGTTTCCTGCCTCCGGCGCACGCCGTCGCCTGGGGCGTCGCGTCCGCGCCGTTCGTCGTCCACGGAGTCCGTTCACTCACCCGTGAGGTCAGGGAGCACCCCGAGAGCACACTGCTCCTCGGCGCCTCCGGGGCCTTCACGTTCGTCCTGTCCGCGCTGAAGCTGCCCTCGGTGACCGGCAGCTGCTCCCACCCCACCGGCACCGGCCTCGGCGCCATCCTGTTCCGGCCGCCGATCATGGCGGTCCTGGGCACCATCACCCTGCTCTTCCAGGCGCTGCTGCTCGCGCACGGCGGCCTGACCACGCTCGGCGCCAACGTCTTCTCGATGGCGATCGTCGGGCCCTGGGCCGGATACGCCCTGTACAGACTGCTGCGGCGGTACGACGTGCCGCTGATGGTGGCGGTGTTCTTCGGGGCGTTCGTCGCCGACCTGTCCACCTACTGCGTCACCAGCGTCCAGCTGGCGCTCGCCTTCCCCGACCCGAGCAGCGGATTCCTGGGCGCGCTCGGCAAGTTCGGCTCCATCTTCGCCGTCACCCAGATCCCCCTCGCGGTGAGCGAGGGCCTGCTCACGGTGCTCGTGATGCGGCTGCTGGTGCAGTCCAGCAAGGGGGAACTGACCCGGCTGGGCGTGCTCCTCACCAAGGACAAGAAGCAGTCCGGGACCGAGACCGAGGCGGTGGCCCGATGAGCAGGAACACGAAGATCAACCTCTTGCTGCTGCTCGTCGTGGCCGCCCTCGCCGTGCTGCCGCTGGCCCTCGGCCTCGGCGACCACAAGGAGGAGCCGTTCACGGGCGCCGACGCCGAGGCGGAGACCGCGATCACCGAGATCGAGCCGGACTACAAGCCCTGGTTCTCGCCGCTGTACGAACCGCCGTCCGGGGAGATCGAGTCGGCGCTCTTCGCCCTCCAGGCGGCCCTCGGCGCCGGTGTCCTCGCCTACTACTTCGGTCTGCACCGGGGGCGGCGGCAGGGCGAACAGCGGGCGCTGGAGCGGGTGGGGGACACCGGCGGCGCAGCCGGTGACACCGCCGGGGAATCCACGGCCGAAAGGGCCTGACCTCCCGTGCTGCCGATCGACGCGGCGGCGCACAGCAGTCGCTGGCGCCGCCGTCACCCCGTGGACAAGGCCGTGCTCGGGCTCGGTCTCACCGTGCTCGCGATCTCGCTGCCGCCCTGGCCGGGCGCGGCCCTGGTGCTCCTGACGTCAGTCATAGTGCTGCTGGGACCGGCGGGCGTGCCCGGCCGTCGGCTGTGGCGCGCCTACCGCGTGCCGCTGGGCTTCTGCGTGACCGGCGCGGTCACGTTGCTCGTCCAGGTCGGCGGGCCGGAGCGCTTCGTGTCCCTCGCCGACGACGGTCCGCTGCGCGCCGGTGAGCTGCTGCTGCGTACCTCGGCCGCCTCGCTCGGGGTGCTGCTGTTCGCCTTCACCACCCCGATGTCCGACCTGCTGCCCCGCCTGGTGAAGGCCGGGGTGCCCGCGCCGGTCGTGGACGTCGCCCTGGTGACGTACCGCATGAGCTTCCTGCTCCTGGACTCCATGCGCCGTATCCGGGAGGCCCAGGCCGCCCGGCTCGGGCACATGAGCCGGGCCGCGGAGTGGCGTTCCCTGGCCGGGCTCGGGGCCACCGCCTTCGTGCGGGCCTTCGACCGGGCCACCCGTCTCCAGGCCGGGCTCGCCGGGCGCGGCTACGACGGCACCCTGCGCGTCCTGGTGCCCGAGGCCCGGGTCTCCGTCCGCTTCACGGCCGTGAGTTGCGCGCTCCTCGCAGCGCTGGCCGCCCTCACCCTCGTACTGGAAAAGGCCCTGCCATGAGCGAGCCCACCGCACTGGTCGCCCTGCGGGGCGCGTCCTACGCCTACGAGGACGGCCCCGTCGTGCTCAGCGACCTCGACTTCGACGTCCGCGAGGGGCGCGCGCTGGCGCTGCTCGGCCGCAACGGCAGTGGCAAGACCACGCTGATGCGGCTGCTCAGCGGCGGACTTCGCCCGCGCGACGGGCAGTTGACGGTGGAGGGTGCGCCGGTCGCCTACGACCGCAAGGGCCTGACCCGGCTGCGTACGACCGTTCAGCTGGTGGTGCAGGATCCCGACGACCAGCTCTTCGCCGCGTCCGTCGCCCAGGACGTCTCCTTCGGCCCGCTGAACCTCGGTCTGCCCGACGTCGAGGTGCGCGCGCGGGTCGACGAGGCGCTCGCCGCCCTGGACATCACCGCGCTGGCCGACCGGCCCACGCACCTGCTGTCGTACGGGCAGCGCAAGCGCACCGCCATCGCGGGCGCCGTCGCGATGCGGCCGCGGGTGCTGATCCTGGACGAACCGACCGCCGGGCTCGACCCGGACGGCCAGGAGCGTCTGCTGGCCACCCTCGACGGGCTGCGCGCGGGCGGCACCACGGTGGTCATGGCCACCCACGACGTCGACCTGGCCCTGCGCTGGGCGGACGACGCGGCGCTCCTCACCCCGTCCGGCGCACGCACCGGTCCGGCGCCGGAGATGCTGGTCCGCACCGATCTGCTGCGGCAGGCCGGACTGCGGTTGCCGTGGGGGGTGGCGGCGGCCCAACTCCTGCGGTCACAAGGGCTGTTGTCCGAGGCGGCAGCCGGTCCCTCCACCGCCGAGGACCTGGCCGCGCTCGTTCAATGACCTGAATGTCTCCTTACTCCCTGTTGTATGGATCCACGTACTAAAGGGAGTGAAGGAATATGGCCGACGACATCGCGGACGCGGGGCGACCCCCGTCCGCCGGCTTGAAGCCCGATGCGATCGGGTTCGTCGACGCGCTCGTCATCGGACTCAACTCCACCTCCCCGGCGTACTCGGTGGCGGCGGTCATCGGCCCGGTCGTGGCACTGGTGGGGATCCACGCCCCCGGCGTGATGCTGGCGTCTTTCGTGCCCATGCTGCTGATCGCATCGGCCTTCTTCTACCTCAACAAGGCCGACCAGGACTGCGGCACCACCTTCTCCTGGGTCACCCGGGCCATGGGGCCGTGGGCCGGGTGGCTCGGCGGCTGGGCCATCACGATGACCGGGGTGCTGGTCGTCGGATCACTGGCGGACGTCGCCGTGACCTTCGCCCTGCTCGCCTTCGGCCTCGACAGCTGGGCCGAGAACGACGCCGTGCGCCGGCTGCTGACGGTGCTGGTCATCCTGCTGATGACGGCCGTGTGCGTCATCGGCACCGAGGTGTCGGCGAAGGTGCAGAACGTCCTGATCACCGCCCAGGTCGTCTGTCTGCTCGCCTTCGCCGTGGTGGCGCTGTACCGGGTCTACGCCGACACCGGCACGCTCGGCTCCGTCGAACCGTCGATCGGCTGGCTGGACCCCTTCGGAGCCGGCGGGGCGTCCCTGACCGGGGCCCTGCTGCTCGGCGTGTTCATCTACTGGGGCTGGGAGTCGGCCGTCAATCTCACCGAGGAGGTGGAGGACTCCGCCACCGCCCCCGGCAGGGCGGCCGTGTGGTCGACGGTCATTCTGCTGGTGACCTATGTGGCGGTGGGCTTCGCCGTGGTCGCCTACGCCGGAACCGCCTACCTGGCCGAGAACGCGGCCGAGGAGGAGTTCGTCTTCGCCCTGCTCGCCGGCGAGGCGATGGGCGGCTGGGACTGGGTGGTGCTGCTCTCGGTCTCCACGTCCGCGCTGGCGTCGACACAGACGACGATCATCCCGGCGTCCCGTACGGCACTGTCGATGGCGCGCCGTCATGCGCTGCCCGCGCGTTTCGCCCGCATCCACCCGCGCTTCCGCACCCCTGACGTGAGCACATGGTGGGTCGCCGCCATCGCCATCGCCTGGTATCTCGTCGTCAACGAGATCAGTGCCAACGCGCTGTTCGACTCGCTCACCGCGCTCTCGCTGCTGATCGCGTTCTACTACGCGCTCACCGGTGTCGCCTGCGCCGTGTACTACCGCCGCCAACTCACCAGCAGCGTCCACCACTTCGTCCTGATCGGCCTCGGTCCGCTCGTCGGTGCCGTGCTGCTGGCCTGGCTGCTGGTGGAATCGGTCATCGACATGTCCGACCCCGCCAACTCCTACAGCGGCGACTCCTGGTTCGGACTCGGTCCCCCACTCGTCATCGGCATCGGCATCACCACCACGGGCGTCCTCCTCATGGCCGTGTGGCGGCTGGTGGCTCCCGCCTTCTGGTCGGAACGCCCCGGCGTGGTCGGCCCGTGAGCCCTCAGGTCGCCGTCGCCGCTGCCGCCGCCCGCCCCGCCGTGCGGCCGTGGGCGAGCGCGTTGCGGATGCCCATGACCTGGACGTCCTTGGTGTAGGGGTTGTCGATCTCGCGGTCGCGGGCCTCGATCTGCTGCCTGAGGTCGGCGAGATCGATCAGGTTGTCACCGGTCAGCTCGTTCATGCCGGCGACGGCGGTGGCCCAGGGGGTTTCGAGGCCGCCAGGTGTTGCGGCCGTCAACTTCCCGGGCCCGCCGGGAAGTTGACCTCAACCCCGATGAAGGCGGTCGACCAGGATGTCGATCACCAACGGCGTCCGCGGCCCGTACCCCAGCAACACCCCGTCCTCCAGGTCCACGACCCGCCGGTTCATCCCCGCCGGCGTCTGGCCGATCCCCGGGATGTCGACCAGCCCGTCGATGCCGCCGACCGATTCCAACCCCTTGGTCATCATCAGGATCACGTCCGGCTGCGCCCGCACCAGGGCCTCACTGGTGATCGGCGTGAACGGCTTGTCCAGCCCGGCCTCCTTGCCCGCGTCGACCGCCCCCGCCGCCTCGATCAGCGAGTCGGCGCCCGAGCCCTTGCCACCGATCAGGTAGACCGCCGCGCTGCCACGCATGTACAGGAAGGCGACCTTGGGCTTACTGCCGTCGGGTACGGCGGCGCGGGCCGCGGCGAGTTCGTCGCTCATCCGCTTGTTGAGTGCCTTGCCCGCGTCGGGGACGCCGAGCGCCTCGGCGATGCGGGTGGTGCGCGTGGTGACGTCCGCGAGTTCGGTGGCCGGGTCCAGTACGACGACGGGGACGCCGGCGTCGCGGATCTGGTCGATGGCCTCGGCCGGGCCGGTGTCGGTGTCGGCCAGCACGACCGTCGGCCGCAGCGAGAGCACGCTCTCCGCGCTCACGTCGTGCGCCTTGGTGACCTGCGGGAGCTTCTTCGCCTCCGCGAAGGTGGCGGTGATGTCGCGGCCGACGACACGGTCACCGAGGCCCAGCGTGAACACGATCTCCGCGACGCCCCCGTTGAGCGGCAGGATGCGCGAGGCGTCCTTCACCGTCACCTCGCGCCCGTCGGAGGAGTCGACGGTGACCGGCAGCTTCGGGGCGGGCGGCTCACCTTCGAGCGGGACGAGGGTGTTCTTCGCCAGCTGCTTCTCGGCGGCGGCCGCGCGCTCGCTCGCGGAGGCGGGTGACGCGTCCGCCGCCGAGGAGCCACCGCCCCCGCCGCCACAGGCACCCGTCAGCAACGCGAGCGCCAGAGCCAGGGGCGCGAGGGCGCTGCCACGCCGGAGCCTGGGACGGGTTCTTTCGGCCACTCGATGGGGTCTTCCGGCCAGCAGGTGGGGTCTTCCGGTCATTCGCATCGTTCGGGCCCTCCGGTCTCTCGTATCGCACCCAGTTGATCAATAGCTTAGGTTAGGTTTACCTTATTAACTCCTGGTGGGGGTGCGACGTGAAATCGCCAAGTGGCCTGCGCGGCAGGCGAGTTGCCCGTACGACCGTGATGGCGGCCTCGGTCGCCGCTGTCCTCCTGGTGCTTCCGGCCGCCTCGCCGGCGGTCGCGGCGGGCGCCTCGGCGACGGGTCCGGAGGGCCAGAAACTCACGGTCTCCAAGTCCTCGGGACTCAACCCGGCAGGCGAGACCGTGACCGTGTCCGGCACCGGCTACAACACCGAGAAGGGCATCTACGTCGCCTTCTGTGTGGACAACGGCGCCGGCAAGACCCCCACGCCCTGCATAGGCGGAGTGGACATGTCCGGCGAGTCCGGGGCGTCCGTGTGGATCTCCTCCAACCCGCCCTCGTACGGCGAGGGGTTGGCGAAGCCGTACGAAGGCAGCGGCCACGAGGGCTCGTTCAGCGTGCGGCTCAAGGTGCGCGCCAAGGACGCCAACACCGACTGCACGAAGTCCGGCGTGAAATGCGCCGTCATCACCCGCAACGACCACACCCGGGGCGGTGACCAGAGCCAGACGGTCCGGATTCCGGTGACCTTCACCGGCAGCGGCGGCAGTGCGTCGGCCGGCGACAGTGCGACGGCGACGCCCGGGGCGACCGCCGGCACGAGCACGACCAGCGGTGCCACGGCCGGCTCGGACACCGGCGCCGGCACCGGCACCGGCGGGGAGAGCACCTCCGACGGGCCGCTCGCCAGCACCGGGTCCATCGCGCTGACGGCCGGGATCACCGCGGCCGGCCTGGTCGCGGCCGGCACCGGAGCCTGGCTCTGGGCGCGTCGGCGCCGGACGGCGAACGCGGGTTGACCCGCACTCAACCGCAGGCCGAAGAAGGAGACTTGACCATGACGAAAAGACCCGGCGGCGCCGCCGTGACGGGCGGCGCCCTGCTCGCGCTGTTGTACCCGGGCGCGGGGTCGGCGGCCGCACAGGACACGGACGCGTTCCCGCGCACGGTGTCCGGCGGGTACGTGAGCTGGACGACGACCGGCTCGGAACCGGCCGGCCACGGCTTGGCGTTCGACGTCACCGAACCCGCCGTACAGAGTTCCACCGACCTCGCCTGGTTCCCGGCCACGGGCGGCGGGGCGGACCCCGAAACCGGCGCGGCGGACGTCGAGTTGGCGGGCGCGGCCCGGCTGGTGCCGTCCACCGGCTCGGTACAGCCGCTGACGCTGGGCGGCCTCAGGCTGCGCCTGGACGGCGACGGGGGCGCGCTCCACGCCCGTACGGCCGTCGGCGGCCAGGCCCGCGATGTGGCGCTGGCCGACGTGGCGGCGAGCGGCGCCGGTCCCGTCGTACGGAGCAGTGGCGTGACGTGGACGGGGCTGAGGGCGTCCCTCACGGACGAGGGTGCGCGGCTGCTGTCGGAGTGGAGCGGCAGCACGTTCGCGAAGGGCGACGGGCTCGGCCTGCTCGAGGTGACGGTGGGGACCGGGGGCACCACCCCTGCGCCCACCACGGAACCGCCGGCCGAGACACCGCTGCCGTCGCCGGGCGCGAGCGCGCCGGAGAAACAGCGGCCGACGGATGGGAAACGAGCGGAGCCGTCGGCGGCGGTGACCCGGGCCGCGCTGACGGCGGGCGGTGAACAGGAGGTCACCGGCGCGGGGTTCGAGCCCGGCGAGGTGGTGCTCGTCACGATCGACGAGGACACCCGGTACCAGGCGGTGGCGGACGAAGAGGGCCGGATCTCCCGGGCGTTCCCGGTGTACGTGACGGCCGTCGAGGGTGCGCACACCGTCGAGCTCCACACCGTGACGGGAGAGCACGCCGCTGTCGCGCAGTTCGAGGTTCGATCCGCCTCGGACTGATCCGGCGGGTTCAACGTGTTCAGCGTGTCGACGCACGCGAATTCCATCGAGGAGCGGACCGCACGGTCCGCTCCTCGGCATGCCCAAATCCCTTGCAGACAACGGGAGTTGAAAGCGCTTTGCCGAGTGTTGACAATCCCCGGAAGTTCGTATTTAGGTTTGCCTTACCTAACTCCAACCGGAGTGGGGGCACCCCCAGAAAGGTGAAGCGCTCACCATGAGAGCTGTTCCTTCCGCCCGTATCGCCGCCCGCTCGGGCCTCGCCGTCGCCGCCTCCGCCGCCCTGACCCTGGGCCTGGCGACCTCGGCCTCGGCCGCCACCTCGACCCGCACGGTCACCGACGGCGGCGTCACGTACAACCTGTCGGTGACCGCCCCGGGCACCGCCGCCGCGGCCGGCCAGGTCGTCAACGTCACCGGCTCCGGCTTCAACACCGGCCAGGGCATCTACGTCGGCCTGTGCGTGGTCGACGGCGCGCAGGGCGCGAACAAGCCCACCCCGTGCCTGGGCGGCCAGGACGAGGACGGCTCGACCGGCGCCTCGCACTGGGTGAACAACACCTTCGGCGGCATGTTCGCCAACAGCTCCAAGTTCGGCTCCGGCGGCACCTTCAACGTGAACATCTACGTCAAGGCTACCCTCGACGACGGCTCCGTCTGCGGCCAGGACGTCGACTGCGCGTTCGTCACGCGTGCCGACCACTTCGACAGCAGCGACCGCAAGTACGACGTGCACGTCCCGATCACCTTCCAGTAAGGGCACGTAGCTCCGACTGGTCCACGGGCCGGCCCTCCGGCCGGCCCGTTCCGGCGCGCTTCCACCGACCCATCCATCCGGCCGGGCCCCCCAACCGGACGAGTGAGGAATCCTCCATGCAACTCAGACGCCCGGCGGCGCTCCTCGGCTCCGCCGCGCTCATGACCGCGTCCGTCGCCGTGGGCCCGGCCGCGCAGGCCGCCGACACACCGAAGACCGGCATCGGCGCGGGCGGCCAGAAGCTCTCCGTCTCCGCCACCGCGAACCTGGACCCCGACGGCGAGACGCTCCACGTCACCGGCGAGGGCTACGACACCACCAAGGCGATCTACGTCGCCCTGTGCCGGGACAACGGCGACGGCAAGATACCGAGCCCCTGCATCGGCGGCGCCGACGAGGACGGCAGCGGCAGCTCGTCGCACTGGATCGTCCCCGAGGGCGACGAGTACGCGGGCGATCTCGCCCAGCACTGGGGCGCGAGCGGCACCTTCGACGTCGAGATCAAGGTGCAGGCCAAGGACGCGAGCGTCGACTGCCTCAGGTACGCCTGCTCGGTCGTCACCCGCGTCGACCACCGCAACGCCGGCGACCGCTCCCAGGACGTCCGCGTCCCCGTCACCTGGGAGGGCCAGGACACCGGTGGTGGCGACGACGGCGGCGACGGCGTGGAGGTGCCGCCCGGCACGATCAGCTACGTCCAGTCCACCGCGTTCACCACCGTCGGACGCCCCCAGGACCTGCTGCTGCACCCCGACTCCGGGAAGCTGTACGTCGGTTCGGACGAGATCGCCGACACCGCCGATGTGACCGAGCGGGGCCTGTACGCCCTCGATCCCAAGGACGGCAAGGTCCTCAGCCACATCTCCCAGGGGCCTGGCCTCAACGGTGCGATGGCCGCCCGCGCGGTCCGCCGGATCATCGGCCCGCTCGCCGGTGACGGCGTGGTCTTCCACTATCCGCTGCGCGGCATCGGCACCGCCAAGGACGGCGACACGGCCGCGCAGGGCCACTGGTTCAACGGCACCACCTTCACCGGCGTCGGGCAGGACGCCGACACCACGTCCGTGCTGGTGGCGGCCGGCCCCGAGCTGCGCCGCGTCGACCTCGCCACCGGCACCGTGAAGAACACGGTCACGCTCGAAGGCGGCAGCCAACTCGGCGTGGACGCCGCCCGGGGCGTGGCCTGGTCCATCGGCACCTCCGGGGACAAGCAGGTGCTGCGCCGGGTCGACACCAAGACCTTCCAGGTCACCGCCACGGCCGAAATCCCCGCGGACTCCTACTACTTCGTCGAGACGGACCCGGCGACCGGCAACGTCTGGCTGGGCGGCGGCACGTCGGTGCTCGTCCTCGACGAGGACGGCAAGCAGCTGACCGCGCTGACCGGCACGGACCGGCCCGTGGCGGCGGCCTTCGACAAGACCACCGGGCGGGCCTTCGTGCTGCGCGGGGACATCGCCGGCAGCGCGTCGGACGACGACGACGGCTCCCTGGAGATCCTGGACAGCGCGACCTTCCGGCAGGCGGCCGCGCCGGTCACCCTCGCGGGCAGCGACTCGAGCACCTACGCGGGCATCGCCGTCGCTCCCGGCGCCACGTCCGTGTACGTCACCAAGTACACGACGAACGAGGTCGTCAGGCTCGACCTGCGCATGTCCCCCAAGGTGACCCAGTCCCCCACCGACCGCACCGTCGCCCCCGGCGACGAGGTCTCGTTCGTCGCGGCGGCCGAGGGCACCCCGGAGCCGACCGTGAGCTGGCAGGTCAGCCCGGACGGCGGCCAGACCTGGTCGACGGTCGAGGGCGCGACGAAGAACGCGTACTCCTTCACCGCGAAGGCGGCGCAGGACGGCTACCGGTACCGCGCCGAGTTCAAGAACTCCGTGGGCACGACCCGTACGTCGCCGGTCACCCTGACCGTCAAGGAGTCCTCCGGAGACGGCGGCACCGACGGCGGCGAGAACACCGAGCCGTCCGGCACCAGGACCGAGACCGGCTCCGAGGGCCAGAAGCTCACCGTCACCCCGGTCAACAACCTGGCCACCGAGAACCAGACGCTGAAGGTCACCGGCTCCGGCTACGACGTCGACAAGGGCATCTACGTCGCCCTGTGCGTCGACAACGGCGACGGCGAACTGCCCACGCCGTGCATCGGCGGCGTCGACATGAGCGGCGAGTCCCACTCCTCGGCCTGGATCTCCTCCAACCCGCCGGACTACGGCGAGGATCTCGCGACCCCGTACGGCGACGGCGGTTCCTTCGAGGTCGAGCTCACCGTCGACGCCAAGGACGAGTTCACCGACTGCTTCAAGGCCACGTGCGTTCTCGCCACCCGCGCCGACCACACCCTCTCGGGCGACCGCTCCCAGGATGTGAAGGTCCCGGTCAGCTTCGTCGGCCAGGACCCGGTGGACACCGATCCCGAGACCGGTGACAGCGGCGGCACGGGCGGCTCCGGCTCGTCGGGCGGCACGACGGGCGGCGGATCGGACACCACCGGCGGCAGCACCACCGGTTCGGCCACCGGCGGCACCGGCACGTCCACCGCGGGCGGCAGCCTCGCCTCCACCGGCGTCACCGTGGTCTCCGCCGCCGCGCTCGCGGCCGCGTTGACGGCCACCGGCTGGATGGCGTACCGCCGCGGCCGCAGGGTCGAGTGATCTCACGGTGGTTCGTCCTCCGGTCCCCTCGGCCGGAGGACGAACCACCGCCGTCTCAGACCTGTGCCCGGCCGCGGCGGTCCCTTCGTGCCGTCACGCCGTACGGCCCGCCACCACCCACTTCGACGGCAGCTCGATCCGAGTGCCGTCCGGCCCGTACTCGGTGGTGACCAGCGGCAGTTCGCCGCTCGCGAGGACGGTGAGCCCTGCCGCGCGCAGATACTCGGGCATCGCGTCGTCGGCGACCTCGCCCGGGGCGATACCGTGCCGGAAAATGGGTGCGAGCTTGGGCGGCGGCCCCGTCGGGTGCTGGGCGAGGCCCATGAGGACGGGCTTGGCGGACTCGGAGAGTTCGACGAGGAAGACCCGGCCCCGCTCGCCGACCAGCGTGGCGATGCCGTCGACCATGGGCTGCCGGTCGTCGGACTCGGCCTGGTGGAGCACGCCCCGCATATAGACGTTGGCGTCGCCGAGTTCGGCGTGCAGCGTCTCGGCCTCGGACTTCTCCCCGGCGTCGAACAGCCGGTACGTCGCCTGCCCGGCGGGATCCGCCTGCCGGGCGTGGTCGAGGGCCGCGGCGGACAGGTCCGCGCCGAGGACGTGCCGGAAGCGGTCGGCGAGGAAACGGGTCTGGGTGCCGTTGCCGCAGCCGAGGTCCACCATCGGTAGGCCGGGATCTGCCAGGTGCGCGTCGAAGAGGGCCAGGTGAGGGCCGGCGGTCAGGGCCGGCTCCGCGTCCCAGAACACCGCCCCCTGTTCGCCGGGAGCCTCACGCCAGAAGCTCTCCCAGGCCTCCCGGTATCGACTGGTCACGCTCATGCCCAACTCCCCAGGGTGCGACGCCGACCCGTCGTCCAGTGACGGGCGAGTACGGTTTATCGCGGCCCGGTCGCGGCTACAAGCGCGTGGCGCATTCCTTCACTCCGCATTCGAGAGCGGTACGCCGTCGTGCGCCCCTCGGGGCACAAGTGATTCAGCGGCGTGGGAGCGTGAGTTCGAACCAGACGGTCTTTCCGGCGCTCGTACGGCTCGTGCCCCACTCGCGCGCCAGCGTGCTCACCACGCGCAGCCCCCGCCCGGCCTCGTCGCCGGGCCCGGCGTTGAGCAGCGTCGGCAGTTCGTGATCGTCGTCGTCCACCTCGCACAGCAGCGTGTCACCGCGGACGAGGCGCAGTGCGACGGGTCGGCTGTGGGAGTGCCGTACGGCGTTGGTGACGAGCTCGCCGACCAGCAGTTCGGCGGTGTGGACGAGGCGCGACAGGCCCCACTCGTGCAGCTGTTCCCGGACCACGGCGCGGGCCCGGCCGATCTGTCTCGGGTCGAGGTCGATGCGCCACTCGGCGACGTCGTCCGGCTCGATGCCGTTGAGGCGGGCCATCAGCAGGGCGACGTCGTCCTTGCGGCCGCCCCGTGTGTTGAGGGCGCGGATGATGGTGTCGCAGGCGTCGTCCATGGACGCGGCCGGGTGGGCGGCGGACTCGCACAGGGTCGCGAGACCGACCCCGATGTCCTCGCCGCGGACCTCGACGAGACCGTCGGTGCACATCACGATCCGGTCGCCGGGCTCCACGCGCACGCGTACCGCTTCGAAGGGCACCCCGCCGACGCCGATCGGCGCACCCGTGGGCAGGTCGAGCAGCTCGCTGCGCCCGTCCTCGGCGCGGACCAGGACGGGCGGGATGTGTCCGGCGTTGGCGAGGTGCAGCTCGCTCGCGATCGGGTCGTAGACGGCGTACAGACAGGTCGCGAGGTAGGTGTCACCGAGGCGCTGGGCGAGGTCGTCGAGGTTGCGCAGCAGCTGGGCGGGCGGCAGGTCGAGGGCGGCCATGGTCTGTACGGCCGTCCGCAACTGCCCCATCATGGCCGCCGAGTTGAGGCCGTGCCCCATGACGTCGCCGACGACGAGGGCGGTGCGGGCGCCGGGCAGTTTCACGGAGTCGAACCAGTCGCCGCCGACCCGGCCGAGCAGGGTGCCGGGCAGATAGCGGGTGGCGATGTCGCAGCCCGCCATGTGCGGCGGGATGTGCGGCAGCATGCTGTCCTGGAGGGTCTCGGCGACGGACTCCTGGTACGTGTACATCCGCGCGTTGTCGAGCACGAGGCCCGCGCGGGCGGCGAGTTCGGCGCCGGTGACGCGGTCCATGTCGTTGAACTCGACGCGTTCCGGGTGGCGCAGCAGAATCATGAAGCCTAGGACGACCTGGCGTGCCTTCAGCGGCACCACCAGCATCGAACGGCCCGTGATGAGCGGCCGGATGTCGCGCTTCTCGAACTGCGAGGCGATCGCGTGCCCCATCTGCTCGCTGATGCGCGGCACCAGAACGGGCTCACCGCTGGTCATGCACTGGAAGAACGGCGTGTGCGCCGGGAACGGCATGGCCTCGCCGACCGGCACGACGTCGTCCCAGCGGCCGGGTTCGTCGGTGTGCTCGACGGCGACCCGGTGCCACATGGTGGTCGTGTCCGGCACGCCCTCGGGGAACCCCTCGCCGGCGACGACCTGTTCGCGCAGGTAGGTGCCGGCGACGTCGGTGAAGCGGGGCACGACGGCCTTGCTGACCTCGATGATGGTCCGGGCCAGGTCGAGGGAGGTGCCGATGCGGCCGCTGACCTCGTTGAGGAACTCCAGGCGTTCGCGTACGGCGGCGTACTCGAGGTCCTCGCCGTCGTCGGTGTACTCCTGCGGTAACGGCAGGCCCTCGGCGGCGGCGCGCTCCCGGCGTGCCCTGCGCTCCACGCGCCGGGGAACTCCCCAGTCGGGGGTGACGGGCACCCGGTCGTTCTGGCTGAACTCCAGTACGGGGTAACCGAGTTCGAGGACCTGCCCGACGATGCGGGCGCCCTCCTCGACGCTCATGCTGGGCAGGATCTCGGGGAGCCGGCGGGCGAGTTCCTCGGCCCCGGGGAAGTCGGTGTGCAGGGCGAAGGCGGGGGCGACGCGTTCGAAGCCGGTGGGCTCGTCGGGCTCGCTGCCCTGCTGAAGTGCGCCCACATCGGCGCCGAGCACCAGCAGCCGCTCCGGTCCTGGACCCACCAACGGGTACGCCCACCACAGGACGTCGACGCGGTCGCGGTCGGGCACGGTCAGTCGGGCGCGGCCCGCGGCAGGGTAGAACAGCCGCCCGTCGAGGGAGGATTCGAGATCGTGACCGAGCCCGTCGTACGCCCCGTACGCCCCGTACGGCGTGAGATCGTCCTCCTCGGGCAGCGCCCCGGAGACGGGCAGCAGGTCGACGGCCGGGCGCCCGATCGCCTCCTCCTTGACGGCGCCGAACAGACGGCGTGCGCCGGAGCTCCAGTGGGAGACGAGGCCCTCGCGGTCCACTACGACGACGGCAAGCGGGACACGGCCGACCGCGGCGTGTTCTGTCACCGCGCCGTCCCTCTCGGTGCCACGGTCCATTGGCCCAGGCCCTCTCTCCCCACGGCTCCGCAAGATCTGTGCCGCCTGGTCCACCGTACGGCTCCCGGCAGTGGTGATGTGCGGCAATGCGGGAATTGGTGTGACGGCGACTCAGTCGTCGTGGCCGAGCTGAAGGTCGCGTTCCGTTCGGCCTCCTCCGGCGACTTGGAGCACGGTGGCGACCGGCGGGTAACCCGTGGCGATGACGGTGTACTCGCCGCTGGAGAGGTCGACGAACCGGAAGGTTCCGTCGGGACCGGTGGTGAGCGTCTCCCTGACGTTGCCGGCCGGGTCGAGCAGCGTCACGCGCGCGTCCTCGACGGGCCGCCCACCACCGGCCCGCACGGTGCCGCGCAGTGTGGCGCCGCCGGCGAGCTCGATGTCCTGGCGTGTCTCACGGGCCACCTGGACGGTGACGGGGACGGCGGCCGGACGGAAGGCGGGCGAGCTCGCCGCGAGGGTGTACTGGCCGGCCACCAGCTCGGTGATGACATAGCCGCCGTCGGGCCCGCTGCGGGTCGTGGCGACGACCTCGCCGTACACGTCGGTGAGCGTGACGGTGGCGTCCACGGGTGTGCCGTCCGGGGTACGCACGCTCCCGGCGAGGCGTCCGGCGCCACCGAGGACGATGTCCAGCTCCACGGGGTGCTCGCCGACGGTCACGGAGACGGCCTGCGGCTGATGACCGCCCGCCGACGCGATCAGCACGTACGGCCCCGCGGCGGGCGTCGCCAGCGCGTACCGCCCGTCCTCGCCGCTCGTGCCGCGCCCGACCTGCTGCCCGGCCACGTCGATGAGCGTGAGCGCCGCGCGCGGTACGCCCGTGCCGTCCGGGTGCTGAACGGTGCCGCAGACAGGGACCCCGGGGGCGTAGGGGGACCGGGCTGATGGAAGCTGGGCGTCCACGGGCGCGGCATCCGTCTCCGGTGCCGGGACGCTGTGGGACACCAGGGGCTTTTCCTTGAGGAAGAGGGCGATGAGCAGGCCGAGCACGAGCACCGGCACGAGGTAGAGGAAGATCCTCGGCATGGCGTCGGCGTAGGCCCGGACGTAACCGTCGCGCAGTGCCGCGGGCATGGCGTGCACGAGCTGCGGGGTGAGGGACTCGGGGTCGGGCAGCTCAGAGCCCGCGCGCGCGGGCAGGCGTTCGGCCAGGGCGTCGGCGAGCCGGCCGGCGAAGAGGGTGCCGAAGACCGCCGCGCCGACGCTGCCGCCGAGCTGCCGGAAGTAGTTGTTGGCGCTGGTGGCGGTGCCGAGGTCGGCGGGGCGCACGGAGTTCTGCACGGCGAGGATCAGGACCGGCATCACCATGCCGATGCCGGCGCCGAGGACGGCCATCCAGATGCTGTAGTGCAGCCGGGGCGTGTCGACTTCGAGGCGGGACAGCAGCCACATGCCGACGACCGAGAGCGCGCTGCCGAGCACGGGGTAGATCTTGTAGCGGCCGGTGTGGCTGATGAGTTGACCGGCGACGATCGAGGTGCCGACGATGCCGGCCATCATCGGCAGCATCAGCAGGCCCGACTCGGTGGCCGTGGCCCCGTCGACCATCTGCAGGAACGTCGGCAGATAGCCGGCGGCGCCGAAGAGGGCGACGCCGATCACGAGGCCGACCAGGCTGGTGACGTTGAAGACGGAGTCCCTGAACAGCCGCAGCGGGATGAGGGGTTCGACGGCGAAGTGCTCGACGACGAGGAACAGGACGGTGGAGACGACCGCTCCCGCGCCGAGGCCGAGGATGACACGCGAGTCCCAGGCGTACTCGGTGCCGCCCCAACTGGTCAGCAGGACCAGGCAGGTGGAGGCGGCGGCGAGCAGCAGGGAGCCGAGGATGTCGAGCCGGGCCTTGGCCCTGGGCTTCGGCAGTTTCAGGGCGAGGGTGACGACGGCCAGGGTGACGAGGCCGAAGGGGACGTTGATGTAGAAGCACCACCGCCAGGAGAGGTGGTCCGTGAAGTAGCCGCCCAGCAGGGGTCCGGCGACCGAGGCGAGGCCGAACGCGGCGCCGATCAGGCCCATGAAGCGGCCGCGCTCCCGGGGCGGCACGATGTCCGCGACGATCGCCTGGACGCCGATCATGAGCCCGCCCGCTCCGACGCCCTGGATCGCGCGGTAGGCGATGAGCTGGTCCATGGTCTCGGCCCGTCCGGCGAGCGCGGAGCCGACGACGAAGACGACGATCGCGAACTGGAAGACGCCCTTGCGGCCGAGGAGATCGCCGAGCTTGCCGTAGACGGGCAGACCGACAGTGGCGGTGAGCAGGTAGGCGGTGATCGCCCAGGACATCCTGTCCAGGCCGTGCAGCTCACCGACGATCTTCGGCAGCGCGGTGGCGACGATCATCTGCTCCAGCGCGGCCAGCAGCAGCGCGAGCATCAGCGCGAAGAAGACCAACCGCACCCGCCGCGGGCTCAGTTGATTCGCCGGGCCCTGGGGCGGAGCCTGTGGAGGAGGTGCGGTGACGGTCTCGTCCTGCACCAAAGTCGCGCCGCCCACGTTCCGCTCCCCTCGCCGCACCTGCTCACATTTCCCGCATTAAGCGACAACTACGAGCAAGCACGGCGAGTTACGGCACTACCCCGGACACGACGGAGTTCCACTCGATCCGGTGAGGCGGCCAAGGCCCCTCAGGCGCCAGGGACTTACTTCGCGACCTCGGCGGCGAGCTTGTCGAGCACCGCGTCGTAGATCCGCCCGAGGCCCTTGGGCGCGAAGGTCCTCTCGAAGAAGCCGCCGATGCCGCCGGCGCCCTGCCAGGTGGTGGTGACGACGACCCGGGACTTGCCCTCGCCGGCCGGGGTGACCCGCCAGGTGGTGACCATGGAGGAGTTGCGGTCCTTCTCGACGAGCTCGCCGTCGGTCGGCTCGGTGACCTCCAGGAGGCAGTCGCGCACGCGCTTGCTGGTGGCCTGGAGCTTCCAGTGGACGAGGGTGCCCTCGCCGTCGCCGCCCTCGCGCACCTCGTACTCGCTGAAGTGCTCGGGGAGCAGATTCGCGCGCGTGCCGCTGTAGTCGGCGAGGGCGTCGAACACCTTCTCCGCGTCCGCCGCGACGACCCGCTCCGTAGTGGCCTCGACCTGCGCCATTGACTTCCTCCAGGACCAGAATTCTCGGGGGTTGGGGCAAGCCAACCACCCCGCTCCCGGACCGCCCAAATCGGGGGCCCGCTCAGCTCCCCGAAGCGATCACACATCGATCGAAAACGAAGCCAGGGATGGAGGCCGAGGACATAAGCCCAGGACAGAGCCCGACACCAGAAGTCAGGGATACAGGTCGCACGATCAAGGGAACATGTGTTCTATTCTGGGGGCAGTGCTACCGAGGAGGCGTCATGCGCTGGGAGAACCTCACCCTGGAGTCCGACCACAGCCGGGCCGACTCCGCGCTGTTCGGCGCGGACGCCGTGGTGACCCGCACCTTCGACACGCCAGAGTTCGCCGGCATCACGTTCCACGAGATCCGGGCGCGCTCGATCATCAACCGGGTGCCGGGCGCCTCGCGGATGCCCTTCGAGTGGACGGTCAACCCCTATCGGGGCTGCACGCACGCGTGCGTGTACTGCTTCGCCCGCAAGACCCACAGCTATCTGGACCTCGACACGGGCCTCGGCTTCGACTCGCAGATCGTGGTCAAGGTGAACGCCCCGGAGCTGCTGCGCCGCCAGCTCTCCTCGCGCCGTTGGCAGGGCGAGCACATAGCGATGGGCACGAATGTCGACTGCTACCAGCGCGCCGAGGGCCGCTACCGCCTGATGCCGGGCATCCTCACCGCCCTGCGCGACCACGCCAACCCCTACTCGATCCTCACCAAGGGCACGCTGATCCTGCGCGACCTCGACCTGCTGAAGCAGTCCGCCGAGGTGACGGACGTCGGTGTCTCCGTCTCGGTCGGCTTCACCGACCCCGAGCTGTGGCGCACGGTGGAGCCGGGCACGCCCGCCCCCGAGCGGCGCCTGGACGTCGTAAGGACCCTGACCGAGCACGGCCTCGGGTGCGGTGTGCTGATGGCGCCGGTGATTCCGTTCCTGAGCGACAGCCCGGCGCAACTGCGGGCCACCGTGCGGGCGATCGCCGCCTCCGGGGCCACCTCCGTCACGCCGCTGGTGCTGCATCTGCGGCCGGGGGCCCGCGAGTGGTTCATGGCCTGGCTCGGGCGCGAGCACCCGTATCTGGTCCGCCGTTACGAGCGGCTGTACGCGGACGGCGCCTACGCGCCGAAGTGGTACCAGCGCCGGATCACCCGCCAGGTCCACGACCTGGCGCAGGAGTACGGCATCGGCCCCACGCGCGCGGGCATGCCCCGGCGGATCCGCGAGCCCGAGCCGGAGCCCACCGAGCACACGCGCTCCGAACCGACCCAACTCTCACTCATCTGAGGGCATTGGAGCGCATCCCTCGGCCCAATCGGGTCAAGTCCCGCCGGAAGGAGTTCTTCCAGGCGCCCTTTCCGGGACGAATGCGGCAGTGACCGCGGCACTCGCGGTCCGTGCCCCTCCGTCCTGGAAGGACCCCATGAGAGAACGCGCAGCCGTACTGTGCGCCGCCGCCGTCGTGGCCGGGGCCCTGACGGCCGTCCCCGCCGAGGCGAGCCCGCCCCCCACCGCGGACACCGCTCACGCCGCCCCGCTCACCTGGAAGGAATGCGGCACCAAGAAGTACCCGACGCTCCAGTGCGCGTCCCTCGAGGTGCCGCTCGACCACTCCCGTCCGCGGGGACGGCAGATCACCCTCGCGCTGTCCCGCGTCCCGCACACCGCGAAGAAGTACCAGGGCCCCCTGCTGGTCAATCCGGGCGGCCCCGGCGCCAGCGGTCTGACGCTCGCCGGATTCGTCGCCGCCGCACTGCCCAAGGCGGTGGCGGCGCAGTACGACGTCATCGGCTTCGACCCGCGCGGAGTCGGCAAGAGCAAGCCGGCCCTCGACTGCAGGCCCGGCCACTTCGCCGCGGTGCGCCGGGACGCCGTGCCGAGCACGGCGCAGATCGAGCAGGCCAACCTCGCCCGCGCCAAGGCCTTCGCGCGGGCCTGCGGCGAGAAGTACGGGGACGTACTGCCGTACATCGACACGATCAGCGCCGTGCGGGACATCGAACGGATCCGCGTCGCACTCGGCGCGCGGCAGATCAACTACTTCGGCTACTCGTACGGCACCTATCTCGGCGCGGTCTACGCGAAGCTCTTCCCGGAGCGGGTGCGGCGCGCGGTCCTGGACTCGGTCGTCGACCCCACCGGCGTCTGGTACGACGACAACCTCGCGCAGGACCACGCCTTCAACGACCGGCACCGCGCGTTCATGGCGTGGATCGCCAAGCACGACACGACGTACCGGCTCGGCACCGATCCGCAGCGGGTCGAGGCGAAGTGGTACGCGATGCGGGCGGCTCTCGCCAGGAAGCCGGCCGGCGGCACGGTGGGCGCCTCCGAGCTGGAGGACACCTTCATCCCCGGCGGCTACTACAACGGCTACTGGCCCTACCTCGCCGAGGCGTTCGCGGCATACGTGAACGGCAAAGACGCCGATCCGCTGGTCGAGGCGTACGAGAAGTTCGGCGCCGCCGACGAGTCCGACGACAACGGCTACAGCATCTACACCTCGGTGCAGTGCCGTGACGCCGCCTGGCCGCGCGACTGGCGCGAGTGGCAGGCGGACAACTGGGCCGCGTACGCGAAGGCGCCGTTCATGACCTGGAACAACGCCTGGTACAACGCGCCGTGCGCATTCTGGCCGACGAGCTCGCTCGCCCCGGTGAACGTCGCCAATGGCAAGGTCCCGCCGGTGCTGCTGTTCCAGGCGACCGAGGACGCGGCCACCCCGTACGAGGGCGCCGTCACCGTGCGCCGGCTGCTGGCGCGCTCCAGTCTGGTGGTCGAGCGCGGCGGCGGCAACCACGGCATCACGCTGAGCGGGAACGCCTGCCTCGACGAGCACCTCGCGGCGTACCTGACCGACGGCACGGTGCCGCGCGGCCGGAGTACGGTCGACGCGGTGTGCGAGGCCCTGCCCGACCCGAAGCCGGTCAGCTCCAAGGTCGCGTCCACGTCGTCGCGCGCTGCCGAACTGCACGCGCTGCTCGGCTTCCGCCGCTAGGCCCTGTCGTTTGGATCAGCTCGGCTGTGAGGATGGGTTCCTCTCGGCCGACCCGAGCGAGGTCTGGTGCGTGCAGCTGCAAGGCGGAGGAGGGAGTCGACGCGGAGCGTCGGCGAGTGACGACAACGCCGCTGGGGTCCCCCCTCTGGGGGAGCGCGTGCCAGACCCCGCGACGCCGGGATGATCCAAACGACAGGGCCTAGAGGGGGCTCTGAGCGCCTGACGGTCCGTCGGGGGCGTTGTCAGACCCATGGTCCACCATGGAGGCATGAGTGAGCTGACCAGGATTCCCGCCCCCGACGGAGTCGCCCCCGCCGCCCAGTACACGCATGTCGTGCTCGGCTCCGGCCGTTTCGTCGCCGTCTCCGGCCAGCTCGCCCTGGACGAGGACGGCGAGCTGGTCGGCGAGGGCGACCCGGCGGCCCAGGCCCGCCAGGTCTTCGAGAACCTGCGGCGCTGCCTGGCCGCGGCGGGCGCGACGTTCGACGACGTCGTCAAACTCACCTACTTCGTCACGGACATGGCGCACATGCCCGCGATCCGCGCGGCCCGCGCCGAGCACATATCCGACGACCGGCTGCCGGCCGCGTCGGCGGTGCGGGTCGCCGGGCTGGTGCGGCCGGAGTTCCTGATGGAGGTCGAGGCGTTCGCGGTGGTGCCGGGTTAATGGAAGGCGAGACCGGGTGGGCGGTGTCTACGGTGCCGTCATGGACGACGACGGCATACTGATCCGCCCCATGACGACGGCCGACTGCGCGCGCGTCGCCGAGATCCGCATCGGCGGCTGGCGAAGCGCCTACAAGGACCTCGTACCGCAGTCCCACCTGGACGCCCTCGACGTGGCACAGGACACCGAGCGCCGCCGCGCCCACCTCGCGCAGGCCGACGGGAGTGTGCTGAACGTGGTCGCCGAGCGCTACGGCGAGGTCGTCGGCTGGGCCTGCCACGGACCGTACCGGGACGGCGAAGTGCGCACCGAGGACGCGGAGTTGTACGCCCTCTACGTGGATCCCGGACGGTTCGGCGGCGGCATCGGGCACGCCCTGCTCCAGGAATCGCTGCGCCGGTGCACGGCCGCCGGGCACGCGCGCATGCTGCTCTGGGTCCTCGAACACAACACCCGTGCCCGGCGCTTCTACGAACGGGCGGGCTTCCGCCCGGACGGCGCCGAGGAGCCCTTCGAGGTGGACGGCGTGGACGTGCCCGAGGTGCGGTACACGCGGGAGCTGGTGCCGGGCTGACGGCCACCGTCGGCGCAGGCGGCCCGCGGGTTTCCTTCAGGAGCCCGCGTGCCCTGTGGCAGCCGGGCCGGCCCCGCCGCGACCGGGCTCGGCGCAGGGCCCGTGGACGCCGTAGGCTGCCTCGGCCGTTCAGGCATCAGGCGCATCACCGCCGCGCGAGTCGCTACCGGCCCGCCGGGAACCTCCCCTCTGACGAGGGATCCGCGCCAGCGCACGCACCGCCGCCTCCGCGAGGGCCGGGTGGGCCAGTGCCTCGTTCAGGACGCGTCTGGCCCGGGTGTCGCCGAGCTCGCCGAGGCCCTCCACACAGGCGAGGGCCACGCGGCGGTAGGGGTCGTGCGGGCGCAGGCGTCGCTCCAGGGTGGTGATGAGGGCGGGCACGGCCTCGGGAGCGCGCAGCTCGACCAGGAGCCGGACGGGGAGCAGGGCGTAGGCGACGCGGAGTTCGTTGGTGGCGAGGGCCGCCGCCGCGCGAGCCGTGCGCGGGTCGCCGAGCCGGGCGAGGGCGTGGGCGGCGGAGACGCAGCGCTGCGGGTCACGGTGGTTCAGGAGCAGGACGAGGGACTCGAAGGCCCGGCGGTCCCCGGCGAGACCCAGCCGGAAGGCGGCCAACTCCCTGGCCCACAGCGGCTGCCCGGGCGCGGTGAGCACCTCGGCGAGTTCGTCGAGGTCCTCCGTCGCCACGAGGCGGTCGTACGCGGCCGACGCTCCGGACTCCTGCCGTAAGCGCTCCGTGAGTGATCGCAACTCTTCGTCCATGAAGCCGAGCGTATGCAAGCGGCGCGCCTCGCGGGACCTACATCACAAAGACGAGGTCTGGCGTGCTCGTTACCCACCGGTTAAGCTCATACGAGCGAGTTACCCACTCGCAGATTTGCTTGCAGCGGCCTGGTGACGCAGCCGCCGCAAGTGGGGCACCTCCCACGCCTTTAAGGCAGTGGGGGCGCTGGTCGGTTCGGTACATCAGGTACCTCAGTACGACTCGGCTCCGGGACAGGGCCGGTCGGATCAACCGTTCCCCGGGGCGTGTGCGCGCTCCCGGTGACGGCACCGGGCGTGTGCGCCAGTAGCCCGGCAACACCCGCACTCACTCCTTTCCGCACCCGGTGCGCCTCCTCGGCGCACCCGGGCGCGCTTCCAGTCGTCACCCTCATTCCTGGAGTCCCGCGATGGCCACTCCCCTGTCCGACACCGCGTCCGACACCCCTCTGTCCCCGCTCAAGACCGTTGCCGTCGTCGGCCTCGGCACCATGGGCACCGGCATCGCCGAGGTCCTGGCCAAGGCCGGTCGCGAGGTCATCGGCATCGACATCAGCGAGGCCGCGGCCGCCAAGGCCGTCGCCGCCCTGGAGTCCTCGACCGCCCGTGCCGTGGAGCGCGGCCGGCTGACCGAGGAGGAGCGCGCGGAGGCCCTCGCCCGGGTCCGCACCTTCACCGATCTCCAGGCCGCGGCCGACGCGGACCTGGTCATCGAGGTGGCGCCGGAGTCGTACGAGGTCAAGCAGCAGATCTTCCGCGAGCTGGACGGGATCGTGCGCCCCGAGACGATCCTGGCGACCGGCACCAACGCCCTGTCGGTCACGCGCCTGGCCGCCGACTCGGCCCGCCCCGAGCGCGTGCTCGGCCTGCACTTCTTCAACCCGGCGCCGGCGATGCGGCTGGTCGAGGTCGTCTCGTCCGTGCTGACCGCGCCGACGGCCGTCACCGCGGTCACGAACCTCGCCCTCGACCTCGGCAAGGAGCCCGTCGCGGTCGGCGACCGGCCCGGGTTCGTCGCCGACGGGCTGCTGTTCGGCTACCTCAACCAGGCCGCCGCGATGTACGAGGCGAAGTACGCCTCCCGCGAGGACATCGACGCCGCGATGCGGCTGGGCTGCGGGCTGCCGATGGGCCCGCTGGCCCTGCTCGACCTGATCGGCATCGACACCGCGCGCCGGGTCCTGGAGGCCATGTACGCCGAGTCCCACGACCGGCTGCACGCCCCCGCGCCGATCCTCAAGCAGCTCAGCGAGGCGGGCCTGACGGGCCGTAAGTCGGGCCGTGGCTTCTACACGTACGAGGCGCCGGGCAGCGCCACCGTCGTGCGGGACGCGCTGACGCCGCTGGACGGCGCCGCCCTGACCTCCGGCCGCACGGTCCGCTCGGTCGGTGTCGCGGGCTCGGGCACCATGGCGTCCGGTATCGCGGAGGTCTTCGCCAAGGCCGGGTACGCGGTCGTGCTCGCCGCCCGCAGCGAGGAGAAGGCGCAGGCCGCGAAGGCCCGTATCGGCAAGTCGCTTTCCCGCTCTGTCGACAAGGGGCGGATGACCGCCGAGGCCGCCGCGCAGACCCTGGACCTGATCACCGCGGCGGGTTCGTACGACGCGTTCGCCGACGTCGATCTGGCCGTCGAGGCCGTCGCCGAGGACCTGGAGATCAAGCGGCAGCTGTTCGCGACGCTGGACAAGGTCTGCAAGCCGGGCGCGGTCCTGGCCACCACCACCTCGTCGCTGCCCGTCGTCGCCTGTGCCCGTGCCACCTCGCGTCCGCAGGACGTGATCGGCATGCACTTCTTCAACCCGGCGCCGGCGATGAAGCTGGTCGAGGTCGTCCGTACGGTGCTGACGGCCGACGACGTCCACGCCACGGTCCGCGAGGTCTGCGGCCGGATCAAGAAGCACGCCGTGGACTGCGGTGACCGTGCCGGATTCATCGTGAACGCGCTGTTGTTCCCGTACTTGAACAACGCGATCAAGATGGTGCAGGAGCACTACGCGACGCTCGACGACATCGACGCGGCGATGAAGCTGGGCGGCGGCTACCCGATGGGTCCGTTCGAGCTGCTGGACGTCGTCGGGCTCGATGTCTCCCTCGCGATCGAGAAGGTCCTGCACCGCGAGTTCCGCGACCCCGGCCTCGCTCCGGCGCCGCTCCTGGAGCACCTGGTGGCCGCGGGCTGCCTCGGCCGCAAGACGGGCCGCGGCTTCCGCGAATATGCCCGGCGCTGAGCGGCCCGGCGACTGGTTCAGAAGCGGTCAGGACTGGGGCGGGCTGCTGGACCCCGGCAGCCCGCCCCCGCCCGGCCCGCGCAGCTCTCCCCCGGCCGACCGAAGCAGCTCGCCGCCACCCGCCCGACCCGGTACTCCCCCGCCCGCGCAGGGCGGGGTAAACCCCGTGCATGCGCATCAAGCTGCGCACATGCAGTACGTTCGGGTCATGCCCCAGCCCGCCAAGTCCTCACGTACACCAGCCACGCCCGACGCGCCGGAAAGTGCCGCAGGCAGTCGCGCGGCCGCCCAACGGCTCAAGATGCGCCGCGAACTGGCGGCCGCGGCGATGGAGCTGTTCGCGACCAAGGGGTACGAGGCGACCACCGTCGACGAGATCGCGGCCGCGGCCGGGGTCGCCCGGCGCACCTTCTTCCGCCACTTCCGCTCCAAGGAAGAGGCGATCTTCCCGGACCACGACGACACCCTGATCCGCGCCGAGGCGGTGCTCAACGCCGCCCCGGCCCATGAGCACCCGCTCGACACGGTGTGCCGCGGCATCAAGGAAGTCATGCGGATGTACGCGGCCCGGCCGGAGATCTCGGTCGCCCGCTACAAGCTCACGCGCGAGGTGCCCACCCTGCGCGAGGCCGAGATCGCGTCGGTGGCCCGCTACGAACGCCTCTTCACCCGCTACCTCCTCGGCCACTTCGACGAGCACGCCCACGACGACGACGCCAACGACGACCCGCTGCTGGCGGAGGTCGCCGCGTCCGCGGTGGTCACCGCGCACAACCACGTCCTGCGCCGCTGGCTGCGCGCGGGCGGCCAGGGTGATGTGGAGGCGCAGCTCGACCACGCCTTCGCGATCGTACGGCGGACGTTCGGGACGGGTATCGGGGCCGGCCGGGAGACCGCGCCGCGCACGGCGCCCGCCTCCGTGGCGGCGCAGGGTGAGGTGCTGGTGACGGTGGCCAGGACCGACGCGCCGCTGGACGAGGTGATGCGGACCATCGAGCAGGCGCTGAAGGAGCGGGCCTAGGCGAGCGGGCCCGGGCGGGCGGAACCAGGCGGGCGGACCCAGGCAGCTACGCAGGGTGCTCGTGACGGCTCCCTCCGTGGGAACCAGCGTCGGCCCATCCGTTCGACATCGCCGCCTTCATCGCACTGTCGGTCACCCCCGTCCTCACACCCGAACTCGCCCAGGAGATCGCCTGCGACATCGGGCGCATCACCGGCTTCAACGTGCTGATCACGGACCGTGTGGCCGTCGTCATCGGCTGCGGCGACACTGCCCGCCTGGGCACGGTTCACGAGGCGTCGTACGAAGTGCTGCGCACCCGGCGACCCGCCACCCACACCGCCGAGCAGGCGCGGCGGATGCGCGGGGTGCTGTCGGGGATGAGCCTGCCGATCACCGTGGGTGACCGCGCGGTGGGCACCGTCTGTCTCACCGGCGACCCGGACGAGGTGCGGCGCTTCGGGCTGGTCGTCCAGCGGCAGGCCGAGATCCTGCTGGAGGAGGCGGTCCTGCTGCTGCACGAGCGGGCGGTCGACGACTGCGTACGGGACATCGCGCTGTACGACCCCGAGGTGGTCGACGCCGAGACGGTGGAGGCGCGACTGGCGGAGCTGGGGGCCGATCCGCGGATCCCGCGCAGGGCGGTGGTGCTGGACGTCCGGGCGGGCGGGGTGTCACGGATGTCGCTGCTGCGGACGGTACGGGAGGTGTTCGGCTCCGCCCAGGACGTGACGGGGGAACTCGCCGCTGGCCGGTATGCCGTCCTGCACGCCTCGACCGGGCGCCCCGAGCGGCTCGTCGAGCGGTGCTCCGCCCTGGTCGAGCGCCTCGGCGAGCGGCACGGGGCCGACCCGCGGTGCGGGATCGGCGAGCCGGGCCGGGGCGTCGCCGGGACGCATGCCTCGTACCGGGAGGCGGCGCTGGCACTGCGTGCCGGGACCCGGCTGGAGCCCGGTCGGCGCGTCTTCGCGGTCGCCGAGCTGCGGGTGCCCCAGCTGGTGGCGTCGGTCGTACGGCCGGAGCGCGCCCGGTACGCGGCGGCCCTGCTGGGCGGACTGCGCGAACGGGAGGACTGGGCGGTGCTGCGGGAGACGCTGATCGCGTGGGCGGAGTGCGGCTTCCAGCTCGTGCGGACCGCCGACCGGCTCGCCATCCACCGGAACACGTTGCTGTACCGGCTGACGAAGATCGAGGAGCTCACGGGCCGCGGGGTGCGGGAGCCGCGGACGGCGATGGCGCTGTATCTCGCGTGCCTGGCCGACACTCTCCAGCGCCGCGCTTCAGCACCGCCCCATTCCACCCGATTGATACCTACTCACGGGTAGCTTTGATCGATCATCGCTCATTTGTTACGTAAAGATTTCATCTGAGAGCAAGTTCTGGCACTCGGTGCCTTGCCAGGTGACACGCCGTGCCATACGTTGAAGAGGTCCGGGCGGCCGGCGTGCAGAGACCTTTCGTACGCCGGCTGTCCCCGCAAGCCCCTCCCGGGGCCTGCGCGCCCGGCGCCTGCGTCACAGGCAACCTCCCGCGCCACAAAGCGCTGCCGAACAGCACCACCCGCCGAACCGACGGCAACCACCACCAACCCTCAGCAGCACCGACGTAACCCTCAGCACCCCTCCCTCAGGGTGCTCACCGCCGGAGGCAACACCGTGACCGTGAAGGACATTCTGGACGCGATCCAGTCGCCGGAATCGACGCCGGCCGACTTCGCCGCCCTGCCGCTCCCCGAGTCGTACCGCGCGATCACCGTGCACAAGGACGAGACGGAGATGTTCGCGGGCCTCGAGACCCGCGACAAGGACCCGCGCAAGTCGATCCACCTCGACGAGGTTCCGCTGCCCGAGCTCGGCCCGGGCGAGGCCCTGGTGGCCGTGATGGCCTCCTCGGTCAACTACAACTCGGTGTGGACCTCGATCTTCGAGCCGCTGTCCACCTTCGGGTTCCTGGAGCGCTACGGCCGCACCAGCGAGCTGGCCAAGCGCCACGACCTGCCGTACCACATCATCGGCTCCGACCTCGCGGGCGTCGTCCTGCGCACCGGTCCGGGCGTCAACTCCTGGAAGCCGGGCGACGAGGTCGTCGCGCACTGTCTGTCCGTCGAGCTGGAGTCCAGCGACGGCCACAACGACACGATGCTCGACCCCGAGCAGCGCATCTGGGGCTTCGAGACCAACTTCGGCGGCCTCGCCGAGGTCGCCCTCGTCAAGTCCAACCAGCTGATGCCCAAGCCGGGCCACCTGAGCTGGGAGGAGGCCGCCGCTCCGGGCCTGGTGAACTCCACCGCCTACCGCCAGCTGGTCTCCCGCAACGGCGCCGGCATGAAGCAGGGCGACAACGTCCTGATCTGGGGCGCGAGCGGCGGACTCGGTTCGTACGCCACGCAGTTCGCCCTCGCCGGCGGCGCCAACCCCATCTGCGTCGTCTCCTCGCCGCAGAAGGCGGACATCTGCCGCTCGATGGGCGCCGAGGCGATCATCGACCGCAACGCCGAGGGCTACAAGTTCTGGAAGGACGAGCAGACCCAGGACCCGAAGGAGTGGAAGCGCTTCGGCAAGCGCATCCGCGAACTCACCGGCGGCGAGGACATCGACATCGTCTTCGAGCACCCCGGCCGCGAGACCTTCGGCGCCTCGGTCTTCGTCACCCGCAAGGGCGGCACCATCACCACCTGCGCCTCGACCTCGGGCTACATGCACGAGTACGACAACCGCTACCTGTGGATGTCCCTGAAGCGGATCATCGGCTCGCACTTCGCCAACTACCGCGAGGCCTGGGAGGCCAACCGGCTCATCGCGAAGGGCAAGATCCACCCCACCCTGTCGAAGGTCTACTCCCTGGAGGAGACCGGCCAGGCCGCGTTCGACGTGCACCGCAACCTCCACCAGGGCAAGGTCGGCGTGCTGTGCCTGGCCCCCGAGGAGGGCCTGGGCGTGCGCGACGAGGAGATGCGTGCCCAGCACATCGACGCCATCAACCGCTTCCGCAACATCTGAGAGCAGTCGAGGTCATAGATGACTGAGCGTCAGCCTGCCGAAGGCAAGCGGGAGAAGGACCGGCCGTGGCTCATGCGGACCTATGCCGGTCACTCCACGGCCGAGGCGTCCAACGAGCTGTACCGGCGCAACCTCGCCAAGGGGCAGACAGGTCTGTCGGTGGCGTTCGACCTGCCGACGCAGACCGGCTACGACTCCGACCACATCCTCGCCCGCGGCGAGGTCGGCCGGGTCGGCGTGCCGGTCGCGCACCTCGGTGACATGCGCCGGCTGTTCCAGGACATCCCCCTGGAGCAGATGAACACCTCGATGACGATCAACGCCACCGCCATGTGGCTGCTGGCGCTCTACCAGGTCGTCGCCGAGGAGCAGGGCGCGGACATCACCAAGCTCCAGGGCACGACCCAGAACGACATCGTCAAGGAGTACCTGTCCCGGGGGACGCACGTCTTCCCGCCGGGGCCGAGCCTCCGCCTGACGACGGACATGATCGCGTACACGGTCTCCCACATCCCGAAGTGGAACCCGATCAACATCTGCAGCTACCACCTGCAGGAGGCGGGCGCCACGCCGGTCCAGGAGATCGCGTACGCGATGTCCACCGCGATCGCGGTTCTCGATGCCGTACGCGACTCAGGGCAGGTCCCCGCCGAGAAGTTCGGGGACGTCGTGGCCCGTATCTCCTTCTTCGTGAACGCGGGCGTCCGCTTCATCGAGGAGATGTGCAAGATGCGGGCGTTCGGGCGGATCTGGGACCAGGTCACGCGCGAGCGGTACGGCATCGAGAACCCCAAGCAGCGCCGCTTCCGCTACGGCGTCCAGGTCAACTCCCTCGGTCTGACCGAGGCGCAGCCGGAGAACAACGTCCAGCGGATCGTGCTGGAGATGCTGGCCGTGACCCTCTCGAAGGACGCACGCGCGCGTGCCGTGCAGTTGCCCGCCTGGAACGAGGCGCTGGGCCTGCCCCGGCCCTGGGACCAGCAGTGGTCGCTGCGCATCCAGCAGGTCCTGGCGCACGAGAGCGACCTGCTGGAGTACGAGGACATCTTCGAGGGCTCGCACGTCATCGAGGCGAAGGTGAGCAAGCTCGTCGAGGAGTCACTCGCCGAGATCGAGCGGATCCAGGAGATGGGCGGCGCGATGGCCGCCGTCGAGTCCGGCTACCTCAAGTCGCAGCTGGTCTCCTCGCACGCCGAGCGCCGGGCTCGTATCGAGTCCGGTCAGGAGAAGATCATCGGTGTCAACATCTTCGAGACGACCGAGCCCAATCCCCTGACGGCGGACCTCGACACGGCCATCCAGACGGTCGACCCGGCCGTCGAGGCCCGTGTCATCGCCTCCCTCCAGCACTGGCGCGACACCCGCTACCAGCCCCCCTTCAACCACCCGCGCCCCTGCAAGGCGCTGGAGAAGCTGAAGGAGGCCGCCAAGGGCACCGCCAACCTCATGGAGGCCACCCTGGAGTGCGCCCGCGCCGGTGTCACGACCGGCGAGTGGGCCGGGGCGCTGCGCGAGGTGTTCGGCGAGTTCCGGGCGCCGACGGGTGTGTCGTCGGCTCCGGTGGCGGTCCCCGCCGAGGAGGGCTCGGCCATGAGTGAGGTGCGTCGCAAGGTCGACCTCACGGCCAAGGACCTCGGGGTCGGCAAGCTCCGCTTCCTCGTCGGCAAGCCGGGCCTGGACGGGCACTCCAACGGCGCCGAGCAGATCGCCGTGCGGGCCCGTGACGCCGGGTTCGAGGTGGTCTACCAGGGCATCCGGCTCACCCCGGAGCAGATCGTGGACGCGGCCCTCGCGGAGGACGTGCACGCGGTCGGCCTGTCGATCCTCTCCGGATCGCACGCCCAGCTGGTGCCGGACGTGCTGGAGCGGCTCCGTGTGGCCGGTGCCACAGATATACCCGTGATCGCCGGTGGCATCATCCCGAATGGTGACGCCGAGCAGCTCCGGGCCGCCGGAGTGGCCGCCGTCTTCACCCCGAAGGACTTCGACATCACCGGAATCATCGGCCGCATCGTCGACGAGATCCGGAAAGCGAACAAGCTCGACCCCCTGGAGGTCCCCGCATGACCGTCAACCGTCTCCGCCCGCGGCGCTCCTGCCTGGCCGTGCCGGGCTCGAACCCCCGCTTCCTGGAGAAGGCCCAGGGTCTGCCCGCCGACCAGGTCTTCCTGGACCTGGAGGACGCGTGCGCGCCGCTCGCCAAGCCCGAGGCGCGGCACACCATCGTCAAGTTCCTCAACGAGGGTGACTGGACGGGCAAGACGAGGGTCGTGCGCGTCAACGACTGGACGACCGAGTGGACGTACCGCGACGTCGTCACGGTCGTCGAGGGCGCCGGCCAGAACCTCGACTGCATCATGCTGCCGAAGGTCCAGACGGCCGAGCAGATCGTCGCCCTCGACCTCCTCCTCACCCAGATCGAGAAGACGATGGGCTTCGAGGTCGGCAAGATCGGCATCGAGGCGCAGATCGAGAACGCCCAGGGCCTGAACAACGTCAACGAGATCGCGACGGCCTCCCAGCGGGTCGAGACGATCATCTTCGGCCCGGCCGACTTCATGGCGTCCATCAACATGAAGTCGCTGGTCGTGGGCGAGCAGCCGCCCGGCTACCCGGCGGACGCCTACCACTACATCCTGATGAAGATCCTGATGGCCGCCCGCGCCAACAACCTCCAGGCGATCGACGGCCCCTACCTCCAGATCCGCAACATCGACGGCTACCGCGAGGTCGCCCAGCGCGCCGCCGCGCTCGGCTTCGACGGCAAGTGGGTGCTGCACCCGGGCCAGGTCGAGGCGTCCAACGAGATCTTCTCGCCCTCGCAGGAGGACTACGACCACGCCGAGCTGATCCTGGACGCGTACGACTACTACACGTCCGAGGCGGGCGGCAAGAAGGGCTCGGCGATGCTCGGCGACGAGATGATCGACGAGGCCAGCCGCAAGATGGCGCTGGTCATCTCCGGCAAGGGCCGCGCGGCCGGTATGCAGCGCACCAGCAAGTTCGAGATCCCGGAGGCCTGACCGCCATGCAGTTCGGACGCACCTACGAGGAGTTCGAGGTCGGGGCGACGTACAAGCACTGGCCGGGCAAGACGGTCACGGAGTACGACGACCACCTGTTCTGTCTCCTCACCATGAACCACCACCCGCTCCACATGGACACCAACTATGCGGAGAAGACGACGGACTTCGGCAAGAACGTCGTCGTCGGCAACTACATCTACTCGCTGCTGCTCGGCATGAGCGTGCCGGACATCTCCGGCAAGGCCATCGCCAACCTGGAGATCGAGTCGCTCAAGCACGTGGCGCCGACCTTCCACGGCGACACGATCTACGGCCAGACGACCGTGCTCGACAAGTGGCCGTCGAAGTCGAAGAACGACCGCGGCATCGTCTACGTCGAGACCAAGGGCTACAAGCAGGACGGCACGCTGGTGTGCGTGTTCCGCCGCAAGGTGATGGTGCCCACCGAGACGTACATCAAGGAGCGCGGCGGCGAGCAGCCCGGCCGCCCCGAGCTCAAGCAGCAGGAGAAGTAGCCATGGCCCGTCTCGCCCAGACCGCCGGTCTGACGGACATCCAGCAGGAGATCCTCTCCACCGTCCGCGACTTCGTGGACAAGGAGATCATCCCGGTCGCGACCGAGCTGGAGCACCGCGACGAGTACCCACAGCAGATCGTCGACGGCCTCAAGGAATTGGGCCTGTTCGGTCTGATGATCCCCGAGGAGTACGGCGGTCTGGGCGAGTCGCTCCTGACGTACGCCCTCTGCGTCGAGGAGATCGCCCGCGGCTGGATGTCGGTCTCCGGCATCATCAACACGCACTTCATCGTGGCGTACATGCTCAAGCAGCACGGCACGCAGGAGCAGAAGGACCACTTCCTGCCCCGCATGGCGGCCGGCGACATCCGCGGCGCCTTCTCGATGTCGGAGCCGGGCCTGGGCTCCGATGTGTCGGCCATCACGTCGAAGGCGGTGAAGGACGGCGAGGAGTACGTCCTGAACGGCCAGAAGATGTGGCTGACGAACGGCGGAACGTCGTCCCTGGTCGCCGTACTCGTCCGAAGTGACGAAGGACACCCCGAGGGCACCGCGCCCCACAAGTCGATGACGACCTTCCTCGTGGAGAAGGAGCCCGGCTTCGGAGAAGTCCGCCCCGGCCTCACCATCCCGGGCAAGATCGACAAGATGGGCTACAAGGGCGTCGACACGACCGAGCTCATCATGGACGGCCTGCGAATTCCGGCCAATCGGGTACTCGGTGGCGTAACGGGCCGAGGCTTTTACCAGATGATGGACGGCGTCGAAGTCGGGCGCGTCAATGTCGCGGCACGTGGCTGCGGCGTCGCTCAGCGTGCGTTCGAGCTCGGTGTCCAGTACGCCCAGCAGCGGCACACCTTCGGCAAGCCGATCGCCCAGCACCAGGCGATCCAGTTCAAGCTGGCCGAGATGGCTACCAAGGTCGAGGCCGCGCATGCCATGATGGTGAACGCGGCACGCAAAAAGGATTCAGGGGAACGAAACGACCTTGAGGCTGGGATGGCGAAGTACCTCGCCTCCGAGTACTGCAAGGAGGTCGTGGAGGACGCCTTCCGGATCCACGGCGGCTACGGCTTCTCCAAGGAGTACGAGATCGAGCGCCTCTACCGTGAGGCTCCGATGCTGCTTATCGGTGAAGGTACCGCCGAGATCCAGAAAATGATCATTGGTCGCAGGTTGCTCGAAGAGTATCGGTTCCAGGGCTGATTATCCGCATACGGGGTGTTTTCTTGGAGAAGAAGATCACACCCCGTCAGCACTCTTCAGCCGCCGACTCGACTTCCTGGCTTGCCCAGTTGTGGCCCGCGACCGGTACGATCCCGGGAAAGCCGCCGTCCCCTGATACCGCGCGGCATCATCCGCTACGAAGGTCATCCATGCCCCACAGCCAAACCTCTGCACCACGCGACAGCCAGGTCGGCGGCGTACGCCTCGCGCGCGGAGCATCGCCGTGGCTTCTCCCGACCGTCGCCACCGCAGCCGTCAGCCTGCTGCGCGCACGCCGCTCCGGCGTCGCCAAGGCCGTCGCCGTGCCCGCCACCGCTCTCGCGGCGGGCATGCTGTGGTTCTTCCGCGACCCCGAGCGCGAGATCGCCCAGGGCCGGGTCATCTCGCCCGCCGACGGTGTGGTGCAGAGCATCATGCCGTGGAAGGACGGCCGCACCCGCGTCGCGATCTTCATGAGCCCGCTCAACGTCCACGTGAACCGCGCGCCGCTCTCCGGCACGGTCACGTCCGTGGAGCACATCCCCGGCGGGTTCGTTCCGGCGTTCAACAAGGAGAGCGAGAACAACGAGCGCGTTGTCTGGCACTTCGACACCGAACTCGGCGACATCGAGATGGTCCAGATCGCCGGCGCGGTGGCCCGTCGCATCGTCCCCTACATCCCGCAGGGCACGAAGGTCGAGCAGGGCGACCGTATCGGTCTGATCCGCTTCGGCTCGCGTGTCGACATCTACCTGCCCGAGGGCGTGGAGGTCGCGGTCGAGGTGGGGCAGAAGACCGTGGCTGGGGTGACTCGCATTGACCGTGATTGATCCTGAGACCCAGGCGGGCTGGGTGCCCGAGGCCGACGAGGTGGACGAAGAGGAGGAGATGCCTCTTTCTCTCCGCCTGTCGATAGCGGACACCCTCACTCTCGGCAACGCCACGTGCGGCTTCATGGCGGTGTACTTCACCACCACCGGCATCCTGATCCCGCACCTGACCGGCAGCGAGGAGACCGGCATGGCCCGCCACAGCGCGGCCACGGCGGTCATCCTGATGCTGTGCGCGGCGGTCTTCGACCTGTTCGACGGCCTGGTGGCGAGGAAGCTGCGCTCCTCCCCCATGGGCGCGGAGCTGGACAACCTCTCCGACCTGATCAGCTTCGGTCTGGCCCCGGCGTACTTCGTCCTGGTCTACGGCATGGTCGCCAACGACGCCCACCAGCGGGTGGCGGCGGTCGGCGCGATTGTCGTTCTGCTGGCGGTGGTGCTGAGACTCGCGCGCTTCTCGTGTGTGACCGTCCCGAACGGCATGTTCCAGGGCATGCCCTCGCCGTTCGGGGCGCTGACGGTGGTCTCGATCGTGCTCCTCGAGCTGCCCTTCGTGGCGACGCTGCTGGCGATCCTGGGGACGGCCTGGCTGATGGTGAGCCGCGTCGAGTACCCGAAGCCGCGCGGGCGGCTCGCGGTGGCGATGCTGTCCTGGATCGTCGTGTCGATGGGTCTGCTGGCGGCCTGGGCCTTCGACGCCCCGTCCGGTCAGCTCCTCCTCCAGACGGGCTGCGCGCTGCAGCTGGTCATGGGCGCGGTGATCCCGCTGTTCGCCACGGCCCGCCGGGTGAACAACTTCCGCGACAACCGGCGTGAGGCGCGGGCGGCGCAGCTGCCGTAGCGCTCCGCTGAGTGGGGCCCCGAACCGGGTTGGTTCGGGGCCCTTCGCATGCCTCGGGTTCTTCGCTGCTGAGTTTTTCAGCCCGTCCGGCGTTTGAGGACGAGGCCCGTCAGGGCCGAAGCGGGGATCTGGGGGCGGCAGCCCCCAGGGGACGGGATTGGGCAGGGGCGGCCGGGGGCGAGGAAAACCTGGCCTAGGCCAGGAAGTCCCGTGCGATCCGTTCCGCCGAGCGTTCCAGGATCGGACCGGCGTCCGCGATGCACTTGGCCACGTCCGGCTCGACGTCCGTGAGGGCGTACGCCCGCCGGATGCCGGCTCGGCCCAGTGCCTCCGGGGCCAGGGCCAGGCGGCCGCACACCGCGACGACCTCCTTGTCGGCCGCGCGGGCGGCGGCGGCGACGCCCGCGGGAGCCTTGCCGTGGAGGGTCTGCTCGTCCAGGGACCCCTCGCCGGTGATGACCAGATCGGCCCGTTCCAGCGCGGGCGCGAAGCCCAGGACGTCCAGCATGACCTCGATGCCGGCGCGGAAACGGGCACCGAGGAGCAGGGCGCCGTAGCCGATGCCGCCCGCGGCCCCGGCGCCGGGGGCGGCGGCGTGCTCGGCGGCCACGGTGCCGACCGACTCCTCCAGCACCTTCGCGAAGTGCGCGAGCGCGGCGTCCAGCGTCTCCACGTCGTCCGGCGAGGCGCCCTTCTGCGGGCCGTACACCGCCGGTGCGCCCTTCGGGCCGGTCAGCGGGTTGTCGACGTCGCTGGCGAGCACCAGGTCGACGGAGGCCAGTCGCGGATCCAGGCCCGACAGGTCGGCCGTGGCCAGCTCGCCCAGCCCGCCGCCGCCCGGCGCCACCGGCTCGCCGTCCGCGTCCAGGAGCCGTGCGCCCAGCGCGGTCAGCATGCCGGCGCCGCCGTCGGTCGTGGCGCTGCCGCCGACGCCGAAGACGATCGTGCGGGCACCGGCGTCCAGCGCGGCCCGCAGGAGCTCCCCGGAGCCGTAGGTGGATGCCGTGAGCGGCGCGAAGACGCCGGCGGGCAGCCGTTGCAGGCCGCTCGCCTCGGCCATCTCCACGACCGCCGTGTCGCCGCGCAGCGCGAACGCCGCCGTCACCTCGTGCCCGAGGGGCCCGGCGACCCGGACCTCCCGCCGCTCGAAACCGGCCGCGACCGCCGCGTCCACCGTCCCGTCGCCGCCGTCGGCCACGGGCATGGCCTCCACCCGGAGGTCCGGCACGACCCGGCGCAGACCGGCCGTCACCCGCTCGGCGACCTGCACGGCCGTCAGCGAGCCCTTGAACTTGTCCGCGGCGATGAGCACGCGCTGTGTCACCTGTTTTCCCCTTGCTCTCCGGGCCTCGCGCACGTCAAGGCCAGTCGCGCCGCTGCGACCTTAACCGGAGGACGCCCCCGCCGTCATGCGGAGCCCGGACCCTGAGAATGCGGCGGGAACAACGTAAGCGGCCGGAATTGGGTAAACCGGTCCTATGACCCCTGTGGGCACTGAGCCAGAGCTCGCCGACCGCGTCCTCGGGGGCTGGCTGGGCCGGATCGCGGGCAACATGCTCGGCAAGCCGGTCGAGCAGGGCGACCTGTGGACGCGGGACCGTATCGATCAGTATCTGCGGCAGGCCGCCGCCCTGCCCCTCACCGACTATCTGCCCGAGCCGATCAGCGAGGACGACGGCTTCGAGCTGCGCCCCGAGTGGCGCCAGTGCGTGCGCGGCCGCATCCACGGCAGCTGCCGCGACGACGACGTCGACTACGCCATCCTCGGCCTCGACCTGCTGGAGACCCACGGCTTCGGCTTCAGCACCGAGCAGGTCGGCGACCTGTGGCTGCTGCGGCTGCCGTATCTGCAGACCTTCACGGCGGAGCGGGCCGCGTACCGCAACCTCGCGAACGGGCTGAAACCGCCGCTCACCGCCACGTACGACAACCCGTACCAGGAGTGGATCGGTGCCCTCATCCGCGCCGACATCTACGGCTGGACCTGCCCCGGCGCCCCGCGCCGCGCCGCCTCCCTCGCCCGCCGGGACGCGGTGCTGTCGCACACCGGCAACGGGGTGTACGGCGCGATGTGGGCGGCGGCGCTCGTCGCGGCGGCGTTCACGGCGTCCACGGTCCGGCAGGCGGTCGACGAGGCACTCGCCGTCATCCCGGCGAGCAGCCGCCTCGCCCGCACCGTACGCCGGGTCGTCTCGCTCCACGACACCCGGATGACCTGGGAGGACACGCTCACCACGGTCGCCGAGGAGACCGCCGGGCTCGGCTGGATCCACACCGTTTCGAACGCCGCCGTGCTCACCGCCGGGCTCCTGTACGGCGACGGCGACTTCACCCGCACCATCACGCTCACCGTGCGCGGCGGGCTGGACACCGACTCGAACGGGGCGACGGCCGGTTCGGTCGCCGGGGTCATGACGGGCGCGGCGGCGATCCCGGACCAGTGGACTGATCCGCTGGAGGACACGGTGCGCAGTGCGGTGTTCGGGTTCGACGGGGTGCGCATCAGCGAGCTGGCGGAGCGGACCCTGCGGCTCGCGGCGGCGGAGGCGGAGGTCTAGCGACAGTGCGCCCGGCGGACGCTTCCCTGCGCGGGGCGTACGGCCGAGGCACGGTCGGGCCGGCTGGTTACCCTTCCTCAATGACCACCACGCAGGACTTCGCCGCGTACATCGCGAGTCTCCCCCGCGTCCTCGCCGGCGCCGCCGCCCTGTTCCGTGACGCGGAGGGCCGGGTGCTGCTCGTGGAGCCCAACTACCGTGAGGGCTGGGCGCTTCCGGGCGGCACGATCGAGTCCGACGACGGCGAGACCCCGCGGCAGGGCGCACGCCGTGAGACGGCCGAGGAGATCGGCCTCGACCGCGAGCCGGGCCGGCTGCTGGCGGTGGACTGGTCGCACGGCACGGGACGGCCGCCGGTGGTGGCGTATCTGTACGACGGCGGAGTCCTCGGCGAGGACGACCTCAAGGCGATCCGGTTGCAGGAGGCGGAGCTGCTGTCCTGGCGGCTGGTTCCACGCGAGGAGATCACGGCTCATCTGCCCGGCTCACTGGGCCGCCGGGTCCTGGCCGCCCTGGACGTCCTCGCGGACGGCGGGGGGACGGTGGAGCTGGAGAACGGTCACCGGGTGGGGTGACCGGAGAACGGGTTCAGCCCTCGACGTCCCGGGGCTTCACATCCACCGCGCGCAGCGCCTCGTCGCGTTGGGCGAGCCGGGCCTCCGTGCGGTGGCCGCGCGCGATGTAGTCGCGGACGACGAGCTCGACGGCGTCCTGCGGGTTGCCGACACCCGCAAGGACCATGACTTCCACGACGAGTTCGGCATCGAGTGACACGATGACCTTGGCCATGGCCGGACGCTAGCACCGCTCCGGCCCCGTCGAATACCCATTCGCCGCCCGCCCTGCGCACCGGTTCGTCCCCGCCGTGCTGATCAGCTGCGGGTCAGGCCCAGCTTCCCCGCGCGTACTCCGGCCTGGAAACGTGAGGCCGCGTCGAGGCTGGTGAGCAGTTCCGCGACCCGGCGGCGGTAGGTGCGCAGGGACATGCCCAGTTCCCGTGCGGCTGCCTCGTCCGTTGCGCCGGAGCACAGGGCGTGCAGGACCTTGGTGGTCTGGTCGTCCATGCGGGGCCGTCGCGAATCGAGGAGCGTGGCCAGGTCGGCCGCGCTTTCCCAAGCGGCTTCGAACAGCGCGTGGGCTCCGCCGACCAGGGCCGGCGAGGCACTCATGGTGTAGGTGCGCGGGCCCGGAGCGGCCGGGGCGGAGGGCGCCGGGCCGATGAGGATCATGGTCCGGCGGTCGATGATGACGGTTCCCTGCGGGAGCGGGGCGGTGGCGATCCGCACCTGGAAGCCATGGGCGGCCATCTCCCGCAGAGCGTCCCGGTCGCGCTCGTCGGCGAGAACCGCGGGGCTGTACAGCTTGCGTGCCTGGTGTGCCCTGCCCAGGCGCGCCTGGCGGCGGGCGGCCTCGCGGGCTCCGGGCCAGGTGTCGAGGTCGTGGGCGATATGAACCCATTCCACGTCGTCCGACTCCGTCAAGGGCTTCATCCGAGCCCAGAACTCGACATCGCCGCGGAGCTCCATGACCTCTGGCATACGTCCATTGTGCCGTTGGCAGCAACATGCCACGGGCTCGCCCCGGCGAGTAGCCGCGTTGCAGGCTCACCTCCATGAGCAAACGATTCCGCGTCGATGGCGATCTGGACGTGAACCGGCTGGGTTTCGGCGCCATGCGTCTGCCGTCGAAGGCCGGCATGTTCGGTCCACGCTGATCCGCGCGACGTTGTTCCCCTACCTGTCCAGCCTGGTGATCGCCACCAAGGTGGGGCCGGGCCCTCCCCGGTGGCCCTCGCCATTCCGGGCACGGGGTCGCTTCCCCACCTGGAGGAGATCATGGCGGCCGCCATGATCGACCTCACTGAGGAAGACCTGGCCGACCTCGCCTGAATACCGCCGTATCCCGCTTTCCGGACGAAGGACACGCATTCCATGAAGCTTTTGATCCTCGGTGCGACCGGCCCCACCGGCCGCCACGTCGTCGACCTGGCCGTCGAGGCCGGCGACACCGTCACGGTCCTGGCCCGCAGGCCGCAGGCGCTGGCCGAGCTGGCGGACCGGGTCACCGTGGTCGCCGGCGACGCCACCTCGCACGGCGATGTCGCCAAGGCCATGACCGGGCAGGACGTCGTCGTCTCGGCGCTCGGCAGGAGCACATCCGTGCGGGCCGACGACCTGTTCACCCGCGCCGCGGCTGCCGTGGTCGGCGCGGCCAAGGAGCAGGGCGTGTCCCGCCTGGTGTGGCTGTCGTCGTTCGGCGTCGGTGACACCTACCGGTCGGCGAGCGCCCTGCAGAAGGTCATGTACAGCACGTTCCTGCGGAACATCTACGCGAACAAGGAGCTCTCCGAGAGAGCGATCCGCTCCAGCGGCCTGGACTGGACGCTGGTCTACCCCACCATGCTGACCAAGGGCCCCGCCAAGGGCAGCTACCTCGTCGGCGACCGCCTCCCGATGAAGGGCAACCCGACGATCAGCCGCGCGGACGTCGCCGACTTCATGTACAAGGCGGCCCACAGCCCCGAGTGGATCCACCGCGACGCCGTCATCACGGACTGACGAGTCCTGATCTCCCACCTGGCAGGGCGGTCCTCGCCCCACGGATACTCGCTCGCCGCGCTGCGGTCCACCGCCTTACTCTCGGCCCATGAACAGGCCCCTCGTAGCCATCCTCAGCGGCGCAGGCATCTCCACGGATTCCGGAATCCCTGACTATCGCGGGCCGAACGGCCTGTGGCGGCGGGATCCGGAGGCCGAGAAGCTCGTGACGTACGAGTACTACATGGGCGATCCGGAGATCCGGCGGCGCTCGTGGCAGATGCGGCGGCAGAACCGGACGCTGAAGGCCGAGCCGAACGCGGCGCACCTCGCCGTTGCCGAGCTGGAGCGGTCCGGGGTGCCGGTGCGGGTGATCACGCAGAACGTGGACGGCCTGCACCAGCTCGCCGGGATGCCCGCTCGCAAGGTGCTCGAACTGCATGGCAGCGCGCGGAGTGTGCTCTGCACGAAGTGCCATGCGGGCGGGCCGATGGAGGACGCCCTCGCACGGGTCGAGGCCGGGGAGGAGGATCCGGCGTGCCTGGAGTGCGGTGGCATCCTCAAGTCGGCGACCGTCATGTTCGGCGAGCGGCTCGATCCGGTGGTCCTCGGTGAGGCGGTCGCCATCACCAAGGCGTGTCAGGTGTTCATCGCCGTCGGCAGCAGCCTGCAGGTCCAGCCCGCCGCCGGGCTCGCCGGTGTCGCCGCCGACCACGGGGCCCGGCTGATCATCGTCAACGCCGAGGCGACGCCGTACGACGACCGCGCCGACGACGTCGTACGGGGACCCATCGGCACGGCGCTGCCGAAACTGCTGAGCGAACTCGCCGGGTAGAAATGCGGGTGCGGGGGCTCGCCGGGCAGATCAGAATCCGTGCCATGACTTCTGCGATCCGCCATGTGACGATCGACTCCGCCGACGCCTACGCCCTCGCCCGCTTCTGGTCCCAGGTGCTGGACCTGCCCGTGCACGAGGACGACAAGCCGGGTGACGAGGACGTACTGATCGAGGGCGCCGGCCTGCTGTTCGTCACCGTCCCGGAGCCCAAGACCGTCAAGAATCGCGTGCACCTGGACCTCCAGCCGCAGGACCGCACCCGTGACGAGGAGGTGGAGCGGCTGCTGGCCATCGGTGCCACGCTGGTCGACGACCGCCGCACCCCGGACGGCAGGGGCTGGGCGGTCCTCGCCGATCCGGAGGGCAACGAGTTCTGCGTGGAGCGCGGTTCGGCGGAGCGGGCCGGCTGAGCCGACGGGTTCAGAACAGCGCCGCTCCGCTCTCGAAGTCCAGCAGCCGCTTCTTGCGGTCCAGGCCTCCGCCGTACCCGGTGAGGCTGCCGCCGGCGCCGACGACACGGTGGCAGGGGACGATGATGCCGATCGGGTTCTTGCCGTTGGCGAGGCCCACGGCGCGGGAGGCGGCCGGGTTACCGAGGGCGTCGGCCAGTTGGCCGTAGGAGCGGGTCTCGCCGTAGGGGATGTGGCGCAGGCGGTCCCAGACGCGGCGCTGGAACTCGGTTCCGTTCAGCCGCAGTTCGAGGGTGAACTCCTTCAACTCGCCCGCGAAATAGGCCTCCAGCTGGTCGATCGCCGCCCCGAAGGGCCTGTCGTCCCGCTCGCCGAAGGTCTCCTCGGGTGGGCGGTGGCGCTGTTCGGTCATGTAGAGGCCGCTCAGGACGTCGTCCTCGGCGACGAGGGTCAGGGGGCCGTACGGGCTGTCGATGACGGTGTGCTGCTTCGTCGGCATGTCCTTGAGGTCCTTATACGGGGAGGAAGTTGATCGGGTGGCTGTCCGTCGCCCACAGGTACTGGACGGCGTACGCCCGCCAGGGGCGCCAGGCGGCCGCCCGGGCCGTGAGGGCCGCCGGGGTCGACGGGAGGCCCAGCTCCTGGGCGGCGCGGCGGATTCCGAGGTCGGTGGGGAGGAAGGCGTCGGGGTCGCCGAGGGCGCGCATCGCGATGACGTCGACCGTCCAGGGGCCGAAGCCGGGCAGCGCCAGGAGCCTCGCCCGGGTTTCCGGCCAGTCGCTGTCCGGGCCCAGACGCACCTCGCCGTCGGCGAGTTGTCGTACCAGGGTCGTGAACGTCGTCCGGCGGGTGCGGGGCATCGCCAGTGACTCCGGGTCCACCGAGGCCAGCGCCTCGGGGGCCGGGAAGAGGTGGGTGAGGCCGCCCTCGGGGTCGTCGACCCGCTCGCCGTGGGCGAGGACCAGGCGGGCCGCGTGGGTGCGGGCGGCGGCCGTGGAGACCTGCTGGCCGAGGACCGCCCGTACGGCGAACTCGGCCTCGTCGACCGTGCGCGGAACCCGGCGGCCGGGGGCCTTGTCGACCAGCGGGGCGAGCAGCGGATCCGTGCGCAACTGGTCGTCGATCGCGACCGGATCGGCGTCCAGGTCGAGCATCCGGCGGCACCGGCTGATCGCGACGGTCAGATCGCGCAGGTCGCCGAGGACGAGGCGGCAGGCGATGTGGTCGGGCTGCGGAGTCAGGGCCACGATGCCGTGGCCGTACGGCAGCATGAGCGTGCGCCGGTACGCGCCGTCCCGCCACTCCTCGACGCCGGGGACGGCGGTCGCGGCGAGGTGGCCGAAGAGGTTGTCGGGGTTGAGGGGGGCGCGGAACGGCAGCCGCAGGGTGAGTGCGCCGGCGGCGTTGCCGGGACTGCCGCGGGGTGCGCGGGCGCGCAGGTCGGTCGGGGCGAGGGCGAAGACCTCGCGGACGGTGTCGTTGAAGGTGCGGATGGAGGCGAAACCGGCCGCGAAGGCGATGTCCGCCATGGGCAGGGGCGTCGTCTCGATGAGGAGGCGGGCCGCCTGGGCGCGCTGGGCCCGGGCCAGGGCGAGCGGGCCGGCGCCCAGTTCGGCGAGGAGCTGGCGTTCGATCTGCCGGGTGCTGTAGCCGAGCCGGGCGGCGAGGCCGGGCACGCCTTCGCGGTCCACGACGCCGTCGGCGATCAGCCGCATCGCGCGGGCCACGAGGTCGGCGCGCTGGTTCCACTCCGGGGAGCCGGGGCTGGTGTCCGGGCGGCAGCGCTTGCACGCCCGGAACCCGGCCTGCTGGCAGGCGGCCGCGCTCGGGTGGAAGCGCATGTTCTCCGGCTTGGGCGGGACCACCGGGCAGCTGGGCCGGCAGTAGATCCCGGTCGTCACGACCGCCGTGAAGAACCAGCCGTCGAAGCGGGCGTCCTTGGACTGGACGGCGCGCACGCAGCGCTCCGTGTCGATGTGCATCCCCTTCTGCATGCGTCCAGCATCGACCAGCGGGGACGCCGAGGGCTGGCGAGAATCCGACATCAACCTCGGCTGGGCTGGGAGCTGCCGGATCGCCGGAGCCGAAGAACCCGTCGACGCATGAAGAATCATTCATGCGTTCAGGTACGATGAGTAAGATACCCGGCATGGGTCATGGAGCCGTCACCGCCGCGCAGGACGCCACCGAGCGCGTACGTCTGGACGCGGCCAACGCAGCCAAGGTGGCCACCACCCTCCAGGCCCTCTCCACCCCCTCCCGCCTGCTGATCCTGGCGCGGCTGCGGGAAGGTCCGCTGCCCGCCACGGAGTTGGCCGCCGAGGTGGGCATGGAGCAGTCCGCCTGCTCGCACCAGCTGCGGCTGCTACGCAATCTGGGCCTGGTGGTGGGCGAGCGGCGCGGCCGGTCGGTCGTGTACGCGCTGCACGACCACCATGTCGCCGAGCTGCTCGACCAGGCCGTGTACCACGTGGAGCATCTGCGGCTGGGTATCAGCGACGCGGCCGAGTGAGGCGCGGCGGTCGAGCGAGCCGCGCCGGCCGACCCGGCCGCCTTACGACGGGGTCGGGGCGGGGGTCGGGCCCACGCCCCGCAACTGCTGGATCTTTCCGCCCAGTTGGGGACGGAGCCGCTCCAGCAGCGCCGGTTTCGCGCTGACCACCCAGCGGGGCCCGACGAGGTACTTGCCGCCGTAGACGGCTGCCGCGTCCAGCCAGGTCAGCTTGTACTTCTCCGCGGGAAACGTCGTGATGAGGTAGTCGCCCTGCTTCGTCCGGCAGACGCCCTCGCGCAGTTCGTCCGCCTCCGTCCGGATCTTGACCTCGCAGCCCGTCAGGCCGGCGATCACCTCGATCTTCGCCGGCGCCACGACACCGGCCACGGTGGCGGAGACGTTCGTCGGGCTGCTCTTCGCGGCGGTGCCCTCGTCCCCGCTCCCGCCGCACGCGGTCGCCAGGAGCAGAAGAACCAGACTGCCGGCCGCCGTCGCGGTACGGCCGATGCTCCCCCGGTCGACTGCTCGGTCGCTTCCTCGCTGTGACTGCTGTGACTGCTGTGCCTGCACGGAAAGCGGTACGGATCAACGCCGGGAGCCGTTCACCCCGTGTGTCACCTGGTGCCGGTCGGCAGCCAGCGGGCGGCATAGGCCCGCAGCCCCTCCAGTGCGGCGCCGCGTGCGAGGTAACCGATGTGGCCGTCGGGCCGTACGAGTGCCTGGGCGACGTCCGGCCAAGGTCCGCGGTCGTCGAGGCGGTGCACGGTGATCAGGTCGTCCCGGCCGGCCAGGAGCGGCGCGAGCCGGTGGTCCGGCCAGAGGTGCGGTGGGCCGGTCAGGAGCAGGTGCCAGCCGGGGGCGGCGGTCCGGGCCTGGAGCCCCTGCGGCAGGTCGGGCAGCCGGTCGCCGGCCCGCGGGCCGCGGCGTGGCGGTCGCGTGCCCGTCGCCGAGGCAGGGCTGCGGCGGTAGTGGATGCCGAGTTCGGAGACGGTGCGGAAGGCCCATCCGCGGAGTGCCGTCGCGCGCACCGCCAACGGGGCCAGGCGCGGGACGAGTTGGGCGCGCGCGAACCGCAGGAGAGGACTGGAGCTGGTGCCGACGACGAACGCGCGGTCCGTGAACCGGCGTACGTGGCGGCCGACCGGGACACGTTCGATGCCGTATGTCTCCAGCAGTTCCTCCGGTGCGGCGCCCCGGCACACAAGGGCGAGCTTCCAGCCCAGGTTGAGGGCGTCCTGGATGCCGGTGTTCATGCCCTGCGCCCCGGCCGGACTGTGGATGTGGGCCGCGTCGCCCGCGAGGAAGAAGGGTCCGGACCGGTATCGGGCGGCACCGCGGTTGTGAAGCCGGAAGGCGGTCATCCAGACGGGATCGCGCAGGGCCGATGCGTCCGCACCGTACCGTTCGGCGATCTGTCGCAGCAGCGGCAGCGTCACCTCGCCGTCCGGGGCGTCGGACGGCCGCATGGCGAGCATCCGCCAAGGCGCAGGCGAACCCAGCGGGAAGAAGATCAGCATCCCGTCGCCGGTCATGTACGAGTGCACGGCGCCCGGCTCCAGCCCCGCCACCTCCAGGTCGGCGAGGAGATACGTCTGCGGATAGGCGTAGCCCTCGAAGCCGATGCCCGCCTGGGCGCGCACCGTGCTGTGCGCGCCGTCGCAGCCCACGACGTAGCGCGCCACCACGACTTCCTCCGCGCCGTCGCGACCGCGCAGCCGGCCGACGACCTGTGGGCCCTGCCGCTCCAGCCGCACCAGCTCGGTGCCCCGCTCGATCGCCACGCCCCGCCGGGCCAGGTGCTCACCGAGCACGCTCTCCGTCTCGGCCTGCGAGAGGAACAGCAGGAAGGGATAGGGCGTGTCGGGGAGTCCGATGTCGAAGAGCGGTACGGAGACCGTGCGCCGGGCCAGGTGCAGGCGCAGCCGCATCGCGGGATTGCCGCGGGCCACCAGCCGGTCGGTCACACCGAAGCCCGCCAGCGCCTCCAAGGTGCGCGGCTGGATGCCGAGCGCCCGGGACTCGCGCACCCGGTCGAGGGAGCGGTCGACGACGCGGAACCTGACTCCGTAGGCACGCAGTTGCGCGGCGAGCGCGAGGCCCGTGGGGCCCGCGCCCACCACCAGCACGTCCAGGGGGGCCGTCATGTGTCCACGGTAGAAGCCTGAGCAGTCGTTTCTCCCGGCCATCACGAGATGGTTCTCCCGGCCCCGGAGAAACAGTCTCACCGCGCAAGCATGACAAACGGTGGTATTCCGCGGCGGGCGCAGTCTGCCATCCTCGTTAGTGATCCCGGGTGAACGTTCCCCCATGAACTCCAAAAAGGTCCTCGGACCACAGGAGCCCCCGTGGACATGCGCTACGAGGCCTATTGCCTCATGGACCCGGACTTTTACGACACGCCGACCCGTGCGCGACGGCAGCGTGGTGACTTCGAGCAGACCCGGTGTCCGGCCCCGGCCGGGTGGGAGTGCTCCGAGTTCGGCGAGTGGGTGGTTTTCACCCCCGATGGCGTCGAGCTCCCCCCACAGGGCTGGAAGATCCATGTGTCGGCGTGCCTCGACAACGCACAGGACATCCTCACCACGGTGTGGGACTACTGCGTTCCTCGCCGCATCGCCTTCAAGTTCCTCCCGAGCGCGGACCACCTCCTGATCGCCAACGCCAAGTACGCGGTGCGGGGAGCGAGCGGCAAGTTCGTGACGATCTACCCGGCCGACGAGGACCGGCTCGAGGTGGTCCTCCACGAGCTGGGTGCCCTCCTGGAGGGTTGGCAGGGCCCGTACATCCTCAGCGACCTGCGCTGGGGAGCGGGCCCGCTGTATGTCCGGTACGGCGGCTTCGCCTACCGGACGTGCGTCTCGCCCGAGGGAGAGACGGTGACGGCGATCGAGGACGCCTCCGGCCGACTCGTGCCCGATGTGCGTGGCCCGTCGTTCCGGCCTCCGGACTGGGTGAAGCTGCCCGCCTTCCTCGAACCCCATCTGGCCGCCCGGGCCGGCACGACCGTCGCCGACCTGCCATACCGGATCGAGGGTGCCCTGCACTTCTCCAACGGCGGTGGCCTGTATCACGGTCGCGACGAGCGGACGGGGCAGCGGGTCGTGCTCAAGGAGGCCCGGCCGTATGCGGGGCTCACCACCGACGGCGCGGACGCGGTCACCAGGCAACGCTACGAGCGGGAGGCCCTTGAGCGGATGCGCGGGCTCGACTGCGTGCCCGAGCTGCTCGACCACTTCGTCCTGGGGGACCACCACTTCCTCGTCGAGGAGTACGTCGAGGGACGGACCCTCAGCAGTCTCTTCGTCGAGCGCTATCCCCTCGTCCACCCGCAGCCCGACGACACAGAGCTCTCCGACTACACCTCGTGGGCGCTCGGCATGGTGAACCAGGCCGAGCGAGCCGTCGCCGCCGTGCACGACCGCGGCGTGATCGTCGGCGATGTGCACACCGACAACATGCTGGTCCGGCCCGACGGCAGGCTCGTACTGATCGACTTCGAGGGTGCGATGGACGCGGCCGAGCAGCACAGGCAGCGCCTCGCCGCCGTGGGGTTCGCGGCCCCGCCCGACCGTACGGGGACCGACATCGACCGCTACGCGCTCGCCTGCCTGCGGATATCCCTGTTCATGCCGCTGACCGGCCTGTTCGGGCTCGACGACGGCAAGGCCGGGCAACTCGCCGAGGAGGCCGCCCGCTCGTTCCCGGTCCCCCGCTCGTTCCTGGACGAGGCGGTGGAAGTGATCAGCGGGGACGGAGGGCGGACACCGGCGGGCGCCGGCACGAGGACACGGCCGGAGCTGATCCGTCCGCAGAAGGTGCGGGTGGAACCGGACCGCCCTGGCTGGCTGCGCGCCCGCGCGTCCATGACCGCCGCCATCCTGGCCGCCGCCACACCACAGCGCGACGACCGGCTCTTCCCGGGCGACATCCGGCAGTTCGGCGCCCCCGGCGGGGGCCTGGGCATCGCGTACGGCGCGGCAGGAGTGCTCTACGCGCTCGACGCGGTCGGCGCCGGCCGCCACCCCCAGCACGAGGAGTGGCTCGTACAGCAGGCCCTGGACCCGCTGCCGGGCACGCACCTCGGTTTCTACGACGGCCTGCACGGCATCGCGTACGTGCTCGAACACCTCGGCCACCACGACGAGGCGACGAAGCTGCTCGACCTGTGCCTGGGTGAGCAGTGGGAGCAACTGGGACCCGACCTGCACGGAGGCCTGGCCGGCATCGGACTGAACCTCCAGCACTTCGCGGCGGCGACCGGTGACCCGGCGCCCCGCGACGCGGCACTCAAGGCCGCGGCCATCGTCGCCGACCGGCTGAACAGCCCCACCTACCCGTACGCCGGGCTGCTGCACGGCTCGGCAGGGCCCGCTCTGATGTTCCTGCGGCTCTACGAGTCCACCGGCGACCCGGAGTTCCTCGACCTGGCCGGCACGGCACTGCGTCAGGACCTGGACCACTGTGTCGTCCGCGAGGACGGGGCGATGGAGGTCGACGAGGGCTGGCGGACCATGCCGTACCTGGCCGACGGCAGCGCGGGCATCGGTCTCGTCCTCGACGACTTCCTGGTCCATCGCGAGGACGACCGGTTCCGTGAGGCGGCCGCCGCGATCCGCACGGCGGCCATGGGGCGGTTCTTCATCCAGTCGGGGCTCTTCGCGGGCACGGCCGGATTGATCCTCTGTCTCAGCAGGCCCCATGCCCCCGGCACGGCCGCGCAGCGGGACCCGGTGGTCGCCGGGCATGTGCGCAGCCTGTCCTGGCACGCGCTCACCCGCCAGGGCCACCTGATCTTCCCGGGCGAACAGTTGCAGCGGCTGTCCACCGACCTGGCCACCGGCAGCGCGGGCGTCCTGCTGGCCGTCGGCGCCGCCCTGCACGACAGCCCCGTGCGTCTTCCGTTCCTCGCCCCTTCAGGCGAACGGAGCCGCCGCACGGATGAAGACCCCCGTCCCCACGAAGTTCTCAGAGAGGAGGTGAATCTCCATGTCACTGCTTGAACTGCAGGAATTCGAGCCCGACACTGCCGGCATCCTCGGCAGCAACAAGGGTGGAGGCAGCCGCCTCAGCGCGCTTGCCTGTGGTCACGCGCCGAGCAACCTCAGCCTGACCATCTGCGGCAGCGTCAAGTGACCGACCGGGTGCGAGGACGCCCCCCGCGTCCCCGCACCCCGATACCCGATCCCGCACACGCTCGGGGGGAGAACCCATGACCCTGCGTGAGGGAGACCGCCTGTTGCTGGCGGCGGCCCGGCGGGGCGGTGTCTGGGTGGTTGCCATCCTGGTCACCTCCCTGCTGCTCACCGGCGTCACCATCGCGCTGCCCGCCGTCATGGGCCGCACCGTCGACGCCGTCCTCAACGACCACGGCATGGCGAAATGGATGGCCCTGAGCGGTGCGTTGATCTTCGTCCTGGTGGCGTTCGACGCCGTGGACGACCTGGTCTCCGGGGTGGCCGAGGCACGGTCGACCGCCTGGCTGCGGCACACGCTGCTCAGGCATGTGCTCGCACTGGGCACGCGGGCCACCCGCCGGTTCACCGGAGGAGACCTGGTCAGCCGTCTGGTCGGCAACGCCGCGAGGACCGGGAACTTCGCCTCGGGCCTGGTGTGGGTGGCCATGGCCCTCTTGCCGCCCCTCGGCGCGATCGTCGCCCTGGCCCTCATCGACTTCTGGCTGTGTCTCACCTTCCTGGTGGGCATGCCCCTCGTGGTGTTGCTGGCACGGTCCTTCCTCCGGGACGTCTCGGACGCCAACGAGGGGTACTTCCGTGTCCAGGGCACCATCGCCGCCCGGCTCGTCGACGCCCTGGGCGGTATCCGGACCATCGCCGCGGCGCGGACCCTCGACCGCGAGGCGCGTCGTGTTCTCGCACCGCTGCCCGAACTCCACCGGCACGGCCTGGGCATGTGGAGCGCGGTCGCGCGGGTGTCGGCGCGCGGAGATCTGGTCGTTCCCCTCCTGGTGGTCGCCGTACTGGCGGTGGCCGGACTGGAGCTGTCCCAAGGGCGCATCACGCCGGGAGAGATGCTCGCGGCGAGCGAGTACGTCGTCATGGCGGTCGGCATCAGCAGCGTGCTGTCGTCGGTGAACCAGCTCGCCCAGGCGCGTACCACGGCCGGGCGGATCGGCGAGGTGATCGCCGAACCCCCTGTGGCGTACGGCCACGAGCGCCTGCCCGAAGGTCCCGGAAGGCTGGAGTTCCGGCGCGTCACCGTCCAGGGGACGGACGGCCCCGTACTCAGGGACCTCAGCTTGGTCGTCCCGGGCGGCGCGCTCGTCGCCGTCGTGGGGCGCTCCGGGGCCGGCAAGTCGCTGCTGGCCGCGCTGGCCGGGCGGCTCGTCGACCCGGACGAGGGCGAGGTGCTGCTCGACGGTGTGCCGCTGCGCCGCCTCCGCCGCGAGGAGCTCAGGCGGGCGGTGGCGTACGGCTTCGAACGTCCGGTGCTGCTCGGCGAGACCTTCGCGGACGCCATCGGGTTCGGGGCGCGGACCCCTCCCTCCCAGGAGCTGGTGGCGCGGGCCAGGGCGGCCCAGGCCGACGCGTTCATCCGCCACATGCCGGCCGGCTACGCGAGCCGCGTCGCCGACACCCCGATCTCCGGCGGTGAGGCGCAGCGGGTCGGGCTGGCCCGCGCGTTCGTGCAGGCCGGACGGGTGCTCGTGCTCGACGACGTCGCCGCGAGCCTGGACACCGTGACCGAGCACCACATCAGCCAGGTGCTCACGGGTGCGCTCGCCGGCCGTACGCGGCTCATCGTGACGCACCGGGCCTCCACGGCCGCGCAGGCGGACGTCGTGGTCTGGCTCGCCGACGGCGGGGTCCGAGGTCAGGGGACACATCGCGCACTGTGGGCGGATCCCGGATACCGGGCCACGTTCCAGCCGACGGCCGACGCCGGGGCGGTGGCCGGCATGGGCGCCGGGAGTATCCGGTGAAGCGGCGGTCCGTCCAGATCCTGCGCTCCTCGCTCGGGCGGCGGCGCCGGGAGTACCGGCGACTCGTGGCCTGGTCCCTGGTGCAGGCCGTGCCCGCCTTCCTGTCCGGGTGGATCGTGGCCCGCGCCGTCGACCACGGATTCCTCGCCGACCGGCCCGCGACCGGCTTCCTCTGGCTGGGCGCGCTGGCGGGCGCCTACCTCGTCGGGGCCTGGGGCACCCGGCACGCCATGCTGGGCCTCGCCTCGCTCATCGAACCGTTCCGGGACGAGCTGATCACGCTCGTGACCACGGGCACGCTGCATCGGTCCGCCCGGCTGGGCGCGCCCGCCGACACCGCCGGCGTGGCACGGCTCACCGAGCACGTGGAGCGGGCCCGGGACGCCTACGGCGCGATCGTCCTGTTCATCCAGGGCTTCGTCGTCACCGCCGTCGCCGTGCTGCTGGGCTTGGCCGGCCTCGACCCCGTGCTGCTCATCCTCGTCCTGCCGCCGCTGCTGATCGGCCTCGCCCTCTTCGTCGCCGCGCTGCGGGCGATGGCCGCACGTCAGCGGGAAGTGATCCTGGCGGACGAGCGCATCGCCGAGACCGCGAGCGCCCTGACCGGCGGGCTGCGGGACGTGGTCGCGTGCGGTGCCGAGGAACGTGTACGGGCGCAGACCGGCGGGCAGGTCGACGCCGCGCAGCGGGCGGCGGTGTCGCTGGCGCGGCTGACGGCCGTACGGACCGCCGCCCTGGGTATCAGCGGCTGGGTACCTCTGCTGCTCATCCTGCTCGGCGCGCCCTGGCTGGTGCGCAACGGTGTGACGGCGGGCGCGATCCTCGGGGCGGTGACCTATGTGTCGCAGGCCCTGCAACCGGCTCTGCAGGGCTTCGTCCAGGGACTCGGCAGCAGCGGGCTGTGGCTGCTGGTCACCGTCGGCCGGATGGCCGAGATCGCCGTGCCGCCCGACGAACCCGAGACCGCCGGGGCCGGGGCCGGCGCCGCGCCGGTGCACATGCCGGGACGGCCCGGTGGCGCCCGCGTGGAGACGCACGGTCTCACCTTCGGGTACGCCCAGTCCGCGGAGCCGGTGATCCGCGACCTCGACCTGGTCCTGCGCCCGGGCGAGCACCTCGCCGTGGTGGGGCCGAGCGGCGCCGGAAAGTCCACCCTCGCCGCGCTGATCGCGGGGGTACTCGAACCGCAGGCCGGGCGGGTGCGCGTGGACGGCGTGCCGGTCCTCGCCCTGGGCGACGGCGAGGAGCTGGCCCGGCATCGTGTGCTCATCCCGCAGGAGGCGTACGTCTTCGCCGGCACGTTGCGGGAGAACCTCACCTACCTGGTGCCCGGCGCCGCCCCCGCGGACGTGGCAGCGGCGGTCCACGCCGTGGGCGCGGCGCCGCTCGTGGAGCGCCTGGGCGGCTACGACGCGCTGGTGGACCCGCGAGACCTCTCGGCCGGGGAGCGTCAGCTTCTCGCCCTGGCCCGCGCCCTGCTTCCGGCACCGCGCCTGGCCCTGCTCGACGAGGCCACCTGTCACCTCGACCCGGTCGCCGAGGCGGTCGCCGAGGAGGCCTTCGCCCGCCGCCCGGGCACCTTGATCGTCGTCGCCCACCGCATCAGTTCGGCCCTGCGCGCCGACCGGATCCTGGTCATGGACGGCACCCGGGTCGAACTCGGCACCCACGAGGAACTGATCGCCGGCTCCGCGCTCTACCGTGACCTGGTCGGCCACTGGGGCGCGGCGAGCGGTTCCCCGGCACCGGTCGGGGCGGCGACCCGTACGGGACGGGTACGGGGTGCGGTCCGCGTCCTCTCACGGCTCGCCGCGCACCTTGGAACGGTCACATCCAGCCCGACTCCCGGGCGATCCGGATGGCGTCGATCCGATTGCGTCCGCCGGTCTTCCTGGTGATCGCCGACAGGTGGTTGCGGACCGTGGCCACGGAGAGGGACAGCCGCTCGGCGATCTCCCGGGTGGGCGTGCCGTCGGCGGTCAGACGAAGGATCTCCGCGTCCCGCGGGGTCAGCGGGTTCGCCCCGGCGTCGAGCGCGACCAGTGCGAACTCGGGGTCGATGAACCGCTGCCCCCTGACCAGCTTGCGGACGCCGTGGACGAGGCGGTCCGCGGGGGCGTTCGTGCTGATGACCCCGCCGGCGTGCAGGTCGAGGATGCGGCGGAGCCGCTCGGGCGTCGTCGAGGCCATCAGCAGCAGCATCCTGCAGTCGGGCAGCCGCGCCCTCAGGTCACTGCGGGCGGCGAGTTCCTCGCCCTCCTTGGAGTCGACGTCGATCACCACCACGTCGGGGCGGCACATCAATGCCCGCGCGATCACCTCCCCGTCGCCCCCGGCTTCGGCGACGACTTCGATGTCCTCTTCGCGAGACAGGAGGGCGGCGACCGCTCCCCGCATGAGGCGGGCTTTCTCGACGAGAAGAACGCGGATCAATGTCGCTCCCACATGGCGCTACGCGGCCTGCTCGGGAACCTCACCCTGCGTGCCGCACTCCCTGAACGCCTCTGGGGCCAATTATCCGGCCGCTCCGCGATCAGCGCACGTGCGCGGCGAACGCCTCGTACGCCCGCTCGTCGAAGAGCACGAACCGCACCTCCTCGACCGCGGTGTCCGCCGCCCGCACGGTCTCCACCGCGATCCGGGCACCGTCGTCCATCGGCCAGCCGTAGACGCCCGTGGAGATCGCCGGAAACGCGACCGTCCTGGCGCCCAGTTCGTCGGCCACCCGCAGCGACTCCCGGTAGCAGGAGGCCAGCAGGTCCGAGCGGTCCTCGGTGGACGACCAGACCGGGCCCACCGTGTGGATCACGTGCCCGGCGTCCAGCTCGCCCGCCGTCGTGGCGACCGCCTGCCCCGTGGGCAGACCCTTGCCGTACCGGGAGGCGCGCAGCTTGCGGCACTCGTCGAGGATCGCGGGGCCGCCCCGGCGGTGGATGGCGCCGTCGACTCCTCCCCCGCCGAGGAGGGAGGAGTTCGCGGCGTTGACGATCGCGTCGGCGGTCTCTCGTGTGATGTCGCCCTGAACGAGCCTGATGGTGGTCATGACCGCCTCTATAGCAGCCCCGGCCACCGAGGGCCGGTTCATTCCCAGGCGACCGGCAGCGAGCGCACCCCGTGCACCGTGCTCGTGGAGAGCGCCAACGACTCCGGCGGGGCCGTCATGCGCAGCGACGGGAGCCTGCGGAACAGGGTGGACAGGCCCAGGCGGAGTTCGGTGCGGGCCAGCGACTGGCCGAGGCACTGGTGCAGTCCGTGCCCGAAGGCGAGGTGGCCGGCGGCGTCGCGGCGGACGTCGAGCGCGTCGGGGTCGGCGTACACGGACGGGTCGCGGTTGGCGGCCTGCAACGCCACCACCACGCCCTCCCCCGCGCGGATGCGGACGCCGGACAGTTCGACGTCCTCGGTGGCGATCCGCCGTATGCCGGAGTGGATGACGGTCAGATGGCGCAGGAGCTCCTCCACGGCCCCCGGCCACAGGGAGTCGTCGGCGCGCAGGGCGTCCAGTTGGGCCGGGTTCTGCAGCAGGGCGATCACGGCCAGGGGAAACATGTTCGCCGTGGTCTCGTGGCCCGCCAGCAGGAGCAGGGAGACCATGCCGGTGGCCTCGTCGAGGGTGGCCTCGCCGGTCGCGACGCGCTCGGTGGCCAGGCGGGAGATCAGGTCGTCGGCGGGGTCGTGCGTGCGGCGCTCGATCAGGGCGCGCAGATAGCCGTAGAGGGCCATGCGGGCCGCCATCGCCTCGGCCGGGTCACCGGCGACGCTGGTGAGGGCGTTGGACTTCGCGCGGAAGAACCCGTGGTCCTCGTAGGGGACGCCGAGCAGTTCGCAGATGGCGAGGGTGGGCAGGGGCAGCGCGTACGAGGCGACCAGGTCCCCTCGCGTCGCGTCGCCGTCGGTCATCGCGTCCAGCAGGTCGTCGCAGATCCGCTGGACGGCGCCCTCCATCTGCTCGATGCGCCGGAAGGTGAAGTCGGGGATCAGCATGCGACGCAGCCGGGTGTGGTCCGGCGGGTCCATCTGGTGGAAGAGGCCGGGCGCCTGCGGCGGTGCTCCGGGGCGGGTGTGAGGGAAGCCGGGGTGGCCGGCGTCCGCGCTGAAGCGGGCGTCGGCGAGGACCGTGCGGGCGTCCTCGTGGCCGGTGATCAGCCAGGGGCTGTTGTCGCCCCAGATCGTCACCCGGCGGACCGGTTCCTCGGACTGCCACTTGGCGTACTCGGGGGCCGGGTCGAGCAGGGGGCGGATCGTGGGCAGGGGCGGGTGGATCGTCACTTCTGCGTGCCTTCCGTCGCGTCGGGCGTCTCGTGCAGGCCGGCGAGGCCCAGCAGCAGGGACTTGACCTCGGTGGCCGCGTAGGCGTCCCGGGCCCGCTCCGGCTGCGAACACAGCAGCACGGGGCCGTGGTCGGGGTCCTCGGGCAGGCGGCCGTGGCTGCCGCGGACGCCGGACGGGTCCAGGGGGACGGTCTTGAGGCGGTAGCGGAAGCCGAGCTTCTTGCGGGCGACCTGGCCGACGGCGCGCAGCTTCACCGCGGGGACGGTCTCGTCGTAGAGGAGCTCGGCGGGGTCGTAGCCGGGCTTGCGGTGGATCTCGACCTGGCGGGCGAAGTCGGGGGCGCGGTCGTCGTCCAGCCAGTAGTAGTACGTGAACCAGGCGTCGGGGTCGGCGAGTGCGACGAGTTCGCCGGAGCGCTCGTGGTCCAGGCCGTGGGCCGTCTTGCCCTCGGCGTCCAGCACCCGCTCCACACCGCCGAGTTCACCGACGAGCTTCGCGACCGCCTCGACGTCGGCCGGGTCGCGGACGTAGACGTGGGCGACCTGGTGGTCGGCGACCGCGAAGGCGCGTGAGGTCCAGGGGTCCAGGTACTCCATGCCGTCCTGCGTGTACACCTCCAGCAGTCCCGCCCGGCGCAGGGCGCGGTTGATGTCGACCGGGCGGGAGACGGGTGTGATGCCGTACTCGCTGAGCGCGACGACGGTCGCGCCCTCGCGCAGGAAGTGGTCGATCAACGGGCGCAGGGAGTCGTCGAGTTGGCGGGCGGCGCGGATGGTCTCGGGTGAGTCGGGGCCGGAGCGCTGGGGCTCGTAGTCCATCTGCGGGATGTAGACGAGGGTCAGGTCGGGGCGGTGTTCGTCGAAGACCTGGCGGGCGGCGGCCAGGATCCACTGGGTGGAGGGCATGCCCGCGTTGGGACCCCAGTAGGTGAACAGGGGGAACGGGCCGAGCCGGTCGGTGAGTTCGTCGTGCAGGGACGGCGGCCAGGTGTAGCAGTCGGGTTCCTTGCGGCCGTCGGAGTAGTAGACGGGGCGCGGGGTGACCGTCCAGTCGACGTCGGCGCCCATCGCGTACCACCAGCAGATGTTGGCGACCTTGTAGTCGGGGTTGGTCCTGCGGGCCGTCTCCCAGATCTTCTCGCCGCCGACGAGGGCGTTGTGCTGGCGCCACAGCATGACTTCGCCGAGGTCGCGGAAATACCAGCCGTTGGCCACCGCACCGTGTGCGGACGGGGGTTCGCCGGTGAGGAGGGTGGACTGGACGGTGCAGGTGACGGCGGGGAGCACGGTGTCGAGCCGGGCCCGGAAGCCGCGGTCGCCGAGGGCGGCGACGGACGGCATGTGCTTCAGGAGGTCCGGGGTGAGGCCGACGATGTCGAGGACGACAACGCGGTTCACTGGGTGGTCGGTCGTCATGACGGGTCCTCCTTGAGGCCGAGGCCGGTCAACCGGTCGCGGGCCCAGGCGAGTTCGGCGGCGATGCCGCCGGGCAGGTCGGCGGGTGGTTCGGGGAGGACGGACCAGGTGTAGGTCTCGACCTCGATGTGGTCACAGGCGGCCGAGGAGCCGCCCAGCAGCCCGGCGAGGACCTGGTCGAGCTGGTCGGCCGTCGTACGGAGCGGGGCTTCCGGCTCGGTGTGCAGCGGGGCGTGGAAGTGGACGCGCCAGGGGCCGCCGTCGGCGGGGAGGGCGCCGTCGAGGGCGTCCGGGAGGTCGTCGGCGCCGAGGACGTCACCGTCGCTCGTCGTCCGGGTCTGGTGCAGGAACCGGGGTTCGGCGAGCCGGCGCAGGGCGGCACGGGCGGCGGGGTCGGCCGGGTGCGGGGCTTCCACGGCGCAGGACGCCTGGAGCTTGACGACGGGCAGCCCCGCTTCGGTGAGCCGCCGCAGCGCCTCGGCCGGTTCCTCGAACTGCACGGCGAGATGGCAGGCGTCGAGGCAGATGCCGAGCCGGTCGGGGTCCAGTCCGCCCAGTTCCCGCACCGCCTGGGTGGTGGTCTCCACGACGCACCCGGGTTCCGGTTCGAAACCGACGCGGATACGGCGGCCCGTCCACGCCTCCAGCGCGGCGAGCCCGGTGGTCAGCCGGTCCAGGGCGTGCCGGGCCTCCTCGGCGCAGACGTGCGTCCACGGGGTGCGCCAGGCGAGCGGGAGGGTGGAGACGCTGCCGTGGCCGACGTCGTCCGGGAGGAGGGCGGCGAGGACGCGGGCGCAGTCCAGGGTGTACTTCAGCCGGGCCTCGTCGGCCCAGTCGGGTTCGTACACGTCCTTCTTGACGACCTCGCGGTGGAAGCCGGCGTACGGGAAGGCGTTGAGGGTCACGGTCTCCAGGCCGCGCGCCCGCAGCTCGGTCCTCAGGCGCGTCAACGCGCCTTCGTCGTCGGCGAGTTCGGTGACGACGGGGCGGGCCAGCCACAGCCCGATGCCGAGCCGATCGGCGCCGAGGCGTTCACGCACGGGCTCGGCGTACTCGGCGAGCTGGGCGATGACACCCGCCAGGTCCTCCGCCTGGTGGACGTTGCTGCAGTAGCCGAGGTGGACGGTCGTACCGTCCGGGTGCTGAAACCGCATGGACCGCTCACGCTCCCCCGCGACGTATGGAGTTGCCTCGGAAGGTGGCCTCCTCGTCCGGCTTGGGCTCCTCCAGCTCCAGCCGCCCGCTCTGGCCGTAGAAGGCGACGGGGTTGCGCCACAGCACCTCGTCGACGGCGTCGTCGTCGAACCCGGCGGCGAGCATCGCGTCAGCCGTCTTACGGGTCTTGAGCGGATCCGAACGTCCCCAGTCGGCGGCGGAGTTGACGAGCACCCGCTCCGTCCCGTGCTCCTTGAGGATCTGCACCATCCGGTCCTCGCTCATCTTGGTCTTCGGGTAGATCGAGAACCCGGCCCAGCAGCCGCTGTCGAGGACCATGCCGACGGTGAGCTCGTTGAGGTGGTCGAGGACGACGAGTTCGGGGGCGATGCCCGACTCCCGCACGACGTCCAGGGTGCGCCGGGTGCCGCCCGCCTTGTCGCGGTGCGGGGTGTGCACGAGGGCGGGCAGTTCGTGCTCGACGGCGAGCTGGAGCTGCCGGGCGAGCGCCTCGTCCTCCTGAGGGGTCATCGAGTCGTAGCCGATCTCCCCGACGGCGACGACCCGGTCCTTGGCGAGATAGCGGTCCAGTTCGTCGAGGACCGGGAGGCAGCGGGGGTCGTTGGCCTCCTTCGGATTGAGCGCGATCGTGCAGAAGTGCTGGATGCCGAACTGCGCGGCGCGGTACGGCTCCCAGCCCAGCAGCCCGTCGAAGTAGTCGTAGAAGCTCTCGGGCGAGGTACGGGGCTGGCCCAGCCAGAAGGCGGGCTCGACGACGGCGCGCACCCCGGCCGCGTGCATCGCCTCGTAGTCGTCGGTGGTCCGGGAGGTCATGTGGATATGGGGATCGAAGATGCGCACGGTCAGCCCTCTTCCTTGAGTACGTCCGTGAGTGGGTCCGGGAGTGCGTGCTCGGGTACGCGCTTGAGTTCCGTGAGTTCCTTGAGTTCCGCGCCGAGGACGTCCGGGAAGGCACGGACGACGGGCAGGATGTCCTGGGGTACGTCCCGTCCGGCGACGATCCGTTCGTGGGCGAAGTCGGCGAGCATACGGGCCAGTTCGCGGTCGGCGCGAGTGTCGAGGCCGGTGACGCGGGCGAGCGGGATCTCGTAGAAGACGCACTTCAGTACGGCCTGGCGGTACTCGGCGTCCGGGAGGTGCGCGGCGGCGTACGGTCCGAGGGCGGCCTCGATCAGGGTGGTGTCGTTGCCGCGCAGGCTCTCGCGCACCAGGGGCAGGGCGAGGTCGCCCAGGTCGAGCAGTGGCAGGGTGCGCAGGACGGCGCGTTGTTCCGCCGGGTCGCCGTGGCGGTGGAGTCGGGTGACCTCGTCGGCGAGGGCCCGGCCGCGCAGGGGCAGTGCGGTGAGCAGGGCGGCCCGGGCGGCCTCGTCGACGGTCCAGTAGGGGTCGAGGCGCCCGTGTCCGCAGCGCCTTCGGGCAGCGGGGAAGAGCCGTCGTACGGCGGCGGGGTCGGCGGCGGCCTTGGCGACGCTCGACTCCAGCCAGGTACGGGCCGTGTCATCCAGTACGGCGATCAGGGCGGGGTGGGGATCGGGCGGAGCCGGGGGCGAGGCGGTCGTGACAGCCATGGGGGTGCAACTTCCGGAGAGATGGGAGGAGTAGAGCTGAGCCAGAAGGAAGGCCGGGCGGTGTCTACCGGCCCGCCACGGTCTTCACGGCCGCGCGCAGGAACTCGATCGAGCGGCGGGCGACGTCGGGCGCGTCGAGCGAGCCGCCCTGGATCTCGACGGAGACAAGGCCACGATGCCCGAGGTCACGCAGGGCGGTCAGGACGGACGGGAAGTCGATCTCGCCCGCGCCGAATTCGAGGTGCTGGTGGATGCCGCGCCGCATGTCCTCGATCTGCACGTTGCGCAGGAGCGGTGCCGCCCGGCGCACGCAGTCGAGCACGGGGCGTTCCTCCACGCAGTGCGCGTGCCCGATGTCCAGGGTGATCCCGAACAGCTCGTGCTCGTCGACCAGTCGGGCGAGATGCAGGCACCGGTCCACGGTGTCGACGAACATGTACGGCTCCGGCTCGAAGGCCAGCGCCACCCCGTACGTCTCCGCCGTCTCCAGCACGCTCTCCACACCGGCCGCGAGCCGCTTCCACGCGTCCCGCTCCGGCAGCCCGTCCGGCGCCGGGCCGCTGCACAGATGGACGGTGGGCGAGCCGAGGTCGGCCGCGATACGCAGGGCGCGGCGCAGCAGGTCGACCCTGCGCTCGGAGCCGTCCGACATCAGCGTGGGCAGGTGCTTGCCCCACGGGTCGAGGAAGTACGGCGCGCCGGTCTCCACCGTCACGTCGAGGCCGTGCCGCTCGAGTCGCCGCGCGAGGGCGGCGACACGCCGGGGCAGATCGTCGGCGTACGGGTCGAGGTGGCCGTGGTCGAGGGTGAGGGCGACACCGTCGTAGCCGAGGTCGGCGAGGACGGCCAGGACGTCGGTCAGCCGGTGGTGGGTGAAGCCGTTGGTGCCGTAGCCGAATCTCAGATCGGTGGGGGGAGGTCTCATGGTGCCGGTTCCTCACACGGAGGGTGTGGTGGGTCTCAGGTGGGCGATATGCGCCGGGCCAGCCGTCGCGCGAGGGGATGGACGACCCCGAGCGCCGCCGCGACGCCCGGCGCCCCACCGCGTGCGGTGAGCGCCGCCTGAAGGGGCATCAGCCCGAGAATCCCGGCCCCGACGGCACGTCGTACGTTCTCCCCCGACGGGTCCTTCACGGCGCGGACTTGGGCGGTGCCGTAGGTACCGAGGTAGGCGAGGGCAGCAGCTGCGGTGACGGAGGTGCGGAGCTTCGCGGACAGCGTGGTTCCGAGCTTCCCGAAGCGGGCGGCGCCGGCAACGCCCATAAGGGGCGCGGGGCTGTGCCGAACAGCGGCTCCGCCGCGGGGCGCGACAAGCCACGACGGCGCAGCAGACGCCAGACGCCCCTTCGCGGCACTTCCCGCGGCGGCTCGGGCAACCGGAACAGCCGTCGCGACGGCCGTAGCCGCCGACACGGCAAGAGTCGCAACCGGCACCCGCACAGGCGCCCCGCCGACCTCGTGCCGACTGAGCGCCATCAACGTGCCGGTATGCACCCCGACCAGCCCGGCAGGCACCGCGGCACGCCGCAGCGCGACGCCGGTCGACACGGCACCGGGGCCGGAGCCGGAGGCAACCGCTCCAGCCAGGACGTCCAGAACCCGGGCTCCCGCCATGGCAACGCCGCCCAACGGCGTGGACTTGAGCTTCAGGTCATACGCCCACACCAGCCCGGCCAAGGGAAGCGCGGCACGCACACTGCGCCGGCCCCCCGCCGCGGCGGCGAGACCGAGCCCCGCCACGGTGAGCCCACCGGCCACACCGAGCGCGGTCCGGCGCGGAACACGCCCCGACGGCACAGGGCGGCCCGGCCTCTCGACGGAGTCCACCGTGGCGTCGGCGTAGTCGTTGAGGGCCATGCCGGCCCAGTACAGGCACACGGAGGAACCGATCACTCCGAGGGTGCGGGCGCCCAGCGGGCGTCCGGCGGCGGCCGCTCCCGCGATCACGTCACCGGGGACACTCAGCGCGGCCGGCGCTCTGACGAGCAGGGCGAGGTCGCTGAGGCGCACGGGAGACCGGGATCCGAAGCGGACAACCGCTTTCCGATCTTTCATGGCCGCACCTTACTCGCGGCTGTTGAGCAGTCAGGTACCTACCCCCCGGTAAGGGGAGTGACAAAGAAGACACAGATTTTTCTTACCGTGCGGCCCGAACTAGCGGTAAACGTGGGTCGTTTGAGCAGACTCACAGCGCCCGGTACTCAGGGCTCCTGACGTAGCCGCCGCCACACCGCCTTGGCCGCGTTGTGCCCCGACATGCCGTGCACGCCCGGGCCGGGCGGGGTGGCCGACGAGCAGATGTAGACCGCCGGGTGCGGGGTGGTGTACGGGAAGAGCGACAGCTTGGGGCGCAGCAGGAGTTGGAGTCCGGAGGCCGCGCCGGAGGCGATGTCCCCGCCGACGTAGTTGGCGTTGCGGGCGGCGAGTTCGGCCGGCCCGGCCGTGGCCCGGGCGAGGACGCGGTCGCGGAACCCCGGGGCGAAGCGCTCCAGTTGGCGCTCGATGACGTCGGTGAGGTCTCCGGTCCAGCCGTTCGGCACATGCCCGTACGCCCAGAAGGCGTGCTTGCCCTCGGGAGCCCGGGTGGAGTCGACGACGCTGGGCTGCACCGTGATCATGAACGGCTTGTCCGGCGCCCGGCCCTCCCGGGAGGCGGCGCGCAGTGCGGTGCCGATCTCCGCGCTGTCCGCGCCGATCTGCACGGTCCCGGCGCGGCGGGCCTCCGGGGCGGTCCACGGCACGGGGCCGTCCAGCGCGTAGTCGATCTTGAAGGCGCCGGGGCCGTAGCGGTAGCCCTCGTAGTACCGGCCGAGACCGGCGATGCGGGCCAGCGCCGTGGGTGAGGTGTCGAAGACGTACGCGCGGGCGGGGGGCAGGTCGTCGAGCCGCTTGACCTCGTAGTCGGTGTGGACGGCGCCGCCGAGGTCCTTCAGATACGCGGTGAGGGCGTCGGAGATGGACTGGGAGCCGCCGCGGGCCACGGGCCAGCCGCGGGCGTGCGCGGAGAGGGCGAAGACCAGGCCGATGGCGCCGGTGGCGAGGCCGCCGAGCGGCGCCATGACGTGGGCGACGAGGCCGGAGAACAGGGTCTTGGCCCGCTCGTCTCGGAAGCGGCGCATCAGCCAGGTGGACGGCGGCAGCCCGACGAGGCCGAAACGGGCGAGGGTGACGGGGTCGCGTGGCAGCGCGGTCAGGGGCAGGGACATGAAGTCGCGGGCCAGGGTGTCCCACTTGGCCAGGAACGGCTCGACCAGTCTGCGGTACGCCCCCGCGTCGCGCGGGCCGAAGGAGGCGGCGGTCTCGGCGACGGAACGGGACAGGACGGCGGCGGTGCCGTCGGTGAAGGGGTGCGCCATGGGCAGCTCGGCGTGCAGCCAGTCGAGGCCGTAGCGGTCGAGCGGCATGGTCCGGAACACGGGCGAGTTGATGCCCAGGGGGTGCGCGGCGGAGCACGGGTCGTGCCGGAAGCCGGGCAGGGTCAGCTCTTCGGTGCGGGCGCCCCCGCCGACGGTGTCACGTGCCTCGAACACGGCCACGGAGAAGCCACGCCGGGCCAGCTCCACGGCAGCGGTCAGCCCGTTCGGCCCCGCACCCACCACGACCGCATCGAGCATCGACGGCACCTTCGGACTCCTTCGTCAGCCGACGGCCTTGAAGGATCAGGATATGCCGGGCCACTGACAGCGCAGGGGCGCGGGTAAAGTCCGCCGGGTGACGCGCCGCTTTCGTTTCCCTGCGCCCGAGGACGATCTGTGGCACTGGTTCGAGGTGCGGGACGCCGGTCGGGTGGTGCGGCAGATCTCCTTCCGGGGGCCCGATTCGGTCCCCGTGGTGGCCGCCGAACCGGTCGAGATGGAGCGGACGCGGCAGGCGTGCGGGGAGTGGGGCGTACGGCTGTACGAGACCGTGTACGGGGCGCCGGTGCGGGAGCCGGTCGTGGAGCCGCCGGGCGCCCGGCCGGTCGACGCGCGGGAGTTCGATGTGGCGTGGGGCCGTGCCCGGTCCTTCCGCCAGTGCCACGTCCGCCATGACACGGGTCCCCTGCCGGTGGGGACGCACCTGACCGGGAGATTCACCGTCTCGCCCTGGGGTCCCGGTGTCACGGGTGTGTTCGTCGACGTCGGTCTGCCCGCTGCCGGCTTCGTGGACGCCCTGGTCCTGCTGCAGGCGGAATGCGAGTGGCCCGCGGACGGCACCCCCGCCGAGTTCGAGGTGGTCGACCTCCGTTTCGGCGGGGGCCGCCCCCAGATCAGGCTGCGTCCGACAGCAGTTCCCGCACCCGGCGAGCCGTGGCCGCGTCCCGGGCCGCCGTGAACGGCAGGGCGTTGCCGCCGGTGATGCGGAACGGCTCGCCCGCGCGCGTCAGGTGGGCGCCACCCGCCTCCTCGACGAGGAGAATGCCCGCCGCGTGGTCCCAGGCGGCCTCCCACGAGAACGCCGTGGCGTCCAACTGACCCCGGGCGATGGCGAGATACTCCAGCCCCGCGGAACCGCAGGCGCGCGGCGCGACGCCGTCGGTCCACAGGCCGAGCAGCGCGCTCTTCTGCTCGTCGGTCGTGTAGTCCGGGTGGGAGGTGGCGACTTCCAGGTCACGACCGGGGTCCGGCGCGCCGGAGTACAGCCGCTCGCCGTCGAGGAAGGCGCCCCGGCCCCGTATCGCCGTGGCCAGCTGGTCGCGGGCGGGGGCGTAGGTCCAGGAGGCGAGCAGGACGCCGCGCCGTGCGAGCGCGACCAGGGTGCAGAAGCCGGTGTCTCCGTGCACGAACTGGCGGGTGCCGTCGACCGGGTCGACGATCCAGACGAGGGCGTCGCCCTGGAGCGCGTCGTACGTCGCCGGGTTGGCGTGCACCGCCTCCTCGCCGACCACGACCGAGCCGGGCAGGAGCGCGGCGAGCGCCTCGGTGAGGTACTGCTCGGCGAACCGGTCGGCGTCGGTCACCAGGTCGTGCGGTCCGGCCTTCTGGTCGACCTCGTGCGCGGCGAGCTGCCGGAAGCGCGGCATGATCTCGGCCGCGGCCGCCTTGCGGACCGCTTCCTCGACGTCGGCGGAGCGCTGTGCGAGAAACTCGTCGATGGTTTCGTAGTCTTCGATCACCCCTCCATGAGAGCACGCCCCACTGACAAACCCCGCCTGCCCGATGGACGCCGGATGGCGTCGGCGTGAACAGGAGGGGCACGTATCAGCAGGTCAGAGGCGTTCCCTCGGCCGCGCGAGACCCTCCCTCAGCGGTCCGGGCCCCGCCCTCGGCGCCCCGGACCAGCCCTCAGCGCCCGACCGCGTACCCCTGCATCCCCCGCGGATTCGCCGCCGCCGACAGGACCCCGGTCTCCGGATCCCTCGCGACCGCGCACAGCCGCCCCTCCGACCAGGCGTCACCGACGGTCACGTGATGACCACGCCGCCGCAGCTCCTCCACGACCTCGGCGTCCATCCGCGACTCCACGGTGACGCTCCCCGGCCGCATCCCGCGCGGGTAGAAGGAGCCCGGGAAGCTGTCGTTGTGCCAGTTCGGGGCGTCGATCGCGCCCTGGAGGTCGAGACCGCCGCGGACCCGGTCCCGCAGGGCGACCGCGAGGAAGAAGTGCAGCTGCCACTGGTCCTGCTGGTCCCCGCCGGGCGTGCCGAAGGCCATGACGGGGACGCCGTCGCGCAGGGCGATCGAGGGGGTGAGTGTCGTACGCGGCCGCCGCCCCGGGGTGAGCGAGTTCGGCAGGCCCTCCTCCAGCCAGGTCATCTGCAGCCGGGTGCCGAGCGGGAAGCCCAGTTCGGGCACGACGGGGTTGGACTGGAGCCAGCCGCCGCTGGGGGTGGCCGCGATCATGTTGCCCCAGCGGTCGACGATGTCGAGGTGGCAGGTGTCGCCGCGGGTGCCCCCGTCGGCGGCGATGTCGGGCTCGCCCGGCACCGGGGACGTCGGGCGCTTGGCGACGGTCGGCTCGCCGACGCCGAGCACCTCGAAGCCGGGGTCGTCGGAGGCCACCGCGTGGGCGTGCGCGCACAGCCGCGGGGCCCGTCCGCCCGGGCTGCCGGGCCGCAGCTCATGGGAGGCCTTCTCGCCGACCAGCTCCCGCCGGGCCGAGTTGTACGGCTCCGACAGCAGCTCGGCGAGCGGTACCTCGGCCGCGTCCCCGTACCAGGCCTCCCGGTCGGCCATCGCCAGCTTGCAGCCCTCGATCAGCAGATGGACGTACTCGGCGGACCCGTACCGTGGCAGCTCGGGCGGGAGCAGCGCGAGCTGCTGGAGCAGGACCGGGCCCTGGCTCCAGGGGCCGGCCTTGCACACGGTCCAGCCGTTCCAGTCGTACGTCGCCGGCGCCTCGTAGGTCGCGGACCAGCCGGCGAGGTCGGCGGCCGTGAGGGTGCCGGAGTGCCGCTCACCGCTGGTGTCCATGGTGGGCCGCTGCGCCTGCCGTACGAGGGCCTCGGCGATGAACCCGGTGCGCCACACCTCCCGCGCGGCCTCGATCTGCGCGACCCGGTCCCCGGCGCCGGCGACCTCGTCGAGCAGCCGCTTCCAGGTGGCGGCGAGGGCGGGATTGCGCAGCAGCTCCCCGGCCCGGGGTGCCTGCCCGCCCGGCAGATACACATCGGCCGACGAGGTCCACTCCGTCTCGAACAACTCCCGCACGGTCTCGACGGTCTCCCCGACGCGCTCCACGGGCGCGTGCCCGTGTTCGGCGTACCCGATGGCGTACGCGAGCACCTCGGCGAGCGTCCTGGTGCCGTGGTCGCGCAGCAGCAGCATCCAGGCGTCGAACGCCCCGGGTACGGCGGCGGCGAGCGGCCCCGTCCCCGGTACGAGCTCCAGCCCGAGCCCTCTGTATTGCGCGACGGTCGCCCCGGCGGGCGCGACGCCCTGCCCGCACAGCACCCGCACCTCCCCACCCGCCGGCGCGAGCAGGATCGGCACCTCACCGGCCGGCCCGTTGAGATGCGGCTCGACGACATGCAGCACGAACGCCCCCGCCACGGCCGCGTCGTACGCGTTGCCGCCGCTCTCCAGCACGGCCATCGCCGACTGCGAGGCGAGCCAGTGGGTGGAGGACACCATGCCGAAGGTGCCCTGGAGGGTGGGTCGGGTGGTGAACATACGGCCTCTCACCTCGCTGTTTACGCGCGTCTGCCAGCCTGATGGACGCTCAGGAACGGCCCTGGGGAGGGAATCCGGGAGTTCGGGCCGCGGCTCTCCTCCCTCCGCTCCCCCAGCAGGCTATCGATCGCCCTGCGTCCCTTCCTCCCCGCCTCCGGCACGAAGGGGGCGTAGCGGTCGAGGGCGAGGGGCGGCGACGAATGCCCCAGCGCACCTGCCGCCGGACGTGAAGGATTCCGCGCCCGCCATCGATGCCCTCCGGGCCGAGCCCGAGAAATTCTCCTTGGCGCAGGCCACACCCGAGCCCCGGAACCACCGCTGTGCGGTGCCTCTGGCTGATCCCATCATCAGGCGACTTCGGCCAAGGGACCGACCTGGACCTCAAATACAGCGTTCGACGACCAGGCGAACTTATCGGTACGACAACGGATTCTCAGCGGCTGCTTGTTTGGCCCGCGATCCAGCCGTCCGTATTGACGCAATCGGTCAAGTGACGGCGTGAGACAGCGTAGAAGGCAGTATCCAGCCGCTCTAGGTCACGCATCTCCTGGAGGTGCGGAGCCAGCGCCCGGAAGCCTCCGCCGTGAAATCCGGCCTCCGTCAACGCCCGGTCCATATCGGGCGCGAGTTCACCGCGCCGGTCTCCGCTCAGTGTGTTGATGTACGCCGGGTTCATGCCGCTGGAGGAGACGAGCACCTGTGCGTTGCCGCTGTCGTAGAAGCAGCTGTAGGCGATGCCGTATGACTCCGACACCGAGCGCAGGATCTCCGTCTTGCAACCCGTCCAGCCGGTCATTCCGTCGACTTCGATCGCAACGGACCAGTCGTTGTCCACAGCCGCCGCGACGAGGAGGGGCGTCTCACGGTCCTCCGGGGCGCCCATGTTCTCCTGGACCCACGCGTACTCGTGATGCTCCTGTAGTTCCTTGAGTGCGTCCTCGACCGTCTCGTATTCGACGACGCCAAGGGCCGTGAGGAGTTTTGGGGGACTTGTCGGGGCGAGAGTGAACGCTGCGGCACCAAACTCGCGATACCACTCGGACAGATCCATTACTGCTTTCTCTCTGCTGTGCATGCGAAAGGGAACCCGCAGTGTGACACGGCGATGGGCCGGCAGGAACATCCCTGCCGGCCCATTGTGATCTCTGGCCGCAGGCTGGATGTCAGCTGATGCGCACGTAGAACGTGTCGTTGGTGGCGTCCGGGCTCGGCAGGGTGGGGTCCCACGCCAGCACCCGGTCGGAGTTGTAGAACGCGATGAGGCTGCCGCCGGCGGACTGGTTCTGTGTCGTGTCGACCGCCCGGACGGAGAAGTCCCAGTCGGGGCTCGCTGCTCCCTCCAGCGTCGAGCGGAACGGGTACTCGTCGCAGTCCTGTCCCGTCTTGGGCTGAAGCGTGTACGGCAGGCCGGTGTCGGCGTAGTCGCCGATCTTCTGGCAGGCGTCGTTCTTCTCCGCCTCGTTCGCGTTCATCACCGACGAGTGCAGCGACTCGGTCAGGCGGTGCAGACCTTCCGGTGCCCACGTTCCGTCGTACTGGCCGGGGAACACCTTCGCCGTGGAACTGGTCGGGTAGGTGCTGTTCGGAGCGGTGAACGCGTCCTGGATGTGCTGGGCGACCTCGCGGTTCGGCGAGTCCGCGCCCGTGGCGTACGCGACGAACGGTACCGCCTCGAGGAACACGCACGACTGGGGCCGGCTCGACGAGAAGTACGTGGCCGAGTCACACCGCGGCGACAAGGACGGGACCACGCCCGGCTGGTCCATGTCGTACTCTTCGCTGTCCGTGTAGAACTGCATGTTGAGGCCGTGGAGCCCCTGCTTGTCGCGCCCCCACATGCCGGTCTCGGGGCTGTTGGTGTTCCATGGGAACCAGGTGGTGTTGTTGTCCCACGTGCCCCACGTCATCGTTGCCGGTCCCTGGAACGTGGAGCACTGGGTGAGCAGCTGCTCGCACTGCCCGATCATCGACAGCGGAACCCCCGGGGCGGTCCACCAGTCGTCGATCGGGCCCCACTGGTAGTCCACGGAGCCCTGCTGGAGCCGCGCGAACAGACGCGTCGACCGGCTGTCGGTGTAGTTCTGGCCGAAGAGTTCCATGTTGGCGTACGTCGTGCCCAGGTGCTCGATCTTCGCCCCGGTCGTCTTGTCGACCTTCCAGTAGTCCGCGCCGATCTTCTGCCGTGCGCAGTAGGTGTACCGGTCGAACAAGATCGTGTAGTCCGTGAAGCTGCTGTCGCTCGAGAAGCACAACTGGGCGAGCGCGTCCGGCGGAGTGTCGCCAACCGCGTAGGTGTGCGTGAACGCGTTGACGTTGCCCATGGACAGCGCGCCCGGGGACTTGACCGTCTCGGGCTCCGGGAGCTTGAACGGCTTGCCCTTCGCCTCGGTGGCGAACGACCGGGCCCTGTCCATCACCGCCATGAAGTCCTCAGCGGTGCCCTTGCCGTCCTTGAGCTTCGGCTTCAGATACTCGGGCCGGTCGGTCTGGGCACTCTTCGCCGTGGGCGACGTCAGCTCACCCTTGACGCGCTTCTTGGCCTTGGCGATGTCCTCCTCGGTGAGCAGAACCTCCATCTTCAGGACTCCGTGGCCCGGACGGGCGGTGGTGGAGATCTGCGGCTCGATCTGGTTCGAGACCGTGGTGACGGTATCGCCGTCCTGTGCGCTATAGGGGGTGAAGGACCCGGCGAGCGCTGCTGTGGCCGTGAGGGCTGCAGCCACCGGAAGTGCGCGTATACGCATGAAGTTCCTTTGTTTCGAACATGTGTTCACCAAGTGGGCGTCAAGGAACTTATCAGGGCGAAGCACCCTTGTGATCATGGAATTGAAGGCAGACTGTGCCTTCCCTGTGAAGATCCTGAGGAGCGCAGAGGAGAGAGGGGCATCCGGCGGCGCGGCACAGCGCGGCGAGAAATCAGACTCGTGGCGGTTGCGCGGCGAATCGGGCGGCGGCCGCGACGACGGTCGCTGCCGTCAGGACATACAGCAGGCCGCTGCCCCCGGCGGCCACGAAGTCCATAGGACCTGCATCAATTCGCCTACGCCCGACCGCTGTTGCCCGACACACTTGCCCGGGAGTCGAGAAACTCGGCCAACGCCGCGCCGACCCTGACCCCACCTCCAGGCCTGCATCGTCCGTGACGGCCGAACGGCGATCTCGCCACGCTCCACCTCACCGTCAGGGGGCCGTGCGTCCACTCAACCGGCCGCGGCCACCAGCCCGCCCGGCCGGGCCGCCCGGTGCGCCTCGGTCAACACCCTTACTCAGCCGGCCCGTTCGGGCAGGCAGTAGAGCCGGCCCGGGATCTGCACCATGGCGCAACGGGTCATGCCCCGCGGGCCGTCACCAGCCCCGACTCGTACGCGAACACCACCAACTGCGCCCGGTCCCGCGCCCCCAGCTTCGTCATCGCCCTGCTGACGTGCGTCTTCGCGGTGAACGGGCTGATGACCATGTGCTCGGCGATCTCCTCGTTGGTCAGACCCCGCGCCGCCAACGCCGTCACCTCGCGTTCGCGGCGAGTCAGGCACTCCAGGCCGGGGGCGGTGGCCCGGTCGGGTGGGCGGGAGACGAACTCGCCGATCAGGGTGCGGGTGACCGACGGGGACAGCAGGGCCTCGCCCCGTGCCACCACCTCGATCGCCTGGAGCAGGTCGGCCGGTTCGGTGTCCTTCAGGAGGAAGCCGCTCGCGCCGGCCCGCAGGGCCTCGAAGACGTACTCGTCGTGGCCGTAGTTCGTCAGGATCACCACGCGGACCGCCGCCAGTGCCGGATCCGCGGCGATCCTGCGCGTCGCCTCGATGCCCGTCATCACCGGCATCTGTACGTCGATCAGCGCGATGTCGGGGACCTGGGCGCGGATCAGCTCCAGGCCCCGCTCCCCGTCCGCCGCCTCGCCGACCACCTCGATGCCGTCCTCGGCGTCCAGCAGGGCCCGGAAGCCCGCCCGCATCAGCGCCTGGTCGTCGACGAGCGCCACCCTGATGACGTGGTCCGTCATGCCGCCTCCCCCAGCGGCAGCCATACCCGCACGGCGAACCCGCCCTCCGCGCGCGGGGCGGCGTCCAGGGTGCCGCCGAGGGCCGTGACCCGTTCACGCATGCCGGTCAGACCGATGCCGGGGATGGGAGGTCTGGTCGCGTCGGCGGAGCCGTCGTCCTCGACGCATATCGTCAACTCCCCCTTGCCATAGATGAGTTGCACTGCCACTTTCGCCGGACCCGCGTGCCGCGCCGCGTTCGTCAAGGCTTCCTGGACGATGCGGTACATCGCCCGGTCGACCGTCGCCGCGAGCGGCCGCTCCTGTCCCGTCACCGTCAACTCGACAGCGAGGCCAGCCGCCCGCGCCCGCTCCACGAGCAGCGCGGGTGTACCGGTGGGCTCGTCCGTGCGCAGCACCTCCAGCGTGGCGCGCAGCTCGCGCATCGCCTCCCCGCTCGCCTCCTGGATGGCGAGCAGCGCGGGCGGCACCTCCTCGCCGCGCTTGCGGGCCAGGTGCACGGCGACTCCCGCCTGGAGCTTGACGATCGAGATGCTGTGGGTGAGGGAGTCGTGCAACTCCCTTGCTATGCGCAGCCGCTCCTCGCCCGCTCGGCGCAACGCCGCCTCCTCGCGGGTGCGTTCGGCCTCCAGGGCGCGCTGCTCGGTCTGGCGCAGATACGCCTGCCAGTTACGGTCGGCCAGGCCCGTCACCACCGCGCACAGGAACCAGCCGGCGAGCAGCAGCGCCTCCCGCGTGACGTCCGAACTCGCCGAGCCCGCCGCCACGTATCCGCCGAGGAAGACGGCGGCGGCCGCCGCGGCCGTGCCCCGGTGTCCGGTCCGCGACGCCGTGTGCGCCGCCCCCACCACGGGTATGGCCAGACCGGCGGCGGGCCCTGTGTGGACGACCTCGGCGAGCAGACAGCCGGTGGCGACGGCGAGAACCACGCGAGGAGCGGTGCGATGCGCGGCCAGGGCCAGCGAACCGGCCCCGATCAGCGCGCAGTCCACGAGCCCCGCGCGGTCGTCCGCCACGGCGGCGAACACGGTGATCACACCGACCACGACGGCGGCCGTCATGTCGGCGAGCCGCTCGCGTGTGATCCGGTACCCGCTCATGCACGCACAGTAGACGGCCCCACCGACAGCGACGTCAGCCCTGTGGACGGCTCTGCGACTACTCCCGGCGTAGTAGGGCGGGGCACCTGCCCGCCCCGCCGTCGCAGCACCGACTGCCTTCGGCGGTACGACGACCCGGACCGCCCCTGCGGCGCACGCTGTTGCCCATGCCCACACCCTTCCGATACACCGAACCCCTCCCGGCGAAGTCGGCCACCGGCACCGTCGCCGAGGTGTACGCCCAGATCGCCCTGGACTTCGGCATCGCCGAGCCCGTCACCTTCGCGGTGCTGTCCTGCGCACCCGAACTCCTCGCCCCCACCTGGGCATTGATGCGCGAGTCGCTCATCGCCGGGACCGGCAGCCGGACCGGCAAGGAACTCGTGGCCCTCGGGGTGTCGCTCGCCAACAAGTGCCCGTTCTGCGTGGACGCGCACACCGTGCTCCTGCACGCCACCGGCGACCACGCGCTCGCCGAACGGCTGGCCCGCGGGGAGCGACCGCAGAACGAGGAGCACGCGCGCCTGCTCGCCTGGGGGCGGCACACGCGCGTGCCCGGCGCCGCCCTGGAGCCGTACCCCTTCCCGCGCGAGCACGCCCCCGCCTATCTCGGCACCGCGCTCACCTTCCACTTCATCAACCGGATCGCGTCGGCCCTGCTGACCGAGAACCTGCTCCCCGCGGGCGCCCAGCGCTTCCGGGCGGTGCGCAGCCTCGCGGGCCGTACGCTCGCCAGGACCGTGCGCCGCCCCGCCCGGCCCGGCACCTCCCTCGCGCTGCTCGAGCACGTCGATCCCGGCGAGGCGCCCGCATGGGCAGGCGGCACACCCGTCGGCCTCGCGTACGCGGCGCTGCTCAGGGCGGCCATGCGGGGCGCCGGACTGCTCGACACCGACGACCATCACATCGTGGAGCAGACCCTCCAGGACTGGGACGGAACCCATCCGCCGCTCACCCTGGCCGGGTTCCCGGACCGCCGGGAGCGGCCGGCGGCGCGCCTGGCCCTGCTGGCCGCTCTCGCGCCGTACCGCATCACCGACGAGGACGTGGCGGCCTGGCGCCGGCCGGAGCACACCGACCACTGTCTGGTGCATCTCATCGCGTACGGCGCTTTCGTGGCCGTGGACCGCATCGAAAGCTCACTTTCCACCCAAATCACCAGGCAGCCTATGTAACTCACCCAGAGCTCCACGTAATTACGACCGTCCCGTAACAGCGTCAGCACGGAGCGAGTTGGCACTTCCGCCCCACAGGGAGTCATGTGACACTGGCGTCCCGTCCGCAGTGCGGACTCCCTCCGCACCGTCCCCCACGAAAAGTGCGCCGTGCGTTCTCTTCCCTTGCCGCTCGCTCTCACCGCGCGTCTGTCGCCCGTCGTCGTGCTCGCCGTGGCCGGCTGGGCACTGTCGTCCGGACCCGCGACACAGGCCGCCGACGCGCCGGCGACGCAGAAGAGCGGCGACGCTTCACCCTCGGCCCCCGCGACGGCGGCGGTGTCGAAGACGTACTCCTCCGCTCCCGCGCCGTGCGACAGCCTGAGCACGAAAACGGTCAAGTCGCTCGTGCCGGGCGCCAAGTCGGCCGGCAAGGAGATCCCGTCGACGGACTCGAAGCTGCGCCGCACCTGCTCGTGGAACGCGCTCAAGGGCTACGACTACCGGTGGCTGGACGTGTCCTTCGAGATCACGGCCTCGGACGACGCGGCGGAGAAGTCCTACGAGGAGCGCGTCGGGAACAAGAGCGGCGGCGGCGCCGTCCCCGGCATCGGCGACTCGGGGTACTCCGTCGTGAACCTCACCACCGAGGACAAGCAGCAGACCCGGGAGGGCGTGGTGATGGTCCGCGCGTCCAACGCGCTGGTCTCCGTCACCTACAGCGGAAGCGACTTCGAGTCGAAGACGGCGCCCAGCACGGACGAGATCAACAAGGGCGCCATCAAGGCGGCCAAGGAGGCGGTGGCCGCGCTGGAGGACGGCCAGAAGAGCTGACCGTCCTCCAGATCTCCTTCCACGGCGGGTTCAGGCCTCCACGCGTTCCCTGTGTCCGGCCATCAGCACCACGTACAGCACCAGCGAGGCACCCAGGCCCACCGCCCAGCCGTAGTCGGCGAGCGGCTTGAGGAACGGGATCAGCCCGTCCACCGGGAACGGCCCGGTCTTCGCGCCGTCGGCGCCGACGCCCGAGTACGAGCCGCCGACCGCGAGCACGCCGCCGACCAGGAAGGCGACGATGGCGCGCCAGTTCCAGCCGGACGAGTACCAGTAGCGTCCGCCGGGCGTGTACAGGTCAGCGAGGTGCAGGACCGTGCGGCGGACGATCCAGTAGTCGGCGATCAGGATGCCCGCGACCGTGCCGAGCAGGCCGCCGACCACGCCGAGCCAGGTGAAGATGTAGAACTCCGGGGTGGAGATCAGCTTCCACGGGAAGATCAGCACACCGATGACGCCGGTGATCAGCGCGCCCGTACGGAAGTTGATGAGCTTCGGCGCCAGGTTCGCCAGGTCGTACGCCGGGGAGACGACGTTCGCCGCGATGTTCACGGAGATCGTGGCGACCAGGACGACGATGAGGGCGAAGAGCAGGCCGAAGGCGCTGTCCGTCTTGGCGGCGAGGGTGACCGGGTCCCAGATCGCCTCGCCGTAGACCACCTCGGAGCCGGAGGTGACCAGCACGGCGAGGACGGCGAAGAGCGTCATGGTCGTCGGCAGCCCCAGGGACTGGCCCCAGGTCTGCGCCTTCTGGCTCGCTCCGAAGCGGGTGAAGTCAGGAATATTGAGGGACAAAGTGGCCCAAAAACCTATCATTCCCATGAGGGACGGGAAGAAGACCGGCCAGAAGTCGGGCCCCCAGCCCAGCTTCGAGGGCTGGTCGAGCAGCGCGCCGAAGCCGTCCGCCTTGACCGCGATCCAGATCAGCAGCACGAAGGCACCGACGATCACGAAGGGCGCGGCCCAGTTCTCGAAGTGCCGCAGGAAGTCCATGCCGCGGTAGATGATGGCGATCTGCGCGGCCCAGAAGAGGAGGAAACAGAGCCACAGCGGCCAGGGGTTGCCCGCGATCTTGCTCGCGTTCTCCCACCCGCCGCCGGTGAGCTTGGAGCCCAGGGCGAAGATGCCGCTGCCGCCGATCCAGGTCTGGATGCCGAACCAGCCGCAGGCCACGGCCGCCCGGATCAGCGCCGGGACGTTGGCACCGCGCAGCCCGAAGGAGGCGCGCGCCAGCACCGGGAACGGTATGCCGTACTTGGGCCCTGCATGCCCGGTGGCCAGCATCGGCAGCAGCACGATGACGTTGGCCAGGGCGATGGTGAAGACGGCCTGCTTCCAGTCCATGCCGAGCGCGACCAGGCCGGAGGCCAGGGTCCAGCTCGGGATGCAGTGGGCCATGGAGATCCACAGGGCCGCGAAGTTGTACGTCGTCCACTTGCGCTCGGCGACGGGGACGGGACGCAGATCCTCGTTGGCGAAGGGGCTGTCGGCGGGGAATGCCTCGGGGGCGAGTTCGATGCGGCCGCCGGCGTCGGCGGACTGGGATATCGGTGACCCCGTGGGGACTGTTTCGGTCATGGGCAGGCCAATCGACAATGCGGGACGGGATGGAGAGGCCGTGCGGGGGCCTTGGGCGGGGCCGGGGAGGGGCGTGCCTGTCCCTCCCCGGCCCCGCCTCCCTCCCCGGGGCGGTGGCGGGGAGGCCGGGACCGCGGGGAGGGAGTCAAGGTGGGGGGTCGGATGGAGCGGTGGTGCCGGGTGCGTACGAACTCGAAGGCGCCCGTCAGGAGTTGACGGCGGGGATGACCTGGGAGCCGTACGCGTCGATGACGGCTTCCTGCGCGTCGTGCATGTCGTAGACGGCGAACTGGTCGACCCCCAGCTCACGCAGCGCGTTCAGCTTCTCGATGTGCTTCTCCACCGGTCCGATGAGACAGAACCGGTCGACGATCTCGTCGGGCACGAACTGGGTGTCCGGGTTGTCGGCGCGCCCGTGGTGGGAGTAGTCGTACCCCTCACGCGCCTTGATGTAGTCGGTGAGTTCGTCGGGTACGGCGGCGGAGTGCTCCCCGTACTTGGCGACCAGGTCGGCGACGTGGTTGCCGACCATCCCGCCGAACCAACGGCACTGTTCGCGCGCGTGGGCGAGTGCCTCGGGCGAGTCGTCCTCGGTGACGTAGGCGGGAGCGGCGACGCAGATCTTGACGTCGTCGGGGTCGCGGCCGGCCGCGATCGCCGCGTCCTTCACCGCCTTGACCATGTACTCGGTCAGATAGAGGTCGGCGAGCTGCAGGATGAACCCGTCGGCCTCCTCACCGGTCATCTTCAGGGCCTTGGGGCCGTACGCCGCCATCCACACGGGGAGTTCGGCGCCCGGTTTGATCCACGGGAACCTGACGACCGTGCCGCCGCCGAGGTCGGCCTCGTCGCCGCGGCCCAGCGCCCGGATGACCTTCATGGCGTCGCTGATGCGTGCGAGGGTGTTGGGCTTGCGGCCCGCGACGCGCATCGCCGAGTCGCCGCGGCCGATGCCGCAGACCGTGCGGTTGCCGAACATGTCGTTGAGGGTGGCGAAGGTGGAGGCGGTGACCTCCCAGGTACGGGTGCCCGGGTTGGTCACCATCGTGCCGACCTTCAGCTTCTCCGTGTTCGCGAGGATCTGGCTGTAGATCACGAACGGCTCCTGCCACAGCACGGCGGAGTCGAAGGTCCAGCCGTAGGTGAAGCCGCTGCGCTCGGCGCGCTTCATCAGGCTGACGACCCGCGAGGCCGGCGGGTCGGTCTGCAGGACGAGTCCGAAGTCCATGGGCTCCGCTCCTAGTTGAGGTACTGACAGGTGGAGCGGGGGGTGTAGACGCCGTGCCCGGCGTGCCCGGTGTACTCCCGCTCGGTGATGACGAGTTCGCCGCGCGAGAGGACCGTCTCGACCCGGCCGGTGGTGCGCTTGCCCTCGTACGCCGAGTAGTCGACGTTCATGTGGTGCGTGACGGCGGACATGACCTGCTCGGCCTGCGGGTCGTAGATGACGATGTCGGCGTCGGCGCCCGGCGCGATCGTGCCCTTCTTCGGGTACATGCCGAACATCCGGGCCGGGGTCGCGCAGGCGATCTCGATCCAGCGGCGGCGCGAGATGTGGCCGTCGACGACGGCCTGGTGGAGCAGGTCCATCCGGTTCTCGACGCCGGGGAGGCCGTTGGGGATCTTCGAGAAGTCCCCGCGCCCCAGCTCCTTCTGGCCGACGAAGCAGAAGGGGCAGTGGTCGGTGGAGACGACCTGCAGGTCGTTCGTCCGCAGCCCCTGCCACAGCTTGGCCTGGTGCTCCTTCGGGCGAAGGGGCGTGCTGCACACGTACTTGGAGCCCTCGAAGTCGGGCTCGGCGAGGTTGTCGGTCGACAGGAACAGGTACTGCGGGCACGTTTCGCCGAAGACGTTCAGCCCCTCGTCGCGCGCCCTGGCCAGCTCGGCGACTGCCTCCATCGCCGAGACGTGGACGACGTACAGGGGCGCCCCGGCCACCTGGGCCAGCTTGATGGCGCGGTGGGTGGCCTCGGCCTCCAACAGGGCCTTGCGCACTTCCCCGTGGTAGCGCGGGTCGGTCTCCCCCCGCGCCAGCGCCTGCTCGACCAGCACGTCGATGGCGATGCCGTTCTCGGCGTGCATCATGATCAGGCCGCCGTTCTCGGCGGAGCGCTGCATGGCGCGCAGGATCTGGCCGTCGTCGGAGTAGAAGACCCCCGGGTAGGCCATGAACTGCTTGAAACTGGTCACGCCCTCCTCGACCAGCAGGTCCATCTCCTTGAGCGTCTCCTGGTTCACATCGGAGACGATCATGTGGAAGCCGTAGTCGATCGCGCAGTTGCCCTCGGCCTTGGCGTGCCAGGCGTCCAGGCCCTCGCGCAGCGAATGGCCCACGCTCTGCACCGCGAAGTCGATGATCGTGGTGGTACCGCCCCAGGCGGCGGCCCGGGTGCCGGTCTCGAAGGTGTCGGAGGCGAAGGTGCCGCCGAACGGCAGCTCCATGTGGGTGTGGGCGTCGACGCCACCGGGGATGACGTACTTCCCGGTGGCGTCGATGACCCGGTCGGCAGTGAACGATTCGGCTGCCGGCGTGCCGGAGGCGGCGAGGGCCGCGATGCGGCCGTCCTCGATCAGCACGTCGGCGTGGATCTCGTCGGACGCGGTGATGACGAGACCACCGCGGATGACGGTACGGCTGCTCATGATCCCTCTCCTGCCAGGGTGGATGATTCGGTCAGGGTGCGGTCAGCGGGGGGTACGCGTCGGGACGGCGGTCGCGGTAGAACTGCCAGCGGTCGCGGACCTCGCGCAGCTTGGCCATGTCCAGGTCGCGGACGACCAGTTCGGTCTCCTTGTCGCTCGCCACCTCGCCCACGAACTGGGCCTCCGGGTCGACGAAGTAGGTCGTCCCGTAGAAGTCGTTGTCGCCCAGCTCTTCGACACCGACCCGGTTGATCGCACCGACGAAGTACTCGTTGGCGACCGCGGCTGCCGGCTGCTCCAGCTGCCAGAGGTAGGCGGACAGCCCGCGCGAGGTGGCCGACGGGTTGAAGACGATCTCCGCGCCCGCGAGCCCCAGCGCCCGCCAGCCCTCCGGGAAGTGGCGGTCGTAGCAGATGTAGACGCCGATCTTCCCGACCTTGGTGTCGAAGACGGGCCAGCCCAGGTTGCCGGGGCGGAAGTAGAACTTCTCCCAGAATCCCGGCACTTGGGGGATGTGGTGCTTGCGGTACTTGCCGAGGTACGAGCCGTCCGCGTCGATCACCGCGGCCGTGTTGTAGAGGACGCCGGGCTGCTCCTCCTCGTACATCGGCAGGATCAGGACGATGCCCAGCTCCTTGGCGAGCGCCTGGAACCGCTTGACGATCGGCCCGTCCGGGATCGCCTCGGCGTACTCGTAGAACGCCTTGTCCTGGACCTGGCAGAAGTACGGCCCGTAGAACAGCTCCTGGAAGCACAGGACCTGAGCACCCTGCGCGGCCGCGTCGCGGGCCGCCTGCTCGTGTACCTGGATCATCGATTCCTTGTCGCCGGTCCAGGCGGTCTGGAAGAGGGCGGCACGGATCACTCTGCTCATCGGGACCTCCGGTCGCTCGGTGTGCGAGAAGGCTAGGAAGTCGACGAGCGGGCTTTGAGTTGCACGGTGTCACGTCTGCGGGCGTGCGGCGTGCCACGGTGTCACCCTGTCGTGGACCCATGTTTCACCGCCGTTTTCCCAGGTCGTCGCATGTTTCACCCCTGTTGCGCATCATGCGCGAGGAGCGCGATGTGCACCGAGGCGGCCTGCTCGAAGTCGTCGAGGTCCACGCCGAGCCGGGTCTGTATCGCCTCCAGGCGCCGGTACAGGGCGGGCCGGGAGACGTGGTGGAGCTGGGCCGTGCGCGATTTGTTGCGGCCGGTGGCGAGATACGTCCGCAGCACGGCGAGCAGGTCGTCGCCGGACCCGCACAGCAGCCCGTCCAGCTCCCGCTCCGCGAACGACTGGACGTGCGGATCGTCCCGCAACAGCCGTACCAGACCGCGCAGATGGACGTCCTTGAGGCGTACGACGGCCGGCAGGTCGAGGGCGGCCGAGGAGTCCGCCACCGCGTCCGCGACGTGCTGCGCCTCACGCAGGCCCGCCGGCAGGTCGTCCCAGGCGGTACGGGGATCGGCCGCGGCGACGACGGTCCGTTCCGCCTCCGAGCGCAGCCGCGCCGCGAAGTTCGCCGTCAGCACCGAGGCGTCCTGGTCCCGGGCGAGACTCAGCAGGACCGCGACGACACCGTCGGCCAGCTCGGCGACCAGCCCCGGCAGCCCCAGCATCCGCAGTACCCGGTCGAGTTGGGCGGGCTCGACGTCCCGTACGACCAGCGGCACGAAGGTGCGCCGGTTGACCGGCAGCCCGGCGGCACGCGCGCGTGGCAGCAGCTGACGTGCCGGTACGACCCTGCTGACGAGGTCGGTCAGCAGGCTCTGCGCGGACTGCTCCTCCCAGGTGTGCGCGGAGTTGCCGCCCAGCATGCGGTGCAGGACGAGGGCCTCGGCGGCGCGTTCGGCGAGGAGCCGTCCGGTGGCGGTGTCGCCGCGGTGCCCGCACAGCACGATCTGGCCCCACCGCTCCCCCCGCCCGCCCAGTTCGGCGCGGATCCAGCCGTCGCCCTGGCTGCCGCCGGCCTGACGGGCGATGCGCTCCCAGTCGCGCAGCACGTCGTCCACCGCGGAGCGCTCCCCCGCCGTGGCGAGGACGCGGTGGGCGAGGTTCGTGACGACGACGGGGCAGGCGCTGTGCGCGGCGACCTCGTCGAGGAGCCGCTGGAGCGGGGCGCCGGCGGTGATGAGTCCGGTGAGCGCGGTCCGTACGGCCTCCGAGAGGCTGACGGCGGCGAACTTCCGCCGCACGAGCCGGGACTGCACCTCTTCGGTCAGCTCGGCGAACGGGAAGGGCCGGTGCAGGACGACCATGGGCAGCCCGCACCGCTCGGCCGCCCGGCGCATCACGTCCGGCGGGGCGGGAAACGCCCGGCCCAGGCCCAGTACGACGGCCGCGGCCTCCGCCCGGTGCAGGGAGCGGATGTACTCGGCCTGCTTGTCGTCGTCCCCGGCGAGCAGCACCCCGGTCGTCAGCACCATCTCGCCGCCGCTGAGCATCACCCCGACGTCCGGCGCCTCGGCGACGTGCACCCAGCGCACCGGGCGGTCGAGCTGACCGGCACCGGCCACCACCTCGGGCTCCCCGGCCAGCACCCGCTCCAGGGTGAGGACCTGCCGGACGGACAGGACCGGTTCGAGGCGCTCCCAGGTCTCCGAGGTGGTGGTCGTCATGGTGGTTCCCTTGCTCGGGCGGTTCAGATGCTCCTCAGAGCGCTCTCCAGGATCTCGGCGCCTTCCTCGGCCTCCGCGACGGTGAGGGACAGGGGCGGGGCGACGCGCAGCGAAGTGGTGTTGTGGCCGCCGCCCTTGCCGATGAGGAGGCCGCCCTCGCGGGCCGCTTCCAGCACGGCCGACGCCGCGTTCGGGTCGGCCTCGTCCGTGCCGGGCCTGGTGATCTCGATGCCCAGCATCAGGCCCCGGCCCCGCACCTCCCGTACGTGCGGCACCTGCGCCGCGACGGCCCTGAGCCGCTCGACGAGCAGTCCGCCGACGCGCCGGGCGTTGCCCTGGAGGTCGTGTTCCAGCAGGTAGTTGAGGTTGGCGAGGCCGGCCGCCATGGTGATCTGGGTGCCGCCGAAGGTGGAGATGCTGTTGGCGTCCAGGCAGTTCATGATCTCGGCGCGGGCGACGACGCCGCCGATGGACATGCCGTTGCCGATGCCCTTGGCGAAGGTGAGGATGTCCGGCGGGCCGTTCTGCCCGTGTGCCTGCCAGCCCCAGAAGTGGTCGCCGGTGCGGCCCCAGCCGGTCTGCACCTCGTCGGCGATCCACAGGATGCCGCGCTCGGCGAGCACCTCGCGGAACGCGGCGTACAACCCGTCAGGCCCCGAGGTGAAGCCACCGACGCCCTGGATGGGCTCGGCGATGAGGGCCGCGGGCGGGCGGGTGTGGCCGAGGACGTCCACCAGGTCGTCGACGCAGGCCGCGATGAAGTCGTCGTCGCTCAGGTGCGCGTACGGCCCACGCGTGCGCACCCCGCCGTGGACGTACAGCGTCTGCAGCGGCGACAGCGAGGTCGGCGACCAGCCGCGGTTGCCGGTGATGCCGACCGCGCTGAAGGAGCGGCCGTGGTAGCTGTTGCGCATCGCGAGGATCGTGTTGCTCTGCCGGTGGGTCGTGGCGAGCAGCAGGGCGGTGTCGTTGGCCTCGGTGCCGGAGGTGGTGAAGAAGACGCGGGCGTCCGGGATGCCGCTCAAGTGGGCGACGCGCTCGGCGAGTTCGACCATGGGACGGTTGAGGTACAGGGTCGAGGAGTGGATGATCCGCCCCGCCTGTTCACTCACCGCCTTCGTCACCTCGGGGAGCGCGTGCGCGGTCATCGTCGTCAGGATGCCGCCGAAGAAGTCGAGGTACCGGTTGCCCTCGGAGTCCCACACGTACCGGCCCTCGCCGTGGGTGATCTCCAGCGGGTCCTCGTAGTAGAGGGCGAGCCAGTCCGGCATGACGGCACGGTGGCGTCCCAGCAGGTCCTTGGTCACGGCTGCACCAGTCCTTCGTAGGCGTCGGGTCGGCGGTCACGATAGAAGGCCCACTGCTGCCGCACCTCTTCGATGAGGTCGAAGTCCAGGTCCCGGACGACGAGTTCCTCGCCCTTGTCACTGGCGACCTCACCGACGAACTGCCCGCGCGGGTCGACGAAGTACGACGTCCCGTAGAAGTCGTTGTCCCCGTACGGCTCCTGCCCGACGCGGTTGATCGCGGCGACGAAGTACTCGTTGGCGACGGCCGCCGCGGGCTGCTCCAGCTGCCACAGGTAGGCGGACAGGCCCCGCGAGGTGGCCGACGGGTTGTAGACCAACTGGGCGCCGTTGAGCCCGAGTTGGCGCCAGCCCTCCGGGAAGTGGCGGTCGTAGCAGATGTAGACGCCGACCTTGCCGACGGCCGTGTCGAAGACGGGCCAGCCGATGTTGCCGGGCTTGAAGTAGTACTTCTCCCAGAAGCCCTTGACCTGCGGGATGTGGTGCTTGCGGTACTTGCCGAGGAAGGTGCCGTCGGCGTCGATCACGGCCGCGGTGTTGTAGTAGAAGCCGGACTGCTCGACCTCGAAGACGGGCACGACGACCACCATGCCCGTCTCGCGGGCGAGCTCCTGCATACGGCGCACGGTCGGCCCGTCGGGTACCGGCTCGGCCCAGCGGTAGTGCTCGGGTTCCTGGACCTGACAGAAGTAGGGAGCGTTGAAGACTTCCTGGAACCCGATGATCCTGGCGCCCTGGCGGGCCGCCTCGCGGGCGTGCTCCTCGTGTTTCGCCACCATGGACTCGGTGTCGCCGGTCCAGGTGGCCTGGACCAGAGCGGCACGTACGACGTTGGCCATGAGCTGCTCCTTCGACGGGACGTCAGAGCCTCTACGCCCGTAGAGGTGGCCGTAGAGGCTTGAAAGTAAGCCCCTGGAACAGCCTTGCCAAGACCATCGTCGTTAACCCGCTGAGTCGATCACGTTTCACACTCCAGTGGGGGACGGAGGTGGCCCGTGGGACGGGTGCGCGGTGGAGTGTCAGGCGGTGAACCCCGCCACCCGCAGGGCATGGACGAGATCCCAGTGGCGCTCGTCCGACACACCCCGGGCGGCCTCCACGAGCAGCGGAACGAGCGTCTTCGGGGCGGGCTCGGCGCTGCGGGCGGCCTCCTCCGGGGTGCGGACGCGGACGTAGGCGTCGAGCAGCGCGCGGACCTCGCGGTGCCGCCCCTCGCCGGCCAGCCCCACCACAGCCTGCCCGATCTCGTGCGCGGGCCGCGCCACGCCCTGCCGCAGGATCTGCTCGCCGTCGTCGGCACGTCCCGCCCCGGTCAGCGCGTCGGCCGCGGCCACGAGCCGCTCGGCGGGCAGCGAGGCGGCCTCCCAGAGCAGGGTCGCCCAGTCGGCGCCGAGTCCGGCGCGCTGCATCTCGGCGGCGAGCAGGGGGAAGCGTCCGGCGGGCCAGTACGCGGCCTCCACGAGCAGCACATGCGCCTCACCGGTGCGCCCCTCACGCCGCAGCCGCACCAGGGTCTCCACGGTCCCGACGACCTCCCGCCGGTCCACCGGGTCCATCGGCTCGGTCTGCGGCTGCGGTTGCGGTGACGTGCGTACGGGCGTCTCGGCGGCGGCCCCGGCGAACCGGGCCCCGCGTGGACTGCGGCCGGTGGTGGCGGGCTGCGCGGGGAGGACGGGTTCGGCGGTCGGCGGTACGGCGACGGGGGCGGCCTCCTCCTCGGCCATCCCGGCGAAGCGGGCGCCGCCTCGGCGGCGCTTGCGCTGTTTGGGGGCGGGGTCGGGGGCGATCGAGGGGGCCTGCGGGTGGTCCTCGGACGTCGAGTCGGCGGAGTGCTGCACTTCTGGCCAGTCGGACGCCGCGGCGGCGCCGAATGGGGCGGTTCGGGCCGTGGGACGCGCGGTGGGGTGGTCCGTGTCGACGCCCGTGTCCTGTGCGTCGGGCCAGTCGGACGGCCCGGTGATGCCTGCCGGGGCGTAGGGGGCCGCGGGCCACCCCTGGCCGGGCCCGCCGCCTTCCGCCGCCCCTGGGCCGGGGCGCCGCCGGGCCGCGCGCCACTCAACCGCTTCGTCGGCCGGGGTGGTGGCTCCGCGCCCGTCGTGTCGTTCCGCGGCCGTGCCGGCAGGCGCTGTCCCCCGCCCTTCGGACCAGGTCGCCGCCCGGGCCGCCGACTGCGCGTCACGCTGATGCGGCAGACCGGGGAATCCGCTGCCCTGAGTGCCGGTCGCCCTCGACGGTCCACGGCCCGCGTCGGCCCCCTCGCCCCCGACGCCGTCGTCGACGCGGAACACGGACCCCTCCCCCGTCCGGTCCCGCCGTATCGCCTGACTCCGTTCGCTCGCCGCCCGGCGGTCCAGGTCCGCCATCCTGGCGCGCAGTTCGGCGCACCGGGCAGTGGCGCGTTCGTGGTCGTCGCGGGCCCAGGCGAGGTCGAGGCGGATGGAGTCGGCCTCCTCCTGGCTGGTGGCGGCGGCGAGCGATCGCCCCAGTTCCGCCTGCCGTTCGGCGGCGTACCGCTGCTCGCGGAGCATGACGTCGAGCCGGTCGCCGAGGGCGTCGCGGCCACCGGGCCGGGAGTCGTACGCGGCGAGGGCGGCGGCGTGCAGGGCGCGGGCGCGCTCCGCTTCGGGGCCGGCGCCGCCGGGGCCGTACTGGCCGGCGAGGTCGTGCAGGAGTGCCTCCACCACGTCCCAGGGCGGCACTTCGCGTCCGTCGAGGCAGGCCTGCATGCCCTCGGGGTCGCGCTGCCAGAACACCGCGCACCAGCCGCCGCCCTGATCCAGGCGCGCCAGAAGGCCGTCCAGGTAGTTCACGAACTCCCGCACCCGGGCCGGGAGTTGATCCACTGACATCGCCCAACTCCCGCCAGACCGGAGTACTCCGGTCCGTTAGGCAACACCAGCCATGTTACGAACGCGCTACGGGAAGTTTTCCGTATGGACGCAGAGTACGCCGGACCTGCCGGAACGTGACGTGCGCACCCGTCAGGCGGCGACCTCGACAACCGGTGCGCAACGTCCGGCGAGTTCGTCCATCGACAGACCGAGGGCGTGCGCCAGTGCGGCCACCGTGAAGAAGGCGGGGGTCGGCGCCCGGCCGGTCTCGATCTTGCGCAGCGTCTCGGCCGAGATGCCCGCGCTCGCCGCGACCTCGACCATGCTGCGGCCGCCACGTGCCTCGCGGAGCAGCCGGCCGAGCCGTTCGCCGCGTTCACGCTCTTCGGGGGTGAGAGGGGTGCGCACCATGGCGCCCATTCTAATACCGCCCCAGAGGACCGGACCCTATTCAAATACCGGTATAGTAATTGGCATGGTGGAACTGAAGACGGACACGTCGATCGATGAGATGTATGCGGCCGGGCAGGCCGTCGGCCAGGCCCTCACCGCCGTACGCAAGGCGGCCGACGTGGGGGTTTCCCTGCTGGAGCTGGACGAGGTGGCGCGTGAGGTGCTGGACGCGGCGGGCGCGGCCTCCCCCTTCCTCGGCTACCGGCCCTCCTTCGCCCCCGTCCCCTTCCCCGCCGTCATCTGCGCCTCGGTGAACGACGCGATCGTGCACGGCATCCCGACCGGTTACCGCCTGCGCGACGGCGACCTCGTCTCCATCGACTGCGGCGCCGAACTGGGTGGCTGGGCGGGAGACTCGGCGATCAGCTTCACGGTCGGCAGGGCGCGACCCGCCGACGTACGACTGGTCGAGACGGCGGAACGGGCGCTGGCGGCCGGCATCGAGGCGGCCGTGGTCGGCAATCGCCTCGGCGACATCGCGCACGCGATCGGCTCGGTGTGCCGGGCCGCCGGGTACGGCATCCCGGACGGTTTCGGAGGGCATGGCATCGGCCGCAAGATGCACGAGGATCCGTCGGTGCCGAACGAGGGCCGTCCAGGCCGGGGGATGCCACTGCGGCACGGTCTGGTCCTCGCCATCGAGCCGATGCTCATCGCGAGCGGCGAGGACGGCTACCACGCCGCCGCGGACGGCTGGACCCTGCGCACGAACGACGGCTCCCGGGCGGCGCACGTGGAGCACACCGTGGCGATCACGGAGGCGGGACCGCGCATTCTCACCGCCCGGGAAGCCCTCTGAGCACGCCGCCCGCCGCGCTCCGCACCCTGCGCGCGTGGTGCATGCCGACAGCGGTGCCGCGCGCCCCGGCGGCTCCCCTCACGCCCTGCCGGTCATCGCGCACCGCCTGTCCACGGTGCAGCACGCCGACCACATCGTCGTGCTCCGCCAGGGCCGGACCGCCGCCTGCGCACGCCACGAGGACCTGCTGACCGGCAGCCCCCTCTACCGCGATCTCGCCACGAGCCAGATGCTGCGCCCCGGAGGGCCGCCCGCGGACCACAGCGGCCCTCGGACGGACGGCTGAGGAGAACGCACGGAGCGGACCCCGCCGCGCGGGAGCGGACCAGCCTCGGCACCGGACCGCCGCAAGCGGTGGAAGCGGCTGACGCCCGGGTGTTCCTGCACATGCCCCCTGAGCCAGAACGTGCCATCGTGGCATGAGCGTGCCCCACCCGGGTTACCCGGCCCCGGCACGTCGATCAGCGAGGGCGACCCTGCCCGCGCAGGGACGCCGGATGGGAACGCCATGACCAGCGGCTTCAATGGTGGTCCGGAAGACTACGACCCCTTCGGGGAATTCCTCGCCCGCTTCTTCGGGGGACCGCGCCCCGGCCCCCGGCAGATCGACATCGGCCGCCTGCTCAGTCAGCCGGCCCGGGAACTGGTGCGGGGCGCCGCCCAGTACGCCGCCGAGCACGGCAGCCGCGATCTGGACACCCAGCACCTGCTGCGCGCCGCGCTGTCCGCCGAGCCGACCCGGAGTCTGCTCAGCCGGGCCGGCGCGGACCCGGACTCGCTGGCGACGGAGATCGACGAGCGGTCGGGCCCGGCCCAGCATCCGCCGGGCGAGGCCCCACCGCCTACGTCGCTCTCCCTCACGCCGGCCGCCAAACGCGCCTTGCTGGACGCGCACGACCTGGCCCGGGCGCGGGGCGCCGGTTACATCGGCCCGGAGCACGTGCTCAGCGCCCTCGCCGCGAACCCCGACTCCGCGGCGGGGCACATCCTCAACGCGGCCCGGTTCGCCCCCTCCGGCGGGCCGTCCGAGACCTCCGACGCCCCCGATTCCCGGCCCCGCATCGACCAGCGGCCACGCGTCGACACCGGCACGCCCACCCTCGACAAATACGGCCGCGATCTCACCGACCTCGCCCGCCGGGGCCGTATCGACCCGGTGATCGGCCGGGACGAGGAGATCGAGCAGACCATCGAGGTGCTCTCCCGACGCGGCAAGAACAACCCGGTGCTCATCGGCGACGCGGGCGTCGGCAAGACCGCGATCGTGGAGGGCCTGGCCCAGCGGATCGCCGAAGCCGACGTGCCCGACGTGCTCAGCGGCCGACGGGTGATCGCCCTCGACCTGACGGGCGTGGTCGCGGGCACCCGCTACCGGGGCGACTTCGAGGAGCGGCTCAACAACATCGTGGGCGAGATCCGCTCGCACTCCGACCAACTGATCGTCTTCATCGACGAGTTGCACACGGTCGTGGGCGCCGGAGGCGGCGGCGAGGGCGGGTCCATGGACGCCGGGAACATCCTCAAGCCGGCCCTCGCGCGCGGGGAACTGCACATCGTCGGCGCGACCACGCTGGAGGAGTACCGCAGGATCGAGAAGGACGCGGCGCTCTCCCGACGCTTCCAGCCGATCCTCGTCCCCGAGCCGACCGCCGCCGACGCCATCGAGATCCTGCGCGGCCTGCGCGACCGCTACGAGGCCCACCACCAGGTCCGCTACACCGACGAGGCGCTCGTCGCCGCCGTCGAACTGTCGGACCGCTATCTCACCGACCGCCGCCTGCCGGACAAGGCGATCGACCTGATCGACCAGGCCGGCGCCCGGGTACGGCTGCGCGCGCGGACCAAGGGCACAGACGTACGGGCCATGGAGCGCGAGGTCGAGCAGCTGACCCGGGACAAGGACCAGGCGGTCGCCGACGAGAGTTACGAACAGGCGACGCAACTGCGCGACCGTATAGTCGAGTTGAAGCAGCGTATGGCGGACGCGTCCGTCGACGAGGAGGTCGACGAGGGCCAGCACCTGGAGGTCACCACCGAGGCGATCGCGGAGGTCGTGTCGCGGCAGACCGGCATCCCGGTGAGCAGCCTCACCGAGGAGGAGAAGGACCGGCTGCTCGGCCTGGAGGAGCACCTGCACGAGCGGGTCATCGGCCAGGACGAGGCGGTGCGCGTCGTCTCCGACGCGGTGCTGCGCTCGCGGGCCGGACTCGCGAGCCCCGACCGGCCGATCGGCAGCTTCCTCTTCCTCGGCCCCACCGGCGTCGGCAAGACCGAACTGGCCCGGGCGCTCGCCGAGGCGCTGTTCGGCAGCGAGGAGCGCATGGTCCGCCTGGACATGAGCGAGTACCAGGAACGGCACACCGTCAGCCGCCTGATCGGCGCCCCGCCCGGCTACGTCGGGCACGAGGAGGCGGGCCAGCTCACCGAGGTCGTCCGCCGGCACCCGTACTCACTGCTCCTCCTCGACGAGGTCGAGAAGGCCCACCCGGACGTCTTCAACATCCTGCTCCAGGTCCTGGACGACGGCCGGCTGACCGACTCCCAGGGCCGGACCGTCGACTTCACCAACACGGTCATCGTGATGACCAGCAACCTGGGCTCCGAGGCGATCAGCCGGGGCGGCACCGGGATCGGGTTCGGCGCGGGTGACGAGGAGGCCGACGAGGAGGCGCGGCGCGAGCGGATCCTGCGGCCGCTGCGCGAGCACTTCCGGCCCGAGTTCCTCAACCGCATCGACGAGGTCGTCGTCTTCCGCCGGCTGACCCACGACCAGTTGGAGCGGATCACCAACCTGCTGCTGGACCAGACCCGTCGGCTGCTCCGGGCGCAGGGCGTCTCGGTCGAGTTCACCGGCACGGCCATCGACTGGCTCTCCGAGCGCGGCTACCAGCCCGAGTACGGTGCCCGCCCGCTGCGTCGCACCATCCAGAAGGAGGTCGACAACCAGCTCTCCCGGCTGCTCCTGGACGGCCGGATCGGCGAGGGCGGCCGGGTGACGGTGGATGTGGAGGACGGACGGCTCGCCTTCCGTACGGAAGAGCTGCCGCCCGCCCCCGAGTTGTGACGCGCCATATGTGGTGCGGCCCTATGTGGGGACGCCCCATGTCGGGAGGGCCCATGTGAGGACGGCCCACGTGGCGCGGGCTCACATGGTGAGGGCCCACATGAGGACGCCCCACGTGGTGAGGGCCCACATGGGGACGCCCCACGTGGTGAGGCGCTACGGCGCCGGCCGCACCACCATCGCCGAGCCGCCGCCCCGCCGCACCTTCTCGGCCGCGGCCAGCCACTGCCCGTTCGGCAAGCGCTGCACACCGGTAGCCGCGCCGATCTCGGCGTTCTGCCGGAAGCCGTGCCCGATCGCTTCCAGCTGGGCCTTCAACGGGCTGTTCCACAGGCCCGGTTCGACCTCGGTGGTGGTCTGGTTGCGCTGGCTGGCGCGCGGCGCGGCGATCGCGTCGACGAGCGGCAGCCCGCGGTCGAGGAACCCGGTCAGTGTCTGCAGCACGGTCGTGATGATGGTCGCGCCACCGGGCGAACCGAGCGCCACGACCGGCTTGTTGTGCTGGTCGAGGACGATCGTCGGGGACATCGAGGAGCGCGGTCGCTTGCCCGGGCCCGGCAGATTCGGGTCATGGACGTCAGGGCTGGCCGGGGTGAAGGAGAAGTCCGTCAGCTCGTTGTTGAGGATGAAGCCACGGCCCGGCACCGTGATGCCGCTGCCGCCGGTCTGCTCGATGGTCAGCGTGTACGAGACGACGTTGCCCCACTTGTCGGCCACCGTGAGGTGGGTGGTGCTGTCGCCCTCGTACGTGGTCGGCGCCGCCGTGCCACTCGCGTCGCAGGACGCCGGATCGCGCGGGTCACCCGGCGCGACCGGGCTCGTCAGCACCGCGTCGTCCTTGATCAGGCACGCCCGCGAGTCGGCGTACCGCTGCGACAGCAGCTCCTTCGTCGGTACGTCCTCGAAGGCCGGGTCGCCGACCCAGCGCCCGCGGTCGGCGAAGGCGATACGGCTGGCCTCGATGTAGCGGTGCAGGTACTGGACCTCGCTCGCCTTCGACAGGTCGGTGTTCTCCAGGATGTTGAGGGCTTCGCCGACCGTGGTGCCGCCGGAGGAGGAGGGAGCCATGGAGTAGACGCCGAGTCCGCGGTACGAAGTCCTCGTGGGCGCCTGGGACTTGACGCGGTAGGCGGCCAGATCCTTGGCGGACAGGTCGCCGGGGCGGGCCTTCCAGCCGGAACCCGGATCCACGGGCGGGTGGTTGACCGTGTCGACGATGTCCTCGGCGAGGTCGCCCCGGTAGAGCGCGCCGACGCCGTTCCTCGCCAACTCGGCGTAGGTGCGGGCGAGATCGGGGTTCTTGAAGGAGGAGCCGACGACCGGAAGCTGCCCGCCCGGCAGGAACAGCCTCGCCGTGTCCGGGAAGTAGCGGAACCGGGTCTCGTTGGCGGCGGTCTGCGCGCGGAAGGTGTCGTCGACGGTGAAGCCGTCCCGGGCGAGCCGCTCGGCGGGCTTCAGCAGGGTGCCGAGCCCCCTGCTCCCCCACTTGTCCAGCGCCTTCTGCCAGGTGGCGGGCGTGCCCGGAGTACCGACGCTCAGTCCGCTGCTGACGGCCTCGGCGAACGGGATCGCCGCGCCGTTCTCCATGAACAGGTCGGAGTCGGCGGTCAGCGGCGCGGTCTCACGGCCGTCGATGGTCTGCACCGTGCGGGACTTGGCGTCGTAGTAGACGAAGTAGCCGCCTCCGCCGATGCCGGCGGAGTAGGGCTCGGTCACGCCGAGCGCGGCGGCCGTGGCCACGGCCGCGTCGACGGCGTTGCCGCCCTTCCTCAGGACCTCGATGCCGGCCGCGGAGGCGTCCGCGTCGACGCTCGACACCGCGCCGCCGTAGCCGACGGCGACGGGGACCTTCTGGACTGCCGTGCTCTGAGCGGGGGGTGGCGCTGCGGCCCCCACCGACACCACGGCGGCCGAGACCGCCAGGACCGACAGTTTCCGCGCGACAGGGCGACGCATCCGCACCTCCAGTCAGGGACCGTTCGGGCAGCCTATGCGATCGACATGCCCCCGTCAGCCCGCCCGCGCCGGAGCTTGCTCGAACACGGGTTTGCGTTCGCCCGCTACCATGCGCGCCCATGAATGACGACGTGCGCAACATCGTGCTGGGCGTGGTCGCGGCGGGCATCAGCGCCGGGCTGGGCTGGCTCGCCCGTACCTACCTGTGGAAGCGCAAGCTCCGCCGCAAGCAGGCATTCTTCGGGCTGCCCGACAACGCCGAGTCCTTGCTCGTGGTCAACCGCGGCGCCGGCGGACCCGAGCTGACGGTGATGCGCTACGACGTGTTCGCGCTCCTCGAACTCGCTGCTCTCATCAAGGACTGCAACGCCCACGCCCAGATCGTCCCGCACGACGCGGCACGCCAGGGCTTCGGCGAGCGCACCGAGTTCTGCGTCGGCGGTCCGGCGTCGAACCGCCGCATGATGGCGCACCTGGCCTCACTACTGCCAGGGGTACGGGTGAACGTCGACGCCGAACCCGGTCCGGACCGGGGCGCCCTGCGGGTCGGTTCCGAGCGATACCGGGTGGAGGCCGGCAAGGAGGAGTATGCGCTGCTCGCCCGGCTCACCGTCGACCAGAGCCACGGCACCCGCCCCGTCTTCCTCTTCTGCGGCCAGACCGCGATCACCAACCAGGCCGCCACCCGCTACCTCGCCCGCAACCACGAGCGGCTCACCCGCAAGCACGGCACCAAGCCCTTCGTCCTGCTGCTGAAGGTCGTCAACTCGCAGGCATACGGCCCGGACGTCGTCGAACTGGTCGCGGACGTGACCCGGGCCGCACAGGCCCCCCTGCCGGCCACGGAGACCGCTCCCGCACGGAACTCGCACCGCGCCTCCTGAATTCATTCACGTGACAACAATCGTTACTGCCACGTAACTTACCGACGGGTTACTTGCGGTAAGGGGCCCCGGTTACCGTTCGGTCACTTTGCACTGACACGAGTGAGGAGTGACCCGTGGGACACCATCGCGAGGCCCTGCGTACGACCGCTGTGGGCGCCGTCTCCGCGACCCTGATCGCCGGTAGCGCCCTCGGGCTCGCCCCGAGCGCGCAAGCCGCCACGAACAGCGTCCGCTTCGTCGACATCACCGGCGACGGCGGCACCACCCTCAAGGCGAACGTCGTCACGCCGGCCGGCGCCGACGGCAGCCGCCGCTACCCGCTGCTCGTGCTGCCCACGAGCTGGGGCCTGCCTCAGGTCGAGTACTTCGCACAGGCACAGAAGCTCGCGGACTCAGGCTACGTCGTGGTCAGTTACAACGTGCGCGGCTTCTGGCAGTCGGGCGGCGAGATAGAAGTGGCGGGCCCGCCCGACATAGCCGACGCGTCCAAAGTGATCGACTGGGCGCTCGCCAACACCCCGGCCGACGCGGGCCACATCGGCATGGCGGGCGTCTCGTACGGCGCCGGAATCAGCCTGCTGACCGCCGCGCACGACAAACGGGTCAGGGCGGTCGCCGCCCTCAGCGGCTGGGCCGACCTCATCGGCTCGATCTACTCCGGCCGCACCCAGCACGTCCAGGCCGCCGGACTGCTGGACGGCGCGAGCCTGGTCACCGGCCGCCAGAGCGCCGAACTCCGGCAGATCTTCAACGACTTCTACGCCTCCAACCTGTCCAAGGAACAGGACATGATCAATTGGGGGAAGAAACGTTCGGCCGCTACATACGTGGACCAACTGAACGACAACGGCGCCGCGGTCATGATGGCCAACGCCTGGGGCGACACGATCTTCCCGCCCAACCAGTACGCGGACTTCTACGAGAAGCTGACCGGCCCCAAGCGGCTGGAGTTCCGCCCCGGCGACCACGCCACTGCCGAGATGACCGGGCTGTTCGGCCTGCCCAACGACGTGTGGACGGACACCGAGCGCTGGTTCGACCGCTACCTCAAGGGCGAGGACAACGGCATCGACCGCGAGCTGCCCGTCCGGCTCAAGTCCCGCTCCACGGGCGGCTACGAGGGCTATCCGGACTGGAAGTCGGTCGGCGCGACGAACAAGAAGATCGCCCTCGCCGGCACGACCACGATCCACACGAACGTCAACTCGGGCGCGGACGGCGGGGTCGTCTTCCTGTCCAACATCCTCGACCAGGTGGCCCAGCTGCCCCCGGTGGCCTCGATCCCGCTGATCCCCCGGCTCTGGGCGGGCGTCTGGCAGTCCGAGAAGTACGCCACGGCCCAACGTGTGCGCGGCACCGCGAAGTTGCACACCACCGTCACACCGACCAAGGAGAGCGGCACCCTCGTCGCCTACCTGTACGACGTGGGCCCGCTCGGCCTCGGCAAGCTGGTCAGCAACGCGCCGTACACCTTCCACGGGCGTACGCCCGGAAAGCCGTTCACCGTCGACCTGGAGCTGTACTCCACGGCCTACGACGTCCCGGCAGGGCACCGACTCGCCCTGGTCGTCGACACGGTCGACCCGCTCTACATCGAGCACAACCCGTCCGGCGCGCGACTGACCTTCTCCTCACCGGCGAACGACCCGTCGTACGTGTCGATCCCCCTGCGCGAGCAGTGATCTCCGGCCGGCGCCGGGCGGGTATGGCTCTGTGACTGCTGCCCCCTGCTACCCCTGGTCCAGGGGCTGTGGGGGGATCCCCACCCGGCAGCAGCGTCCCTGGTCGCGGCCGGGGCCACCGCCACGACCTTGGGGACGGACGGAACATCGTAGTCGAGGTCGGACACGGCGAGGATTCGGGCGTGGAAATACGCCGTTCGTCTCGGCATGGGTGGTATGTCCCCGCTCAGTGATGGAGGATCTTCGAGAGGAAGTCCCGGGCGCGTTCGCTGCTGGGGTTGGTGAAGAACTCGTCGGGGCTGCGGTCCTCGACGATGCGGCCGTCGGCCATGAACACGACACGGTTGGCGGCCGAGCGGGCGAAGCCCATCTCATGGGTGACGACCATCATCGTCATGCCGTCGCGGGCGAGTTGGCGCATGACCTCGAGGACCTCGTTGATCATCTCCGGGTCGAGCGCGGAGGTGGGCTCGTCGAACAGCATCACCTTGGGCCCCATGGCGAGGGCCCGGGCGATGGCGACGCGCTGCTGCTGGCCGCCGGAGAGCTGCGCCGGATACTTGTCGGCCTGGTCGGCCACACCGACGCGGTCGAGGAGTTCACGGGAGCGCTTCTCGGCGTCCTCCTTCTTGCGCCCGCGGACCTTGACCTGGCCCAGCGAGACGTTCTGCAGGACCGTCTTGTGGGCGAAGAGGTTGAAGGACTGGAAGACCATGCCGACTTCGGCGCGCAACCGCGCGAGGGCCTTGCCCTCCTCGGGCAGCGGCTGCCCGTCCAGCAGGATCGTGCCGGACTCGATGGTCTCCAGCCGGTTGATGGCCCGGCACAGTGTCGACTTCCCCGAACCCGACGGGCCGATGACGACGACCACCTCGCCCTTGCCGACGGTGAGGTTGATGTCCTGCAGCACATGCAGGTCCCCGAAGTGCTTGTTGACGTCACGCAGCTCGATCAGCGGATCGACAGCCATGCCCAGCCCCAGTTCATGTCAGCTGTGTAGCGGTAGTCGCAAACTATCCACGCAAAAGCAGACTTGGCCAACGACACGCACCTTTCGGACAAAAGCCGTATTTATCTCAAATTTATGCCATCCCGGAGGTCAGAGCGTCACGCCTCGGCCACTTCCGCGTACAGCTGCGACAGCTCGGGCACCCCGCTCGCGGCCCACTCCTGCCCCGAGGCCACGACATCGAACTCGCGGCCGGAGGCGAGGCGGACGACCGGCTGACCGTCCGGCCGGATCTTCCACGCAGCCCCCGGCACGGTGCGCACGATGACGGTACCGAGATACAGGCCGGCGTCGTTGCCGAGCCAGGGCAGCACCTCCTCGTCGTCCCGCCAGCGCGGCACCAACTGGTCGACCGCCTCCAACGAGGCCGCGCTGTCGTCGAGTTGGACCCCGGCCCGGGACGCGTGGGAGCGCAGGAGTTCACACTCGGAAAGGAGTTCGGCGATGCCCTCGGGGTCGGGGGCCCCGCGCTTCTCGGGCCGGTCGCCCAGAAAAGGGATCTTCATACCCCCAGCGTGTCATTCGTACTGCCGAACGCACCACAGGCGCGCGGGCCACCGATTCCGGTCGAGTTCACGCCGAGTTCGGGCATGGCTCGTTGACGGGTCACGGGCGCCTCTCTAACTTCACGGTGCGTCCTGCGTCTCGTCTGAGCGTCTCACTGAACTTGTCATGTGCAGTCATACGCGGTCCTGAGCGGTCGCGAACGGGAGGAGTCGGAGTTGCGCCGACGTGTGTGGAGTTCCACGGTCGTCCTCGCTCTCTTCGCCGCCGTGGTGCCGGGTGTCTCCGCGCAGGCGGCCACCGAGCGCAGAGCCGGGCCGCTCCCGCTGGAGCGGCTCTTCGACAACACGGCCGTCAGCTACAACGACCGGCCCGCCGAGGCGAATTTCGACGGGCTGGGCGGCTCCCTGTCGGCGCAGGACCTCTCGGCCGCGGGCTGGACACCCGGTCGCACGCTCACCGTGCAGGGCGCCCGGCTGACCTGGCCGAACCGGCGGCCCGGCGATCCTGACAACGTGCGGGCCAACGGACAGCAGGTGCGGGTGCGCGGCCACGGTGACGCGCTCGCCTTTCTGGTGGCGGGCACGGAAGGGCGCGACGTCGGTGGCACGGGGACGGTGACGTACGCCGACGGCACCCGGACCGGTTACAGCCTGACCGCCTCCGACTGGCGCACCGGCCCGCTCGCCACCAAGGCGGTCGCCCTGCCGCACATCAACACGCCCGGCGGCCAACTCGCCGAGCGGGCACGGCTGTACGTCATGACCGTGCCGCTGGTCACGGGGCGCGAGGTCGCCTCAGTACGGCTGCCGTTCGCGCCCGGACTGCATGTGTTCGCGCTGGCGGTCCGGGCCGCGACCCCCGGCTGGACGGGGAGTTGGGCCACCGCGACCGGTGGCTATCCGACCGTGGGGCCGTGGACCGACCGGACGCTGCGGCTGGTGGTGCACACCTCGGTGGGCGGCCCGCGGGTGCGGCTGCGGTTCGACAACACCTTCGCCGCGGCGCCGGTGCGGATCGGGAGCGCCACGGTGGCGGTGCAGCAGGCGGGCGCGGCGGCACGGAGGACGCCGGTTCCGGTGTCCTTCCGGGGCAGGGCGGGCGTCGAGATCCCGGCGGGGGCGCAGGCGTACAGTGATCCGCTCGGCTTCGAGGTGCCGGCGGACACCAATTTGCTGGTGAGCTTCCATCTGCCCGGGAGCGTGCCGGCCGCGCCCGTGCACCGGCTCGCGCAGCAGCGGTCGTATGTGAGCGGGCCGGGCGACCATACGGGGGACGGCTCCGCGGCGTCGTACGGCACGGTCCTGACCAGTTGGCCGCTGCTGACGGGTGTCGACGTGGGCGGTGGGCCGGGGTCCGTGGTGCTGCTGGGGGACTCGATCACCGACGGCGACAAGTCCACGATGGACGCCAATCGGCGGTGGCCCAATGTGCTGGCCACACGGCTGCTGAAGCAGCATGTGGTCCCGCGCTATGGGGTGTTGAACCAGGGGATTTCCGGCAACCGTGTGGTCAGTGACCGCTATCCCGGTGACGGGGTGTCCACGGACACGGCCGGGGTGAGCGCCTTGTATCGGTTCGACCGGGATGTCCTGGCCCAGACGTCGGCGCGCACCGTGGTGGTGTTCGAGGGCGTCAACGACGTGCGGTGGGGCACGACCGCGGAACAGGTGATCGCCGGGCTGCGCGCGATCGCCGACCGGGGGCACGCGCGGGGGCTGCGGATGCTGGCGGCGACGATCCTGCCGTGCGAGGGGGAAGTGCGCTGCACGGCGGCGGCCGACGCGGAGCGGGTCAAGGTGAACGAATGGATCCGCCGCTCCGGGCCCGCTTTCGACGGCGTGCTCGACTTCGACGCCGTGGTACGGGACCCGGCGCGGCCGTCCCGGATGCTGCCCGCGTACGACAGCGGGGACCATCTGCACCCGGGGGACGCGGGGCTCGCCGCGCTGGCCGAGTCGGTGGATCTGCGGGGGCTGGTCCGGTGACGTCGTCCGGCGTCGCAGGGCAGTCCGGTGGCTCTGCCCCCGGACCCCCCTATCCGGCCTGAACGGCCTCGCCCTCAAACGCCGGACAGGCTGCTCCGGGCCGGCCTCGGTTACACGTCCAGGTCGACCACGACCGGCGCGTGGTCCGACGCGCCCTTGCCCTTGCGCTCCTCGCGGTCCACGTAGGAGTCGGTGACCGCCTTGGCGAACGGCTCGTTGCCGTACACCAGGTCGATGCGCATGCCGCGGTTCTTGGGGAAGCAGAGCTGGCGGTAGTCCCAGTACGTGTACGGCTGGTCGTACTTGAGGGGGCGGGGGACGACGTCGGACAGGCCGGACTCGCGCAGGGAGGCGAGGGCGGCGCGCTCGGCGGGGGTGACGTGGGTGAGGCCCTCGAAGGCGGCCACGTCGTAGACGTCGTCGTCCGTCGGCGCCACGTTGTAGTCGCCCAGTACCGCGAACGGGCGGCTGCCGCCCGCGTCGCCGGCGACGGCGGCCTTGAGGGCCTCGAACCACTGGAGCTTGTAGGCGTAGTGGGGGTGGTCCACCTCACGGCCGTTCGGCACGTACACCGACCAGACGCGGACCGGGCCGCAGGTCGCGGAGATGGCGCGGGGCTCCACGGCGCCGTCGAAGCCGGGGTCGCCCGGGAGGCCCTTGACGACCTCCTTGAGGCCTACGCGGGAGAGCACCGCCACGCCGTTCCACCGGCCGGTGGCGTGGACCGCCGCCTCGTAGCCGAGGTCGCGCAGCGGGTCGAACGGGAACTGCTCCTCGGCGACCTTGGCCTCCTGCAGGCACAGCACGTCGGTGCCGCTGCTCTCCAGCCAGGCCAGGAGCCTCGGCAGGCGGGCGGTGATCGAGTTCACGTTCCAGGTCGCGATGCGCATGCCTGACAACCTACCGGGCGGGACTGACAACCCGGCCCCGCCCGGGGTGGGCCCCCTCACACCTGCGCCGAATCCCCCGGCGTCAGACGCAGGTGCTCCGCGCCGCCCAGGCCGCCGATCTGGCGGTCGTAGATCGGGCGGGCCAGGTCGGTGAGCAGGGCGTCGTGGATGTCGTAGGCGCGCTGCGGCTTGACCTCGCGGACGTAGTCGATGACCTCAGAGATCTTGCTCCAGGGCGCCATGACGGGGAGCATCAGCGTCTCGACGGGGTGGTCCGGCACGGTGAGGGCGTCGCCGGGGTGGAACACCTTGCCGCCGTCGATGAGGTAGCCGACGTTCGTGATGCGCGGGATGTCGGGGTGGATGACGGCGTGCAGTTCGCCGTGGACCTGGACGTCGAAGCCGGCCGCGGTGAAGGTGTCGCCGTGGCCGACGGTGTGCACGCGGCCCGGGAACGCCGCCGAGATCTGCTCCGCCACCGACGCGAGCGTCCAGATCTCGGCGGCGGGGTTGGCCTCCATGGCCGCCCGCAGATGCGCCTCGTCGAAGTGGTCGGGGTGCTCGTGCGTGACGAGGATCGCATCCGCGCCGAGAGCGGCGTCCTCCTCGCTGAATCCTCCGGGGTCGAGAACGAGGGTGCGCCCGTCCTTCTCGAGGCGGACGCAGGCGTGCGACTTCTTCGTGAGCTTCATGGCACCATCCTGCCCCCGTGCCGACGCGCGATCTCCCTGAGAGTGGTCACTGCGCGGGCGGGGTCACTCCGTGGGAGTGGTCTCCTCCCTTATCACCTGCTGCGCCACCTTGAACGCGCTGTTCGCCGCCGGTACGCCGCAGTAGACGGCCGCCTGCAGCAGCACTTCCTTGATCTCGTCGGGAGTCAGTCCGTTGCGCAGGGCGGCACGGGTGTGGAAGGCGAGTTCGTCCAGGTGACCGCCCGCGACCAGGGCGGTGAGGGTGACACAGCTGCGCGAACGCCGGTCGAGACCGGGTCTGTCCCAGATCTCGCCCCACGCGTACCGGGTGATGAACTCCTGGAAGTCCCCCGAGAACTCGTCCGCCTGCGCCAGCGCCCGGTCGACGTGCGCGTCGCCGAGGACCTCGCGGCGGACCTTGATACCCGCGTCGTACGGATCGGGCCGTCCCGTCGTCTGCGGCGGTACGGCCACCGGGGCTATCTCGGCGATGGGCGCGGGCTGCGGCGGAGCGGCGGCCAGGACCGGCTTGACGGGGGCGGCCGGGATGGCGATCTGGCCGGTGGAGGAGTCGTAGGCGGGCTGCCAGGCGGTGGAGAAGTGCCGGACCAGCAGGTCGGTGACGGCCGCGGGCTGCTCGACCGGCACCAGGTGGGAGGCACCGGGGACCACGGCGAGACGGGCGTCCGGTATGCCGGCGACCAGGGTGCGGGCCTCGGCGGGGCCGGTGACCTGGTCGTCCGAGCCGACGAGGACGAGAGTGGGCACGGTGACGCCGCCGAGCTGGGGCCGCACGTCGAAGGAGGCGAGCGCCTCGCAGGCGGCGATGTAGCAGCCGGGGTCGGTGGTGCGCACCATCTGCACGGCCCACTCGGTGATCGCGGGCTGGGCGGCGGCGAAGCCGGAGGTGAACCAGCGGTCCGGCGAGGTGCGGGCGATGGGGTCGAGGCCGTTCGTGCGCACGATCACACCCCGCTGCCGGAACTCGTCCGCCGTGCCGAAGCGGGGCGAGGCGGCGATCAGGGCGAGCGAGGCGAGGCGCTCGGGGTGGCGCAGCGCGAGTTCGATGCCGAGAGCTCCGCCGAGCGCGCAGCCCGCGTAGCCGAAGCGCTGTACACCGAGGCCGTCGAGGGTGGCGAGCAGCCGGTCGGTGAGGTCGGCGACGGAGCCCGCCGGGTACGCGGGCGCGCCGCCGTGTCCCGGCAGGTCGAACCGGAAGACGCGCCACTGCTGGGTCAGCTCGGGGACCTGCCGGTCCCACATGTGCCACGTCGTACCGAGCGAGGGGCCGAGGATGAGGACCGGGGCGTCTTCCGGGCCGTCGAAGCGGTACTGGAGGGCAGGGGTCTTCGTCTCACTCACCGCTCCACGCTAACCGCCTTTCCTGAACGCCGGACCCCTGGCCCCCACGTCCTCACACCTGGCTCCCGCACATCAGCGAGGAACTCTCACACGGCCTTCACGTCACGCCGGTACGGCTCGGCGGGGACGGTGGCCCCGAACCGGTGCCGCGTGCGCCGCAGCTCCCACCGCGGGCGGCGGTCACCGACAGCGGCACGCGGCCCGAGAGATCCGCTCCAGCTCTGGCCGCCCGGTCCGTCGCCGGTCGGCCGCGGCAGTCGACCCTGTCAGCCCTCCGGCGAAGCGCCCAGGCCCGTCAGGGCACCGACGGGGTCGAGGTCCGGTGTCCCGCGCGGCCACCAGTCGTCGTGGCCCGGTTCCGATTCGTACGGGTACCACAGGCCGTCGCGGCCGAGGCGGAGCTGGACATGGCCGCGGGGATGCGTGAGGTGATTGCGCCAAGGGCGGAAGGCGGGCAGGTCGGCGGCGAGGAGGAGAGGGCGGGCACGGTCGAAGCGGCCGGCCGGCGGGTCCCAGGGCTCTTCGAGGACGGCGAGGCCTTCGAGGCCGCCCTGACGCCAGGCGGCGACCGCACGCGCCAGCTCTGCCGGGGTGCGCTCGGCCGCGGAGGCGAGCGAGGCGTACAGGGCGCGGGTGCCGGCGGTGAGGCCGGAACCGGGGCGGGCGGCGGCGAGTCTTACCGCGTCCTGCCACAGGGTCAGTTCGCCGACCGGGTCGCGGCCGGTGCTGAGCAGGGCGTGCGCGCGGGCGGCCGCGTCGGTCGCCAGCTGGTCCAGTGCGAAGGGATCCGGGCCGCCCGGTGCCGCCGGGTAGACGGGAGGCTGCTCCGGGTGCGGCGGCGTCGGCAACGGGGCTGGGAGCGGAGGCAGTTGGCGGTCCGCGGCCAGGGCATCGGTGGCGCGTACGCCCGGGAGGGGCGCCGGCTCCCGCTCCTGTGCGGCACGGGCCGCGCGGGCGGCGCTCAGACGGGAAAGGGCGTCGAGCAGCTCGCGCTCACCTCGGCCGCGCAGCAGGAGCAGTACGAAGGGGTCGGCGTCCAGCAGGCGTGCGGTCTGGTAGCAGAGGGCGGCGGCGTGTTTGCAGGGGTGCCCGCGGTCGGGGCAGCTGCAGTGGGGGTCGAGCTCGCCGGGGCCCGGCAGGAGGGGCACCCCGCACTCGGCGAGGGAGTGGGGCATCTCCTTGTCTAGCAACGCCGCGATGTGTCCCGGCCGGTCGGCCGCGGCGTCCAGGAACCGCGCCCAGTCGCCGTCACCGAGCGTCCGCAACCGCACCTGCACGCGGTACGGCCGCGGACGGCTGCCCCGCACATACGCCAGGACCAGCCCCGGCGTCACGGTGATGGCATCGACGTGCCCCTCCTGCGCGTAGCCGCGTCCGCGAGCAAGCCGCTTGGGATCGAGGGCGCCCTCTTCCAGGGCGGCCACCCACGCATCGCCCCACCAGGTCTCGGCGAAGCGGGCCTCGTCCGACGGTCGGGGCGCGAACGCCGGGAAGGTACGGCGGAGTTCACCGTCCCGGCCCGGGGCTGCCATGGAACGGGGGACCTGGGGTGTGGCGGGAACGGAGTGCGCCGAGGGTGCCGTGGGTGGCCCCTCCTGTCCTGAGTCGGAGTCGGTGGGTGCCGGGGAGGCGGAGGGCTGCGGGGCCGGAGTGGTGGACGAGTCGGGGGTGCGGGGCGCCGGGTTGCTTCGGTGCCGAGTGTCCGGATCGGGCGTCGCCGATTCGTCCGCATGTGGCTCGTCCGCACGTGACTCGTCCGCACGTGACTCGTCGGCATGCGGCTCGTCCGCACGTGACTCGTCCGCATGCGGCTCATCCAGGGGTGGCATCCGGAAGGCGTCGGCGAGGAACTCCCTTACCTCACGCGCACGGAGAGCGGCAGCCTCGCCGGCGGAACCCCTTCGCGCCCGGGGGTCGGCAGGAGCCGGACGTCGCGGCCGACGCGTGCGCTCCTTGTTCCCGCTCTCTTCTTCGTCCGCCTGGGCCTGCCGCCTCTCGCCGAGGGCTGCCCGCAACGCCTCACGGGCGGCATCGGCGGGACGCGCCCCCCGCCGATCCGATGCGGGGGCGGGAGCGGGGGCCTGCGGGACGGGCCCTCCTTCGGTGCCGGATCGGTCCGCTTCCGCGCCGGACGCGCCGGACGCGCCGGTCCCGGTGCCCGCACGGCGCAGTGCCGCCCGGGCCGCGTCACCCGGCCGAGCCCTGGGGTGCTCAGCCCGGTCCCGGCCTTCGGAGGAATCACCCACCGCCCCCTCGCGTCGCTCCCGCGCGGCCCGCAGCGCCCGACGTGCCGCGTCGGCCGGGCGGGCCTCGGACGGTCGGCTCGGCTGCTCCTGAACCGGTGCCGGGTCAGTGTCCCGCTCGGCGCCACTCGGAGCGGCTTCAGGGCCCGCCCCACCAGCAGCACTCGGAGTACCGTCACGCGACGCCGCACCAGCCGCGCTCCCCCGCTCCACCGGCCCCGTCATGACGTCCTCCGCAGTGACACGAGGTCGGACAGCTCACGGTCCGTCAGTTCCGTCAGGGCCGATTCGCCGGAGCCGAGGATCGCGTCGGCCAGGGCCCGCTTGGACTCGAGCATCTCCGCGATGCGGTCCTCGACCGTGCCCTCGGTGATGAGGCGGTGGACCTGGACGGGCTGGGTCTGGCCGATGCGGTAGGCGCGGTCGGTTGCCTGTTCCTCGACGGCCGGGTTCCACCAGCGGTCGAAGTGGACGACGTGGCCCGCGCGGGTGAGGTTCAGGCCGGTGCCCGCCGCCTTCAGGGACAGGACCAGGACCGGGGTCTCGCCGCTCTGGAAGCGGTCCACCATGCGTTCGCGTTCCGGGACCGGCGTGCCGCCGTGGAGCAGGTCCACCGGGACCGCCCGCGCGGCGAGGTGGGAGGCGATCAGCCGGGCCATCCCCACGTACTGCGTGAAGACCAACGCCGAGCCGTCCTCGGCCAGCAAGGTGTCCAGCAGTTCGTCCAGCAGCGTGAGCTTGCCGGAGCGGGTGGCCGGCCGCTCAGTCGCCGCTTCGGTCTCCTTCAGGTACAGCGCCGGGTGGTCGCAGATCTGCTTCAGGGACGTCAGGAGCTTGAGCACCATGCCCCGGCGCGCCATGCCCTCCGCCGTCTCGATCGCGTACATCGACTCGCGCACCACCGCCTCGTAGAGCGCGGCCTGTTCCCGGGTGAGCGGGACCGGGTGGTCCGTCTCCGTCTTGGGCGGCAGCTCCGGCACGATGCCCGGGTCGGACTTCTTGCGGCGCAGCAGGAAGGGGCGGACCAGTCGGGCCAGCCGGGCCACCGCCTTGTCGTCCTCGCCGTTCTCCACGGCGCGCGCGTGCCGGGCACGGAAGGACTTCAGGGGGCCGAGCAGGCCCGGTGTCGTCCAGTCGAGCAGGGCCCAGAGCTCGGAGAGGTTGTTCTCGACCGGTGTGCCGGTCAGCGCCACGCGTGCGGGCGTCGGGATCGTGCGCAGGGCCTTCGCCGTCGCCGAGTACGGGTTCTTGACGTGCTGTGCCTCGTCGGCGACGACCATGCCCCAGGGGTGCTGGGCCAGCGTCGGTGCCGTCGACCGCATCGTGCCGTATGTCGTGAGCACGAAGCCGCCGTCCATGTCCTCCAGGGTGCGGTCCGGCCCGTGGAAGCGGCGGACGGGGACGCCGGGCGCGAAACGGGTGATCTCCCGCTGCCAGTTGCCGAGCAGTGAGGCCGGGCAGACCACGAGGGTCGGGGCCGTCCGGGCGCGCTTCAGGTGCAGGGCGATGACCGTGATCGTCTTGCCGAGCCCCATGTCGTCGGCCAGGCAGCCGCCGAGGCCCAGGGAGGTCATGAGGTCCAGCCAGGCCAGGCCCCGGAGTTGGTAGTCGCGCAAGGTCGCCCGCAGTCCCGGCGGTGGTTCGGCCGGGTGGATCCCCGCCGTCAGGCGGTCGCGCAGGGCGGCCAGGGCGCCGGCCGGTACCGCCTCGACCGTCTCGCCGTCGACCTCCGCGCTGCCGGTGAGGGCGACGGACAGCGCGTCGACCGGGTCGAGCAGGCCCAGTTCGCGTTTGCGGGCCTTGCGGACGAGGGCCGGGTCGACCAGTACCCAACGGTCCCGCAGCCGGACGACCGGGCGGTGCGCCTCGGCGAGCGCGTCCATCTCGCCCTCGGCGAGCGGGTCGCCGCCGATCGCCAACTGCCAGCGGAACTGGAGCAGTTCCTCACTCTCGAAGAAGCCGGTGCCGTCGGTCGCCGAGCCCGGCGCCGGCCGAACGACCGCGGCGGCGCTCAGGTCCTGCGCCAGGTCCCGGGGCCAGTGCACCGCCACCCCGGCCGCCGCGAGCCGGGTCGCGGCCACGCCCAGCAGATCGCCCAACTCCTCGTCGGACAGGGCCAGCACATCGGGCACGTCCTGCTCGGACAGCCGGTCCAGCGGGGCCCACACCCGGGCCGCGCGCCGCACCGCAAGCGCCGCGTCCACCCGCGCGCGTGGGCCGAACGCCGCGTCCGCCTCGCCCGACCACAGGGCGGCCGCGTCGGCCACCAGGGTGGGGTCGGCGAGGCTGTGCACCTGGACGATCGCCGCGCCCGCGCTGCGTACGCCGTCGCCCCCGCCGTCGAAGAGGTCGTACGCCGACAGGTCGAGTCGGAGCGAGATCCGCACGCCCGCGTCCATGCCGGCGGCGACCTCGGCGGCCCAGTCGTGGGCGTCGGGCAGGCGCTGTGCGGCGCGCGAGGCGAAGGGCTTTCCCGAGGCGTGCGGTGCCGCGGGGGTGCGGGGCAGGGTGTCCGCGACGGCGTCCAGGAAGGTGCGCATCAGCGCCTCCGGCTCGGGCAGCCGCAGCGGGCCCGGGCCGGTGAGGGGCACCGCATGGCCCTCGTACGGCAGGGCCGCGGCGACCGCTCGCAGGTGCGCGATGTCGTCCGGGTCGAGGGGGCCGGCCCGCCAGGCGTCGTGGCCGGTGGGGGTCAGGCCGGGCAGCAGCCGGCCGCGGGCGGTGAGCCGGAGCGCGTGCAGCGCGGCCGCGCCCCAGCAGGCGGTGGCGGGGTGGGCGGCCGGGTCGCGCCGGGCGCGCACGAGCAGCGGCAGCGCGTCGGCGAGCGGCAGGGACAGCGCGGGGGTGGTCCGGCGGCGGATTCCGGCCCCATGACGCCGTACGACGGTGAGCTCCGTGTCCTCGGCGGGCAGCGGGCCGCCCTCCGGGTCCCAGAAGGCCATCCGCCCCTCGCGCGGGAGGGGCGCCGGCAGGAAGACAGCCGCGAGTCGGACGGGGACGGCCTCCCCCGCACGCTCGGCCACCGCGGCCATGTCGCTCATACGTCCTGTCACCTCCCGCCCATGAGTCGGATCAACCGCCTTCGACTCTACGGGCGGGGTCTGACAATCGGCCCCGGCACCCGGCGCGGGCCGGAGACCTCACGGGGGGATCAAGGGACCGTGCGGGAGACGACGTACACGAACGGATTGTCCGGGTCGGACATGTTCACGACGACATCCTGGGTGGGCGCCGGGTTCTTCTGCTTGTGGACGAAGCCGTACCACGGTCCGGGGCGCTTGAAGTCCCAGCCGGTGATCTTCTGGTCGCGGGCGCTGATGGTGATGGCGTCCGGCCTCAGGTCGCTCCGGCTGACGCCGATGGTCTTCAGGAACCAGTCCATGTTCTTGTCGGCCGTCTGGAACTGGACGTAGAGGCGGCTGGTCTTCCAGTTGTTCGTCTCGTAGTACGCGACCTGGTACGACGGGTCCGGGACCGGGATCTGGTACAGCCGGCGCTGCACCCTCGACGGCCAGCCCGCGGTGAGGCCGGTCGCCGAGTACTTCGCCTCCTTGTCCTTGCCGCTGTCGCGGCTCTGGTTGGCGGAGATCACGAGATAGCCGGCGGGTACGCCGATGAGCAGCACGATGATGAGCAGGGTGAGCGCCCTGCGGCGGATCATGTGGCGGCGGTCCTCGGCCGGCTGCTGCGGCTCGTCGGGAGAGTCCGGTTGGCGGGGTACGGTCACGGTCACGCCGAATCCTGGGACGACGACCGGCGGGCCTCGGTGAAGCGGGCATAGCGCTCGTAGCGCTCGACCCGGCGCCGGTTGGCGCGGCGGAAGCGGCGGGCGACCAGGCGGGCCAGGTCGGCGGCGCCGACCATGCCGGCCTCGGGGCCGAGCTGGGCCCGGGTGACGCGGGCCTCGGGGCGGTAGCCGCGGCCGGTGAGGTGGCGTTTGAAGGCGTCCCGCGCGGGGCCGATCAGCAGGTCGTCGGCGGCCGACACGCCGCCGCCGATCACGAAGCAGGACGGGTCGAGGGCGGCCGCGAGGTTGGCGATGCCGACGCCGAGCCACTGCCCGATGTCCTGGAGCAACTCGATGCACATGGCGTCGCCCTCGCGGGCCAGCTCGGTGATCATCGGGCCGGTGATGTCGCCGATGTTGCCCTTGACGTGCTCGATGATCCCGTACGCCACCGGCGAGTCGGCGGCGGCCAGTTCGCGCGCCTCCCTGACCAGCGCGTTGCCGGAGCTGTACTGCTCCCAGCAGCCGCGGTTGCCGCACGGGCAGCGGTGGCCGCCGGGCACCACCTGCATATGGCCGAACTCGCCGGCGACGCCGTACTTGCCGCGCTTGACCTGCCCGTCCTCCAGGATCGCGCCGCCGATGCCGGTACCCAGCGTGATCATGACGAGGTGGTCCTCGCCACGCCCGGCGCCGAAGCGCCACTCGGCCCAGGCGGCCGTGTTGGCGTCGTTGTCGACCAGGACGGGCACGGCGAGGCGGCCCGCGATGCGGTCGCGCAGCGGCTCGTTGCGCCAGGACAGGTGGGGCGCGAACAGGACTCGATTGCGGTCGGCGTCGACCCAGCCGGCCGCGCCGATGCCGACGGCGTGCACATCGTGACGGTCGGACAGGTCCAGGACCAGCTCGACGATCGTGTCCTCGACGACCTTCGGGCTCTTGGACTTGTCCGGGGTCTCCGTGCGGAGCTTCTCCAGGATGTTGCCGTCGGCGTCCACGACGCCCGCCATCACCTTGGTGCCGCCGATGTCGATGCCCACGGTCGGCACCCGGGGCGCCGACAAGTGTGAGCGGCGTTCCCGGGGGCCGACCGTGCGCAGCGCCGGCGCGCGGCGGGAGCCGATGGGGGCGGCGGTGAAGTCGCGGTAGGTGCTCATCAGGCCCGATTGTGCCTCACCGCCGGTATGGATGCCGTACGGGGGAACAATGGGGTGGTTCACGACGTACGCCGTCTACAGGTCGTATGTCGCCGGCCGCGCCCACGCGGCAGGACCGCACATCGATACAGCCCCGTGCCCCTTCAGGGCGTTTCGCCCCAGCGCGTCGCATTGTCCTGACATTGCAACGTACCAGCCGGTCCGTTCACGACCGTACGAGCAGCTGGAACTCGAACGAATAACGCGTCGGCCGGTACGTGTGCGTGCCGTACTCGACCGCCCTGCCCGTGTCGTCGAACGTCACCCGCTGCATCGTGAGCAGCGGGGCGCCCTCCTCCTCGGCCAGCCGCTCGGCCTCGGCGGCGGTGGCCGCGCGGGCGCCGATCGTCTGGCGGGCGCTGTGCAGGGTGATGCCGGCGGCGCGCATCAGGCGGTACAGGCCGGTGGCCTCCAACTGCGGGGTGTCCAGGTCGATCAGGGCCGGCGGCAGGAAGTTGCACAGGTAGGCCATCGGTTCACCGTGCGCCAGGCGCAGCCGCTCGATCCGGTGCACGTCGCTGTCCTCGGGCACCCCGAGCGCCGCCGCGACCTCGGCGGACGCCGGGACGACGGTGTTGACGAGCACCTTGGTCGCCGGGCGCTGGCCGGCCGACTCCAGGTCGTCGTAGAGGCTGCTGAGCTCCAACGGGCGCTTGACCTGGCTGTGCACGACCTGCGTCCCGACGCCTCGACGGCGCACCAGCAGGCCCTTGTCGACCAGCGACTGGATGGCCTGACGGACGGTCGGCCGGGACAGGCCGAGGCGTGCGGCGAGTTCGATCTCGTTGCCCAGCAGGCTGCCGGGCGTGAGCGCTCCGTGCTCGATCGCGGCTTCGAGCTGCTGGGAAAGCTGGAAGTACAAGGGCACCGGACTGCTCCGGTCCACACTGAGCTCGAGTTCCACGGTCGGATCCACTTCTGGTTTCGGCACGGGCCGAGCGTAGCTCTACGCGTTGTTGACGGGAAGTAGTGTAGTTCGATTGTCCTGACATATACATTGACAGCGTACGCACTGAACCCGCACTTTGTTTCCATGCGCATCGGGGTCATCGGTACGGGTCGCATCGGCACGATTCACGCCCACACGCTGAGCCGTCACCGCGACGTCGGCTCCCTGATCCTCACGGACGCGGACGGCGCGCGGGCCCAGGAGCTGGCGCGGCGCCTGGGCGAGACGGCGGCCCCCGGCGTGGACGAGATCTTCAGGTGGGGCGTGGACGCCGTGGTGATCACCACGGCGACTTCGGCCCACGCCGAACTGATCGGTCGGGCAGCACGGGCGGGCCTTCCGGTGTTCTGCGAGAAGCCCATAGCGCTCGATCTGCCGGGCACCCTGCACGCGATCGGTGAGGTGGAGACGGCCGGGACGATTCTCCAGATGGGTTTCCAGCGCCGCTTCGACCCGGGCTACATGGGCGCGCGCGAGGCGGTGCGATCCGGGCGGCTCGGGCGGCTGCACACCGTGCGGGCGGTCAGCAGCGACCAGGAGCCGCCGCCGGTCGACTGGCTGCCGTTGTCCGGCGGGCTGTACCGGGACACGCTGATCCACGACTTCGACGTGCTGCGCTGGGTGACCGGGCGCGAGGTCGTCGAGGTGTACGCGGCCGGGTCGGACGCCGGACCCGCGATGTTCCGTGAGGCGGGCGACGTCGACACGGCCGCGGTGGTGCTGACCCTGGACGACGGCACGCTCGCCACGGCCACGGCGACGCGGCTGAACGGCGCCGGGTACGACGTACGCATGGAGCTCGCCGGGGAGTTGGACCAGATCGTGGTGGGTCTGGACGACCGTACGCCGATCGCGTCCACGGAGCCGACCGGGCCGCCCGCGGCGGACAAGCCCTGGTCGGGGTTCCTGGAGCGGTTCGGGCCGGCCTACGAGGCGGAGCTGAACGCGTTCGTGGAGGTGGTGCGCGGGGAGCGGGCCAATCCCTGCGACGGGCGGGAGGCCTTGCAGGCGTTGCGGATCGCGGAGGCGTGCGAGCTGTCGCGGGGCGAGCGAAGACCGGTCGCGCTCGGGGAGATTCCGGGCGGGGCTCAGGCCGGGGCTCTGTGAGGACCGGATTCCATATCCTCGACCGGATTCGACACCCTCCACCGGACTCGGCACTCTGGGCGTCCGCCCGCTACCAGCGCACCGGCAGACTCCGCACCCCTCGCACCAGCATCCCCGGCAGCCACTCCCCCGGCGGGCCGTCCGGCGCCAGGCCGGGCGCGCGCTCCAGCAGGGACCGTATCGCCGTGCGGGCCTCCAGACGGCCCAAGGGGGCGCCGATGCAGAAGTGGATGCCGTGGCCGAAGGCGACGTGGCCCCGGGCGTCTCGGCGGATGTCGAAGGTGTCGGGAGCGGGATAGCGGCTCGCGTCCCGGTTGGCCGCCGTGAGGCCGACCATCACCGGTTCGCCCTTCTCGATGGGGACACCGGCGATCTCCAAGGGCTCGGCGGCATACCGGAAGCTCGCCGTCTCCACCGGGCCCTCGTGACGCAGCATCTCCTCCACCGCACCGTCCAGGAGCGTCATGTCGGCGCGCAGGGCGGCCAGTTGATCGGGGTGGGTGAGCAGGGCGTGCACGCCGCTGGTGATGAGGTTGACCGTCGTCTCGTGCCCGGCGATCAGCAGGATGAAGGCCATGCCGCGCAGTTCGTCCGGGGAGAGCCGGTCGCCGTCCTCGGCAGTGGTGCGGATCAAGTCGCTGAGCAGGTCACCGCCGGGGCCGGCGCACCTCTTGTCCTCGATCAGGTCGGTGAAGTACGCGCCGAGGCGGGTGAAGGCGTCGACCTCATTGCCCGGCCTGGCGGGCGCGATCGCCTCCGTCGACATCTTGCGGAACTCCACGCGGTCCATTTCGGGCACGCCGAGCAGTTCGCAGATGACGGTGAGCGGCAGCGGGTGGGCGAAGGACTCCACGAGGTCGGCGCGGCCCCTCGGCAGCATGTCGTCGAGCAGGGCGTCGGTGATCTGCTGGATCCTCGGCCGCAGTTCCTCCACGCGGCGCATGGTGAAGGCCCGCGAGACGAGCCCGCGCAGCCGGGTGTGCTGCGGCGGATCGGTGGCCAGCAGGCTCTTCCCTATCAGCTGCTCTTCGAGTGACTTCAGGCCGATCTTGGTGCCGTCCTTGGCCAGCCGCTGGTCGGCGAGCGCCGCGCGAGCCTCCTCGTGGCCGACGACGAGCCAGACATCGGACTCCCAGTCGGGCAGCCGGACGCGGTGCACGGGGCCCCGTTCACGCAGACGGGCGTACACCGGATGCGGGTTCTCGCGGAATCCCGCTCCGAACTCGCCCAGGTCGATCACTTCTGTCATGAGACTCCCCCCAAGACTCCCGCTCCCACCACACCGAGAACGCGCGGGACCCCCCTCTAGTGCCCGTCCTCCTCCACTTCCTCCAGAAGTCCCGCGTCGTACGCCAACAGGGCGATCTGTACACGGTTGTTGAGGTCGAGCTTGGCCAGGACGCGGGAGACGTGGGTCTTGACGGTGGCGACGCTCATGAAGAGCTCCGCGGCGATGTCGGCGTTGGACAGGCCCCGGCCCACCGCGACGGCGACCTCGCGTTCGCGGTCGTTGAGGGCACTGAGCCGCTCACGCGCGCGTGCGCGGCGCGTGTCGGCCGCGGTGTCCGCCGCGTGGTCCATCAACTGGCGTGTCACGGTGGGCGACAGGACCGGGTCACCGGCCGCGACCCGGCGCACCGCGTCGACGATCTGCGCGGGCGGCGTGTCCTTGAGGACGAACCCGGCGGCGCCGGCTCGCAGGGCGCGCAACACCTGTTCGTCGGCGTGGAAGGTGGTCAGCAGCACCACCTGCGGGGCGTCCGCCCTGCCGCGCAGCCGCTCCGTGGCGGTGAGGCCGTCGACCGACGGCATCCGGATGTCCATCAGGACCACGTCCGGCCGGGTCCGGTCGACCAGCGTCTCGACCTCGGCGCCGTCGGCCGCCTCCCCGACGATCTCGATGTCGTCGGCGCCGCCCATCATGAAGGACAGGCCGGCTCTGACCAACGGGTCGTCGTCGACGAGGAGCAGTCTGATCGCAGTCATGCGCCTTACGTAATCACGGTTGTACGGCGCGGATGTGCGGTACGGCGAGGAGCGCCCCTCGGGCACGCGGGCTCACTCCGAGACGTGAACGGCGCCGCACGCGCGCGTGGGGGACCCAGGCAGCCCCACCTCCCCCAGTCGCCCCACCCGCGCTCACTCACCCCCACGGCAGCCAGGCCCGCACCTCGAACCCGCCGTCCGCCACCGACCCGTGCTGCAGTCGGCCGCCCGTCAGCGTGGCCCGTTCCGTCAGCCCGATCAGGCCCTGTCCGGAGCCGGGAACATGGGGAACCTCGCCGTCGGGCGCGGGGTTGCGTACCGCTACCGACAGGCCCTCGCCCGGTGCGCCGGCCACCGTCACCGTGACCTCCGTGCCGGGGGCGTGCTTGCGGGCGTTGGTCAGGCCTTCCTGGGCGATGCGGTAGGCGGTGCGGCCCACGGAGGCTGGCACGGCCGCGGGCTCGGTGACGTGCTGGTCGAGGGTGACCTTCATGCCGGCCTCCCGGGATTCGGTGACCAGCGCCTCCAGCGCCGCGAGGGTGGGCTGCGGGCGTCCGGCGTCGTCCTGCTCGCCCGCCCGCAGTACGCCGATGATCTCCCGCAGGTCCTGGAGGGCCTCGTGGGCGCTCTCCCGGATGACGCCCGCCGCCCGCGCGATCTCCTCCCGGGGCGCGTCGGGCCGGAACTCCAGGGCGCCCGCGTGCACGCTGAGCAGCGTCAGCCGGTGGGCGAGGACGTCGTGCATCTCCCGTGCGATGGCCTCGCGGGCGAGCCGCTGGGCCTGTTCGGCACGCAGCCGGGCCTCAGTCTCGGCGCGCCGGGCGCGGTCGCGCAGGCTCAGCATGAGCTGCCGTTTGGACCGTACGAACATGCCCCAGCCGACCACGCCACCGGTCAGCATCGCGGCGAGGAAGACCGTCCAGCCGTAGGGGATCTCGGGGTCGGGGCGCAGCCAGAAGAACAGCGGGACCAGCGCCACGGAGGCCCCGCCCACCCAGGCCACATAGCGGAAGGGCCGGTGTACGGCGAGGGTGAAGAGGGCGACGACGCCCGCGCCGCCCGCGGTGTTCGACACGAAGCAGACCGGGACCATCGCGATCGCGAGCCCGACCGGCCAGCGGCGCCGCAGCCACACCGCGGCGCAGGCGAGGGCGCCGATGATCTGGTCGACGGCGGCGAGGGCGACCGGGATGTCCTCGTCGGCCACCGTGTCCGCGGTCAGCAGACCGATGATCACGGCCAGGAGGAAGCAGGAGAAGTCGACCACCCAGTCGCGCGCGGTGCGCCGGGGCCGTCCGGAGCGCTCGGGGTCGGGCTCGAACTCCTTGATCAGGGCCGAGGGCAGCAGCCACCGCCGCCCCGCGAAGGCCTGCGGTACCGGCTCCGGCTTGTCACCACTCACGGTCGACAAATCTACGCAGTACCGGGCCCCGGTGCGTCTCCTCGGGCGCGATCGACGACCAAAGTCGCGGCATCGCCGACCTTGGTCGCGGCGGGCCGCGGCGGAAGACGGACTTCCGTCGGGCAAGGCTCGCCCCGCGGCCGATTGGCGTGGGGGGTCCGCGGGGCGAGAGTCATGGCATGAAGCAGTTGCTGGAGTTCCTTGGATTCATCGCCCTTTTGCAGGGCGCCGCGGGCCTGGTGCACGAGTTCACCGACTGGGACTGGGGGCTCGTCCAGCGGATCCGCTTCCTCGACGGTTTCGAGATCTACGCGAGCGTCGCACTGCTCGTGCTGGCCTTCGCGCTGTTCGCCGCCGCCGAGAGCCGGAAGTCCGGTTGAGCGCGGACCGGACTCCCGGCTGGTCGCACCGTTCCTCGGCGCCGACCGTGAGCTGCGGGCTCAGCAGCCGTAGTTGATCAGGTCGAACGACGCGTAGTGGTCGGCCGTGTAGTAGTCCTCCTGGTTCTCCTCACCGGTGACGATCCGGCGAGCTCCGCGCGTGGACGAACCAGGGGTGATGACCGTGTACTCGTGGTAGTAGCCGGTCGACTGGCTGGGCAGGATGCCTTCCCGGTTCTGGAAGACGGTGCCGTCCTGTTCGAACGGGAAGGGGCCGCCCTGTTCGATCAGGTCGAGGGTGTCGTGGGCCTGCGAGGGCAGGTCGCCGTAGCAGATGCTGCCGACCGCGGCGGCCGCCGGAGTGGCGGTGACGGTGCCGCCGACGAGGAGGGCGGACAGGACGGCGGCTGCGGCGCCGATGCGAGTGATTCGTGGGGGGAATCTCATGCCTTCATGATGACGCGCGTAGACAGTGGCATGTCAATGACAACGGTGGAGATTTTCCCGGCAAGTCCGATGAGTTTTCGGGAAGTTAACGTGCGCCCCGGCGTTCTCACGCGATCTCCATAGGTGACCGTGCGAGAACGCCGCGGACGGGTCGTCACGCGTTCTCGGGGAGCTCGAAAGAGCCGTATTCGGGGCGGCCCGCGAGGTCGTACGAGTGGATGGCGACGCCCTTGCCCGTGGTGCGGCCGGCGGTGTGCCTGAACGCGGTGGGCACGGCGCCCTCGACGAAGAGGCGGTGGCCCGTGCCGAGCACGACCGGGAAGGTCAGCAGGTGGAGGGTGTCGACGAGGCCGAGGGACAGCAGCGACCTGACCAGGGCGCCGCTGCCGTGCACCTGGAGCTCGCCGTCGGTGCGCTCCTTGAGGGCGGTGACCTCCTTGCCGAGGTCGCCGCTGATCACCGTGGTACCGGCCCACTCGGGGTCCGTCAGCGTCGAGGAGGCCACGTACTTCGGCAGTGCGTTGAGCCTGGAGGCGACGGGGTCGAGGGGATCGGTCACCTTCGGCCAGTACGACGCGAAGATGTCGTACGTACGACGTCCGAGGAGGAAGGCGCCAGGGCGCGCGAAGACCTCGTTGATGAACTGGCCGAAGTCGTCGTCGGCGTACGGGAAGACCCAGCCGCCGTGCTCGAAGCCGCCGCGGGTGTCCTCCTCCCGGCCGCCGGGCGCCTGGTAGACGCCGTCGAGCGTGACGAAGAGGGTGGAGACGAGCTTGCCCATGAGGAGTGCCTCTTTTCCGGGGTGAAATCTGCTGTCATCACCTCAGACCCCACCGGCACTCGCAACTCATCGCTGCGCCGGGTGCCGCCTCAGCCCGCGTGGGTCGAGAACAGGCCGCCCGTCGGGCCCTGCTTGTCACCGCCCTGGGCCTTCTTCAGGGCGGTGGCCAGGCCCTCGATGGTGAGGGACTGGAGGATGACGCGGCCGTTGCCCTCCAGGGTGGCCAGGGACAGGCCCTCGCCTCCGAAGACGGCGTTCATCAGACCCTGGCGGTTGAGGCCGCCGACGCGCTGGACGCCGTACTGGATGCCCTCCTCGAAGGCGACGACGCACCCGGTGTCGACCTCGATGCGACCGCCGAAGTCGGCCGGGTCGAGGTCGATGAAGTTGCCGGCGCCGGCGATGATCACCGTGCCGTACCCGGTGAACTTCTCCAGGACGAAGCCCTCGCCGCCCTTCATGCCGGTCCTGCCGCCCTGGAAGGCGATGCCGAAGTCGACGGTGGACTCGGCGGCCACGAAGGCGTCCTTCTCGGCGAACCACGCGCGCGTGCCGTCGAGCTCCAGTGCCCGCATCTCGCCCGGCAGTACGCCCGCGAAGCCGACGGTGCCTTCTCCGCCCTGGGACGTGAAGTACTGGAACGCGATCGACTCGCCCGCGAGGACGCGCTGGCCCACCTGCATGGCGGTGCCCATGGCCTGGCGGAGCATGCCGCCCATGCCACCGCCGCCGCCCGCCTGGGGCTGGCCGCCGCCGTTGGACGGGCCCGTCAGGCGGGTCTCCATGGTCACGTTCGTGGTCTTGAAGAGGAACTTGCCCGCCTCGCAGTACACGGTCTGGCCGGGCTGGAGGTTGACGACCGCCATCTGCATGGCGTTGCCGACGATTTCCTGCTGAAGAGTCACGTGGGGGGAACGAAAGAAGCGGAGTAAAGAGTTCCACTCGCTGATCTCGACGTCCGTTCGCCGCCAGCACCTCGGCCCGCACGGCGGTGGGATGGACCTCATGACAACGACTTACGGAACCCTGCACGGGAAGATCGCGCTGGTCACCGGCGGCAGTCGCGGCATCGGCGCGGCGACGGCACTGCGGCTCGCGCGGGAGGGCGCGGACGTCGCCGTGACCTACGTCAGCGGCAAGGAGGCGGCCGAGGAGGTCGTACGGTCCGTTCGGGCACTGGGACGGCGGGCAGTGGCCCTGCGCGCGGACTCCGCGGAGGCGGCTGAGGTGGCGGACGCGGTGAGGTGTACGGCGGAGACGCTCGGGGGCCTGGACGTGCTGGTGAACAACGCCGGCGTGGGCGTCCTGGGCCCGCTGGAGGGCCTGTCGCTCGCGGACGTGGACCGGGTTCTCGCCGTGAACGTCCGGGGCGTCTTCCTGGCCTCCCAGGCGGCGGCCGGCCGCATGACGGCAGGAGGGCGGATCATCACGATCGGCACCTGCATGACCCAGCGTGTGCCGGGACCGGGCGGGACGCTCTACGCGACCAGCAAGTCTGCCCTCGTCGGCCTGACGAAAGCCCTGGCGCGAGAGCTGGGGGTGCGTGGCATCACCGCGAATATCGTCCACCCCGGTCCCATCGACACGGACCTGAACCCGGCGGGTGGGCCGTATGCGCCCGGACAGGCGGCGATGACCGCCCTGGGGCGGTTCGGGACGGTCGACGAGGTGGCGGGGATGGTGGCGTATCTGGCGGGGGCGGACTACGTCACGGGGGCGGAGTTCGCGGTGGACGGGGGCCACGCGGCGTGACGCGGGGGTTTTCGCCCCCGCCGCCCCTACCCGTCCCATCCCTGGGGCTGCCGCCCCCAGACCCCCGCTTCGGCCCTGAACGGGCCTCGTCCTCAAACGCCGGACGGGCTGAGAGACACCGGCCGGCGTTTCGAGGGTGCTGTTCGCTCAGCCGCCCAGCTCCTGATGCCGGGCCGCCAGCCCCGCCGCTCCCTGCTCCGTCAGCGAGCCGTGCAGGCGCAGTCGGGAGATGCCGCCGTCCGGGAAGATGTCCACGCGCGCGTGGGTGCCGACGGCGGGGGTCGGCAGGACGAAGCGGTGGTTGGTGTCGGGCTGGAGGCGGGTGCGCGGGAGGATCTCCCGCCAGTCACCGTCGTCACCGTCCTTGACCGACACCGACGCCCAGCCCGCGCTGTTGCCCTTGAGGTACGCCGTGTCGATCTCGATCGCCCGGATCTGGGACTGCGCCACCAGCCGGTAGCGGATCCAGTCGTTGCCCTGGTCCCGACGGCGGCGCGTCTCCCAGCCGTCGTCCATCTTGCGGGAGCGGCCCGGCTGGATGGTGTTCGTGGCGGGTGAGTAGAAGAGGTTGGAGGCGTCCTCGACCTGGCCGCCGTTCTCCAGGGCGACCACGTCGAAGGTGCTCAGCACCTCCAGCCACTGCGGGTCCGGTGCCACCTCGCCGTACACGCGCAGACGGGCGATACCGCCGTCGGGGTGCTGGTTGACCCGGAGATGGGTGAAGCGCTGCTCGACCGCGATGGAGAAACCATTCGCCGCATGGCCGCCCACCGGCGTGCGCGGCACCAGCGTCGTCCACTTCACGTCGTCCGCGAGCAGCTCCTCCGGCGACGGCGAGCCCGGCACCGACGTGCCCTCGACGGACACCGCCTGCGGGTAGTTGCCGCGGAAGTGGGCCGTGTCGACGACGATGCCGCGGATGACGCCGGGCGCGCCCAGGCGCACCAGCGCCCAGTCGTGGTCCTCGGCCGTCGGCCACGGGTGGTCGGCGGACGCGCCGCGGCGGCGCCTCGTCTCCCAGCCGTCCATGATCTTGCCCTTGTGCCCGAAGTGCTCGGGGTCGAACTCGGCCCGCTCGGGCACCAGCAGGTTCTCGCGCTGGGCGAAGAACTCGTCGTTGGCGGCGACGACACCGGCGCCGAGCCGGCGGTCGGCGAGGTTGGCGTACTGGGTGAAGGGGAAGTCGGCGGTGCGGTAGTCCGCGTACGGGTCGCCGCCTCCGTAGGGGTTCGCGTCGCCGCTGAAGCTGGGTATCGCCGTCACGAGGTGTGCCTTTCAGGGAATCGGCCGCTGCGGGTGCGGGAGGGGTGGTCAGTGGGCGCGGGTGAGCAGGTGGCCCTTCGGGGCGGTGAACTCGCCCTCCGCGACGATGCGTTCGCCTCGCAGCCAGGTGGACTTCACGACGCCGTACAGGGTCTTGCCCGCGTACGCCGTCACTCGGTTGCGGTGCTGGAGGGCGGCCGGGTCCACGGTGAACGTCTCGTCGGGCGCGAGGACCGCGAAGTCGGCGTCGCGGCCAGCCTCGATGGCGCCCTTGCGGTCGTCGAGTCCGACCAGTTCGGCCGTTCGCGCGGACATCCAGCGGACCACGTCCTCCAGGCCGTGCCCACGCCTGCGGGCCTCGGTCCACACCGCGGCCAGGCTCAGCTGGAGCCCGGAGATGCCGCCCCAGGCGGTCGCGAAGTCGCCGGTCTTCAGGTCGGCCGTGGACGGCGAGTGGTCGGTCACCACGCAGTCGATCGTGCCGTCGGCCAGCGCCTGCCAGAGCAGGTCCTGGTTGGCGGACTCGCGGATCGGCGGACAGCACTTGAACTCGCTCGCGCCGTCCGGGACTTCCTCGGCGGTCAGGGTCAGGTAGTGCGGGCAGGTCTCCACCGTGATCCGTACGCCGTCCCGCTTGGCCTCGGCGATCAGCGGCAGCGCGTCGGACGAGGACAGGTGGAGTACGTGCACGCGCGCGTGGAGGCGTCTCGCCTGGGCGATCAGCTGGGTGATCGCCGTGTCCTCCGCGTCACGCGGGCGCGAGGCCAGGAAGTCGGCGTACTTGGGGCCGCCCTGCTGCGGGGCGGCGTCGAGGTGGTGCGGGTCCTCGGCGTGCACGATCAGCAGGCCGCCGAAGGAGGCGATCTCGGCCAGGGACTGGGCGAGCTGGTCCTGGTTCAGGTGCGGGAACTCGTCCACGCCGGACGGGGACAGGAATGCCTTGAAGCCGAAGACGCCGGCCTCGTGCAGCGGGCGCAGGTCCTTGACGTTGTCGGGCAGGGCGCCGCCCCAGAAGCCGACGTCGATGTGCGCCTTGTCGGCGGCCACGTCCTGCTTGATGTGGAGGTGCTCGACCGTCGTGGTGGGCGGGAGCGAGTTGAGCGGCATGTCGACGAGGGTGGTGATGCCGCCGGCCGCCGCCGCGCGCGTGGCGGTCCAGAAGCCCTCCCACTCGGTGCGGCCGGGGTCGTTGACGTGCACGTGCGTGTCGACCAGGCCGGGCAACAGGACGTCGTCGCCGAAGTCCTCCAGGCGGGCACCGGCCGGGACTTCGGCGTCGTACCCGAGTACGGCCGTGATCTTGCCGGCGGAGACCGCGACCGAAGCGGCCCGCGTCCCCTCCGGAGTGATGACGCGCGTCGAGCGCAGCACCAGTTCGACGTCGGACACCCGGACCCCTCTCTGCCGCCGTTAACTTCCGCGTAACGGAATTCAACTTTCTGTTGAAGGAGTCTCCGCTCCCGCTTCCGCGCCGTCAAGGGCACACTTCTCCACAGTGCACCCACCTCATGCACTCTGGACGTTTCCACAAAGCGGAATTAGAATTCCAGCACGCAGAACGTAGCTACGTACAAGCGGGGAGTCAACCGACTGGCGGGTAGGCTTGCGCCCTCCCACCGGTCCCGAAAGGAACGCGCCGTGCCGACGTCCAGCGCCAGCACCACCGACTCCGCCAGGTCCAACAACAGTGGCGGTGTCCAGTCCCTCGAGCGCGCCTTCGACCTGCTGGAGAGGATGGCGGACGCGGGCGGCGAGGTCGGTCTGAGCGAGCTGTCCGCGAGCAGCGGGCTGCCGCTGCCCACCATCCACCGCCTCATGCGGACGCTCGTCGCGTGCGGATACGTACGCCAGCAGCCGAACCGCCGCTACGCGCTCGGCCCGCGCCTGATCCGCCTCGGCGAGTCCGCCGCCCGGCTGCTCGGCACCTGGGCCCGGCCCTACCTTGCCCGGCTGGTCGAGGAGACCGGCGAGACGGCGAACATGGCCCTGCTCGACGGCGACGAGATCGTGTACGTCGCCCAGGTGCCGTCCAAGCACTCGATGCGCATGTTCACCGAGGTCGGCCGGCGCGTGCTGCCGCACTCCACGGGCGTCGGCAAGGCGCTGCTCGCCGGATTCCCGCCGGAGGAGGTGCGCGCCCTGCTGTACCGCACCGGCATGCCCGCCGCCACGGAGAAGACGATCACCACCCCCGACGGATTCCTGGCGGCCCTGGAGGACGTGCGGCGCAACGGCTACGCGGTCGACGACAACGAGCAGGAGGTCGGCGTCCGCTGCCTCGCGGTCTCCGTCCCCAACTCCCCCACCGCGGCCGCGATCTCGATCTCGGGTCCGGCGGGCCGCGTCACGGAGGCCGCGACGGACAAGATCGTGCCGGTGCTGCAGCAGGTGGCCGGCGAACTGTCCGAGGCACTCGCCAGCCAGAACCACGCCTGACGGCCATGCAGCGCTGGCCCGGGCGCTACACCGACCGGCACGGCTCGGAGGAGATCGTCCTCGAGACCGACGGCCGGGAGTCGATCCGTACGACGATCAGGGGCGTCGTCTTCGAGGGCGACATGATGGACGACCTCGGCGCCCTGGGCGGAACCCCGCCCGAGCAGGAGTTCTCCTTCCTGGACGGGGCCCTGTGCTCCTGCCTCCTGGAGTGGGAGGTGCCGCTGCCCGTCGAGGTCGAGGGGCGGGGCGTGCGAGCGGGAGTGCTGCACTGCGCCCTGCGGCTCGGGGACCCGGTGGGCCCGGGCCTGGACGAGCAGAGCCTGTTCACCACCCTGCGCCTCGACGGCCGCGAGTACCGCAACACGGACGGCCAGGACGACTTCGAGGGAGCGCTGCACGACATCCAGCGCACACTGCCGCGAGGGGCGCGGATCAAGGCGTGCGTGGCCTGCGCCTGGTCCGACTACAGTCCCGGCAACCCCCCGCTGATGGCGGGGCTGGCCTGCTTCCGTGACGCCAAGGACCTCTACCGGCGGTGCGACGGCAAACACGGCCCGCACGGCATCTTCGCGATCTGGCAGGAGCGCACGGAGTTCGTACAGGAGACATGGCTCTGCGAGGAGTTCGAGCACCGGACCTCGAACCGGGGCTACCGGGGGCCGTTCCCCTACCTGGGTCCGTTCCAGTGAGCTAACCCCGCCCGCGCGACTGCTCCCCGAACAGATCCACGGCGTCACGAACATCCGACAAACCCCGCGACAACGCGCTCACGGACCCGATCGCCCCCGCGATCAAGAGCAAGGACCTCCGCAGCCGCGGTGTCTCCGGCACCCCGTCGACCGTCATCGCGGCCAGCGCGGCAAGCTCGTCCTCGGCGATCCCCCGGTCCGGGAAATCGGCCGGATGCGCGGCGAGTTCGCGGCGCAGACGGGACACCGCCGTCCGCAGTTCCGCCACCCTGAAGTCCTCGTCGCTGCCCGTCACCGGCCTCTGTCCCAAGCTCCGCAACACAGCACTCCCCCCTCCACGCCGTTGTGCGCCAGTAGTCCCGCTCCCCCATTGAGCCACCCTGGCGTTGGCCGGGCGCCGGGACGCGGGTCAGTAAACGCCACCCCCTGCCGGGCGCGCCACCGTACGGACCGAAATTCAGCCCAAGGAAACCGGACGCACCCGTGGGCGTCAGGTATGCAGGACGCATGACGGAGAAGGAAGCACCCCAGATCGCCGGTCTGCTGCTCGCCGCGGGCGGTGGACGACGGCTCGGCGGACGGCCCAAGGCACTCCTGCAGCACCGCGGCCGGCCGCTCGTCGAGCACGCGGTCGGGGTGCTGCGCGCGGCCGGCTGCGCCCGCGTGCACGTGGTGCTGGGCGCGCAGGCCGGCGCCGTACGGGAACGGGCGGAGCTCGGTGACTGTGTGCTGGTGGACAACCCCGGCTGGGCCGACGGGATGGGCTCCTCCCTGCGTGCCGGGCTCGACTCGCTCGCCGGTACGGGGGCGAGGGCGGCGCTCGTCTCGCTCGTCGACCAGCCCGGCATCGGAGCGGAGGCGGTCGCGCGCGTGCTGGCCGCGTACGAGGACGAGACGTCGCTCGCCTCGGCCGCTTACGACGGCGTACGCGGGCATCCCGTTCTGTTCGGCGCCGCGCACTGGGCGGGCATCGCGGCGACTGCGACCGGCGATCGAGGGGCACGCGCCTATCTGAAGGAGCGTGAGAAGGCGATCCGTCTCGTCGAGTGCGGGGACGTGGCGCGGCCCTACGACATCGACACGGAGGCCGATCTCGCCCACCTTGAGTAAGGGCGGTGGCACCCAGAGCCACCTTGCCTCGACTCAGAGAATCTCGATGTCAACAAACAATTGAACTTCCACCATGAGGAAACTAGTATCCACTGTTCAGAAGCGCCCGACCGTTCCCCGGGCGTTCCTCGCCGTATCCGGGAAGACTGGCACCCGGTGCCAAAGCTCGACCGCTCGTCTTCGTTAGCTCGCTGAAGGAAGTGACAGCTCATGTCCGCACCAGCGCCGTCCCCGCTGGCCATCGTCGACGCCGAGCCCCTGCCCCGGCAGGAGGAGGTCCTTAACGAGGCGGCCCTCGCCTTCGTGGCCGAGCTGCACCGCCGGTTCACGCCCCGGCGTGACGAGCTCCTCGCCCGCCGCGCGGAGCGCCGTGCCGAGATCGCCCGTACGTCCACGCTCGTTTTCCTCCCCGAGACGGCCGCGATCCGCGCGGACGACTCCTGGCGGGTGGCCCCGTGCCCGCCCGCGCTCCAGGACCGCCGGGTCGAGATCACCGGCCCCACCGACCGCAAGATGACCATCAACGCCCTCAACTCGGGCGCGCGGATCTGGCTCGCGGACTTCGAGGACGCCTCGGCTCCCACCTGGGAGAACGTGATCCTCGGCCAGGTGAACATGGCCGACGCGTACACCAGGAACATCGACTTCACGGACGAGCGCACCGGCAAGTCGTACGCCCTGCGCCCGAACGAGGAGCTGGCCACGGTCGTCATGCGCCCGCGCGGCTGGCACCTGAACGAACGCCACCTCGTCGACGCGGACGGCACCCCGGTCCCCGGCGCGCTGGTCGACTTCGGCCTGTACTTCTTCCACAACGCCCAGCGTCTGCTCGACCTCGGCAAGGGCCCGTACTTCTACCTCCCGAAGACGGAGTCGCACCTGGAGGCCCGCCTCTGGAACGAGGTGTTCGTCTTCGCGCAGGACTACGTCGGCATCCCGCAGGGCACCGTCCGCGCGACCGTCCTGATCGAGACGATCACGGCCGCGTACGAGATGGAGGAGATCCTCTACGAACTCCGCGACCACGCCTCCGGGCTGAACGCCGGCCGCTGGGACTACCTGTTCTCCATCGTCAAGAACTTCCGTGACGGCGGCGCCAAGTTCGTCCTCCCGGACCGCAACGCGGTGACGATGACCGCCCCGTTCATGCGGGCGTACACCGAACTCCTCGTCCGCACCTGCCACAAGCGCGGCGCACACGCGATCGGCGGCATGGCGGCGTTCATCCCGTCCCGCCGGGACGCCGAGGTCAACAAGGTGGCCTTCGAGAAGGTCCGCGCCGACAAGGACCGCGAGGCCGGCGACGGCTTCGACGGCTCCTGGGTCGCCCACCCCGACCTGGTCCCGATCGCCATGGAGTCCTTCGACAAGGTCCTCGGCGACAAGCCGAACCAGAAGGACCGCCTGCGCGAGGACGTCCACGTCGAGGCGGCCGACCTGATCGCCGTCGACTCCCTGGACGCCAAGCCGACGTACCCCGGTCTCGTCAACGCCGTCCAGGTCGGCATCCGCTACATCGAGGCCTGGCTGCGCGGCCTCGGCGCGGTCGCCATCTTCAACCTCATGGAGGACGCGGCCACCGCCGAGATCTCCCGCTCCCAGATCTGGCAGTGGATCAACGCGGGCGTCGAGTTCGAGAACGGCGAGAAGGCCACGCCGGAGCTGGCCCGCAAGGTCGCCGCCGAGGAACTGTCCAACATCCGCGCGGAGATCGGCGAGGAGGCCTTCGCGGCCGGCCACTGGCAGCAGGCCCACGACCTGCTCCTGGAGGTCTCCCTCGACGAGAACTACGCGGACTTCCTGACGCTGCCGGCGTACGAGCAGCTCAAGGGCTGAGCCCTCAGGAAACGGTTCTGTCCGAGTGGCCCAGGGACTTCCCCGGGGCCACTCGGTCGCGTACGGCCTGCTTCACGGCCGTGGGCTCCGGGAAGCCCTGTTCCTTGCGGTCCCATACGACCTCGTCGTCGACGCGGACGACGAAGACGCCGCCCTTGCCGGGCTTCAGCGCCAGCTCGGACAGCTCCGCCTCGAAGGTGGTGAGCAGCTCCTGTGCCAGCCATGCCGCGCGTGGCAGCCAGCGGCACTGGGTGCAGTACTCGATCTCCACACGGCCACTCATCCGAGGTGCACCGACCAATCCTGTTCCGCGGCCGGCTTGCCGTGCAGGTCGGGGACCCGCTGCAGCCACTTCGGCCGGCCTTGCTGTGTCCTCGCCGCCCGGAGGGCCTCCTCGGCGGCGAGCTCCTCCCGGCTGGGGAAGTCCGTGGGCAGCCACTGCTGCGAGGCGCGCACGCGCGCGTGGAGGTACGTCACGTAGGCCTCACGTGCCTCGTCGGGCGAGGCGAAGTCGGTCAACCAGGGATCCGGGACCTCTGCCACGATCTCCCGCAGCAGTTCCTCGGTCACCTTGGGCGCCAGCTCCGCGTCGGCCGCCCGCACGTCCGGGGCGTAGCGGCCCAGGGCGTGGTGGCGGAAGTCGTACGCCTTCTCGGGGTCGGAGCCGTCCCAGCGGTGGTGGAAGACCAGGGCCGCCCCGTGGTCGATCAGCCACAGGCGCGGGGGGACGGTCCCGAGGGTCGGCCAGACCATCAGGTTCGAGCTGTGCACCGTACGGTCGACGTTCGTGGTCAGGGCGTCCAGCCAGACGATCCGGCCGGCCTCCAGCGGATCGACGCGGAAGGCCTCGGCGACCTCCGGGGTGAAGTCCGCCGCGCCCGGCAGGTAGTCCATGCCGAGGTTGACCCCCGCGCTGGACGCGTGCAGCTCCCGCACCTCCTGGTGCGGCTCGTGCTCCGCGATCGCGGGATCGAAGTGGACCAGGACCAGTTCGGGAAAGCGCAGCCCCAGGGCGCGGGCCAGTTCGCCGACGATCACCTCGGCGACCAGCGCCTTGCGGCCCTGCGCGGAGCCGGTGAACTTGACGACGTACGTGCCCAGGTCGTCGGCCTCGACGACTCCGGGCACGGAGCCGCCGGAGCGCAGGGGGGCGACGTAGCGGGTTGCAGTGACCTCTCTCAGCACTTTCTCAGGCCACCCACTTCATTGACCTTGCAATCCACGGTCAGCCTCGGAGGCACCCAACAGCGAGAATTGCCCGTCATCAGCCCTGGGGAGAATCTGGGGAGTTTCGACTGGCATGCAAATCTCCCTGCCTCCCCAGCAGTCCGTCAATGGCCGTCCGCCCCTTGCTTCCGGCCTCCGGCATGAAGTGAGCATAGTAACCGAGGGTGATTGCCGGCGAGGAGTGGCCGAGCCACCGCGCCACGGTCACCACGGACTCTCCCGCCTCCAGCATGATCGATGCATAGGTGTGCCGCAGCACATGGAAGCCATCCTTCGGCGCAGCCTCCCACTGCCAGTCCTTTGCTCCCTTGACACGCGGCGGGATGACGCCAGCCTTGGCCAAAGCGGGCTTCCAGGTGTAGGTGTTCCACGTGTTCACCGCAATGGCGTTGCCGAATCGTGTGGTGAGCAGCAGGGAGAACTTCCTCCGCTGCCCCTCCGCCTCCGGCTTCCCCCACGGGAGCTCCACCTTCACCGGCGGAAACGCCTCGGCATGACGCTTGAGCTCCTCGGCCACCGAGGAGGGCATGTCGACGACACGGGTCTTCTTCCCCTTCGGCAGGGTGAAGTACAGCCTCCCCTTGATCGCTTGGACTTGGCGGCGGACATGAAGCACGCCTTTCGCGTAGTCGATGTCCTCCGGGCTCAATCCGAACACCTCGCCCTGACGGAGCCCGCATCCCAGACCGAGGACGACGGTTATCCGGTTGCGCGGGTTGATGACGTCGCGGACCCGCAGCGCCCTCTCCAACGGCCACGCATCGCGTCGCTCCTGTGGCGCCTTGGGCCACCGCACAGATTTCGCGTGCATGGGGTTCCCGGCAAGCCGCTTGTCATCGACGGCCGCCTCCAGAATGGAGGAGAGCTCCGACAGGATGCCGCGCTGGTAGTCGACCGAGGAGACGGTTGACTCCAACTTAACTATGTACGCGCGCAGATCCGCCGCCGTGATGTTCCTGAGGGGGAGTTGGCCCAAGTGCGGAATGATGTGAAGGCGCGCTCTCCGCTCCTGGTTGTCCTGGGTCTTCGGAACACCGCCTCTGCCCGGCGCCCAATGCATCGCGATGTAGTCGGCCAGCGTGATGGATCCGTCACGCGGGTCGACGAACTCGCCCCGCTCCTCATCCGTGGCTGCGCGACGAAGCCACGCCTTGGCATCTTCCAAGGTGTCGAAGGAGCGATCCCGGACCCCGGGTATGCCGGCAACCTTGTATCGCTTCCCCTCGCCGTAGCGGGCGGTTCGTTCTCTTTTCCCGGTTATCGGGTCCTTCTTCTTCTTGATCCAGCGATCTTCGATATAGCCGGGCAGGTGCGTCTCCTTGTCGACGGGGGTGAAAACGGCGCTCTATGGCGCGCGGTGCGTCAGGCGCTGCACATGCGGCTGGAGCGATGCTGTGGAACGGCTTTCAGTGGGCTCAGGGCCGGGTTGGAGCGCGAGTCGGCCCCTCCCTGTTCACTGGATCCAGGCGCCGAGGGATTCTCGCTGGTATGACGCGACCGCGACCTTTACGAGGCGCCTTGTGTCAAGCGCTTGCCGTATAGCCGGATCGATGCTGAGGTGCAGCGCTCAGAGGGCTCAGGGCCGGGTTGGAGCGCGAGTCAGCCTGTTCCTGTTCGTGGACCCAGGCTTCGAGCGCTTCCAGCCGGTACATGACGCGGCCGCGTTGACCCATGCGGAAGCTCGGGGGTCCTTGGCGCCGGTGCCGCCAGACGTACAGGGTGCGGGGTGAGAGGCCGAGGTACTCGGCTGCGTCCCTGACGTTCAGGAACGCTTTGCCGACGGCGCCGGGCGCGCCAGGTGCGGTGGAGGGATCGGGTAGCGGGCGTGCAGGCATGGGAAGTCCTGTGCGAGAGAAGTGAGTAGTGGGGGGCCGCGGGCGGGTGAAGTGCGGGACTCCTCCGCCCGCGGCCTGTGCTGGAAGCGCGGCGACATCCGCGGTCAAGCCGCAGATCGACGCACCGTTACGGGTTCAGGGCGGCGGCGGGCTTCGCCTCGCAGTCCAGGTCGGTCATGGCGAAGGAGGCTTCGATGAGGTCGTTGGAGACCTCACCCGACGCCTGGAAGCAGTGTGGGAAGCGCCGGGCGAGTGAGGGGGCGCTGACGCCGACGCGTTCGGCGACCTTGAAGACCTCCAAGGCGGTGCGGTGCCCGCTCAACCAGGTTGCGATGCGGGCGTCTCGGAGGTCGGAGACACGCCTGCCGAGTGGCGAATCGATCTCGTGCACCTCCAGGACCGCCTTCCGTGCCCCGTCCCACGCCCTGCGGTAAACCGCGCCCGACAACGGCCGACCGTCATCCCGAGTGAACAGCGTGCCATCGGGACGAAGTCCCCGCCGGGCTGCCTCGGCCCTCAAGACCTCTACGAGTTCCGGGCACGCCGGAACGACCCGCGGTTCACCCGCTCCCTCCGCTTCCTCGTCCCCATCCGCGAGTCGGCGGGAGTGAATCACGAGAGCGCCAGGGCCTTCGTCGGGCAGATGCGCATCACGAACCCGCAGCGCAAGTGCCTCCTGCGGCCTCAGCGCAGCAAAGGAGATGGCTGACAGAAAGGCGCGCAACGGGCGTCCGTTCAGCGGACGTTGACCGATCCAGTCCAGCAGGTCATCACGCTGCCGATCCGACAGCAGAAACCTTTCATCAACAACGGCAGCACACATAGGGGCAACTCCTCGTACTCGGGGATGTACTTGCTGCAGGGCAAGGCATTCTCGGCATCGCACCGACGAACACCTGCAATACTCCGGACAATCGCCGGTTTGGGTAACCGGCGATTGCGTGTTATAAGCCGGAGGCGAAGTCCGACTTACCCATTAGGAACCAGTGGCGAAGCCCCACCAGGCACCACGAGAGGCATAGGTGGACCGGCACTCCGGAAGCCTGCACGGACGGCCGGGCGAGAGGTATCGAACCGCCCTCCCATGACACTTTCAACACCCCGACATGATCAAGGTTGACATAGCACGGACGGTTACTTCCAGTCCGTTCCACCTCGAATTGGTCTGCCGTCGGCGAACTGCCTTCATAGCGGTACACACCGGTTTGCCAGCAGAACAAAGAGGGGGTGCTTCCTGATGAGAGTTCAGCTACCCTAGAAGCGCCTTCTGGCATGCCGCCAAAAGACACTGACACGGTGCCACGCGGCGCGACACACCACCGCCGGGCAAGGGCTCCGGAGCCGTGTGCGGTCGCTGTCGGCACCCAGTCACAGGATCTCGTCAGCACCTGCGCCGCCGTCGACCGACGTGATCTCGGCGGCCGGGAGCCGCAGGACCCGTACCGGGATCTCGGGCTCGGCCAGCGAACTTTTCAGCAGTTCCGAGTCCGTCTCGCTGATCAGGCCGATCCGCTGGGACTGCGCCACGAGGTGGGTGAGCTGCTCGCGGTTGTGGACCGAGACAGGCTCCGGACATGTCGGTACCTGATGCCCGGAGCCGCCCGACCGGCCGGTTCACCGGAGAGGATGCAGCCCAGGCCCGCGCGGGAGAGCAGGACGCGGAGCCGCCGACACAAGTGCACAACGTTGTGCCGCACCAAGTCAACGACAGGTGCACCGGCAAGTGCACGCATCCAGCACGGACGGCACTACGGTCATGCTCGTCTCTGCCAAAATGGGTGATGAGGGTTTCCGGTATTCTGCATCGCCCATCAAGCGGGGAACGGGGCGGGGATGGCTGCTGACGCCACGGATCACCAGGAGCGCCGGTGGACGTTCCTGACCAACCATGCGCGGGTGCTCGCCGCGCTCGCCCGGGACCCCCACGCACGGTTGACCCAGGTCGCTACCGCATGCCAGATCCCCGATCGCTCCGCCCAGCGCATCGTGACCGCGCTCGAAGAGGCCGGCTATCTGCACAGACAACGGGTCGGCCGGCGCACCCAGTACATCGTCAACCGCGACGGGCCGTTCCGGCACCCGGCCGAGGCCGGCCTGTCCGTCGGTGCCCTCCTGGAGCTCATGGCCGGCCACAAGCTCCAGGACACGGACGCCGACGCCGACGCCGACGCCGCGCAGCGAGAGGATTGCAAGACGTGACCGCGAGGACCAGTGACATCGAGAAGGCGGCCGGTGTGCTGCGCGCCGGAGGTCTGGTGGCCTTCCCGACCGAGACCGTCTACGGTCTGGGCGCCAATGCCGAGGATTCCGCCGCGGTCGCGCGTGTCTTCCAGGTCAAGGGGCGCCCGCCTTCTCACCCGCTGATCGTTCACATCGGGGGCGCGGAGCACCTGGGCGACTGGGTCGAGGACGTGCCCGCGACGGCGCGTCTGTTGGCCGAGCGCTTCTGGCCGGGGCCGCTGACGCTGGTTCTGCGGCGCGGTCGCCGGGTGCCTCTGGAGGCTACTGGTGGGCTGGAGACGGTGGCTGTGCGGGTGCCCGACCACCCCGTGGCCCTCGCGCTGCTGGCGGCCTTCGGCGGCGGGGTGGCGGCACCGTCCGCCAACCGCTTCGGCTCGGTCAGCCCCACAACGGCCGACCACGTCCGTGCGGAGCTCGGTGGTGCCGTCGACTTCGTGCTGGACGGCGGCCCCTGCGAGATCGGCGTCGAGTCGACCATCCTCGACGGCACGAGCGAGATCCCGAGCGTCCTTCGGCCCGGCGGGGTGACGCGCGAGGACCTCGAAGCGGTGCTGGGGTGCCCGCTTGCGGTCCCTTCGACGAGCCGGGTGCGGGTGCCGGGCCAGCATCCGTCCCACTACGCACCGCGGGCGCGGGTCGTCCTCGTCGAACCGGAGAAGGTCGTCGCCGAAGCGGAACTCGCGCAGGAGCTGGGGCACCAGGTGGGCGTCTTTCTTCCCCCCTCCCTCGCAGACACTCCGGTGAAGGCGCACGCCGTGGTGGCGGTCCCCGCCTCGATGGCCGCCTACGCGCACGGGCTGTACGGGTTCCTGCGCGAGCTCGACCAGCAAGGGTGCGACCTCATCGTCGCGTCGTTGCCGGTGGAGGAGGGGCTGGGAATGGCGATCGCCAACCGGCTCCGCCGCGCCGCGGGGCCCCGGCTCTCTTAAGTACCAGCATCGACGCCGTTCGAAGGTGCTGCCGAAGTGCCCACCAAATGCGCGTCCGACCCTGCGCAAGGTCGTGCCTCCCCTGGAAGCAACCGTCCTGACCAGGCCCGCCAGGGATGGGTGGCGTGCCCTCATTGCTCCCGGAGGCGGGTGCCGGGCGAATTCGTGACGGGTTCGGCGCGGCGCTCACCGGTCTGCCCTGGGAGGCGTGACCGAGATGGGCAAGCCGCCCGCCCCCGGCGCTGCCTTCTCGCGGCCGTGAGCGGGCCGTTCACCAGCCTGGTCATCGAGGGAGCGGCGCTCGGCGCAGGGGCGGGGCTTGATGCGGGACTCGGCTGGGAGGTGTCCGCCGCTGTCCTGATGTGGCTGGGGTGGGCGAACCTTCTGCTGGGGGTGGTCCTACCAGGGGCTACGCGCCTGTCCTCGGCCAGGACCCCATGTGTCCGACCCATACAGTTCGAGCACTTCACACCGCTCCACGGAGATCATTTCACTGAGAAAGACCTCAGCAGCCTGCTGTGCGTCAACTCCAGGAGCGTGTCTGTACCCGGCGGGCCAAGACCGCCCGAGTAGCTTCTGATCACCATCGCCCCACGGAAGCGCGTGCCCGCCTTCCGAGTCGCGCCCGCGAGGAGCACTCAGCCAATGAGAGTTGATCAGCACACCATCTCCGCGAATGGCGCCGACCTCTACTGCGAGGTTCGTGGTGCAGGCCCCACGGTGCTCTTCATCTCGGGAGCCACCGGCGATGCCGGACACTTCGAGCATGTCGCAGACCTGCTCGCGAGTGAGTTTACGGTGGTTACCTACGATCGACGCGGAAACTCCCGCAGCCCTCGCCCCATGGGATGGAACTCAACCTCGGTTGCTGAGCAGGCTGACGATGCAGCAGCCCTCCTGACCGTGCTCGGGGTTGCCCCCGCCGCGGTGTACGGCAACAGCTACGGGGCAACCATCGCTCTCGACCTGCTCATCCGCTACCCCAACCTCGTGCGGGGCGCGATGCTGCACGAACCGCCGCTCCCGTCCGTGCTGGAGAAGCCCGACGAAGTCCAGGCAGCTGTCGGATCTGTCGTCCAAGAGGGGATGACAGCGGGCGGGCCTTCGAAAGCCGTGGAGCATTTCATGCGCTTTGCGGCCGGTGACGCCAACTGGGAGGGCATGAAGCCAAGTCTGCGCCAGCGGATGTCGGCCAACGGCGAGACACTCTTCGGCGTCGAAATGGGAACCTTCGAGCCCTACCGCCCTGACGACGCCACCATGGCTGCCATCCGTGTCCCGACTCTGGTGCTCGTCAGCGAAGAATCGGCATCATTCTTTCACGCGGTCGCCAGCTGGCTCGCCGGGCAACTCGGCGTCGAAGTGAGACACACCCCAGGCACGCACCTCCCGCAGCTGGATCACCCTGAGGAACTCGTAAGTACCATCAGGCCGTTCCTGCAAGACCTCCCGTAGCCACCGTTCTCGACCGTCGACTGCTGTAGAGGGTGGAGCAGGGGAACTGCTGAGAAAACCTCAGTGAATTATGTTTTGCGATCGGGAGCGGTTGAGTATGGCGGTTGCACAGAGTCCCGGCATTCCGACGGCGGCGGTCGGCAGCGATGCCCCTGCGTGGGATGTGGATTACGCATGATGTCGGCACCCTCGGCCGCGAGTGTCAACGCTGCGGAGCCTCTCGTTTCGCCGGTCAATTCACACAACGAGTGGGACCCGCTGGAGGAGATCATCGTCGGGCGTCTCGATGCCGCGACGATCCCGTCCAAGCATCCAGTCGTGGCGTGCAACATGCCACCGTGGGCGGCGCGGTTGCAGGGGCTGGCCGCCGGCTTCAGGTATCCGCGCGTGCTGATCGAGCGGGCTCAGTATGAGCTCGATGGGTTCATTGCTCTTCTGCGGTCTCTCGGCATCACGGTCATGCGCCCAGACGCGGTCGATCACAGGCGACGCTTCGGCACCCCCGACTGGTCGTCGCGCGGTTTTTGCAACACCTGTCCGCGTGACAGCCTGCTCGTGATCGGCGACGAGATCATCGAGACCCCGATGGCATGGCCGTGCCGGTATTTCGAGACCCATTCCTACCGCGCGATCCTCAAGGACTACTTCCGGCGCGGCGCGCGCTGGACGGCGGCACCGAAGCCGCAGCTCACCGACGAACTGTTCGAGGCGGATTTCCGCATCCCCGAGGCCGACGAGCCGGTGCGCCACATCCTCACCGAGTTCGAGCCGGTGTTCGACGCGGCGGATTTCGTGCGCGCGGGTCGCGACCTCTTCGTGACGCGGAGCAACGTCACCAACCGGATGGGCATCGACTGGTTGCGCCGCCATCTCGGGCCCGGCTATCGCATCCACGAGATCGAGAGCCGCTGCCGCACGCCCATGCACATCGACACGACGTTCGTGCCGCTCGCGCCTGGCAAGGTCCTGGTCAATCCCGAATACGTCGACGTCGACCGCCTGCCCGGCATCCTGAGTTCGTGGGACGTCCTGGTCGCTCCCGAGCCCGATCCGATCGACGAGCGCCTGCTCAGGATCACCTCGATGTGCGGCAAATGGCTCAGCATGAACGTGCTCATGATCGACGATAAACGAGTGATCGCTGAGCGCCACCACACCGGCATGCTGCGCGCGCTTGAGAAATGGGGGTTCGAGCCGATCCCGTGCGATCTGCTGCACTACGCGCCGTTCGGCGGCTCATTCCACTGCGCGACGCTCGATATCCGGCGCCGCGGCACGCTCGAATCGTATTTCCCCTGATCGGCCCACCGATCGTACGCACCAAAGAGCGGACGAGGTCAACGGTTCAGCAGCGGGAGGCATCGTGCAGTTCCGGATCACCGGCATACTGCGGCGCCTGCGTACGTCGCGGCGGCTGGGGTTTCCGCGGTGCCGCCGCAGCCTCCGGTGAGGCGGTCAGAGGTCGGAGCGCACCACAGTGACCGGGCAGTGGGCGTGATGGAGGGCGGCTTGGCTGACCGATCCCAGGAGCAGGCCGGTAAATCCGCCGTGCCCGCGTGCTCCGACCACCATCAGTTGGGCGTTCGCGCTCGCTTCGATCAGTGCCGGGCGGGTGCGCCCGCGGACCAGACGGGGCCGTACGGTCACGCCCGGGTACTGCTCGCGCTGTCCTGCGAGAGCTTCGGTCAGCACTTGCTCTTCCTCCTGCCGGAGCCGGTCCACGTCGCCCACCAGATCCACTACATCCACCGGGCGGCCCAGAGCGTGCTCGCCGTGATCGGTCCAGGTGCTCCAGGCGTGGAGCGCGACCAGGTCTGTGCCCCGCAGGACGGCCTCCAAGAAGGCGAAGGCGATGGCGCGCTGCCCACCTGGGGAGCCGTCGACAGCCACCAGCACCGGACCAGCCGGCTCCGGGCGGCCTCGCACGACCATCACCGGGCAGCGGGCGTGCGCGCTCAGATGTACGGCGGTGGAACCCACGAGCAGCTCGGCGAAGCCCCCATAGCCTCGATGACCGACCACGATGAGCTGCGCCCTGCGCGACTGTGCTTGCAGGACCGTCGATGCCTCACCGGCTACCACTGCATGGCTGACGGGCAGGCCCGAAGCCTGGCTCCGCGCCCGTTCCACGGCGTCGGCCACGATCCGTTCGACCGTTTCGTGCAGGGCGCCGGTGAGAGGACCCAGCGGCGACGGACGGGGCGGGGCGTGCATGGCGGGCCACAGAAAGGCATGCACCACGCGCAGTTCCACACCTCGCAACGACGCCTCTTGGGCTGCGGCGCCCACCGCTGCCAGGGCGGAGGGCGAACCGTCCACTCCCACTACCACCGGTCCGTTCATTGCCTGCTTCTCCCGTCCGGGGCGCCATAGCCAGACGCATGCCACCCACTCGGGGTACCGGGGCGGAGGGGCGTCCTTGCGCGTGGGGCGCTCGCCTGCCGTGCTGTCATCTCCAGCCTCCCCCCGAGCCCTGGCCGGGGGCCACGGGGCATACGGTGTCCCGCGATACGCCGCCCGGGGCGCACGAACGAAAGGACCTTTGCGTAGGCAGCGCCGGGCTGGCAAGGGCCGGAACCTGGTGTGCCACCGTCCCGCCGACACGCCTCGACCTCCCAGACCCGGCGCCGGGCGACGTCCAGACTCAGAATGCCCGTGGGGGCATCACCGTCTCCTCCCCGGCGATCACGGTGGTACAGCGGGGCCCGCCGGGCCCGGGCGTGATGCGTACGGTCACGGGCAGTGGAGGATCGGTGGGGAGTTCGCCGGTGAGAATCAGGGGCCGGCTCCCATGGATCTCGGCGCGGCCGGTTTCCTTGCCGTCGACCAGCAGCTCGACCGCACCACGGTGGCCACCGTCGATGTTCACGGTCACCGAGTGTCCCCTGGCGTCAATGTGGAAATGGTGAGTCCGCGCCATCGCAAGTCTCCCTGGGGCATTCGCAGCCTCTATCCGAAGCATGCCCCCGCTCACTCGCCGGCGCCGGTGCAGAGGGGCGAGGCCAGTGGGACCCGGCCGCTCCGCCGGCGCCTTCCTGCCCCTGATGTCGCCCAGTGCGATGAAATGCCGCAGACTCCCATATAGGGCCCGTATCGGCGTGGGCTGCGGAGAAGGTGACCTGTTGTGCTTGAGGTCCCGTTGTGGCTGTGGGGGGCGTTCGCCGCGACTGTAGTGGTGTCGCTGGCGGTAGACCTCCTGGCCCACCGCACCGCGCATGTCATCGGCTTCAAGGAGGCCGCCGCCTGGAGCGCCCTGTGGGTGGGCCTCGCGCTGGTCTTCGCCGCCGTGGTCTTCCTCGTCCTCGGTGCAACGGCCGGCACCGAGTACACCACCGCGTGGCTGCTGGAGAAGAGCCTGTCGGTGGATAACCTCTTCGTCTTCGCCGTGATCTTCGCCTACTTCAAGGTGCCCCGCGCCTACCAGCACCGAGTGTTGTTCTTCGGCGTGATGGGCGCCCTCGTGTTCCGCGGGATCTTCCTCTCCCTCGGGGTCGCCGTCGTCAGCCGCTTCACCGCCGTGCTGTTCGCCTTCGCCGCTGTCCTCTTCTACAGCACCTACAAGCTCCTCAAGGACGAGGAGGAGAGCTTCGACCCCGGCAAGAGCTTCGCCCTGCGGATGCTCCGTAAGATCATTCCGGTCCGGGACGAATACGCGGGCATGAAGTTCTTCGTCAAGGAGGCCGGCAAACGCGTGGCCACCCCGCTCCTCGCGGTGGTCGCCGCGATCGAGGCAGCAGACCTGATCTTCGCCGTCGACAGCGTTCCCGCCGTCCTGGCCGTCAGCGACGACGCCTTCATCGTCTACACCAGCAACGCGTTCGCCATCCTGGGCCTGCGCGCCCTGTACTTCATGCTCGCGGGCCTGCTGGACCGCTTCCACTACCTGAACAAGGGCCTCGCGATCATCCTCGCCTTCATCGGCGTCAAGCTCATCCTCCAGGCATCCCACAAGACGATCAGCACCAGCATCCCGGAAATCCCCTCACCGATCAGCCTCGCCGTCATCGTCGTCGTGCTGGCCGCATCCGTCGTACTCAGCCTGCGGCGACCCGCCCCGCTCCACCTGCCCCCCGCCGCTCAGGAGGAGAAGCCGCCCGCACTGTCTGACACCGCTACCGAGAACCCCGGGTCCGCCGGCGCACAAGCTGAGCAGGACCAGCAGCCGGATGATCCGCCCCGACCGGCGCCCTGACCAGCGCCGCACAACGAGCGGCAGGCGGCCCGCCCCTTCGCCGACCACACAGCCTTATTGTTAAAGAATGAGCAAAGCCGAGCATGAAACCAGTCCCCCGGGGACTCCTGTGTGCCCGGTCTGCAAGCAGCCCCTGGAGATGACCATCAAGAAACGGCACAAGACGCTCGGAATCTTCGTGCCCGTCTGGGGCCCGAGCCCCTGCCACAACCCCGACTGCCCCGAATACCTGGAAAAGCCGGAGCTCAACAGCCCCCAGGACCACTGACGACAGGCCGCACACGACTGTTCCACAGCAGGGCGAGCGGGCACCGCCGTCCGTGCAGCCACGGGCAGTCGACCCGCGGCATCGAGCAGCCGGAACCGGGACAGCGTCATCGCCGGGCCGGTCCACCAGGGGACGCCCAACTCCTGGTCCTGTTGCGCGGTAGAACCACGACGAGCTCATCCTGGGCGCGGCGCAGTACGCGCATCGCTCTCGCCGCCGTGTCAGGCAGCACCGGGACCGGGAGGTCCGGGGGTGACCGTGTTCGCCGAACCACCGGGCGAGTCTGCCGCGGCGGCCGATCGCGCGCAGCCTCCGTTCGGCCGGCTCCCGCGCACGCGGTGTGGTGATGAGCAGCAGCTCGTCGCCGGTGCGCAGCACGGTGCCGGGCTGCGGAACGATCGTGCTGCCATCGCGGATGATCAAGGTGACCACGCCGGGGGCGGCAACCGCAGTTCGAAGACGGCCACACCCTTCAGCCGGGAGCCCGGCGGGATGGTGACGGTGAGCAGGTCGGCATCGAGTACGTCCAGGGGGGCGGTCTCGACCCGGACCTCGCGCAGGGCGTCGGGGCGGGTCAGGCCGAGCCGGCGAGCAGCCAAGGGCAGGCTGGGACCTTGGAGCAGGGTGAACAGTACGACCAGAACGAACACGATGTTCAGCAGGTCCCGGGCGTCGGTGACGCCTTCGACGATGGGGTAGGTGGCAGCACGATCGGGACCGCGCCGCGCAGCCCGGCCCAGGAGATGAACGCCTGCTCGCGCCAGGGGATACGGAACGGCAGCAGACAGGCCAGGACGCAGACGGAGCGGGCAGCCAGCAGCAGGACCAGCCCCACCACGATGGCGGGCAGGACGGCCGCGGGCAGTTCGCTGGGGGTGACCAGCAGGCCGAGCATGACGAACAGGCCGATCTGGACGAGCGAGCCGGTGCCCTCGGCGAAGGAGCGGGGGCGGCGCGGTGCGGCAGTTTGGCGTTGCCGAGCACCAGCCCGGCCACGTAGGCGGCGAGGAAGCCGCTCGCCCCGGCCGCCCCGGCGGCGGCGAACGCGACGATGCCGAAACCGACCGTGGCCAGCGGATGCCACCCCGTCGCCGGCAGGGCGATATGCCGCAGCCCGGCCACGCCGATCCGGCCGATCACCAGCCCCATCACTCCACCAACCGCCAGCTGCATGAGCACGTCACCAACGATCAGCGCTGCGCCGGGCAGTTCCGCGGTCGCCGTAGAGAAGGCCAGCACCAAGATGACGGCGGGCGCATCGTTGAACCCGGACTCCGCCTCCAGCAGCCCGGCGACCTTCTGCGGCAGCGGCAGGGCGCGCAGGACCGCGAAGACCGCGGCGGCGTCCGTGGGAGAGACAATCGCCCCCAGCAGCAGCGCCAGGTGCCAGCCCATGCCGAGGAGAACATGGGCTCCAGCAGCGGTGACCAGCACCGAAACGGCCACACCGACCGTGGCCAGCACCCCGGCGGGCAACAGCGGTGACCTGACGTCCGCCCACTCGGTGCTCAGACCGCCCTCCACCAGGATGACGGCCAGTGCCGCAGTGCCCAGGGACTGGGCCAGCTGCGCATCGTCGAACTCCAGGCCGATCACGTCTTCCCCGGCCAGGACGCCGACGGCCAGGAAGAACAACAAGCTGGGCAGCCCGAGACGCCCGGCAGTGCGGGCGGCGGCAACGCTGGCCAGCATCGCGCCACCGACCAGCAGCGACATATACAGGTGCTCCAGAGTCACCGCACCGCCATCCTCTTCGTCCCCCGGCAGTGGCACTCACCCACCAGCGGACTTCCGTGCCCCTCCCGGGACGGGTCATAGGCCCATGCCCACGTGAGGCAGTACTCCATCAGCCGGCCAGCGCTGATCGCGACGACCGTGCGCGTCCGCCCACGCTCGTTCGGCACGACCGCCACGAGTGGGTGTGCGGGTCCGCGTTATGAGCGCGGCAATCTGCACCGCGTCGGTATCGGGCCCGACCATGGCAGGCATCGCGCCGTGCCGGGGCAGCCATGGCTCGACCGCGCGCCCGCCGAGATGATCTTTAAGCGGCTCGGTATCGGTCTCGCGCAGCGCGCCGGCCAGCGCCGGATCCTTCAGGGCGCAGTCCGCCACCATGACGTTCAGCAGTTGTGAGCCGGTCACGACCGCGTGCAGCCGCTGATCGGCATCGAGAACCAGCAGCGCGGGCAAACGGCGCTCAACGAACACCCGCGCCGCCGCCACGTCGTCGTCCGCGGACACCGCCGGATACAGTTCGGCCAGGTCGCGTACACGCATGCGCGTCCGCCTCGATCCCCGGACCAACGCCGGTACGACGCCGCCAGCCGGAGCCCGACTCGAAGATCAACGCACCTGCAGCCCCTGAGCACGCGCCCCGGCACGCGAGCCGCACGTTACGTGTGCTTTTACCGGAAATCAGCAGGTGGGTATCTACGCAACCAACGGCGCCGGTCGATGGCCACGCATTCGGTACTGCGGATTACCTCGCAGAAGTCGGCTGCCGGCGGACGACGACAGCTTGTTGTGCGCCCGCACTGAGGCGAGTTGTTGTGCGCCCGCACTGAGGCGAGGCACTCCGGCCCGGCGCCCTGCCGACGCGCTTGCCCCATCGGGATCCCCTCCCGCCCCGGGGCGCCGGGCAGGCGCAGCGCGAGCTGTGGCCCACGCGCGGGCAGTGGTCGCAGCTGCGGCATCCCGGCGACAGCCGTCGGTCGGCTGACATGCGTTGTCGGCGACGGCCGAACATCGTGGACTCGTTGACGCTGTCGGGCGCCACGACGACGGGGACAGTACTCGGCCAGTCGGCCGCCAGGTGGCCTTGGCCGTCGGGCCGTGTCGTGGACAGGGATCCCCTCGGCAGATTGACGCGCGGGCCGGGTCCGGAGCACCGAGCCCGATGTGACCGATCATCGACCTGACAGGCACCGATAACCCCATCACAGCAGGAGAGCCCGTGGCAGAGCATCCGGTGATCGGCTACCTCGTCTGGGCCGCGCTGTTCGGCGCCATCTTCGCCTGGGAAGGCATCGGCCTGCTGCGGCCCGACGACGGCTTCCCCACCCTCAGCGACGCAACCAACGCCGTCATGCGCTACCCCGCGGGCCGCTGGTCCCTGTTCGCCTTGTGGCTGTGGTTCGGCTGGCACACCTTCGTGCGTGGCTGGCACTTCCTGCTTCAGGACCCGACCTGACCGTCAGAAGCCTGCCGTGCTTCCCGTACACCTCAACGTTGCGGTCATGCTGACCGGCTACCTCCTGGTCATGGGCTATCTCGGCCTCGGCCTGCTCATTCTCCGACGCCGTCCGGCCGAGTCCTGGAGACCTGCGCAACGGTCGGCTCCTGCCACGGCCGGGCAGCGCTGGTCCGCACTGGTCCGTCGCGTCGTGGGCACCGCGATCGGCGGATATCTGGTGCTGATGGCTGTCGTGGTCAGCTGGTACCAGGGCATCGCGCAGTTGGGAGGCGGCTTCCTCTTGAGCGCGGTCACCGGCGCCGCACTGCTGATCGGGATCACCCTGCCGCTGTTCTTCCTGGCCTCTTGGGCTGCCTCACGTCGGCGCAGATGAGGCCCGAGATCTCCATGTCTGCCCCTCTTCGTCAAGTCCGGTCACCTCAGGTGTGCCCGGGCGATGGCACAGTCCCCTCCGCTTCGCCGGGTTGACGCACGCAGAAGCATTGCAGGCTCGCTTCAAGGTCGTTGAGGGCTCCTCGCGCGGCCGTGATGCGGTCGCGCAGTTCGCGTTCGGCCTCGCATGACCGCGGTCCTGGTCGGGCTGGGCTGGGACGTGCGCACCACCACGGGCACCGACTACGACCTCGACGCCTCTGCCCTGCTGCTCGACGCCTCCGGCAAGGTCCTGTCCGACCGGCACTTCGTCTTCTACAACAACCTCATCAGCCCGGACGGCTCGGTCGAGCACACCGGCGACAACCTCACCGGTGAAGGCGAGGGCGACGACGAGTCCATCAAGGTGGACCTCGCCGCCGTGCCCGCCGAGGTCGACAAGATCGTGTTCCCGGTCTCCATCCACGACGCCGAGAACCGCCGCCGGGCGCGGTGCGGACGAGCGAGCTGGCGGACTGGGCCGCGTGGTTGGCGGACTGCGCGGTCGGCGTCCAGCGGTACGTCCCTGTGGGGCCTTTCTTGCCGTCTGTGCCGGTGCCGTCCCACGTCGCGGAGATCTTGCCGGTGGCCGGACCACCGGTGAGGGTACGGACGGTCCTCCCGCTGCCGGCGGCAATCGTCAGCTTCCAGCTCGCCGTCGGCTTCGGCAGTTGCCGCACCCCCGTGTACTGACTACCGTCCGCAGGCAGATCCACGCCGGCGGGGCTGTCGGTGGAGAAGACGGCAGGGGAAAGGTGGTCACCTGCGGCCATTTGACCGTCACATCCCCCGCGTCGGTGAGGTAGGCGACGGGTCCGCCGAACCGGTCCACGGCCCAGAAACGCCCACGCCGGTCGGCGGGGGCGCCCACCTGGTCCTTCAGCGGGCCCAGTTCGCTGGTGCCCACGCGATCGGACGGAACCGCGCCGGGGAAGTAGGTGATCTCCAGCTTGGCCGCCGCCTCGTTCTGGCTGACGAGGTAACCGTCTGCCAGTTCCGCGTAGCCTGACGGCACCGTGATCACGTGTTTCGTGGTGCGGTCGTAGACACCGGCTTTCCCGGTGGGACCGCAGGACCAGTAGATCCAGCGATCCACCACCTGGATCTCCTCGGGTATGCAAGGGGCGCCCACGGACACCGCGGAGCCGACTGCCTTCATCGACGGCAGGGACACCGCGGTGACGGTGCCGCTCTTGCTGCCCGCGCTCCACAGCTGGTCGCGCCACAAAGAAGCGGCGTGCCACTGGTCGGTGTGGCTCAGCTCCTTGGTTCCGTCGAGGACGTACTGAAACCGTGAGTCACGGCGCTGAATGCTGTACCTGCCGGATGCCGACAGCGTGGGTACCCAGTGGCCCTCGGGAAACCGGACGACGTCGCCTTCCCCGGTGGGGACCAGCCGCAGGCACTCCCCGGTGCACTGCAGGTCCCCCCTGGGGCCGTCCGCCGGACGCCACCCGAGGTCGCCGACGTTCCGCAGGGGCGTGGCGTTCAGCGTGCCTTCCGCGGTAAGCGACAGGGAGGAGCCGGAAAGATATGTGGTCGCGCGAGAGACGCCGAACGGTACGTGCAGCGTGCCGACCCGCAGTTGTCCCTGGTCGACCGCGACACCGCCGACGTCGTACACCGTCTGCCGGGGCAGCGGTACGTGTGCGGCGACGGCCGGGGTCCCGTCGGCGCCGAGCGTAATGCGCCGAACCGCCCAGTCGTCCGGGTCCGAGCCGCCCACGACGTAGACGGCGCCGTCTGCACCTGTGATGGGCCGGGTGTCGGATTTCGGCAGCAGGGTGCGGGCCGTGCCGCCGGCGGCAGGCTGGGCCAGGAGTTCGCCGTCGCCACCGGGGTAGACCATCCAGTCGCCCAGCAACGTCAAGTTGGCCGGAGAATCCTTGAGGGGGGTTCGGGGCGCGTCCGGATGGTCACGGTCGACGAGGTAGCGGGGCTGATCGGCGAAGGTCTCGTACAAAACCGTGGTGGCGCTGAGCGACACCAGTTGCGTTGCGGAGGCGCCATCGTCGGGCACCACGGTCAGGCGGCCGGTCGCGAAGTCCAGCAGCGCCTGGATGCCGTGGGGGCCCTCCCCGAAATGGATGGCGGCTCCCCGGGAGTCCACCAGCGCGTCGGTGACGGTTCCCGGCAAGGTGTCCGGGACGCCGGACACCAGCCGGTCGACCGGGCGGCCACCGGCCGCAGGCATCTCCAGCAGGTGCAGCGTCCACTTGCCGACTGTTTTCCGCAGCGTCATCAGGCGGTTCTCGGCGAACACCGTCGTGGCCGTGTCGCCGGCCGGCAGATCGAACTCTACGGCCTTGCCGGTGTCGTAGTCCCGGATCCGGTAGGAGCGGGTGGTGCCGACCCGCTCCAGGCCGAAGCCACCATTGACGCCCCACACACGACTAGGAGCAGGTCCAGCCGGTGGCGCAGCGCCGCCTCGCATGTCGTCGAGATGGAGGGGCTGGGGCAGGCCGTTCACGTACGTACCGTCCCGCCGCTCCCACGTGAATCGCGCAGGATTGCCACTCTCGGTGCCGAAGGACAGAAAGCCGGAATCGTCGGCGCTAATCGGGGCCGCCGGCTTCGTCAGCGGCCCCAGCTCCCCCTTGAGGGTGACCGACGGCATCCCCGCGCTGTCCGCGACCGCGGACCCCGCCTCCGCCGACGGCACCAGCCCAGCCCCAACCGCCAGGACCGTCACGACCGAGGTCGCCCCTGACGTGGTCCTTCGCCATCCTCGCCGACGTCCTTCCCGCGTCATGCGCCCGCCCCTGATCCGTTGATCCCTTGAACACGATGTGTGATCGCTGAACACCGTGGACGGCGTTCAGCCGCTGTGCCGATCCATCTGACGCTCGATCCCGGCGGAACGTTGTACGGGGACGACATGGCGTCCTGATCGCCCGACGGTCCCGCCGCACCCACGATCGCTCCCACACTTTTTTCACCGACTCTTTCGGGTATCCGCGCAGTTCACACGCCGCTTGCGATGTACTGGGCCACCTTCTGGGGCCTCGTGCTACAGCCGTTTGGTCACGTGACGTGCACGGGAAGCCGATCATGTGACCGTGCGCCTGGCCAGGGCCTGAGTCAGGGCGCGTGATCGACCCCTCCCGGGCTTCTTGCCGAGTTCGCCGAGCTGCTGTAAAGGCTGAACAGCGCTGGCCGACGTCACGACCACCACGGCCAGCAGGTCCCGGGCGGCTTGCCGGACCTCTGGGGACCGGTCCCGGCCCGTTGGCCTACGGTCGTCGGGCATGACGAACGAGTCGCCTTTTCGCACCTATCGCGGCAGGTCATGGATCACCAGGGCTTGCGGGTTTGAGACGACCACGCACCACGATTACATCGAGGCGCGCTTCCCGTTGGAGACGAGGCGCGTAGCCTGGAGCGATATTCAGGACTTCGAGATCAGCAGGAACATGTTCAGCGGCGAGTTCGTCGTGGTGCGCCTCAACTCCGGGCGTCGGCTGGCCTTGCCGAACATCGACTCCCGATCCGTAGCCTCGGTAAAGAATGAGGTGCAGGCCCTGCGCGAGCTGTGGGAGCAACTGCGCGGACCGGACTGGACACCACTCCAGCGCTGACAGACCTGCGGCGATTCCCAGGGGGAGATAGGGGCAAGGGACGTCGCCCCATTAGGAGGTGTCGCCCATGGTCGACGGGGCACGGCAGGGCGAGGGTGGCGCTGATGCCGGGAATGTCACGGAGCGACGCCAGCCAGCGGCCAGCGCCGGGCCGGTGCGGGGCGCGCCTTGCCTATTCGCCCTGATACGGGGGTCGTTGGGTGTAGGGGTTGGGGTGCTGCTGGGCCTGGGGAGGCGCGTGACCCTGCTGAGGTGCGGTGCTCGGGTAGTACTGATAGCTCGACGGCGGCTGGGGCGGATAGCCGACACCGTGAGCGGGCGTTCCACCGCCGATCTCGGGACCGCTTCCAGCGCTGCGGCGACTGCGGATGACCAGCCACGAGATGACGCCGACGATCGCAACGGCCGTGATACCGCCCACGATGACGATGAGGCTGCCGGACGAGGTCTGCGTCGCGGCGTCCGTTTCCTTGGATGACTCGCTGGAGGGTGGGCTGGCAACGGTCAGCTGGCCGAGGGGGTTCTTCTTGGGGCCAGCGGGGAGGTCCATTGTGAGTGCTGAGTAGGGGCGGACGATGCCGTAGCCGTATTCCTCGTCGGGGGCTTTCAGCCCCTTGTGGTGCGCGAAGGTGGCGGACTTGATCAGCCGGTTGATCACTTGGCCGGCGGTGAGGTCGGGGTACTTGGATCGGACCAGCGCGGCAGCGGCGGATACGTAGGCCGTGGAATCCGATGTGCCGTTGGACAAGGCGTAGTGCTGCGGCCGGTCCATATCCGCGGCGAGTATTTCAACCCCGGGTGCCACAAGGTCCAGCCCTTCACCGGTGTTTGAGCCCTCCCACAGATTGCCCTTCTTGTCGTGAGCGCCCACGGAGAGCACGCCAGGCAGCGCTGCCGGCTCGTCGACGGCTATGGAGCCGTCATTGCCTGAGCCCGCAACGAGTACGACATCGTGGGCTTGCGCATACGCGATCGCTGCGCGGCCGTCGCTCAGGGTCTTGCCGCCATCGTTGCCGAAGGACATGTTGATGACCTTCGCGCCCTGATCCACGGCGTAGCGCACCGCTGCGGCCCATGTCTCGTCATGCATGGGGTCCTTCTCCGTCTGGAGGACCCTCAGTGGCAGGATCTTCGCCTTTGGTGCGAGGCCCATCATGCCGGAGGCGTTTCCCGCACCATGGCCATGCGCAGCGATGATGCTGGCCATGGCCGTCCCGTGTCCCATCTTGTCTTCCTGCGCGTTATTTCCGCCAGTGAAGTCTTTGCCCTCCAGGACTTGGCCAGCGAGGTCAGGGTGTCTGGCGTCAACCCCCGAGTCGACCACCGCAACGGTGACGCCCTCTCCCTGGGAAACAGCCCACACGTCTTCTGCCGCGAAGGCCTCCAACACCCATTGCTGGTCCCTGACATAGTCAGCCGACGCAGTCGGGGCCGACGTGAGGAGCAAGGCCCCTGTCAAAGCCACGACTCCCGTCGTGGACCAGAATCGCTTGCCGCTCAAGTCCTTGCGCTCCTCTATCCCAAGGCCGGCCGTGCCAGCCACCACAGCAGACTGGATCCACGCTAGAGGATCAGGTGAAATGCGGTTCGCTGGGTGACGGAATGAGGCGGGGCTTCAGCTGGTGCGGCGCCAGCTCGGGAGCCGCGGCGTGGCCGCCGTGCGAACGAAGAGGTGGAGCGGCTGGGCCGCTCGATGGCCTTCAGCTGCCCGGCATCCGCCTTCAGCCGGGTATCGCACGGCAGCCTAGCGAAGCAACGCTCATTCCCCAAGGCCGTCACGACCACCTCCCTTTCACCGCGCGCGCCAGCAGCAGAGCGCGAGCAACCGCCGCGCACGGCCGGGTGAGCTCGGCGATCGTGGCTGCCCACCGCAGTTCCCGCCCCTGGTCGGAGAGCGACTGAGAGCCCCACGAAGTAAACGTTTTGGCTGGCTCACCAGATGTAGGTGTGTACGTCCTTGCGAGACTGAGGTGGAGGGGATGGCTGAGTATGTGGACGGAGTTGGGGCTGGACGGCCCTGCCTGGCCCATCGTGTGTGCTGTGCTGCTGCTGGGTGGAGTGCTGCGACTCCTGGCGGAGCGCGCCCGCCGTAAGACGCTCGTGGATGTCACGACGCGGGCGCCAGCGGGTACGAAGGTCGTTCAAGGCAGCGGCGCGGGCGGGCCAGCGATGTGGATCAGGGTGGGCAGCGACGCCACGGCTGACTGCCCGAATGAGGAGTCTGGGTGAGCCGCATCCCGCCGGAACACAGACCAGAGATCGCCCGGCTGTACATGGAACTCAGCAGCGAGCTGAAGGGGTTCGCGACCCGGCTACTCGGCTGTTCCGAAACGGCCTCCGACATCACCCAGGAGGCCTTCCAGGCCGCGGCGATGAGGTGGGGCCAGCTCAGGTCCCTGAACGAGCAGGCTCAGAGAGCCTGGTTATTCAAAGTCGTCAAGAACAAGGTATTCGACCACTGGAGTTCATCGAGACGGCATGCGCCACTGCCGGAGGTCCCCGACGCGCCGGCGGCCATGGACACACCGCGAGTCGCCGTTTCCAACGCACTGTTGAAGCGGTGCTGGGCCGCGATCGACGCGATGCCACCGGCGCGACGGCGCGTCGCCCTCCTGCGGTGGCAAGGAGAGTGGACCTCCCGGGAGATCGCCGAGCATCTGGGCATGAGCGCTGGCACGGTCCGAGTCCACTTGCACGGGGCACGCAGGGTGCTCCTGGAGAAATTCGGGACCGAGATCGTCTTCCCGTCCGACTGGTGGGAGTCACTTCAAGAGGAGGTGCCCAGTGAGCAACGCTGACAGGACTTACAGCCCGTTCGGCCCTCTTGACGCCGAGCCCCGCAGCCCGGCCACCGTGGAAGACCTCCTGCAACAGCTCGACCGGATCGCCGAGCCTTGCGCGCCGGAGTTCGACCAGGACGGGCTCGACCATCTGATGGCATGGATGGCTTCAGACGACGACCCGAATGAACCCGACCCGATCGACAATGAATCTGGCGCCCCAGGCGACGACGGATTGGTGCACGGCAAATTCCTCGTCGCGGGCGGTGAACGGGCAGGCACAGTTGAGTTCATTCGCCAGGTCAGCGATGTCAGCGGCATGACGGACATCGCACTGCCGGCAGAAGCATCGCCACCTGTCCCCGACGAACATCGCCGCGTCTTCTTCGGACGCCTGGCGGTGGCGGACGATCTCCACCTGTATCACCTGACCACACCCGACTCTTTCAACCCGCGTGTGTGGAACCAGCTTGTGAAAGGCGGGATCGGGGCGCTGGTACTTGCTGAAGCACGGCACTTGCCGGATAGCCACGATGCGCTCAACTACTTTGACCAGTGCGGCTTGCCGTACGTACTGGTACTGCGCGGCACCCCCGAAGCCTGCCCTTACGACCTCGCGGAGATCCGGGAAGCGCTGCGCCTCCCGGACGATGTCCCGATCCTGTTCTGGGACCGGCGCATTACCGCCAAGGCCGCTCTCATCGCCCTACTTGAACTCGCACTGGCACGACGCAGAGCGGAAGCGCCAGAAGGAGATAACAACCTCGACGACGAACTGACCGCCCTGGCATTGCTCACACAACTGGAGCTCCTCATGCAGTAAGCGGCGCACGCCGAGTCCCAGGACGACAGAGTCGATACAGCGCCCTCTTCCACGGGTCCGCCACAGGGCGCAGCTGGGCATCATTACTCGGCAGGCATCGTCCAGCGGGAGACGATCTTCGGCGACAAGCCGTCTTCCGTGACGCCATAGGCCCCGACCGGGCCTCCCACCCGGTTGGGGCAGCAACTTCCTGCTGACCGCAGCCGAGGCGCGCGAGACGCTGCCAGCTGTCGAGCGGGCGCTGGGCTTCCCCTCGTATGAGCGTGCCACGGCCGAGGACCAGGACTGGCTGGACTACCGCGACGATGAGGAGAGCGACGGAGTCGGCTCCGACGGCAGTGGCAGCGACTACCGAAACCCGTTCACCGCGATCATTTGGGGCGCGGGCTGAGCCAGTTGTATGGCAGCGTCACCTCCCCTGGCAGGCCGATCGGCTGGCCTTCGAACCAGGCTGCAGAACGGCCGCGTGCCGGCTTCGGACAGGCCCCGCTCACGCGGTAGTGGCGGGGCCGGGTGGAGGCTGACGCGTGCACTCGTCAGGTTCCCGAGACGACGCAGTCCTCCAGTTCCGCTGCTAGATCAGGATCCGGCTTGGGAATGGTGCCGTAATCGACATCATTGTCAGCCTCCAGCCGCCGTACGGCCTCGGCGAGGGAGTCGGACAGCGGCACCACCAGCAACGGCGTGCCGGCGTCATCCAGGTCCGCTGCCGAGTCGTCGACTTCGTACACGGCCAGGAAGGTCACGGTCCGCGGGGACCACGGCCAAGCACTGTCCCCCCGCTGCGGCGGCGTGACCTGCAGCATCGGGTTGTCGTCCAGCCGGCGCAACTCCCGTGTCTGGTCGTACCAGAGCCCAGCGTCGCGGAGTTCACTGTACTGCAGGTGATGCAAGTACAGGCAGTGGGCGGCGGTCGAGGAGTCCGCGCCGGCAGCGAACTGCCACCAGAACTGTGCGGCCTCGTGCCGCTCGGCGAGGTACAGCAGACAGGCAAACGTCAGGGCCCCGCCGGGTTCGATGGTGGCTCGGTCATCGACCAGGAGGGCCATCGCCGCGATCGCCGCCGGATCACGGACGACATGCGAGCACAGAGCCTGCAGTTCGTGAGCGGCCCGCTCATGCAGGGCGGCCGGCACATCACAGCGAATGCCGTCCGATGCGCGGCCGGCCGCACCGCTGGCCGTGCGGAACCAACGGGCACGGTCTTCGAGGTCGCTGGCGCTGTCCCACACCACGCGACGGGCGATCCGGTCCAGTGCGGCGCGCTCGTCGAAGTCCTCGTACTCGTCGGCCAGGACCTCGGCACCAGCCAGTACCTCATCGATACGCGAGCGCCTGGTACTCCCCCGACTCATCCTTCCTCCTCATCCATGTCTTCCGCTGCCCAGTCGATCCCCAGATCGCGGGACAGACGCCGCCGCGCTCCGCGCAGGTGGCTCCGGACCGTCCCGTAGGAGATGCCCATCAGCTCCGCCACCCGCCGCATCGGGTGACCGAGCACGAAGCGCAGCAGAATGACGTCGTACTGACGCTCTGGCAGCCGTGCGATCGCCGCATACAGCCCTAACCTGGACTCCAGGACGGTGAACCGGGACCGGGACGCATGGCGCACGGCGGCGAACGCGGCCGTCTCCACCAACGCCAGAGTCCGTCCCTGTATCTCCAGACGGCGGACGACTTCCTCTTTCAGTGCAGCCCAGGCGTACGCATCGACATTGGGCTGCTGCAGCACATGCGTCCAAGCCCGCGCCAGCTGAACGAAGACGTCCTCGACGACCTGCTCGGCCCCCTCACGGCTGTCCAAAGCATCAGGTCGGCTATCCGGTACGCCGTGGTCCACGACATGCCGGCCGTGCCGTCGTCCGGAAGGTCCTCATCGCGGGTGAGGACCAGGCCGGCGTTGTGGCACCAATGCTCGGTCAGCTGGACGTGACCGCCGCGTGTTCGTCGGCGCTCACGGCCCCGACAGCCCCCGGCCGGGTTTCCCCCTGGCGGCCGGCGGCTTCTTTGTGCGCAGGCCCGCTAGAAGGTGTAGCGGGTGTGGCTGAACACCTGACCGTCGTGCCCGAAGCCGTACGCCGTGCCGGGTGCCACCGCAAACAGCAGGTCGCTGCCCTTGCGGATGCTGTCACCGAAGCCGTAGAAGATCCCATCCGGCGAGGTGAGGTGGTCCCCGTACTGCGCCTCGAACGCGGCGATGACCTCGTCCTGCCGTGCCGGATCCGTCACCCGCTCCGCCGTGCCCTCGATCACGATGTCGAGGCCTTCGGAGAGTGAGTTGTGCCCTGTGGTGAGTGCGCAGTGGGCATTGCCGGCCAGGTTCTTCGCCTTCTGCTCGCCCGGCCCGGTGCTGAAGTGCAGCGCCCCGTCGTGCCAGGCGGCGATCAGCGGCGTGACGTGCAGCCGGCCGTCCGGCCGGACCGTGGTGATCCAGAAGACCTCGGCGGCCTGCAGCCGGCGCTGGACCTCGGCCCAGTCGGTGGCGGTGACGTCCTCCGCGCCCGGGCGCGGGTTGAGCGCGGAGCTGTAGCGGGCGTCGAGCTCGGTCCTGGGCTGCTTCGGCGTCATGCGGAACTCCTTTCCCTCTTCTTGTAACGAAGGCTACGCAGCCTGGCCCGGCGGCGCTCAGGCACGGCTTCCCGGCCGCCTTCGAGCTCTTCCTCACCACGCTCGAGGTCTTCGCCATCAGCCGGTTCCCAACCTGGGAACCCGCCATGACCGCCCAGACCGACGACATCGTGTGGCTGTGCACTGCGGTTGGCCACTATGCGATTCAGTTGGCCCTGGACGGCCCAACCCTGTGAGTGGCTGAACTGTCACTCCCTGTGCTGGCGGTCAGCGTCGTTCCGAGGGGTCCTTGCCACGGTGGATTGTCTGCGTGGACGGCCGAGGCGTAGCGGGACCTGCTGCAACGGCCGAACCCGCGGCCGTCGACCAACGCCGAGTGCAGGAGCAGGGGCATCCGCTTCGTCCGGGTCGCCGGCCATGCGCCTTCGGCGTACCGCCATGGCAATCACGGCAGCGATGGCGCTCACGGACATGGCTGCCAGTTCCCCATCCCGGTCATGACGCCGTGGCCCTCCCAGAACGTCACGCCGACCGCGTCTCGTTCGCCGTTCTCACCGGCATGCCGTCCCGGCGGGTACGCCCGTACGACCGAGTGAGCCTCGGCGGCCTGCGCGGCCAACGCGCTCGCGAGCTCCGGGTCGGCGACGAACGCCGTGATGAACGCCCGCTGCCTCCAGGGCCGGCCGTGGAACTCGGCGAGTTCGCCAGGTTGGCTGTTCTCTGTGAGTGTAGGGTCCGCGACTTCGTTGGCAGAGCTTCCTGCCGAAACACCGGAATCCGCGCGCAGTTGGCAGTGCTGGCGTCGGTCGCTTACTGACAATCAGTGGTTTCCCATCGGTCGGGCCCGTGACAGCGAGTGAGGCTCTATGGTCTGGCTGATCGCCGGTTTCGCGGAGGGCGCACCCCGCTCAGGTCATACCCTCGGGGTGCGCCCTCCCCCGCACAGGGGAGACGCTCCGCCGTAGCGGACGATGCGTGGCTGCCATGTCCACGGCCAGCCTGTATGTCATGACGACAGCGACCGCTCCACTGCCTACCTCTGACTCCGCACCCGTCTGGGCCCGCCGCGCCGCCCACGCCATCGCCCTCTGCGCCGTCCCGTCCGGTCTGTGGCGCATCGCCATGGCATCCGGTGTCTACGTCGGCTACAGCGACCAGGTCCTGCGCGACGTCTTCGACATCCCGGGGTGGGGTATCGCGTACGTCGTCGGCCTCTCCGTTATCACCGAGCTGGCCGCCCTGTTCCCGCTGCTACTTGTCAGCGACCGGTGCCGTCCGCTGCGCCCCCGAACTCTCGCCGCGCTGGCCTGGACCGCCTCGGCCGCCTTGGTCCTCGTGGCACTGTGGCAACTCGTGGTCGCCTTCACCGTCGAGAGCCAGACGTACATGTCAAGTGGTGCGGCCCAGACCGTCTGGAGCTTCGTCTTCGCCCCGCTGTTCGCCATCCCGGTATTGATGACCGCCGTGACCTGGTCGTACACGAAGCGGCACCGGGCACGGGGCCAAGCATGACCCCGCCCACGTGCACCCAGAGAAGTTGGAGAGTCCCAACAAGATCCCTACTGGATGTAGTCATTGCCAACGGGACCGCGGATTTGCTAGTCCACTGCTAACGAACTGCCTTCATTGCTAACGAAGTCGCGGATCCCAGAGTGAGGATCAAGGCGAGGTTGGCGGCCGCTAGGACGTCGACCAGCGGCAGCCCCTCCGGGTCCGGGCCGCCCCCGCGGCCGTTGGGATGCCACAGCATCTGACCCGGGCTGAACCCCCGGGCCTGGTACCAGGCGCGCACCCTGGAGGAGTTGGCGGTTTTGACGGCCCGGTGGCTGGCCTCCGGCAGGCCTCCCGCAACTTGGCCAGTCGACTGCGCCACTGCCTGGTGGCGACGGCGGGCGCCGGAAGGACGGTGGACTGGGTCATGCTTTCGTCACCCGGATCGCGAAGACGTCGATGCTCCGGGGCGCGGTCGGCGTGCCGGGCTCCTGGATGACGGTGCCGCGGACCTGCACCTGGTCGCCGTCGCGCAGGGGCCTGCCGAGGGCCTGATCGGCTGCGGCGATGCGGTCGGTGCTGAGCCGGGCGAGGGCTGCCTCACCGGCCGCGTCCTGCAGCAGCACGCGTAGGAACCCGCTGGACTGCCGGATCGCGGCGATCGGCGCGGTGACCTCGATGTTCCCGTCGACGGGCACCCGCGACAGCGGCCTGGTCGAGGCGCCGAGGCCGGTGTGGTGCTGGACGGGCAGGCCTCCCAGCATCGGCAGCGGGCGGCGCACCGGTTCCGAGCTCGCCGCCGGCGGGGCGGACGGGCACGATCTCCCCCGTCCGGTAGGCCTCGGCCAGGTGGTCGAGGTGCTGGGGACGGTAGCCGTCCGGGAGGTAGAGTAGGGCACAGGCGCGGTCGAGCGTCCAGTACAGGTCGTTGAGGGTGTCGTCCGCGTCCGACATGGCGCGCCACTGCTCGCTGCTCAGCTCGTTTCCCGGGATGTGGCGCAGGGGTTCGCTGTCCTGCTTCACCTGCAGGTAGCGGCGGATCGTCGCCTCGACCTCGGCAGGGGGCAGGTACGGTTCGGCGTTCTCGCGGGCGTGCTGCTCGTCGTACCACTCCCTTGCCCACTGCGTGTGAACAACCGGGCAGGGGTCGTCTGCGCTCAGTGAGAGATGTGCATCGTGAGGGTGCCGGTCACGGTCTGGCGCGGGTGTCGGTGTGCTCGGGCTGGCATCAGCAGGTAACACCGGTGTAGATCATCGGTTAGCGGGCGACTTCGCGGTTCGTCGCACTCCCCACGGTGGTGCGCACCACCGTGGCGTCCACTCCCCGGCCAGCGCGCACGATGTCGTCCACTCCCACCCGGTGGTGCGCACGGTGATGCGGGAGTGCACGGTCCCTGCACCCTCAACACCTTTTCCGCCTCACTCCGAACGGCGCCGCCGCTTCCGTCGCCTGGGACAGCAACGGCGGCCGGGCCAGCTGTGACTGAGCGCGATGGTTGGCCCCTGAGCATGCCAGTCGGCACGCGCCAGCTCGTTCTTCCGGGAGCGTTCGTCTCGTTGCCGGACGTGCACTCACGATCGTGTCGTATATGCGATGACCTGCGATGAAGAGCCGTGGCACAGTACGCCGCATGTCCGACGACATCGCCTTTCCGGTCTTCCGTACGCCCAACCGCACTCGCCTTGAGCACTGCGCGTCGCCTCATGGAGTTCGGTCAGTGGGAGCACTCCGCCGTCTGCGTGTACGCAGAGCTTCACTCCGTCGCTGAGGTGCGGCGAGTGGCGAAGGAGCTGCCCGAGGGGTGGTTCAGGGGGCGAGAGGAGTACGGGGAGTTCGACGGAGTCCCGTTGGAGGATCAGCCCGCGCTGGTCGTCGGCGTCAAGGGGCCGGGTGTGCCGGTCGACCCGGCTGCGTGCAACGGGCGGCTGCCGGTGGAGTGTGAACTGGACGACCTGCCGATTGGCAGCATCGAGGACGCCTTCACGGCGGCCATCGGCCCGAACAGAGGTTGGATCAACTGGGAGATGTTGCGTTGGCCGGACGCGCCCGAGGTGGGCTTTTACGGTGAGTCCAAGCACGCCGAGGTGACGCTCCTCTTCAACACTCCCACCCGCGAACTCGACGAACCTGCCGACGACCACACGGTCCTCGTCCACGTCCGTAGCGTTTGTGTCGACGGCCGTGAGATGCGGGAGCCGTATGCGCACTGGCTTGCCGAGCAGGTGGGACTCACGGTCATCGGGCCCGGGCAGCGGTGGTGAGGCCGGCTGGCCCACAACGATGCGGATCGGTGCTGGGCCGCGCCCAGGCCCTGCCGGAGCACCCGAGTCGTCACACACCGCCGAGCGTCGGGAAAGCAGCCCGGAACGGTCGTGATCATCACTGATGGCGGCGTCTTCTCCGGTTCTCCGGGGCCAGGGGCCTGAGTACCGAGGTTGTCCATTTGGGCCAGGTACGGGGTTCTGACCGTGCTTGCGTGAGGGATACGACGGCTTCAGGCCACCCTCGTACGCAGCCAGGCTGAGGCTGCGTGGACGAGCCGCCCTTCTTCTTGCCGACTGCTCTGAGTGGCCCGATCCTCTAGGAGTCGAGCATTGTCGACGATCACGAAATTCCCCATGTGAGACGGGTTCCGCGTCACGTAATTCCCCATCCTCGCGGTCATGTTTCCCCATGGGGGCGGCGGTCGTGAACGGTGTTAAGGAATGGCGGCTGCCGCCTTGGGGGTGGCGGCCAGCCGCAGCCCGACTTCCACGAGGGCCCAGCCGAGACGGGTGCGGAGGTCTCGGGGGTGTCGGGCTTCTGCAGCGAGACGGTACGCGTCGGCTTCGGCACGGAGTTCGGCGGCGCGGGCGTGGTGCAGGGCAAGGTGGTTCTCGGGGTGCATCGGGCTGTGGCCTTTCACTCCGTAGTGAGGGGGAACGCGTGCGTGTGGATGCGTACCTGGGCGGTGTTGGCGTCGTCCTCGTCGGCGGCCCGGTCGCGGTAGGTGTCGACGAGTGCGTGCATCTTCTCGACGAGTTCCTGGGTCAGTTCGGGCGTCAGCCGTAGCGTCGCGCTGCTCATGTCCCAGGTGCGGTTCCATTCCTCGGGCCATGCCTGGCGGTTGCCGAGCCAGGTCGACAGGTCCCGGGTCTGGGTGGTGGCGACCTCGTGGAGGTACATGTCGGCGGCGCCGCGCACGTCCGGGCTGGTGTCTGTGAGCAGCGCGTCGTCGAAGCGCAGGCCCTTGTGGACCGCCTTCCACCACCGCTCCCGGCCCTTGCCGCGCTCGGGGGCGTCCTCAATGAAGCCGTGAATGGCGAGCTGTCGCAGGTGGTAGCTGGTCGCACCGCTTGACTCGCCCAGTTTTTCAGCGAGTTGAGACGCGGTGGCCGGGCCACCGAAGCGCAGGGCGTCCAGCAGCTGCATGCGCAGTGGGTGTGCGAGCCCGCGCAGGGATCGGGCATCGAGATTGCGGACGTGCGAGTCCTGGGGCTCGTTCATGCCTACAAAGATAGCGATGCAAAGGAATGCTTGCAATGGAATCTTTGCATCGAGTCCTTTGGGGTGACTGCACCCCGCAGGACAGCGTCGAAGTCGCCATACCTTCAGTACATAGGGCGGTTTGCTGGATATGCGCCTTCCATTATGAATCCTCCTGATTGGCCATGGGTACGGCGGAGTTCGGGATCGAGGGACCTGGTCGTCGCGGAGCTCTCCGTGTTCCTCGTCCCGTGGTTCGGCAGGCCGATGGGCAGCCCGGATGGCAAGGAGAACGTTCGTCGTGGTCGACATCACCGAGATCTACGTCCACTGGTACGCGGGTCGCTCGAAGAGCGCGCTGGCCGCGTCGCTGGGGGTGGACCGCAAGACAGTCAGGAAGTACCTGGCGCCGGCGGAGGCGTCCGGGATCACCCCGGGCGGGCCGCCGATGACGGAGGCCGACTGGGCCGGGCTGATCGAGGGGTGGTTCCCCGGCCTCGTCGACAGGAGACTGCGGCAGGTCACCTGGTCCGACATCGACGAACACCGCGACTACATCAAGGACTTGCTCGGGACGGTGACGGTCTCCACGATCCACCAGAGGCTGCGGGACGAGCACAAACTGAAGGTGTCGATCTCCTCGTTCCGACGCTGGGTGCACGCCACGCTGCCCGACGAAGTGAACCGCTCGCAGGTCACCGTCCTGCGCGACGACATCGAGCCGGGCGAGGAAGCCCAGATCGACTACGGCTTCCTGGGCCAGTGGACCAACCCACGCACCGGAAAACGGCACCGCGTCTGGGCGTTCGTGATGGTGCTGCCCTGCTCGCGGCACATGTTCGTGCGGCCGGTCCTGCACCTGGACCAGCACGCGTGGACCGAAGCACACGTCGCAGCCTTCCGCTACTTCGACGGCGTCCCGCGCCGGCTGGTGCCGGACAACCTGAAGACCGGCGTCGACAAGCCCGACCTCTACGACCCCAAAATCAACAAGGCGTATGCCGAACTCACCACCCACTACGGCGCGTTGGTGGACCCAGCGAGAGCCTCGAAGCCAAAAGACAAACCCAGGGTGGAGCGGCCCATGCCCTACGTGCGCGACTCCTTCTGGCGCGGCCGGGAGTTCACCTCGATCGAGCACATGCAGACCGAGGCCGTCACCTGGAGCCAGCAAGTCGCCGGGCAACGCAAGTGCCGGCCGCTGGGCGGGGCGGCCCCGATGGCCGTGTTCGGCGCCGTCGAGGCCGCCGCCCTGCTGCCACTGCCACCCACCCCGTTCACCCTGGCCCGCTGGTCGACGGCCACCGTCGGACCGGACATCCACATCAAGGTCGGCCGCACCCTCTACTCCGTGCCCTGGAAACTGATCGGCCGCAAGGTCGACGTCCGCTCAACCCAGACCATGGTGCAGGTCTTCCTCGACGGCGACCTGGTCAAGACCACGCTGCCCTTGAGCAGGGAAAACGCACCGACAAGAGCGACTACCCGCCGGAGAAGATCGCCTTCCAGATGAAGACGCCCATCTGGTGCCGCACCCAGGCGTCCGAGATCGGCGACGCCTGCCGCGAAGTCGTCGACCAGCTCCTGGAGGTCAACGCCCTCTACCGGCTCCGCGCCGCCCAGGGGGTTCTCGGACTGCGCAAGAAGTACGGCGACACACGTCTGGAGGCCGCCTGCGCGAGAGCGATCACGGTCGGCGACCCGTCCTACCGCACCATCAAGGGCATCCTCATCGCCGGCACCGAGACCGACCCCGAGCCCGAGCCCAGCGGAGACGCCGGAGCCGCGGCCTTCCTCCACGGCCCGCAAGGACTGTTCGGCTCCATCGTGCCCCCGGACACGGCGGAGGACACCCGCGACGACCAGGCCCACGGCGAAGACGAGGTGGCGGCACGATGAGCGTGATGGACACCGCCCTGCGCGAGTCACTCAAGTCCCTGCGGCTCTCCGGGATGCTGGAGACCCTCGATGCCCGCCTCGCCCAGGCCCACGGCGGCGAGCTCGGCCACCTCGACTTCCTCCAGATCCTCTGCCAGGACGAGATCACCCGCCGCGAGACCGTCGCCTTCCAACGCAGGCTCCAGCGAGCCAAGTTCGAGCAGCAGGTCACCTTGGAGGAGTTCGACTTCACCGCCTCCTCGAAACTGCCCGCCGCCCAGATCCGCGACCTGGGCGCCCTGCGCTGGCTGCACGCGGGCGAGTCCGTCATTCTGTTCGGGCCGGTCGGTGTGGGCAAGACGCATATCGCCCAGGCCCTGGGCCACCTCGCCGTCCGACAGGGCGCCCACGTCCGCTTCGCCAAGACCAGCCGGATCCTCGCCGAACTCGCCGGCGGCCACGCGGACCGCACCTGGGAGAAACGGATCCGCGAACTGGTGCGGCCAGACGTGCTCATCCTCGACGACTTCGCCATGCGCCAGCTCTCCGCGGCCCACGCCGACGACCTCTACGAACTCGTCTCCGAGCGACAGGGGCGGTCCCTGATCATCACGAGCAACCGAGCGCCCAGCGACTGGTATCCCCTCTTCCCCAACCCCGTCGTCGCCGAGTCCCTCCTCGACCGCCTCATCAACACCAGCCACCAGGTCATCATGAACGGCCCCAGCTACCGCCCGAACAAGCGCCCCAAGAACCCCACCGACAAGCCCGCCAAGCCGTCGGTCAAGTAGCCGCCATCGGCTCCGGGGCTGGGGAATTACGTGAACTCAGCCCCGGGGAATTACGTGAACGTCCACAAGCATGGCCGACATGGCTGTCGTGTAGCTAAGAACCGCTCGGACCGCTGTCGTCGGGGCACTGGGGAGGGTGTCGCGTTGACGCAGGACGACCCGCCGGACGAATGGAGCACGCACGAGCGGCTCATGTGGGAGGCGTACCGGGTCGGCGACTGGTGTGAGGACGTGCCTGAGGTCCGCGGCAGCGCCATCCGCCATCTTCTGATCGCCGCGCCCTCGCCCCACCCGGGCTGCCAGGCCCGCCTGCGGCTGCGTGGCGCCCGCGTCAGCGGCCAGTTGGACCTCGCCGAGGTTACGGTCGGCGGCCCGATCCGTCTGGCTGGGTGCTGCTTCGATGACGCTGTCCGCCTCGACAATGCGCACCTCGACGCCGCCTTTGAACTCAACGCCTGCACGATGCCGGGGCTGAGCCTGGTCGGCGCCCGCGTCACCCTGGAGTGTGAGATCGTCGCCTGCACTGTCACCGGCACAGTTGACCTCCGCTCCCTCGCTGTCGGAAACCGGCTGTCTCTGAACGACACCGTCATACGCCCTGCCCATGGCGAGGCCGCGCTTGACGCGCAGTCTGTCGAGGTGGGTGAGGACTTCTGGGCATCGCGCTTGGACTGCGCGGGGACCGTGTTCCTGAACAGCGCCCGGATACAAGACGTCCTGGCCTTGCGGGGCACCCGCATCCGTGGCGACTCGGGTCTCCAGGCGCCCGAGTTGACTGTGGGCGGCGGTCTGTTCCTCGACTCCGGCTTCTCGGGCACGGGGCAGGTCAATCTCTACGGGGCCTCCATCGGCGGATCCGTCAGGATGGACGACTGCCGGATGGACGGACCCGGCGCTGGTCAAGGTCTGTACGCCTTGAACCTGTCCTGTGCGGAGATAGGCGGTGACATCTGGGCGGGGCGCGGTCTGGTTGTACAGGGCCCCGCCATTGTCCGGGATACCTCGGTGCGCGGCAGTGTGGTCCTCAAAGGCGCCCGCTTCGACATCTCTTCCAGCGTGCCGGCTGCGGATGCCGCTCTCGACGCCTCACGACTGCGCGTCGGCGGCGACATCGACTGCCGGGACGGACTCGTCGCACACGGCATGATCGACCTGCGTGACTCCCGCATCGGCGGCTCCGTCCACTTCGAAGGCGCCGAACTGACCACCCTCGACAACCGACACCCCGCCCTGCGCGCCAACGGAGTCGAGACAGGCGGTGTGTTCAACCTATGTGACGGCTTCACCGCGCACGGCAGGATCTCCCTCTTCAGCGTCACGATCCGGAGCCGTCCCTGCTTTGATGACGCCGTCCTCGACACACCTGCCGACGAGTGGGCCGTAAGCCTTATCGGATCGTCCGCAACCATCCTCTCGCTTCGCCTACGCGAGGTACCGGAGGGCGTGATCGCTCTACAACACAGCAGAGTCGGGTTGCTGCGAGACGCCCCCGCCACCTGGCCTACTCGACTGGTCCTCGACGGCGCCGTCTACGACAGTCTGCACCCGGCGCTGCCGGCTCACGCACGCCTGCCCTGGCTGGGCCGTGACCCTGCCGGGTTCGTGCCCCAGCCATACGAGCAGCTCGCCGCCACCTACCAGCGCCAGGGCCACGACGCCGATGCCCGCACCGTTCTGGTCGCCAAGCATCGCAGCATGCGGCGTACGTTGCCGCCCCCGGCCAGGTTGTGGAGCTTGCTCCAGGACGCGACGGTGGGCTACGGCTACCGCCCTCTGCGTGCCGTGTGGCTGCTGCTGTGTCTCCTGACCGCCGGATCAGCTCTCTTCACCGCTTGGCCACCCGCTGCTGTGGGTGACGGCAAGGCACCGCCCTTTCAGCCTGCGATCTACACGCTCGACCTTCTGCTGCCCCTCGTCGATCTGGGACAGGAACGCTCGTACGCTCCGACCGGAATGATGCAGTGGGCGGCCGTCGCACTGATCGGTACAGGCTGGCTCCTGGTCACGACGGTCGCGGCAGGCGCAAGCAGGGTTCTTCGCCGGACATAGAGCTCGCTCCTCCGGCTGCGGCCGCAGATCCACCCCGAATACGCCGGAAGCATCCATTTGCCTCCTGTGCTGAGCTGATCCTTCACCAAACGTCGGAGAAAGCCTTTCGGCTGGCTGTGGCCGCGTTCCACGAGGCTACGACTGATGCACCGTCGCTGTACCTCTTTCAGCCGGCCTTTCACGGAAGCGCGGCCAGAGCCAGGTACGGCGCTCAGTCACAGCCGTGCCTCGCTACGACTGGCCGGGGCGCCCCGCAGTACGCCGGAGATCCGCAGCAGCTTGCCCTGCCGGTTGCTGACGTAGATCAGGTCGTTGTCGCGGTCCAGCTCGATGCCGCTGACATTGCCCAGGCCGTCGGCCACCACGCGCTGACGGCCCTTGGCCTCGCCGTCGGCCACGACGACCTCGTGCACCTTGCCGCCGGCCGAGTCGCAGACGTACGCGTGGCCCGCGCCGTCCAGCGCCACGCGGACGCTGCACCCGAGATGGGTGGCCACGGTGCGCGGGGTGGCGCCGTCCGCCGTCAGGTCGACCTCGTACAGCCCGCCGAGGTCGTACTGACCGACGTACGCCCTGCCCTCGGCCAGCGCCACCCCGGCGGCCCTGGGCACGTTCCAGGTGCGCTGCTGCTGCGCCGGGCGGCCGTTCAGGCGGTACTCGATCAGCTGGCCGTTCTCCACGTCGGTGACGTAGGCCCGGCCGCCCGGCAGGTCCAGGGCGACGCCGTACGCGTACATGCCCTCGGCGATCGCGACCGGAGGGGCGGAGCGGTCGGCCAGGTCCACCGTGAACAGGCGCTTGCCGCTGTAGTCGGTGATGTATGCCTGATTGCCCAGCAGGTCCAGCGCCACGTCGTTGACCTGGCCCGGCGTCACCAGGACCCATTCGGTGCCGTCGCCGTCGTCGGCGAGATCCACCTTCAGCAGCCTGCCGCTGTTGTACCGGTCGGTGACGTACGCCTTCCGGTTCGCCCGGTCCAGCGCGAGGCCGTCGGCCGTGCCCAGCCCGTCGGCGAGCGTAACGGGAGGCTTCCGGGAACTCGCCTGCTTTGCGCCGCCGCCCTTGTGAAGAGGGTGCATCTTGCTGTCGAACTCGAGTTTCTCCAGCTCGAAGACCTCATGGACCCCGGCGAGAGTGGAGACGACCTCGGCCTCCCCCCTCTGCAAGAACGGCCTGCCCTCGTCGGTCAGGTCGAAGGTGTCCTCGGCCGCGCCGGTCTCTCCGAGCTTCCACGCGATGACCTTGGCGTACTTCGGCTCCTTGGCCTGCGGGCCGTCCGGGTGCGTCTCCTTGACCTCCACCGGCTCGGGGTAATACAGCGCGACCCACCCGCCGAAGGAGATGGGGAATTCGTAGTCGAACCTCCGCACCTGGCGCCGCTGCGTGGCCAGGACGTCCACCCGGCTGCCGACCTCACCGCTCAGCGTGGACGACGTCTTGAACGCGGTGGTCAGCGAGCCGCTGACCGACGCGGTGATCCCCAGCATCAGCTGTGCCGACAGCTCGCCGGTGCCGGTGGCGGTGCTCGTGGCCGTAGTCGTACTGGTCGACTGCGACTGGGACTCGGAGTCGACGCCCTGGTTGTCCTTGCTGTTCTTCAGGGTGGTCTTCTGCGACTGGTTCGCCGCCATGCTCTTCTGCAGTTGCTGCTGCAGCGAGGCGGTGGCCTTCGCGCCGAAGGTGAGCTGCACCTGTCCCTGGAGCGACCAACTGATCGTGTTCGAGATCGAGAACTCGACCGTGTGCGACCACTTCGTGGGGACGGGGTCGGTCCGGTTGACGTACGTCTGCTTGGAGATCACATCAGGAGGGGGCTGCGCGATGTCGGCCCGCTCTTCGACGAGCGGCACACCCACCGTCATGTAGGCCGTCCATCCGCGCTCGTGCGCCGTGGCCTCCCCATCGGGGAATTCCTGGAACCGCCCCTTGTTCAGGGAGAACCCGATGGGGTGGACGTACCGATCCTCACCGTCCGGCGACTTCTTCTCGGCCTTCCTCTTCAATTTCTCCCTGTCCCGCTCCAGGATCGCGGGGGCCTTTGTGGCGACGTCGAGCTCTTTCAGGTTCCGGCCGGTCAGCGGGTGGCGCATGTACCGTTCGCCGAGATGAGCCGTACTCACATTGTTCTTTTTGGCGTCGCCCATTCCCTTGGGCCCTCCCTTTCCCGCGCATCTCAACGATGTGACAGTCATTCACCCTCGGTCGGCGCGCCGTCGGTCCTTTCGACTTTCGCGGCCGCTTCGGAGTTCTTCCTTCTCATTTCTTCCATCTCTTCCTCGCTCATCTTCGGCAGGTCCTCGCCCTTGACCCCCGGCCGGTCCTCGTCCCTGATCTCCACCTTCACCTTCTTGAACGTCTCGCCCTCGGCCGAGGACGCCATGCCCGCCGTCGATGCGGGGTCCTCGCAGGTGACTCGCTGTTCGGCGGCCGCCGACCCGGTCCTATTGAACAGCGGAGACAGAAAGCCGTTCATGATGCGGAGCGCCTCGGGTGACGTCTCACGCACAATCTTCGGGTCGCGCTCGACATCCGGAATTCCGTCGTATAGTTCCGGGTCGACCCCTTGCCGTTCGGGCCGGGCGCCCGGGATGTTTTCGTACACCTTTTGAGCGGACTCTTCGGCGGACTTGGCTTCACTCCCGCCGCCCTCGAAGATGTTTTTGAAAGACATGGGCTCCCCTTCGATCGTGTTTATTGCCTACCCCTGAGGCAATCCGTCCATCCGGCTCGGCTCCACACTTCGCGTCCATCACCTGACCCCGAGTCGGCCGTAACGTTTATTCGGGCCGCAATGTCGGCCGAAACTGATCCTCGGCCGGGGTTTTACCTCGCGTGACGTACTGAAATGGCCCCGTCCCCGGGCCTGAAGAGGGCCGGGGACGGGCCGTCGGGCGGGCGGGGTCGGGGCGACGTCGAACTGCAGAGCGGGATGAGTCCTCGCCAATCCGGCGGCTTCCGCAACGGGGCTGCGTACGCGGCCCGTTGCTCACTCCGTCGTGTAGTAGCGGTAGAACGTCACCGCGAACACCGCCGCCGCCACCGCCAGCGACATCCCCACCGACCTCAGCACGCTGGCGTCGGTCTGGCTGTAGAGGAAGCCGAACGCGATCCCCGCGAACGCCGTCCAGGACAGGGCGCGCAGTTCGCGGGAGAGCGCGGGTGCCATCTTTCAGGGGCGGGCGCCGCAGCGGCCCCGGGTGCAGGACCGGGCGGCACTGGTGGAGCGGTGGGCTTCGGCGGCGCAACTGCCGCAGGCCGCTCTTCGGCGGCCGTCGGCGACGCCACAGCTTCTGCCTCCGCGGACTTCGATACTTCCGGGGACTGGTCCGCCGGGCGCGTCGATCGCACGGGCTCGGGCGCCTCAGCCAGCTGCGATGCGGGGCCACTGCGGGGCCTGGTGTCCGGCGCGGCTCCCGGGCGTGGCCGGGTCGGTCGCGACGGCCGGTGCGCTCGTTCTGTGCGGCGCCGCCGGTTGTTGGCTTACGCCACTTTGAGGGCCTTCACCCCACCACGTCGGCCGTGCCCGCTCCGGATCGACAAGGGAACATAGACGACGATCGCCGGTTTCGGAAACCGGTGATCGTCGCGGCACTTGAAGCTCCCCATCACCCCAACTGCCGCGCGGGTCAACGCGCCTATTGGAGGACCGCACGGCACACAGGAGAGCGCATCCGAAGGCACCGACACCCACCCTCAGTGGCCGGCAGCAGCACGCCCGTACTCAGGGCGACGGATAGGTGGGAGCCGCTCGTGCATTCTGCTCATGATCGGCTGTCGAAGCGATGCTCATGGGGCGCGGAAAGCCGGATCGCAGCAGAAGCCACTGCTTACGAAACCGCGCTCCCTACAGCACATGCTCGTCAGTCGCGTGAGCGTGGCGGGCGAGTTCGTGCGGCCGACAGCGGCGTCAGTCGTGACGGGCGAGCTTGACTGCGGAGATGAGCAGGATCACGGCCAGCGCGGGGATGAGCACCATGTCGGGGAACACGCCGAGCAGCAGGCCGCCCTGGACGGCTCCGGCGATCGAGCCCGCGACCATGACCAGGGCGAAGCGACGGTTGGCACCCAGCACTGCGAAACTGCCGTCGCGGCTGTAGCGGGCGAAGGCGACCAGCATGGTCGGCAGGGAGACCAGCAGGGAGAGGCTTCCGGCGGTCTTGATGTCCTGTCCGAACAGCAGCACGATCGTCGGGATCAGCAGCTCGCCGCCGGCCACGCCCGTGATCGCAGCGACCACCCCGATTCCGAAGCCCGCCACCACTCCGAGCGGCACCTGCGCCCACAGGGACAGGTCGAACGTTCCCAGGGTGGAGATATGGGTGACCAGCAGGGCCGCGGACATGAGCACCATCAGCGCGGCCAGCACCTTGTACAGGGTCGTGGAGCGCATGCGGACCGCCCAGGACGCCCCGGCCCAGGCACCCAGCAGGCTTCCGGCGAGCAGGTTGACCGCGACGGGCCAGTGCCCGGCCACCTCGGAGGCGGACACGGCCGTCAGGCGGGCGGGCAGCGCGGTGATGACCACGACCAGGCTCATCGCCTTGTTCAGGATCACTGCGGAGAGCGCGGCGAAGCCGAAGAGGCTGATCAGCAGTGGCAGGCGGAACTCCGCACCGCCCAGACCGATCATCCCTCCCAGCATGCCGATGGCCGCTCCTGCGCCGAACACGACGGGCAGGGCCTGCGTCGAGCGCAGCGGGGCAAGGGTCTGCTCGGTGGTCATGCCGAGAATCCTCGCCGGTCGGCGCCCGTGCCCTCTACGGCGCAGGCCCACGTTCGGGGAAAGGTACCGGGTGATCCCTGGGGATTCGTCCAGACCTCCCAGTCCCGTCACTAGGGCCGATCGCCGCTAGGAGGGCGGTGCGGTGAGCTGCTCGGCGATCTGAGCTTCGAGCGCGGCGATGCGCTTGTCGGCGAATCGCGCGTTGTCTCGGGCGGCGGCGATTCGCTTGGTGAGGCGCTCCCGCTCGGCCGTCAGGGCCCTGACCTCGCGTTGCAGGGCGACGTTGGCGGTGGTGATGCGCACGACGTCGGCGTCGGTCCATTCGCCCTGCAGTGCGGCGATCTGGCCGAGGAGTTCGGCGATGCGTTCCCGCTGGTTGATGACCTCCGCGTTGGTGTTCTTGAGGGCCTCCTCGGTGTTGAGCGCACGTTCTCGCCAGGAAGCCTCGCCCGCGTCGCGCTGGGCTTGATCCGTCTGCGCTCGCAGTCCGCGGGCCCGGAGGGTGGCCTCGGCGACGATGGTGCGGGCCTCGGTGTGTTCGTACAGGAAGGTGCGCGAGACGTCCGCTTGCCGGGCGACCGCGGCCACGGTGATCGGGCCGCCGCTCTTGGCGAGCTGGTCGACGACGCTCGTGATCTCGATCGTGTCGCTGTGCACCTCGATAGCGGTGTTCTACTGGCAGCGCTGGCATGGGGACTTCGACCTCGCGCGCATACTCCATGCCGATCTGACCGGAGGCGAGGTGGCCAAGGCCCGCGACCTGCTCGGAACCCTTGTTCACTCGCCCGGCTCGTTCCGCGACGACGGCCTTCCCGAGGCGCGGACCGCGTACTTCACGCTCCTGTGGTGCTTCGAGCGCCTCTACGTTGGACGTCAGCGGCCTCGAACGCTGGATCCTCGAGGTGATGGCCATGTCGGAGACAGAACCGGCCGCCTCGGTGACCTCCGCACGGCCGAGCCCGCCGACCCTGCCGACCGTCAGAAGCCCACGGTCGCGCAAGGCATAAGCCGAGCGCCAGACACCCGGCGACCAGGTTCTTCACCGGCCGCGAAGCGTTCGAGAAGAGCGCGCTGCCGTTCGTTCGGAGGAGACCACCTGTGAACGGCGACCAGCCCACACCGCGCCCCCGTACGCTGCATAGAGCCGAACGAGTGGCGCTTGGACCGGGACAACCGAGCATGGCGGAGTCGACCGCTTCTTAGCGCCTCAGTCCTCTGACAGTCACTCAGCGTGCCTACGGCAGGTAGGGTTTTCCGTCAGGTCGCCGCTGGTGACGTCAGTTTTCCCTGGGGAGAATCTGGGGAGTTTCCACCCCTCCGGGGAGCGCGTGGGGAGGATCGGCTACATAACGCAGCACGAACCTGAAACGCTCTGAAAGACGCATCTGCGCAGGTCAGCCCCTGACGCAGCGGCATCAACGCAGGTCAGCACCACCCCGTGGACGACTAGACGACGTACGTGCCCAGGTCGTCGGCCTCGACGACTCCGGGCACGGAGCCGCCGGACCGCAAGGGGGTCACGTATCGAACAGCAGTCACGTCGCGCAGCACACGGGCCAGGGTAGTTCAGGTCATGTACCGGCCAGCGGGTTCGGAAGAGGCAGATAGCGGGCGTCGGCGCCGTCCGCGCCCGTCCAGCGCAGCAGCAGGTTGGTCTTGCCGGGGAGGGTGGGGGCGGACAGCAGGGCCGGGATCTCGGGGAGGTCGTGGCGGGCCAGCTCACGGCGGGCGGCGGGCCAGGGGTCCAGGGTGGGGTGGCGTTCGGCCAGGGCGCCGGCGATCTCGACGAGGTGGTTGACGACGAGGCAGTACACCAGCCGCTCCCAGCCCGCCGCCCGCTCCACCTCGGCCAGCAGCTTGACGCCCTCGGCGTCCCGGAACAGTGCCTGCGCGGGGATGCCGTCGGCGTCCACGGCGACCAGCGTGTTCTGCAGGTGCGCTTCGAGTACGACGCCGTGGTCGGCGAAGGCCGCGAGGGCGGGCGGGACGACCTGGGCCAGGTACGCCTCCCACCACGCCGCCGGATCCTCGGCGGCGGCGAGCGGGCTGCCCTCGAAGCCCTCGACGAGCCCGGCGGCGAGCAGCGGGGTCGTGCCGGGGAGCAGGCGGTCGTGGAAGCCGTCGCGGAGCAGGACCGCGAGTTCCTCGAAGGCGAAGTCGGCGGTGCGGTAGCCGCGGTCGCCGAGCCAGCCGGCGGGGCCGTGCAGCGCGGCGAACGCGGTGGCCGCGGCCGTGTCGGTGCGGCGGAGTCTCAGCAGGTCGTGGCGCCAGAGGCGGCGGACGTCGTTGGTGATGCGCACATCGAGGCTGAACTTGAGGAAGAGATCGCGCTCGGGGGCGTACAGCGTGCGGATCGCGGCCGTCGGCCAGGCGTCGAAACCGGTCGTGCCCAGCCGCAGCAGCCTGCCGTCCGCGAACGCCCCGGCGAGTTCCCGGCCGACCAGGTCGAGCTGCCAGGGGTGCGCGGGCAGCAGCCGGTAGCCGGGCGGGGCCTCGCCGAGGGTGTCCAGGGCGGAGGTGTCGCCCTCTTCCACGACCGCGTCCTCGCGCACGGCGAGCAGCGTCAGCGGGAAGTGGGCGTGCGCCTCGGGGGCGTAGGGCAGCCAGGCCGCGGCCGGGCCGCCGCCGCGCGCCTTGGGGGCGGGGTGGTAGGGGTGGCCGGTGAGGAGGGACTGCTCGGAGCGCAGGTACGGGTCGTCCGGGGGCGTCGCACGCGCGCGTGCCGTGAGCAGCGCGGCCACCGCGTCCCGGCTGTCGATCATCTCGGCGGGCAGTTCGTGGTTGGACAGACCGGTGTGGCGGCGCAGTTCGTCGGCGACGAGTTTGACGAGCTCGGTGTGGTCGAGGCGCTGCCAGGCGCCGCCCGCCCACACCTCGGGCTCGGTGGGCCGCCGCTCGCCGAGGACCCGCAGCAGGCGGCCCGTGCCGGGCAGCCGGTACACCTGCCGCTCACCGGGCCCGCCGTGCGGTTCGGCCACCTCGCGCAGCAGGCAGTTGAGCAGGGGCGCGACCGCGTGGGCGTCGGCGCGTGCCGCGACGTCGGCGGCGGGTGGAGGGTTGAGGTGCACGCGATCCACTCGTTCTCTGCGGTCCGTCCAGGACGGTCTCAAGTCCGTTCAGGACGGTCTCTGCGATCCGGTCAGGACGGTCTCTGCGGTCCGTCAGGCGGGAAGACGATCAGTATGTCTGTCGTCGGTGCCTGCCCCGACGCCCTACTCGTACCCGAGGAGCCCGCCCGTGCACCGTTCCCCCAGCGCCGAGGCCGAGGTCGCCGCCGAACTGGCCGATGTACGCCCCGAACTCGCGTCGCGCTACGCGGCCGAGCTCCCCGGGGCCCGCGCGGCGGTGCTCACCCGGCTGTGGCGTGCGCTCACGCACGAACCCCTGCCCTGGGTCACCGGCCGGGAGCGGGGCCGGGAGGGCCTCACCCTGCGCCTTTCCGACGGCCGTCGGCTGCACGGGCCGCACCCGGACCCGTACGCCACCGCCACGTACGTCACCGCCGTGCGGCTCGACGAGACGTCGTACGACGATCCGGCCCGGCTGCCGGCCGGCCTCTCCGTACCGCACGGCACGTCTCTCGCCGCCGAACTCGGCCACAGCGTCGCCTCGTTGGCGCTGTCGCGGGCCGGGCAGGACGCTCACTCGAAGGAGTGGCCGGTGCGCGACTGGGAGTGGGAGCAGCGGGTGGTGGACGGGCATCCGTTCCATCCCAACTGCCGTTCCCGGCCCGGCTTCTCGGTCGCCGAGCAGCTGGCGTACGGGCCCGAGCACCGGCCGCTGGTCCCGCTGGGGCTGGTGCCGGTGCGGGCGGACGAGTGCCTGGTGACGGGCGCGTGGCCGCAGGCGATGCGGGACGGGGAGCGGCTGCTGATCCCCGTGCATCCATGGCAGGCCGAGCATGTGCTCAAGCGCCCCCGCGATCTCTGCGGCGACGGCATCGCCGCGCATCCGCTCATGTCCCTGCGGACGCTCGCCCTCCCCGAGGGACCGCACGTCAAGACCGCGCTGAGTGCCCGGCTGACGTCCTCGGTGCGGGACATCTCGGTGTACTCGATCGCCCTGTCTGCCACGTTGTCGGACTTCGCGGAGACGCTGGCGGCGCGGACGGACGGGCTGCTGCACGTCACCCGCACGCTGGGGGCCGCCACCGCGAACTCGCCGGATCTGGCGGCGGTCGTACGCGAGTCGCCGCAGGAGTACGCGGGGCCGGGCGAGCGCGTGGTGCCCGTCGCCGCGCTCGCCACCACCGACTTGCCCGAATCCCCCGCCTGGCTGGCCGAGTTCACGCGTCTCGCGCTCACCGTGGGGCTGCGGCTGCTGGAGCTGGGCGTGGCGCTGGAGGCGCACGGGCAGAACCTGCTCGTGGTGCTGTCCGCGAGCGGCTCCCCGGTGCGCCTGGTCTACCGCGACCTCGCCGACATCCGCGTCAGCCCGGCCCGGCTGGCCCGGCACGGCATTCCCGTGCCGGAGCTGACCGGCCGGATCGTCACGGACGAGGTGACGACCCTGCGCCGCAAGCTGTTCGGTTCGCTGGTGGCCGGGGCGCTGGCGGGTACGGCCGGCTCGGGGGCCGCGTTGCGCGGGGCGCTGGAGGCGGTCGTACGGGATCTGCCGGGCACCTCCGATCTGGCGGCGCTGCTCGGCGAGCCGCTGCCGACGAAGGCGCTGACGCTGATGCGGCTGTCGCCGGGGACGCCCGGGGACCAATGGGCCGAGCTGCCCAATCCGCTGGTCAGCGAGGTGTTCTGACCGGTGGGCGGCAGGTGCTCCGATCTCGTTTTGAAGCGGAACACCTCTGATCAATAAGATCCGCCGATGATCAGAACACAACGGCTGGCGGCCGGGGTCTGCGCCCTGCTCGCCGCGCTCACGGCCGGGATAGCGTTCCCGGCCGGGGCGGTCGCCGACGAGACCACCGCCACCGCTCCGAAAGTCGATCTCGTGATCGACGTCAGCGGTTCGATGCGGGCGAAGGACATCGACGGCCAGTCGCGCATGGCCGCCGCGAAGCAGGCCTTCAACGAGGTGCTGGACGCGACGCCGGAGGAGGTCCAGCTCGGCATCCGCACCCTCGGCGCCAACTACCCGGGCGACGACCGCAAGACGGGCTGCAAGGACACCGCCCAGCTCTACCCGGTCGGCCCGCTGGACCGCACCGAGGCAAAGACAGCGGTGGCGACCCTCACGCCCACCGGCTGGACGCCGATCGGCCCCGCGCTGCTGAAGGCGGCCGACGACCTGGACGGCGGCGAGGGCTCCAAGCGCATCGTGCTGATCAGCGACGGCGAGGACACCTGCGCGCCGCTCGACCCGTGCGAGGTGGCCCGGGAGATCGCCGCCAAGGGCATCGGCCTGACCATCGACACGCTCGGCCTGGTCCCGAACACCAAGATGCGCCAGCAGCTCAGCTGCATCGCCGAGGCCACCGGTGGCACCTTCACCTCGGTCGAGCACACCGACGAACTCGCCGACAAGGTCAACCAGTTGGTGGACCGGGCGGCCGATCCGGTGGTGACGCCGGTCGCGACGACGGGCGCGGACCAGTGCGCGAAGGCGCCGACGCTGCGGTCCGGCCTGTACACCGACCGCGAGGAGTTCGGGAAGCAGCGCTGGTACCGCGTAAAGGTCCCGCACGGCTGGGAACTGCGCGCCTCGGTGAGCGTCGCGGCCGACCGCGCGGTGGATCCGTCGTACGGGCTGCTGCTGCGGGCGGTGACCGAGCGCGGCCGGGAGATCGTTCGCGGCGAGGCGGCGGGCGACGGCCGTACCGACGTGATCTCGACGGGCCTGCGCTACCCCAAGGCCGAGGACGAGGACGTGGAGGGCGAGGTCGCGCCCGAGACCGTGTGCCTCCAGGTCACGCACTCCTTCTCGGCGGCCGACGGCGTGAAGACCACCCCCGGTCTCCCGCTCGAACTGACCATCGACGTGGTGCACGGGCCGGACGCGTCGAGCGACGTGGCCTCCTTCGGCCTCGGGCGCGGCTGGTGGCTGCTGGGCGCGCTGATCCTCACCGGCTTCCTCGCCGGTCTCGTCTGGGGCTGGCTGTCACGCTGGCGGGTCGCGGTCTGGAGGACCAACTGATGGGGATCACACGTGTGTTGAGCGCCGCCCTGCTGACGCTGGGGCTGGCGGCGGGACCGGCGGTCGCCGACTCCTCACCGTCGCCGAGCGCCTCGGAGGACGGCGGCGCGCCGACCGAGGCGGGCACCGCCTTCCGTACGGCGACCGAGATCGAGCAGGGGCAGACGGCCACCGCGAGCGCCTCCACGGGCGACTACCTGTACTGGTCGTTCCCCGCGGACGCCGGACAGCGCCCCACCGTCAAGGCGACGGTGAAGCTGCCGGACACGCACGCCGCCGAGACCTGGCAGATCGACGTGTACGACGGTCTGCGGCGCCGCCAGGCCTGCCAGTCCGGGGCACAGACGCGCACCGCCGCGGCGGATCGGTCCTCCGTGGAGCTGGTCTGCGTCCTGCGTACCGTCCGCGCCTGGTCGGAGCCGTGGGCCAATGACCCTCTGCCGGGCACGTACTACCTCCGGTTGACGGCCGTGGACGTCCCCACCTCCGACCTCGGACTGCCGGTCGACGCCGAGGTCCGCGTCGACTCCAAGGACATCGGCGGGGCGGCGGCGGTGGACGGGGCGCTGGCCCAGCCGCTGGTGCCGGGGGCCGGTGCCATCGCCCAGGGCGACGAGGAGGAGTCGACCAAGGAGGCCCTGCTCGCCGGCCTCCAACCCAGCGGCGGCTGGGCGTCGGGCTGGTGGTCCGACCGGTGGGTGTGGACGGCGATCGGCGGCGCGCTGGCCGCGCTCGCGGGGGTCGGCGGGTATGCGCTGACACGCGGGGCGGGACGGCCGTCGCGGGTGCCGCCGGGCGCCTGACGGGAAGCCGGAAGGGCCCGCTGTCCGCCCTGGACAGCGGGCCCTTCCGCTGAGGTCAGCCTTCCCGCAGCGCCTTGGCGAGGGTTCCGTCCCCGGTGACCTCGATACGGCCGTCCCGGACGGCGTCGGCCACCCTCAACTCCCCTCGCGCGACCGCCTCGCACGTCCCGGAGTCCAGCACCAGCCGCGCGTCGGGCTCCCTGGGAGCGGGGCCGTCGCCGTGGACCGGCCCGTCCTCGGCACCGACGTACAGGTGGAAGTCCCCTTCCTCCAACCGGACTTCGACAAGCCCCTCCCCGTCCAGCGACCGGAGCAACGGCAGCGCGAACCAGTGCGCCCGCACCGCGTCGGTAGGCCGCCGCTCCCCGAGCTCGGCCTGCCCCCACTCCCCCAGCGCCTGCAGCACGGGCAGCAACTCCCGCCCCCGTGGGGTGAGTTCGTAGACGTATGCCGCGCCGGGCGGGGGCAGCCGGCGCCTGGTGCCGATCCCGTCCCGCTCCATGTCCTTCAGCCGTGAGGCCAGTACGTCCGTGCTGACGCCCGGCAGATCGGCGTGCAGGTCGGTGTAGCGCCGCGGGCCGGCCAGCAGCTCCCGGACGATCAGCAGGGTCCAGCGGTCGCCGACGAGGTCGAGCGCCCGGGCGGCGGAACAGTACTGGTCGTAGCTTCGGCGAGGTGACATGCGACGCAGTCTAGACATGTTGTTGGACTTTCCAAGCTCGAACTTGGTAAAACCAAGCAACACACGAAACCGGAGGGGCGAGCGCGCATGGAGTTCCGGCAGTCGAGCAAGCTGAGCGAGGTCTGTTACGAGATCCGCGGCCCGGTGATCGAGCACGCGAACGCGCTGGAGGAGGCGGGGCACAGCGTGCTGCGCCTGAACACCGGCAACCCCGCGCTCTTCGGCTTCGAGGCGCCGGAGGAGATCATCCAGGACATGATCCGGATGCTCCCCCAGGCGCACGGCTACACCGACTCGCGCGGCATCCTCTCCGCCCGCCGGGCCGTGGCCCAGCGCTACCAGACGCTGGGCCTGGAGGTGGGCGTCGACGACGTCTTCCTCGGCAACGGCGTGTCCGAGCTGGTCTCCATGGCCGTACAGGCCTTGATCGAGGACGGCGACGAAATCCTCATCCCGGCCCCCGACTTCCCCCTCTGGACGGCCGTCACGACCCTCGCCGGCGGCAAGGCGGTCCACTACCTCTGCGACGAGCAGGCCGACTGGTACCCGGACCTGGACGACATGGCGTCAAAGATCACGGACCGCACCAGGGCCGTGGTCATCATCAACCCGAACAACCCGACGGGCGCGGTCTATCCGAAGGAGATCCTTGAAGGCATCCTCGACCTCGCCCGCCGCCACGGCCTGATGGTGTTCGCCGACGAGATCTACGACCAGATCCTGTACGACGACGCCGTGCACCACTCGGTCGCGGCCCTCGCCCCCGACCTGGTGGTCCTCACCTTCTGCGGCCTGTCGAAGACCTACCGGGTGGCGGGCTTCCGCTCCGGCTGGCTCGTCGTCACCGGCCCGAAGCAGCACGCGAAGGACTACCTGGAGGGCCTGACGATGCTGGCCTCCATGCGCCTGTGCGCCAACGCTCCCGCGCAGTACGCCATCCAGGCCGCGCTCGGGGGCCGCCAGTCCATCCGCGAGCTGACCGTGCCGGGCGGGCGGCTGTACGAACAGCGCAACGTGGCCTGGGAGAAGCTCAACGAGATTCCGGGGGTGTCGTGTGTGAAGCCGAAAGGCTCGCTGTACGCGTTCCCGCGCCTCGACCCCAAGGTGTACAGGATCCACGACGACGAGCAGTTCGTCCTGGACCTGCTGCTGAGGGAGAAGATCCAGGTGGTGCAGGGGACGGGCTTCAACTGGCCGACCCCTGATCACTTCCGGATCCTGACCCTGCCGTACGCGGACGACCTGGAGGCGGCGATCGGGCGGATCGGGCGGTTCCTGAGCGGGTACCGGCAGAACTGAGCCGGTCGGGAGAGCTCAGCGGGTACCGGCAGATGTTGCCGCGCCCCCGTGGGCAGGCGCCCCGCCGTGGGTAGAACCCGTGCATGAGCGCCCGCCCCCTGCTGCTCCTCGACGTGGACGGCCCCCTCAACCCGTTCCGCGCCCCGTTCCTGCGTCATCGCGGCTACGTGACCCGGCGGCTGCATCCGGCCAACTGGTCGGCCCGGCAGCAGCCGGGGTCCCGGCGGCTGCGCCGGGGACTGCGGGTGCGGTTGCATCCGGGGCACGGGGCGCGGCTGCTGGCTCTGCCGTATGAGTTGGCGTGGGCCACCACGTGGCAGCACCAGGCCAACGAGATGATCGCGCCGGTGGTCGGGCTGCCCGGTGATCTGCCGGTCATCGAGTGGCCCGAGCTCTTCGGGCGGGATCCCGACGGGCTGTACTGGAAGACGCGGCACGTGCTGGCGTGGGCGACGGGGCGGCCCTTCGTCTGGGTCGACGACATGGTCACCGACCTCGACGTACGGCATGTGGCGGCCCACCACGACTCGGCCGCGCTGCTGCTGCCGGTCGACGCGCGCAAGGGGCTGCGGGAGGGTGACTTCGCGGAGTTGGAGCGCTGGGCTCTTAGCCTGTGACGCATGGGTGATCTCCTTCTCGTCCGGCACGGCGAGACCGAGTGGTCGCGGTCCGGGCGGCACACCGGCCGCACCGACGTTCCGCTGACCGAGCACGGGCGGGAAGAGGCGCGGCGGCTGGTGCCGTTGGTCCGATCGCATCGGATCGGGGCCGCGTTCGTCAGCCCGGCGCGGCGGGCACGGGAGACGGCGGAGCTGATCGGGGTGCGCGACGCTCGCGTCGACGTGGACCTGCGGGAGTGGGACTACGGCGGGTACGAGGGCGTCACCACGGTGGAGATCCAGCGGGAGCGGCCCGGCTGGTTCCTGTTCACGGACGGGGTCGCGCCCGGGCCGCCGGCTCACCCCGGGGAGAGCCCGGAGCAGGTCGGTGAGCGTGCCGACCGGGTGCTCGCCAGGGTGGACGCCGCCCTCGCGCACACGGAGGGCGCCGTCCTGCTGATCGCCCACGGGCACTTCCTGCGCGTGCTCACCGCCCGCCGCCTCGGGCTGGCACCGCAAGCCGGGGCCCTCTTCCAGCTGGGCACGGGCACGCTGTGCCGGCTCGGCACCGAGCACGGGCGGCCGGTGATCGCGGGGTGGAATGTCAGACCCCCGGCGTAGCCTGCGAAGCGGGTGAGTCCCCACGCAGGAAGGAACACGCCGTGACCCGACCGCCGACCGCCGCGCAACGGCGTGTCATCGACGCCGCCGATCCCGTGACCGGGCGCCTGAGGGGTACGGAGGCGCAGCTCGCCGCGCTGGTCAAGCGAGGGCTCGCCTTCCGGCACCCGCGGCCGCCGCACGATCACTTTCTGACGCCTGCGGGACATCGCATACGGGAGGCGCAGACGACTGCGCCCGAGGAACCGGCTGCGGCTCCCGCGGCCGGCGGTGTCTTCGCCGCGCGCATCGGCGGTGAGCAGGACGCGCCGAAGGAGGGGCCTGCCCGAGTGCGTGAGGTGCACAGCGCCTGGCAAGGGCTGCTGGAGCTGCGCCGGATGACCAACCGGGACGGGGCCGTTGACCGGCCGTGCGACTGGGAGCGTACGCATCTGGTGCGGGCCGCCGCCCTCGCCCTGGAGGCGGCCGGGCACCGTCCGGCCGGACCGGAGCCGGACGCCCCGGGATACCGGGTGCGGGCGACGCCGCAGCCGGAGGCGGTCGCAGTTCACGAGCCGGACCTCGACGCGCTGCACGCCTGCGGGGCGACCTTGGAGAAGGCCGGCTGGCAGGTCGGCGAGCACACCGAGCCTCGGACGAGAGCGCGCTATCTGCTGGCTTCCCCGCGACGGATGTAGGGGGCACGTGTCAGGATCGGGGGGTCCAGGCAGCATGGCACGCGAAGGGGAAGTCGTGACCGAGCCGTTTTCCGTTCCGGTGACCGTCCGTGGGTACGAGACGGACGTCCAGGGACACCTCAACCAGGCCGTGTACCTCAACTACGCGGAGCACGCCCGCTGGTCGCTGCTGCAGGCCGCCGGGATCAGCCAGGCCGGCCTGATCGGCAAGGGTGTGGGCCCGGTCGCCCTGGAGACGACCATCCGCTATCTGCGGGAGCTGCTCGCGGGCGACGAGGTCGAGGTGACGTGTGCCTTCGACTGGGGCGGCGGCAAGACGTTCCGCATCGAGCAGACGATCCGCAAGACGGACGGCACGGTGGCGGCGGAGGTCACGGCGGTCGGCGGGCTGCTCAACCTCAAGGAGCGCAAACTGGTCGCCCATCCGCAGGAGTACTTCAAGGAACTCGCCTCGGCCCCCGCGCTGTTCGGCCTGTAGGTCACACCAGCTCCGGTGCGTGCTCCTCGTCGTAGGCCGCGCGCGACTCGGCGATGTAGACCCTGTTGCGCTCGGCCCAGTCGGTCAGGCGCTGCAGGGTCTCGTGCAACTCCCGGGCCACCGGGGTGAGTTCGTACTCCACCTTCGGCGGCACCGTCGGATGGACCGTGCGGGTGACGAGGCCGTCGCGCTCCAGGTTGCGCAGGGTGAGGGTGAGCATCCGGCGGCTGATGCCCTCGATGCTGCGCTCCAACTCGGTGAAGCGGATGGGGCCGTGGGCGGCCGCGACCAGGATCTGGACGCTCCATTTGCCGGAGACCCTGTCAAGAACCTCGCGGACGGGGCACGCGTGCGCGTTCATTGCCTGGACGGTAACACCGGTGTTCCTCTGGGACATTGAACTGCCTCCTTATGCCGACCCCCATGGTCACCCACGATGTTCTCCGTTACAAGTCGTGCACCATTGGAGAACCCGGAGGCAGCGCCGCCATGACGGCCATCGTCGAGTCCCCGACGCGGACACCGCACCGAACGCAGCGAACGTACTCCCGCTGGGCGGCCCTCGTCGTCCTGTGTGCGGGAACACTGATGACGATCCTGGACGGCAACATCGTCACGGTCGCCATGCCCGCCATCCAGAGCGACCTCGGCTTCTCGGGGCCGGGCCTGGCCTGGGTCGTCAACGCGTACCTGATCCCCTTCGGCGGGCTGTTGTTGCTGGTGGGCCGCCTCGGCGATCTGGTCGGCCGCAAGCGGATGTTCACGGCGGGGCTCGCCGTCTTCACCGCGGCCTCCGTGTTGTGCGGGGTGGCCACCGAGCAGGGCGTGCTGATCGCGGCCCGTGCCCTGCAGGGCGTGGGCGGGGCGATGACCTCGGCAGTGGTGCTGGGCATGCTGGTCGCGCTGTTCCCCGAACCGCGTGAACAGGCCCGTGCCATCGCGGTGTTCAGCGCGGTCGGCGCGGCGGGCGGAGCGCTCGGCACGTTTCTCGGCGGGGCACTGACCGAGGCCCTGAACTGGCACTGGATCTTCCTGATCAACCTGCCGATCGGGATCGTGGCCCTCCTCGCGACCGTACGGGTACTGGAGCCGGACCGCGGCGCCGGGCTCGGCAGGGGTGCCGACTACCCGGGCGCGGCGCTGGTCACCGGCGCGCTGATGCTCACGGTGTACGTCATCGTCGGCGCCGGGGACCGCGACCTGACGGCCACCCTGCTCCTGGCCGTCCTGTCCCTCGCCCTGTTCGTGGCGTTCACGGTCCGGCAGGCGCGGGCGACGCGTCCGCTGCTGCGGTTGCGGCTGTTCGGTTCCCGGCTGTTGAGCGGTGCGAACGCCGTGCAGATCCTGATGATCGCGACGATGTACGGCTTCCAGTTCATCGGCGCGCTGTACGTCCAACGCGTCCTCGGCTACGGCGAGTTGCTCACCGGCGCGGCGTTCCTGCCGGCGCCGATCGTGATCGGGGTGCTGATGCTGGGCCTGTCGGCGCGTACCGTCGGCCGGTTCGGCGCGTACCGGGTGCTGCTGGCCGGGCTGGTGCTCATCGTCGCGGGCATGGCGCTGCTGAGCCGCGCACCCGTCGACGGCTCGTACGTCACCGACGTCCTCCCGCCGCTGCTCCTGCTCGCCACCGGCTTCGCCGCCGCGATGCCCGCCCTGACCGGTCTCGCGATGTCGGGGGCGCGCGAGGAGGACGCGGGGCTGGCGTCCGGGCTGTTCAACACCACCCAGGTGGTGGGTGGTTCGCTGGGCCTGGCGGCGCTGTCCGTCCTGGCGGCGAACCACACCGACGGTCTGCTCGGCCGCGGCACGGAGCTGCTGGCGGCCACGGCCGAGGGCTACCAGCTGGCGTTCCGGGTGGCGACGGGGATCGCGGCGGGGGCGCTGGTGCTGGCGGCGGTGGTGTTGCGGGAGCGGCGGGGCTGAGAGGGCTGGCCGGGGCCGGCAGTGGCTTGGGAGAGGCGGCGGGTGATCGGTTCGCCGCCTCTCCCTACGTCTCTCAGGCCGCATCCCGCCAGATCGTCATGTTCGCGGTCACGAAGGCGGCTGGGATGTACGCGGTCGATTTCGTCTGGATCACGAGCAGCGCGATGTCCCCGGAGGAGTGCCTGATGCAGATCTCGCTGCCGTTCGCCGTCGCGGCGAGTGGGAGGCGACGGCCTTCGGGGTCGGAGAGGGCGACGCGACACGAGTCGAGGGTGGCCCCGGGCTTCGTGTACAGCAGCGCGAACTCGCTGGTGTCGCTCTCCAGCGCACAAGTCTGCCCGCACACGAGGCGGATGTCGCCCTTCCGATCCTTGCGCAGGTCTTCCGGGTTGTCGAAGCTCACCGAGGTCTTCCCGTCCAGCCAGACGAGAGGGTACGGGGTGGCTTGCGGCGACTTGGACACGGCCGGGGCAGGCCCCGATGCCCCTGTCCCGTCAACCGTTCCCGAACCCTCGGAACCGGCCCCCGACGTCGGCGCGGATGCCGAGGGCGACACCGACGACCCCGCGGACTCCTCCGCGCCGGGCGTCGTCGGAGCGCCCGCGACCCAGTCGCGGAACCTGTCCCCCGCGTCCGCGACCATCCACCCGAAGCCCGTCAGCAGCAACACAACCGCCGTCACGGCCGCGGCCGTGATCAGCGCGGTACGACGTCGCCCCGGCCGCCGTGCGTCCGGCACCACCGGCTGTGGTCGCGTGACGATCAACGGCACCGCCTGTACCCGGGTGGGTTCGGGGACCGGAGCCGGAACCGTCACCTCCGGCCCCATGACGTCCCGCCACACGGCCGGCCCCGCGCCCGCGTCGGCATCCGTCCCCAACCGCCGCCGACACCACTCGACGATCTCCGCCGGGGTGGCCCGCTCCCCGGGATCGGCGGCCATGCACCGGGCGATCAGCGGGCGGAGCGGCTCGGGCAGCCGGGACAGGTCGGGCTCTTCGTGCACGATCCGGTACAGCACCGTCGCCGCGGGGCCGTTCCCGTACAGCGGCTCGCCCAGCGCCGCGAACGCCGCCGTCTGGCCCAGCGCGAAGATGTCCGTCGCCGCCGCGACCTCACCCGCGGTCGCCTGCTCCGGCGCCATGAACTGGGGCGTGCCGACGGCGGAGCCCGTGGCGGTGTGCGAGGTGAGATCGGCGGCGAGCGAGATGCCGAAGTCGATCACGCGCGGGCCGTCGGCGGCCAGCAGCACGTTCGACGGCTTCAGGTCCCGGTGCACGATGCCCGCACCATGGATCGCCTGAAGCGCCTCGGCCACCCCCGCCACCAGCCACAGCACGGCAGGCACCGGCAGCGGTCCGCGCCGGGCCACGGCCTCCGCCAGGGACGGCCCGGGCACGTACAGCGTGGCCAGCCAGGGCGGTACGCCGTCCGCGTCGGCGTCGATCAGCTCGGCGGTGTACGCCCCGCGGACCCGCCGGGCCGCCTCCACCTCGCGGCGGAACCGGCGCCGGAAGTCCGGGTCGTCGGCCAGCTCCGGCCGCACCACCTTGATCGCCACCGGTCGGCCGCCCTGTGTGTGCGACAGGTAGACCCGGCCCATGCCACCCGCGCCGAGCCGGGCGGCAAGGCGGTAGCCGGCCACGACGGGCGGATCGTCCGCCTGCAGTGGCCGGAACACCTCGGTCGCGTTGTTCATCGGCCCGCTTCCCCCTCATCCCCTGAACCCCTGGTCAACTTTGAGTTGACCGAGGCAGAAGCCTAAGCGGAATTCGGATGCGGAAAGTCCCGGACCCCTGGGATGCTCCCGCTCCATGGCGGCACGACGCATCAAACCCAGCCTCTACATCTCCGTCGACATCGAGGCCGACGGCCCGATCCCGGGTCCGTACTCGATGCTGAGCCTCGGCGCGGCGGTCGCCGGAACCCAGGACGCCGACGGATTCACGGCGGCAGACCCGGAGCGGCACACCTTCTACCGCGAACTCCGCCCGATCAGCGCGGAGTTCGTCCCCGAGGCGCTGGCCGTGAGCGGTCTCGACCGCGAGCGCCTCGGCAAAGAGGGCCTCGACCCCGCCCTGGCGCTCGCGCAGTTCACGCGCTGGGTACGCGAGGTCTGCGGCGACGCGCAGCCGGTGATGTGCGGCTACCCGGCGTCGTACGACTGGACGTTCCTGTACTGGTACTTGATCCGCTTCACCGGGGCGAGCCCGTTCGGCCACTCCGGGTGCCTGGACATGAAGACGCTGTACGCCACCAAGGCGGGGCTGCCCCTGCGGGCCGTGGCCAAGGGCACCATGCCGCGCGAACTGCTGTCGAGGCGCCGCCACACGCACCATGCGCTGGACGACGCCGTCGAGCAGGCCGAGCTGTTCGCCAACCTCATGGAGTGGCGGGGGCCCGGGGCGTCGTCCCGGTGAGTTCTTCGCCCGCCTCCATGGGGTGGGTGACGTCCTGCGCGTCGCGGTTCCGGCCGAGGTGGTTGAAGACGAGGTTGAGCGCCACCGCCGCCACGCAGCCCGTGGAGATCCCCGAGTCCAGCACGATCCTCACCGTCTCCGGGAACGCGTGATAGAACTCCGGCGCCGTGATCGGGACGATGCCCACGGCCAGTGAGACGGCGACGATCAGCACGTTGTTGTCCTTGTCGAGGCCGGCCCGGACCAGGGTCTGGATGCCGCTCGCGGCCACCGAACCGAAGAGGACCACGCCCGCGCCGCCGAGTACCGGGCGCGGTACGACCGCGATGAGCGAGGCCGCCATCGGGCACAGGCCCATCAGCACCAGGAAGCCACCGCCCACGGCGACGACGTACCGGCTCCGGATCTTCGTCATGGCGACCAGGCCGATGTTCTGCGCGAAGGCGCTGCACATGAAGCCGTTGAAGAGGGGGCTGATCGCGGAGCCGAGGGTGTCGGCGCGCAGGCCCGCCGCGATGGTCTTCTCGTCGGCCGGGCGTTCGACGATCTCGCCCAAGGCCAGCATGTCGGCGGTCGATTCGGTCATCGAGACCACCATGACCACGCACAGCGAGATGATCGCGGCGAGCTGGAACTGCGGGGCGCCGAAGTGGAACGGGGTCGGGAAACCGATGACGTCCGCGTCCGCGACGGGCCCGAAGTCCGTGACGCCGAAGGGGATCGCGATCAGCGTGCCGACGACCAGGCCGAGGAGTACGGCGATCTGCTTGACGAAGCCCCTGGTGAAGCGGCGCAGGAGCAGGACGATCAGCAGGGTTCCGGCCGCGAGGCCCAGGTTCGTCGCCGAACCGTAGTCGTGCGCCGCGGGGTCGGGGCCCTGCGCCCAGCCGAAGGCGACCGGGAGGAGGGAGATGCCGATCAGGGTGATGACCGTACCCGTGACCACCGGTGGGAAGAAGCGGACCGCCTTGCTGAAGAAGGGGGCCGCCAGGAAGCCGAGGAGGCCGGCGACGATGACCGCGCCGAAGATGATCGGCAGGGCGTCGGACTTGTCCTCGGTGGAGGCGACGACCGCGGTCATGGGGGCGACGCCGGCGAAGGTGACGCCGTTGACGAAGGGCAGCCGGGCGCCGATCTTCCAGATGCCGAGCGTCTGGAGGAAGGTGGCGAGGCCCGCGGTGAACAGGCAGGCGCCGGTGAGGAAGGTCAGGTCGGTGGCGCTCAGGCCGATGGCCGCGCCGACGATCAGGGGCGGGGCGACGACTCCCGCGTACATGGCGGCCACGTGTTGCAGACCGGTGGTCGCCATTTTCAGGGCGGGGAGCTTCTCGTCGACGGGATGGACGGGCTGGGCGGCGGACTGGGCGGACACTGCGGCTCTCCTCCGGGCGGGTAACACGTCGGCTCTGACGTGGGTTTCAGGGAGGTGGTGCGCGGTCGTGCGGGACCGGGGACGGGCCCGTTCTGGGGGAAACGGAGACCGTTCCGGGGCGCACGCGTCCACGCGCGCCCCGGAGACGGCCGCCATGGAACCCGAGTGGGGTCCACGGCCACCGGTCGGGAGCCGTCCCTCCCGACCGGAGATCTTCGACTGGTCAGACCTGCGTCAGGCCTGCGTCAGACCTGCGTCAGGCCTGCGTCAGACCTACGTCAGGCCTGCGCCGCGATCCTCGCCAGGCGCTGTGCCTCGTCCCGCGTCGAGCGGGCGATGGCGTCCTCGTCGGCCGTGAGCAGCCGCCCGTCCTCGACGATCTGCCGGCCGTTGACGAACGACGCCGTGACCGGGGCCGCCGCGCCGAAGACCAGCGCGGTCACCGGGTCGGCGATGGAGGCGTGGGCGAGGGTGTCCAGCTTCCACAGCACCAGGTCGGCCAGCTTGCCCGGCTCCAGCGAGCCGATCTCGCGTGCGCGGCCGAGGACCTGGGCACCGCCGTACGTCCCGAGGCGCAGCGCCTGCCGGGCGTTCAGGGCGGCCTCGCGGTGGGCGCCGAGGCGGTTGATGAGGAGGGCGTTGCGCAGTTCGGTGTGCAGTTCGCCGGACTCGTTGGACGCCGTGCCGTCGACGCCGAGGCCGACCGGGACGCCGGCGGCGAGCATGTCGGGGACGCGGGCGATGCCGGCGGCGAGGCGGGCGTTGGAGGACGGGCAGTGGGCGACGCCGGTCCTCGTCCGGGCGAAGGCGGCGATGTCGGAGTCGTTCATGTGGACGCAGTGCGCCATCCACACGTCCTCGCCGAGCCAGCCGGTGGACTCGAAGTAGTCGGTCGGGCCCATGCCGAACAGCTCGTGGCAGAACTTCTCCTCCTCCACGGTCTCCGAGCCGTGGGTGTGCAGCCGTACACCGAGCCGGCGGGCCAGCTCGGCGCCGTCGCGCATGAGTTCCGTGGAGACGGAGAAGGGGGAGCAGGGGGCGACGGCGACCTGGGTCATCGCGTCGAAGGAGGCGTCGTGGTGCTGCTTGACGGTCTCCTCGGTCGCGGCCAGCGCGCCGTCGAGGGTCTCGACGGCGAAGTCCGGCGGCAGTCCGCCGTCCTTCTCGCTGCGGTCCATGGAGCCGCGGGCGAGGGTGAAGCGGACGCCCATGTCGCGGGCGGCGCCGATGATGGCGCCGGAGAGGTCGCCGGAGTCCTGCGGGAAGACGTAGTGGTGGTCCATGGCGGTGGTCACACCACCGCGGGCCATCATCGCCAGCGAGCCCTGCGCGGCCGAGCGCACCATCTGCTCGTCGATGCGTGCCCAGGTCGGGTAGAGGGCGACGAGCCAGTTGAAGAGGTTGTGGTCCGTGGCCAGGCCCCGGGTGATCCACTGGTAGAAGTGGTGGTGGGTGTTGATCAGGCCGGGGGTGACCAGGTGCCCGGTGGCGTCGATGCGGCGGACGACGTTCTCCAGGCCCTCCGGGGCCTTGCCCGCGCCGAGCGACTCGATGCGGTTGTCCGCGATGACGATATGGCCCGTGGCGTACTCGGTGTCCTTCGCGTCCACCGTCGCGATCGAACAGTTCTCGATGACGATGCGCTGGGCTGCTGCCATGGTTCGCCCCTTTTTCACGGGTGTTGTGCTGAATGAGAGAGGGCACGGCAGGACCCTGGGAGTTTTGAGTGCCGTGACCGGGAAGACGGGTTCCCCGGTCACGGGTGCCGAAAGGGGATGGATCAGAGGTTGGTGAGGTCCATGGGGATCTTCGCCTCGCAACCGTCCCGCAGGATGGTGGCCTCGATCAGGCCGTAGGGGCGGTCGGCGGCGAAGTACACCTCGTTGTCGTTCTTCAGCCCGAACGGCTCCAGGTCCACCAGGAAGTGGTGCTTGTTCGGGAGGGAGAAGCGGACCTCGTCTATCTCGCTGCGGTTGTTGATGATGCGCGAGCCCATTTGGTAGAGGGTCTGCTGCAGCGACAGCGAGTAGGTCTCGGCGAAGGCCTGGAGCATGTGCTTCTTGGTCTGCTCGTAGGACTTCTCCCAGTTGGGCATCCGCTGCTCGTCGTCGGTCCAGTTGAACCGCCAGCGAGCGGAGACCTGGGTGGCCAGGATGCGGTCGTAGGCCTCCTTCAGCGTCGTGTACTTGTCCTTGACGTAGCCCCAGAACTCGGAGTTCGTCGAGTTCATCACGACCAGGTCCTTGAGGCCGGAGACGACCTCCCACGTCTCACCGTCGTAGGTGATCTGCGTGAGCCGCGTCTCCTGGCCCTTGCGGACGAAGGAGTGCTTGACCTCGTCGGAGCCGATGAACTGCGAGTTGGCGTCGGAGGCCTCGATCCGCTCCCAGGCGTACTCCTCGATGCGGATCCGGGCCTGGTGGATCGGCTCCTGCGAGGTGACGAAGTGACGGGCGAGGTGGATGCCGAACTGCTCGGCGGACTCGATGCCGTACTCCTTGGCGAACGCGTACACCGTGTTCTTGGTGGTGTCGGTCGGCAGGACGTTGGCGTTCGAGCCGGAGTAGTGGACCTCGTCCATGTCGCCGCTCAGCGCCACGGATACGTTCAGGTCCTTGATGTGATGGGTGGCGCCGTCCCGCGTGATCTTTACGACTCGGTTCTCGGCCTTGCCGTACTGGTTCTGTCCCAGGATCGTGGGCATGTCTGCTAGCTCCCTCGGTAAACGGAGTAGCCGAACGGGTTGAGCAGCAGCGGTACGTGGTAGTGCTCCCCGGGCTTCACGGCGAAGGTGATCGCCACCTCGGGGAAGAACACGGCACCGCTGTCCCGATTCGCGGGGGCGTCCTGCTGCGCATCGGCTTGCTTCTTCTCGAAGTACGGCTCCACCGCGAAGTCGAGCCGTACGTGTGTGGTCCCCTCCGGCAGTGCCGGGAGGTCCTTGCACCGCCCGTCCGCGTCGGTCGCGGAGCCGCCGAGTGCCTGCCAGTCCGCATCCCTGCCCGAGCGGGCGGAGAGCTGGACGGCGACGTCCTCGGCGGGGCGGCCGATGCTGGTGTCCAGGATGTGCGTGGACACGGAGGCGGTGGTGCTGGTGCTCATGGTCAGGCGTCCTCTTCGGTCTTCCTCGAAGATCAGTCTTCTTCGACGAGGCGGGCGAGCCGGATACGGTTGATCTTGCCCAGCTCGGTGCGGACGATCTCCCGCTCCTGCTCCGGCGAGTTGCCGATCCGTTCCTTGACCGCGTCGCGCATCTGCTCCCCGGTCCGGCCGGTGGCGCAGATCAGGAAGACATGGCCGAACTTGTCCTGGTAGGCCAGGTTGAGTTCGAGCATCTCCGCCTTGAGCTCCTCGGATGCGCCGGCCAGGCCGCGCTGCTCCCGGGCCGAGGTCGGATCGCCCGGCTTGGGGCGGCCGATCGGCGGGTGCCCTGCCATCGCCTCGGCCAAGTCCTCGGCGGTCAGCTCGGCCATGGCGGCGTCACTGGCGGCGTAGAGGTCGTCGGCGGTGGCGTAGGGACGGGCGGCGAGCAGCCGCTTCGCCCACGCCGTGGCGGCACACGCCTCGAGGAGGGCGGCGTGGGCCGCGTGCTCCTCCAGGGCGTTGAACCGGGCCAGGCCCGAGGGCGTGGAATTCGACGTCACGGGAGCCTCCGTGGCCGCGAAGGGCCTTCGTACTGAACGGGCGTGCCGATAGCTAACGCCCTACGACGACGAGACGTCAACACTTTGTTGAAAATTCGCGGTAACGAAACCGGCGGGGCGCCGACAGGACACCGAGGGGGCCGCTCAGGCGCCTTTCTCACGGTTCAGATAGTTGTAGACCGTGAAGCGACTCACTCCGAGCGCGCTCGCCACGGTCTCCACGCCATGCCGCACGGAGAAGGCGCCGCGCGCCTCGAGTATCCGCACGACCTCCTGCTTGGCCTTGCGGTCCAGGTCGGCCAGCGGCTTGCCCTTCCTGCGCTCCATGGCCGCCAGGATGTGATCCAGGGAGTCGGCCAGCTGAGGCAGGCGTACGGCGACGACGTCGGCCCCCTCCCAGGAGAGCACGACATCTTCGGGGCCGGCCTCGTCCGGCGGGAGAATCTCGCCGCCCATGGCGTCGACCAGCGGCTTCACGGCCGCGATGAAGGGCTCGTCCCCGGTACCGGTCACTCCTCGCCCTCCCCGACCACGTTGAGCTGAAGCGAGATCCGGGTGGCGCCGGCCTCCAGCGACTTGCGCAGCAGGGCGTCCAGGGCGGTGAGCACGGCGTCGGCGCCGCCCTCGGCCGTGTTGCCGAACGGGCCGACGTCCACCGCGTCGAGCTCGGCCGCCTCGATGACCTCGCGGGCCACCAGCGCGTGCGCGGGTGCCTCGTCGAGGTCGAACGGCTCGGTCGTGAACTCCACTCTCAATCGCACGCGGTCAACCTAACGCGCGGGGCCGCCTTCCGCCGAGCCCTCTTGACAAGCTTGGACGCACAACGGCAATCTTCCAGTACGCAGAAACTAACTTCCGCAATATGGAATCTCGACACGGAAGGGAGCGCCGGCGATGGGATTCGCAGAGCAGCGCTTCAACGTCAACCTGTCGATCCTCTTCACGGAACTCCCGCTCCTGGAGCGCCCCGCGGCCGCCGCCGCGGCCGGCTTCACCGCGGTCGAGCTGTGGTGGCCCTGGATCGACTCCCCCACGCCCGAGCGGTCCGAGCTCGACGCCCTGAAGAAGGCGATCGAGGACGCGGGCGTCCAGCTCACCGGGCTGAACTTCTACGCGGGTCAGCTGCCCGGCCCCGACCGCGGCGCCCTGTCGGTCCCGGGCGCGGAGTCGGAGAGGTTCCGCGCCAACATCGACGTGGCCGCCGACTTCGCCCAGTCGCTGGGCTGCCGTGCGCTCAACGCCCTGTACGGCAACCGCGTCGACGGCGTGGACCCGGCCGAGCAGGACGCGCTCGCGCTGGAGAACCTGGCCCTCGCGGCCCGGGCGGCCGACCGCATCGGCGCGATCCTTCTCGTCGAGGCGCTGAACAAGCCCGAGTCACCGCTGTACCCGCTGGTGTCCGCACCGGCCGCCGTCGGCGTCGTCGACCAGGTCAACGAGGCGACGGGACTGGGCAACGCGAAGTTCCTCATGGACCTGTACCACCTGTCCATGAACGGCGAGGACCTGCCCTCGGTGATCGAGCAGTACGCCGCGAAGACCGGCCACGTGCAGATCGCCGACAACCCTGGCCGTGGCGCGCCCGGCACGGGGGCGCTGCCGCTGGAGGACCTGTTGGGCCAGTTGCAGAAGGCGGGCTACGAGGGCTGGGCCGGCCTTGAGTACAAGCCGGGCGACAAGCCCAGCGGGGAGGCCTTCGGCTGGCTGCCGATGGAACAGCGCGCCGCCCGCTGATGGCACCGCCCCCGAGGGCTGCCGCCCCCGGACCCCCGCTTCGGCCCTTCGGGCCTCGTCCTCAAACGCCGGACGGGCTGAATGGCGCCGGCCGGCACCCATTCGTTGACGCACCACAGCAGTTCAGAGAGGTACCCCCATCATGAGCAACCTCCCCAAGATCGCCTGGATAGGCCTCGGCATCATGGGCTCCCCCATGTCCGAGAACCTGATCAAGGCGGGTTACCAGGTCACCGGCTTCACCCTGGAGCAGGACAAGCTGGACCGCCTGGCCGCCGCCGGTGGCACGGTCGCCGGTTCGATCGCCGAGGCCGTGAAGGACGCCGACGTCGTCATCACGATGGTGCCGGCCTCCCCGCAGGTCGAGGCCATCTCCTACGGCCCCGACGGCATCCTGGAGAACGCGAGGTCCGGCGCGCTGCTGATCGACATGTCCTCGATCACGCCGCAGACCTCGGTGGACCTGGCAAAGGCGGCCAAGGACAAGGGCATCCGCGTACTGGACGCCCCGGTGTCCGGCGGTGAGGCCGGTGCCATCGAGGCCGTGCTGTCGATCATGGTCGGTGGCGAGCAGGCCGACTTCGACGCCGCGAAGCCGATCCTCGATGCCCTCGGCAAGACCATCGTGCTGTGCGGTCCGCACGGCTCGGGTCAGACCGTGAAGGCGGCCAACCAGCTGATCGTCGCCGTGAACATCCAGGCGTGCGCCGAGGCCGTGGTCTTCCTGGAGAAGTCCGGCGTGGACCTGACGGCCGCGCTGGACGTCCTCAACGGCGGTCTGGCCGGCTCGACCGTACTGACGCGGAAGAAGGACAACTTCCTGAACCGGGACTTCAAGCCCGGCTTCCGCATCGACCTGCACCACAAGGACATGGGCATCGTCACGGACGCCGCCCGCAACGTCGGCGCCGCCCTTCCGGTCGGTGCCGTGGTCGCCCAGCTGGTCGCGTCCCTGCGTGCGCAGGGCGACGGCGGCCTGGACCACTCGGCCCTGCTGCGGGCCGTGGAGCGCCTCTCCGGCGCCCAGGTCTGACCAGGACTGACCAGGCCTGACCCCACCCCGAGACTTCCGGGCGGCGCCCCCGCTGACACCTGTCCTGTCGCGCCCAGGCGGGGCGCCGCCCGGAATCAACCGCTGCAAACAACTTCAACAAACTGTTGACGTTCAGATTCTCCCACTTCTAGGCTCCACCAAGCGGAAAGAGTTTTCCGCTGCCACCAGCACGGAAGTGCCACCGCACGGAAGGTCCACGATGTCGAAGCGCGTGCTCACGACCGAGGCCGGCGCCCCGGTCGCCGACAACCAGAACTCCGCCTCCGCCGGCGTCGGCGGCCCGCTCCTGCTCCAGGACCAGCACCTGCTGGAGAAGCTGGCGCGCTTCAACCGCGAGCGCATCCCGGAGCGCGTGGTGCACGCCCGGGGCTCCGGCGCGTACGGCCACTTCGAGGTGACCGACAACGTCACCGGCTTCACCCACGCCGACTTCCTCAGCGCGGTCGGCAAGCGGACCGAGGTGTTCCTGCGCTTCTCGACCGTGGCCGACAGCCTCGGCGGCGCGGACGCGGTCCGCGACCCGCGCGGCTTCGCAGTCAAGTTCTATACGGCGGAGGGCAACTACGACCTCGTCGGGAACAACACCCCGGTTTTCTTCATCAAGGACCCGATCAAGTTCCCGGACTTCATCCACTCGCAGAAGCGCGACCCGTTCACCGGCCGCCAGGAGCCGGACAACGTCTGGGACTTCTGGGCGCACGCCCCCGAGGCCACGCACCAGGTGACGTGGCTGATGGGCGACCGCGGCATCCCGGCGTCGTACCGCCACATGAACGGCTACGGCTCGCACACCTATCAGTGGACGAACGCCGAGGGCGAGGCCTTCTTCGTCAAGTACCACTTCAAGACCAACCAGGGCATCCGCTGCCTGAGCGCCGAGCAGGGCGCCGAGCTCGCGGGCAAGGACCCCAACTCGCACCAGACGGACCTGCTCCAGGCCATCGAGCGGGGCGTGCACCCGTCGTGGACCCTCTACGTCCAGCTGATGCCGGCGGCCGAGGCGGCCGACTACCGCTTCAGCCCGTTCGACCTCACCAAGGTCTGGCCGCACAAGGACTACCCGCTCCAGCGGGTGGGCCGGCTGGTCCTCGACCGCAACCCCGACAACGTCTTCGCCGAGGTCGAGCAGGCGGCGTTCTCCCCGAACAACTTCGTGCCGGGCATCGGCCCCTCCCCCGACAAGATGCTCCAGGGCCGCCTGTTCGCCTACGCGGACGCCCACCGCTACCGCCTGGGCGTCAACCACACCCAGCTCGCGGTGAACGCCCCGAAGGCGACGACCGCGCAGAACTACGGCCGCGACGGCTTCATGGCGACCAACTCCCAGGGCCGGCACGCCAAGAACTACGAGCCGAACTCCTACGACGGCCCCGTCGAGACCGGGCGTCCCCTGTCGGCCCCGCTCGCGGTGACCGGCCACACCGGCACCCACGAGGCCCCGCTCCACACCAAGGACGACGACTTCTTCCAGGCCGGCGAGCTGTACCGCCTGATGTCCGCCGAGGAGAAGTCCCGCCTGATCGCCAACATCGCCGGCGGCCTCTCCCAGGTCTCCCGCGACGACGTGATCGAGAAGAACCTGGCCCACTTCCACGCCGCCGACCCGGAGTACGGCAAGCGCGTGGAGGAGGCGGTCCGCGCCCTGCGCGAGGACTGAACCCCAAGGCGGCGTCCGTCTCCTGACAGGAGGTCAGGAGACGGACGCACCGCCCGCGCCTCATGGCCGAGCGACCCGGATGAGGGGTGGTCGCCCGGAACGGGCGCGGGCAACGCGAGGACCGCGGCGGCGTGCGAGCCAGTGCGGTGGTAAAGGTCCCGGCCTCCTTCTTCGACCTGAGGGAAGGAGTCCCGGAGCCGTCGCAACCGCCGCGGTCCCGAGCCCCCCAAGACCCCGTCCGGCGGCGCGAACGTCCTGTCGCGCCCAGCCTCGCACCGTCGGACGGCCATAACCGCATACCTCACCGGCTGAAGAGCGCCGGGTACGGACGGTCCCGTACCCGGCGCTCTTCGGCTTCTCCCGGGGTCGAGCTCCGGGGTCGAACTCCGGGGTCGGACAGGGCTAGGTAGCTTGGCCGAATGCCTTCCGTACTTGTTGTCGGTTACGACCCGCAGGCGATACCCGGCGTCGACGCGCAGGCGCTTCGTGCGGCGCTGGACAAGGAGCTGGCCCGGTTCGGCGAGCACAGCATCGACGCGGCCATGACGCTGGTCGTGTTCGACGAGTCGGCCGAGCCCACTCTCGTCGCGTCCTTGGCCGAGCGTCCGTGGGACGTGGTGGTCGTCGGCGGGGGCATCCGCAAAACGGAGCAGTTGCTGCCGCTCTTCGAGCAGATCGTGAACCTGATCCGACGCCATGCGCCCCAGGCCGCCATCGCGTTCAACACCAGTGGCGGGGACAGCGTCGAGGCGGCCCGGCGCCGCCTCTGAGGCCCTCCGGCGTACGCCACCGGGCGTATGCCGGCTACGGAACCCTCAAATCAACCTCTGAACACACGTCGGAGGGCTTCAACCGCCCCCCGTCGCGGGCACATTCTTCTCACACGGGGCCCGCCGACACGGGGGCGGCGGGCCCCGCGACGGGGGATCACCAAAGGGGCGGCCCAACCTTTCGGTTGGACCGCCCCTCGGTGCAGCGAGACGCGTCAGACCTTCAGCGTCCTGATCGACGTGGGCGCGTGCTCCGGCTCCGTCGCGATCTCCTCGAACTCCACCACGTTGCTGATGTCGTTGGTGGTCGACATGGAGATGTTGGTGACCCGCTCCAGGATCGCCTCGACCACCACCGGGACCTGGTACTCCTGCGCCAGCTTCTTGGCCTGCTCCAGGGCCGCGCCCAGTTCCGCCGGGTCGGTCACCCGGATCGCCTTGCAGCCGAGGCCCTCGGCGACCTTGACGTGGTCGACGCCGTAGACGCCCAGCTCGGGCGAGTTGATGTTCTCGAACTCCAGCTTGACCTGGAAGTCGATGTCGAACGCCCGCTGCGCCTGACGGATCAGGCCCAGGTAGGAGTTGTTGACCAGGACGTGGACGTACGGGATCTTGTGCTGCGCGCCGACCGCCAGCTCCTCGATCATGAACTGGAAGTCGTAGTCGCCGGACAGCGCGACGACCTGTGCCTCCGGGTCGGCCTTCGCCACGCCCAGCGCGGCCGGGATGGTCCAGCCGAGCGGGCCCGCCTGGCCGCAGTTGATCCAGTGCCGCGGCTTGAACACGTGCAGCATCTGGGCGCCGGCGATCTGCGAGAGGCCGATCGTGGAGACGTACCGGGTCTCCGGGCCGAAGGCCTTGTTCATCTCCTCGTAGACACGCTGCGGCTTGATCGGGACGTTGTCGAAGTGCGTACGGCGCTGGAGCGTTGCCTTCCGCTCCTGCGCGGAGGCCGCCCACGCCGAGCGGTCGGGGAGCTTGCCCGCCGCCTGCAGTTCCTTCGCCACCTCGACGAACAGCTCCAGCGCGGCCTTGGCGTCCGACGCGATGCCGTAGTCCGGGGCGAAGATCTTGCCGATCTGGGTGGGCTCGACGTCGACGTGGACGAACTTCCGCCCGGCCGTGTAGACGTCCAGCTTGCCGGTGTGGCGGTTGGCCCAGCGGTTGCCGATGCCGAGGACGAAGTCGGACTCCAGGAAGGTGGCGTTGCCGTAGCGGTGCGAGGTCTGCAGGCCGACCATGCCGGCGTTCAGCTCGTGGTCGTCGGGCAGCAGGCCCCAGCCCATCAGGGTCGGGACGACCGGGGTGCCGGTCAGCTCGGCGAACTCGACGAGGAGTTCGGCGGCGTCGGCGTTGATGACACCGCCGCCCGCGACGATCAGCGGACGCTCGGACGCGTTCAGCATCCCGATCGCCTTCTCGATCTGGGCGCGGCTCGCGGCGGGCTTGTAGACCGGGAGCGGCTCGTACGTCTCCGGGTCGAACTCGATCTCCGTCAGCTGGACGTCGATCGGCAGGTCGATCAGGACCGGGCCGGGCCGGCCGGAGCGCATCAGGTGGAAGGCCTGCTGGAAGACGCCGGGGACCTGCGCGGCCTCCAGGACGGTCACCGCCATCTTCGTGACCGGCTTGGCGATCGAGGCGATGTCGACGGCCTGGAAGTCCTCTTTGTGGATCACCGCGGTCGGTGCCTGGCCGGTGATGCACAGGATCGGGATGGAGTCGCCGATCGCGGAGTACAGGCCGGTGATCATGTCGGTGCCGGCGGGGCCGGACGTGCCGATGCAGACGCCGATGTTGCCCGCGTGCGTGCGGGTGTAGCCCTCGGCCATGTGCGAGGCGCCCTCCACATGGCGGGCAAGGGTGTGCTGGATGCCCCCGGAGGCCTTGAGCGCCGCGTAGAAGGGGTTGATCGCCGCGCCCGGCACGCCGAACGCGTTGCTGACGCCCTCGCGCTTGAGGATCTCGACTGCCGCTCGGGCAGCGGTCATACGAGCCATTGAGTACTCCTGCTTCGGCTGTCGGATTCGCACTCCCGTCGCGCCCCGCGGTGAGCAATTCCGTGACGATGACACTCCCGCGATCCGACTTATTCCGTATCGCGGAAATTGTTTTCTACTATCTGGAAGCAATGTAGGTGGGGCCGGTGAAGACCGTCAAGGGGCGGACAACCGGGCCCGGCCTGGAGGACGATGGGACCGCTGTCCCGATGCGAAGTCGTCCTGGAGTGGGGCCATGTCCGAGAGCGTGTCGGTGCGCTGCCCGGCCTGCCGGCGCGAGCATCTCTACGAGGCGACCGCCTATCCGTGCGCGTGCGGCGCGCCCGTCGCACCGGCGCTCGACCCGCACGCGGCCGCCACGGCCGTCACCCATCGCGCCTGGGACGACGAATGGATCGGCGTGCGCTGTACGGCATGCGGCCGGGAGAACGAGTGGCCCCGCCCGGAGCTGGGCTGTCCCTGCGGGACGGTGATGCGCGTTCCGGTGGCGCGGGCGGACACGGGCCAGGCACAAGAAGCGGACATGGACCCGCCGGCACGGCAGGCGGACACGGGCTCGGCGGGACGACAGGCCGACACGGGCCCGGCGCAGCGGAAGGCGCCCGCCGCGCGCCGCGCCTTCCAGCCCGTCACGATCCGCACCGCCCGCGACGCGGTCACGGCGGCCGCCGTCTATCTGCGCTGGCTCGGCTACCGGGACATCCGCCGCGCCGACCAGCGGCCCCCGACCGGCATCGGTATCGCCGCCCACGGCCTGCTCGCCCAGGTCGACCCGACCGTACGTCCGGCCTCGCTGCGGGACGTGGAGTGCCTGTGGCTTACGGCCATGACCGAGTCCGTGGCCTGTGTCTACTTCTCCCTCGCCGGATACGCCCCCGACGCCCGGGCCCGCGCCGAGACCCTCGGCGTCCCCCTGTTCGTCCTCGACCTGACGGGCACGCCCCAGCCGGTCAACGGCCTCGCCGACGAACTGGACGCGACGGGCGCCCGGTAATCCGCTCGCGCCCGGCGTGGTCACCGACCGACACTCGGCACATGCGCATCCGCCCCGCCGGACCCGACGAGCTGCCGGCCCTCCAGGACATCGAGCGCGCCGCGGGAGCCGCCTTCCGCGACCTCGGCATGGCGGCGATCGCCGACGACGAGCCGCCCGCCCTGGATGTCCTGGAGCACTTCCGCCGGGTCGGCCGCGCCTGGGTCGCCTGCGCCGACGGTGACCGCCCGGCCGGCTATCTGATCTGCGAGCCGGTGGACGGCGCCCTGCACATCGAGCAGGTCTCGGTGCACCCGGACTTCGCGCACCGCCGCATGGGCCGCACCCTCCTCACGCACGCCGCCGACCACGCACGCGCAGAGGGCCTGACCGCTCTGACCCTGACCACCTTCACCGAGGTCCCGTGGAACGCGCCGTACTACGCACGCCTCGGCTTCCACGTCCTGGACGAGGCCGAGCTCACCCCGGGGCTACGGAAGATCCGCGCCCATGAGGCGGAACTCGGCCTCGACCGATGGCCACGGGTGTGCATGCGCCGGAACCTGGACAGCCGGTAGAACGACAGCGCAGCCGGGAAAACGACAGCATGGACACCGCCGTACTCGAACAACTGCTGGACGACGTCTTCGACCAAGCCGTCGTGCACCACGGCCTGTGAAGTGGCGCTGCCTGCACCCGGGCGCGAAGCTCTGGCCGCCTCGGAGAGGACCCGCCGGTTGTCGCGGACTGAGCGATCAGGCCCCGCTGCCCCCGCTGTCCCCGCTATCCGCGTACTTCTCCCGCAGCTCCACCTTCCGCACCTTCCCGGACACGGTCATCGGGAAGGAGTCGAGCACCCGCAGCCGGCTAGGGATCTTGTAGTGCGCCAGCCGCCCGTCGCAGAAGGCCCGTAGCTCCTCCAGCGTCAGCGGATCGGCCGAGTCGGGCGGGATGACGCAGGCCAGCACCTCCTCGCCGTACCGTTCGTGCGGCACCCCGACGACCTGGATGTCCGCGATCTTCGGGTGGGCGTACAGGAACTCCTCGATCTCGCGCGGGTAGATGTTCTCGCCGCCCCGGATGATCATGTCCTTGATGCGGCCGACGATCTCGACGTAACCGTCCTCCCGCATCGTCGCGAGGTCACCGGTGTGCATCCAGCGGCCGGGGTCGACGGCCTCGGCGGTCTTCTCGGGTTCGTTCCAGTAGCCGAGCATCACGCTGTAGCCGCGGGTGCACAACTCCCCCGCCGTGCCGCGCGGTTGGGTCACCCCGGTCGCCGGGTCGACGATCTTCACCTCGATGTGCGGCAGCACCCGGCCGACCGTGCCGGTGCGGTGTTCCAGGTCGTCGTCGCGCCGGGTCTGGGTGGAGACGGGCGAGGTCTCCGTCATGCCGTAGCAGATCGAGACCTCGGCCATGTGCATCTCGGTGACCACCCGCTTCATCACCTCCACCGGGCAGGGCGAGCCCGCCATGATCCCGGTGCGCAGGCAGGAGAGGTCGTACGAGGCGAAGTCGGGGTGGTTCAGCTCCGCGATGAACATGGTCGGTACGCCGTACAGCGAGGTGCAGCGCTCCTGCTGGACCGCCTCCAGCGTGGCCTTCGGGTCGAAGGACGGGGCCGGGATCACCATGCAGGCGCCGTGCGATGTGGCTGCCAGATTGCCCATGACCATGCCGAAGCAGTGGTAGAAGGGCACCGGGATGCACACCCGGTCCTGCTCGCTGTAGGCGATCAACTCCCCCACGAAATAACCGTTGTTGAGGATGTTGTGGTGGGAGAGGGTGGCCCCCTTCGGGAAGCCCGTCGTACCCGACGTGTACTGGATGTTGATCGGGTCGTCGCAGGACAGCTCCTCGAACGGCACGGGCGTTCCCCGCGCGATCAGCGCCTCCCAGCTCGGGTCACCGATGAACACGGTCTCCCGCAGCTGCGGGCACCTGCCGCGCACTTCCTCGACCATCGCCCGGTAGTCGCTCGTCTTGTGGCCGAGGGAAGCGAAGAGCAGTGAGATCCCGGCCTGGTTGAGGACGTACTCGACCTCGTGGGTGCGGTAGGCCGGGTTGATGTTCACCATGATCGCGCCGATGCGGGCGGTGGCGTACTGGACGAGGACCCACTCGGGGCAGTTGACCGCCCAGATGCCCACCCGGTCGCCCTTGGCGACGCCGCTCGCGAGCAGCGCGTACGCCAGCTCGTCGACGTCGGCGGCGAACTGCGCGTAGGTCCAGCGCCGCCCGGAGGGGACGTCGACCAGCGCCTCCCGGTCCGGCCAGGCGGCCACCGCCCGGTCCAGGTTGGCCCCGATCGTGTCCCCGAGCAGGACCGTCTCGCTCGTCCCGTGCGCGTACGACAGTTCAGCGGTCACCGGAAGTCCTCCTCGCGGTACTCGGCGTCCGAGCCCGCGGCCGTGGCCTCGCGCAGCTCGATCCGGCGGATCTTGCCGGAGACGGTCTTGGGCAGCGGCGCGAACTCCAGGCGGCGCACGCGCTTGTACGGCGCCAGGACCTCGTGTGAGTGCTCGAAGAGCACCTTGGCCGTGTCGGGGCCCGGCTCCCAGCCCTCCGCAAGGACGACATACGCCTTCGGCACCGCGAGCCGCAGCTCGTCCGGCGCGGGCACGACGGCCGCCTCGGCCACCGCCTCGTGCTCCAGCAGGGCGCTCTCCAGCTCGAAGGGACTGATCTTGTAGTCGGAGGCCTTGAAGACGTCGTCAGCTCGCCCGACGTAGGTGATGTATCCGTCGGCGTCCCGCGAACCGATGTCCCCCGTCCGGTAGTAGCCGCCGGCCATCGCCTCCGCCGTACGGTCGGCGTCGCCGTGGTAGCCGGTCATCACGCCGACGGGGCGCGCGGACAGGTCCAGGGCGATCTCGCCCTCGTCGGCGCCGGGCGCGCCGGAGACGGGGTCGAGGAGTTCGACGCGGAAGCCGGGGCTGGGGCGGCCCATCGAGCCGGTCTTCAGGGGCTGGCCGGGGCTGTTGGAGACCTGGACGGCGGTCTCGGTCTGCCCGAAACCGTCCCGGATGGTGACGCCCCAGGCACGCCGGACCTGCTCGATGACCTCGGGGTTCAGGGGCTCGCCCGCCGCCACGACCTCGCGGGGCGGGGTGCGCAGGGCGCTCAGGTCGGCCTGGATGAGCATGCGCCAGACGGTCGGCGGGGCGCAGAAGGTGGTGACCCCGGCGCGGTCCATCTCCGCCATCAGGCGGGCCGCGTCGAAGCGCGTGTAGTTGTGGATGAAGACGGTCGCCTCGGCGTTCCACGGGGCGAAGAGGTTGGACCAGGCGTGCTTGGCCCAGCCCGGCGAGGAGATGTTCAGGTGCACGTCGCCGGGCTTGAGGCCGATCCAGTACATGGTGGCCAGGTGGCCGATCGGGTACGAGGTGTGGGTGTGTTCGACCAGCTTGGGGCGGGCGGTGGTGCCGGAGGTGAAGTAGAGCATCAGCGGGTCGTCGGAGGCGGTCGGCCCGTCGGGGACGAACTCGGCGGGGGCTGCGTACGCGTCCTCGTACGACTGCCAGCCCTCGCGCGCCCCGCCGACGGTGATGCGCGTGTAGCGGCCGGGCACCTCGTCGAACTTGCCGGTGTCCTCGGCCCGCACCAGCACATGCCGGACGCGTCCGCGCTCCACCCGGTCGCGCAGGTCGGCGGGGCCGAGCAACGGGGTGGCCGGGATGACGACGGCGCGCAGCTTCATGGCGGCGAGGGCGGTCTCCCACAGCTCGGCCTGGTTGCCGAGCATGACGAGGACGCGGTCCTCGGCACGGACGCCACGCGCCCGCAGCCAGCCCGCGACGCGGGCGGACCGTTCGGCCATCTCAGCGAAGGACCGCCGGACCTCGCTGCCGTCCTCCTCGACGATGTGCAGCGCGGTGCGGTCGTTTCCGTCCGCGATGACGTCGAACCAGTCGAGCGCCCAGTTGAACCGTTCGGGCCGGGGCCAGGCGAAGCCCTCGTAGGCGGTGGCGTAGTCCTCGCGGTGCTCGAGCAGGAAGTCCCGCGCAGTGCGGAACAGCTCCGTCCCCGTCGTCATCTGTCCTCCTGGTTACCGGACCTTGCCGGGCGGCTCTCTGTCATCGTGTAATCCGTGACGTGGGTCTCACTACCCCCGAACGGGGGTGTGCGCTCGGGCAAGCCGCACTGAAAGGGCGAGTACGTGGCAGTGGACGCGGCCGCATCTGTGGAGATAAGGGGCGCGCTGGCGCGCCTGCGCCGCTCGACCGGGCTCCCGGTCGCCTTCGGCGGCCTGGTGGAGCCGGGGCGCCCGCGCATGCGCATCAGCGAACTGAACGGCACGGCCACCGGGTCCCTGAGCAGAGTCACGGTGACCGCGGGCAACGGCTTGGGCGGCAAGGCGGTGGCGCTGGCCCGCCCCTGCGCGGTCACGGACTACTCCGCCTCACGGCAGATCAGCCATGAGTACGACGCCGCGGTCGCCGCGGAAGGACTGCACTCGGTGCTGGCGGTCCCGGTCGTCGTACGGCGCCGGGTGCGCGGTGTCCTGTACGGCGCCCTGCGCACGGCCCAGCCGCTGGGCGACCGCACGTTGACGGCGGCCGTGGAGGCGGCGCGGGACGTGGAGCAGTCGCTGGTGGTGCGGGACGAGGTGCGGGGGCTGCTGGAGGCGGCCCGGCCGGAGCCGGCGCGGCCCGAGACGGCTCCGGCCGGGCGGGGCTCCGCGTGGGAGCAGGTCCGCGAGGCCCACGCGGCGCTGCGGGCCCTGGCCCCGCGCATCGGCGACCCCGCCCTGCGCGCGGAACTCCTGGACGTCTGCGGCCTGCTGACGGAGGGGCCCGCGCCGAACGGCGTGCAGTTGTCCCCCCGGGAACTGGACGTGCTGGCGTGCGTGGCCGCCGGGTCGACGAACGCGGTCGCCGCCGAGCGGCTGGGGCTGCGGGCGGAGACGGTCAAGGGCTACCTGCGGTCGGCCATGCGGAAGCTGGGCACGCACACCCGCGGTGAGGCGGTGGTGGCGGCTCGGCGGGCGGGGTTGCTGCCGTAGGCCCCGGGGGGCCAGAGGGCCGTAGGACTGCGGGACCGCAGGTCGCCCACCCTCGGTCGAGCCGGCCTGGTCGCCCCTCATTCATTCCGCCGAGCTTTGAATTTCCCCATGCTCCTCCGCTGTTATTTGCCTCACCATGTCTTCGGTCCGAATTTCAAAGATCCGTTGCCTAATATTGGCCCGAACACGACACACGGAGGGGAGCGGTGACCGTGCGACGGGACTTCAAGGAGCCTGCCAGATGCCGCCCCGACCAGGTCATCGGCAGGGAGGAGCTGTTCAGCACGGCGCGTGAGCAGCTCGGGCGGGGCGGCAGCGTGCTGCTTCACGGGCCTGCCGGAATTGGGAAGTCGACGGTCCTGCGGGCATTGGCCGGGGAATACGGCGGGGCGGCACGCACCGTGTTGCGCTGCTCGCCCACGGAGTCCGAATCCCACCTCCCCTTCCTCGCCCTGGCCGACCTCCTCGGCCTCGTCCTGGACGAGGTGTCCGAGCGGCTCCCCACCGCCCAGCGCATCGCCCTGGAGTCGGCGCTCACCGGCCGCGGTGAGTCCACCCTCCAGCGCGACGGCCTCGCCCTGCGGCTGGCCGTGCTGTCCACCCTGCGCGCCCTCGCCGACACCGGCCCCGTCCTCGTCGTCGTCGACGACCTCCAGTGGCTCGATCCGGCCAGCGCCGAGCTCCTCGGCTTCGCCGCCCGCCGCCTCGGCGACACCCCGGTGCGGATGCTGTGCGCGGTGCGGACCGACGGCCAGGAGTACGACCGCCATCTACGCGCGTCCCCGCCGGACACCCTGGCCGTACGGCTGGGGCCCCTCTCCCGCGCCCAGATGTCCGCTCTGCTCGATCACCGCGGCTACACCGGCCTGCCCCGCTCCACGGTCCGGGACATCCACCGCACCAGCGGCGGCAACGCCCTGTTCGCCCTCGAACTGGGCCGGGCGCTCGCCGAGAACTCCATCCCGCCCAGCCCCGGAGAGCCCCTGCCGGTGCCCACCTCGCTGCGCGCCCTGGTGCTGAACCGCCTGGAGATGCTGTCGGAGGAGGCCCGCCGCACCCTGCTCGTCGCGAGCGCGGGCGCCCGCCCCACGCTGACCCTGCTGCACGCGGCCGGCCGGGACAACGCCGAGGCCGAGACCGCCCAGGCCGCCGAACTCGGGCTGCTGGCGACCGAGCCCGAGGGGCCCGCCGTACGGTTCGCGCACCCGATGATCTCCGCCGCGCTCTACGCGGAGGCGCCCGCGCAGGAGCGCCGCGCCGCGCACGCCGCGCTGTCCACGGCGGCCTCCGACCCGATCGAGCGCGCCCGGCACCTGGCCCTCGCGACCACCGGCACCGACCCGGAGGTCGCGGCCCGCCTGGCCGAGGCCGCCGCCCTGGCCCGGGACCGGGGAGCGCCGTCGGTGGCCGCGCAGCTCTCCCTGCTCGCCGCCCGGCACACCCCGGCGGACGATCCGCGGAGCCCGGAGGTGCTGCGGCTGGAGGCCGCCGAGGACGCGATCACCGCCGGCGAGCTGGATCTCGCCCGGGACATCGCCCGCGAGGTCCTCACCCGGGCGACCGTGCCCGCGGACCGGGTGCGGGCCTGGATCGCGGTGATCGAGACGGCCGGCCATGCCATGGCGGAGGTCGACGCGATCTTCCCGCAGGCCCTGGCCGACGCGGGTGACGACCCGAAGCTGCTCGCCCTGGTCCACTACCAGCTGACGTGGCGCGCCCTGCTCGTGGAGGGCGACTTCGACGAGGCCCGGGGGGAGGCCGCCTACGTGGCGGAGCTGGCCGCGCGGGCCGGCGACCGCTACACCCAACTGATGGCGCTCGCCTTCCAGGCCCAGATCGAGACCCTCATGGGCCACGCGGACGCCCCCGCGACCATCCGACGGGCGCTGGAGGAACCCCAGGACCCGAGGGTGGCCTGCCACCACAACGGGGCCGGTTACTCCCGCTTCCGCTGGCTGATCATGAGCGACCAGCTGCCCGAGGCCCGCGCGGCGGTCACCGCGCTGCTGCGCGAGGTGCGCCGGCACGGCTGGGTGGAGAGCGAGGTGCACTTCCTGCGCGGGGTCGCGGAGACCGAGCTGCACTCCGGGCACTGCGGGCGCGCCCTCGACCTGGCCCGCGAGAGCCTGCGCCTCGCCCGGGACACCGGGATCGGCGAGGTGGCCTCCGCCGTGCTGACCTCGCTCGCGGAGGCGGCGGGCGGGGAGGTGGACCGGGCGCTGGCGCTGGCCCGGGAGGCGGTGGAGCACGCCGAGGAGGACGGCGACCAGATGTACGTCTCCCGCGCCCTGGCCGCTCTCGGGCACGCCCAGCTGGTGGCCGGGGACGTGGAGGCGGCGGTGCGTTCGCTGCGCCGGGTGCGCGAGGTGGAGCAGAGCCTCGGCATCACCGACCCTGCACGCGGCCGCTGGCACGGCGACCTGGCCGAGGCCCTGGTGCGCAGCGGAGAGTTCGCGGAGGCGCAGGACGTCATCGACGTCACACGCGAGCAGGCGCTGCGGCTGGACCGGGAGAGCGTACTGGCCGTCCTCGACCGGGCCGAGGCGCTGATCCGCGCGGCACGGGGCGAACAGGACGCAGCCCGGGCCCAGTTGACGTCGGCACAGGACCGGCTCGGCAAACTCGGCTACAGCCTGGAGGAGGCCCGGGCCGCCTTCGCGCTGGCCCAGCTGCGCACCAGCGCTCCGGGGCCGACGTCGTACGACGAGCCGGCCCGGCTGTTCCGCCGCTGCCGTGCGCTGCCCTGGCTCCGGCAGGTCGAGGCGGCGGCCGCGGCGCGGCCCGTGGAGGCGGCCCCCACCCCCGCCTCCACGCCGGACGGCCTCGACTGCCTGGACGGGCTCGCCTCGATGGAGCGTCAGGTCGCCGCGCTCGTCATGGAGGGCGCGACCAACCGGGAGATCGCCGCGCGCCTGTTCATCAGCGTCAAAACGGTCGAAGCGACACTTACTCGCGTATACCGCAAGCTCGGGATCCGATCGCGGGTCGACATCGTCAGACTGGCGGCGGGGCGGCGTACGAAGTGAGTTCGGGGCGCCGTACGACGTGAGTTCACCCGTCCTTGTCGGTCCGTGCAGGTTTAGCCGGACACGACCGAGGGTTTTCCCTGCCCAACTCCCTTAGGGGGTTCCCTCATTGGGAAGGGGAACTTCCGGGACCTACCTTGTGGATGTGCCGCTCGCCCGGGCACACGGGGGTCGGTCCCGCGACCCCCGTGCACACCCCCCACACCCGCGCGCCCCCCACCGGCAACACCCAATGAGGAGACTCATGTTCGGGCTCACCCGTGCCAGAAAGACCGCCGCCGTCGCGGCGACCGTTGCCGCCGCCGCGGCCGCACTGCTCAGCGCCCCCACCGCTGAGGCCGCGTCGACGCGCATCGTGGGCGGCACGACGACCACGACGACCGCGTACCCCTACGTCATGCAGATCACGGACGCCTCGCAGAACCAGTTCTGCGGTGGCACGCTCGTCTCCGCGACGAAAGTGATCACCGCCGCCCACTGCATGGTCGGCGAGACCCCGAGCGGCGTGCGGGTGGTCGGTGGCCGCACCTACCTGAACGGCACCAACGGCACGGTCCGCCAGGTCAGCGACATCTGGGTGCACCCCGACTACACCGACGCCACCAACGGCAACGACGTGGCCGTACTGACCCTGTCGTCCTCGATGCCGTACACGACGGCCTCGTACGTCGACGCCTCGGACACCGGCGTGTACGCGACCGGCGCCACGGCCCGCATCCTCGGCTGGGGCACCACCTCCTCGGGCGGCAGCTCCTCCAACCAGTTGCGCACGGCGACCGTGCCGATCGTCTCCAACTCCAGCTGTGCGAGCTCCTACGGTTCGGACTTCATCGCGTCCGACATGGTCTGCGCCGGATACACCTCCGGCGGCGTTGACACCTGCCAGGGCGACAGCGGCGGTCCCCTGCTCATCGGGGGCGTCCTGGCAGGGATAACTTCCTGGGGCGAAGGCTGCGCCCAGGCCGGTTACCCGGGTGTCTACACCCGGCTGACCACCTTCTCGGACGAGGTGACCGAACAGGTCGAGTCGTAACCGGGAACGGCACCCAGAAGGTCTCCTGAGCACACCTCAGGTGAAAGACCAGGGGGCGTTGCGGGCCTCCACGAGCGGCCCGCAACGCCCCCTATCCATGTCCGCATCCATGTCCGCATCCATGTCTGTTGTCAGTGGCGCCTGTTTGAATGGCTGACGGATGAGGGGGATGACCCTCGGGGGTGATGGGCATGGAGGTGATGGGCATGGTGTCCGCGGACCGTTTCCTGGCCTTCGCGGCGATGTCGCTGCTGGTGATCGTGATTCCGGGGCCGAGCGTGCTGTTCGTCATCGGCCGTGCGCTGGCCCACGGCCGGCGTACCGCCGTGGCCACGGCGGTCGGCAATGTCTTCGGCTCGTATCTGCTGGTGGTGGCGGTCGCCGTCGGGATCGGTTCGCTGGTCGAACGCTCGGTGGTCGTCTATATGACGGTGAAGCTGGCGGGCGCGGCCTATCTGGTCTACCTGGGTGTGCAGGCGTACCGGCACCGCGGGGAGCTGAAGGCGGCGGCGGTCAGAGCGACCCCGGCCGCACCGAAGCGCGGCGATCTGCGAACCGTCCTCGACGGCGTCCTCGTCGGTGTCACCAACCCGAAGGGCGTGGTGTTCTTCGCCGCCGTGCTCCCGCAGTTCGTGGACCACTCGGCGGGCCATGTCCCGCTGCAGATGCTGCTGTTGGGCCTGATACCGATCTCCATCGGCCTGGTCACGGACACCCTGTGGGGCCTGACCGCGTCGGCGGCCCGCACCTGGTTCGCCCGCTCCGATCGCCGGCTGTCGCTGATAGGCGGAGCGGGCGGCTGCACGATGATCGGGCTCGGAGTGACGGTCGCGGTGACGGGGCGGGCGGAGTGACGCCGTGGGGTGACGGTCTCCGGGGGTGGTCGGCCGACCGACGACGACGCGGTTGGGGGGCGTCCCCCTCTGAGGGAGCCCGCACCATACCCGCGACGTGGACATGATCCAGAAGACACCCCCACGCCCCTAAGGAATGAGGGTGCCGAAGCGGATGTCGTACGACGCCTCCGGATGCATCACCTTCAGCATCCGCTCCCCCTCCTCGGTCACCTCCCCGCGCTGGGCCTTGGTGAGTTCGGTGAACTCCTCGATGACGAGGGCGTCGCCGAGGATCCGCCACACGCCGGCGAGGAAGCCGTCGACGAGAAGGGGGCAGTAGAACGTGTTCGCCTGCCAGGTGCGGCCGCGGTTGGCCGGGGGAATCACCCGGGTGCGGTCGGCGTGGGAGAGGAGGAGGTTGTCGAACTCGGGCAGGAAACGGGGCGGCGCCGGGGTCTCCGGGTCCGGGCGTGGGGCCTCGGGGAGATCGAAGAGTTCGATGCCGCTCTCGTCCCGGAAGGTGACCAGTTCGGGGCGGAGCCGTTCGAAGACGGGACGCATCCGGGTCAGCCCGGACCAGGTCTGCATGTCCTTCACGGAGGCCGGGCCGAAGGCGGCCAGGTAGCGCAGGACGGTGGAGTCCGGGGAGGCGGCCGGCTCGGCGGGGCGGCCCAGCCAGTGCTCGGCAGTGGTGAGGGCGACCTGGGCACTACGGCCCCACAGTCCGCGCGGGGTGACCTGGACGAGGGGCAGCTTGCAGCGGGCGGCGACGGCGAGGGACTGCGGGTCGGCGCCCGGCCACTCGGCGCCGAGGGCCTCGCGCAGCTGCTTCATGGTGCGGGGCTCGGCCTCGACGAGGTCACGGGCGAGTACGGCGAGCCGCTCCAGGTCGACGCCGACGAGGCCCTTGCGGAAGTAGTTGATCTCACGGTCCCGGGCGGGCTGGACCAGCGGACGCAGGGTGAGACTGTCCTCGGCGGTGTGCAGGTGGATGGTCGAGCGCATGGTGACGATGCGCACGGCGGCACGGTCGGCGAGCAGCCCGGACAACTCCCCGGGCGTGAAACCGTCGAGGCGGGCGGCGAGCGCGTAGTACGGCGGCTTGACCTCCTGGCCCTGCAGGCCGACCAGATGCTCCACGACGGCCCTCGCGGCCAACGGCGAGCGGCGCAGCAGCAGCTGCCGGTCGAGGGTGGCGCGGTTGAGGGCGCGGGGGCTCAGCACGAGGCCGGCCGCGGTCGTCGTCTGTTTCGTGCTGCGCTCGGACGTGGCCGGCTCGGACGTGGCCGGCTCGCTCGCCGTCCGCTCGGACGTGGCCCGCTCCCTCGTCGCCCGCTCGGGCGTCGTCCGCTTGCTTGTGGTCCGCTTCGTCATGCTCCGCACGCTAGCGAGCGGACGGGCACCTTCCGCCCGCAATTCTCACCAAAACCCGAATCGACTCGGCCCCGCCCAGGTCATTCGCCCCGTATATCCTGCTCCGTGATCACGCACACGCATTCGTCGTCCCCACCGGGAGGCAGCCGCGATGTCCGAGCGACGCGCACGCCCCGCCTCGAAGAACCCCATGAAGTCCGTCTGGCGTCGAGCCGTTACCCCACCGCAGCCGCCCAAGCCACAGCAGCCGGAGCCCCCTGCGCACTCCGCGGCTGTCGACAGCTCCGAGGTGGCGAGCGTCGTGGAGGCGGCGCTGTACCAGGACGGCGTCCGGGTCTCCTCCCCCGCCACCCTCGCCGACACCTACCGTGAGCTGCGCGACCAGCCCTCCGGCATGGCATGGATCGGCCTGGCCCGCCCCACGGAATCCGAACTCCTCTCCCTGGCGGCGGAGTTCGACCTGCATCCGCTCGCGGTCGAGGACGCGATGGAGGCACACCAGCGGCCCAAGCTGGAGCGCTACGGTGACACGCTCTTCGTGGTCCTGCGCGCCGCCCGCTACCTGGACGCGCCCGAGGAGGTCGACTTCGGCGAACTGCACGTGTTCGTCGGCCCCGACTTCGTCATCACGGTCCGCCATGGCGCGGCCCCCGACCTGTCGGCGGTGCGTCGGCGTATGGAGGAGTCTCCGGAGCTGCTCAAGCTCGGCCCGGAGGCGGTGCTCTACGCGATACTGGACACGGTGGTCGACGGTTACGAGCCGGTCGTGGTGGGCGTCCAGAACGACATCGACGAGATCGAGACCGAGGTCTTCCGCGGCGACCCCGAGGTCTCCCGCCGTATCTACGAACTCTCCCGGGAAATGGTCGAGTTCCAGCGCGCCACCCGGCCTCTGGTCGGCATGCTGCACGGCCTGATGGCCGGTTTCTCCAAATACGGCACGGACGAGGAACTACAGCGCTACCTCCGCGACGTCGCCGACCACGTCACCCACACCAGCGAACGCGTCGACGGCTTCCGCCAAGCCCTCACCGAGATCCTCACGGTGAACGCGACGCTGGTCACGCAGCAACAGAACGCGGAGATGCGGGCGTTGGCGGAGGCGGGGTTCGAGCAGAACGAAGAGATCAAGAAGATCTCGTCCTGGGCGGCCATTTTGTTCGCTCCGACGCTGGTCGGAACCATCTATGGCATGAACTTCAAGCACATGCCGGAGTTGCACTGGGTGTTCGGATACCCCTTCGCTATCGCCCTGATGGGTATCGTGTGTACCAGTTTGTACGTCATCTTCAAGCGGCGATATTGGCTCTGAGTAATCGCCGTGGAGGGCTTCTGTGCTGGGCGCGTACAGCTCCGATCACAGGCGTGGACGACGCGTTTTAGGCCGCTGGGGAGAATCTGGGGAGAATGAGCCGCGCTCCGTTCGGGACGCTCTCCTGCGATCGTGGGCGCTGGCGTGCGAGAGCCTCGCCGCTGTGATGGCGTCTGGGAGCGTCGACGGTCACGGAATGTAGTGGTCTTCCGGGCTGAAACGCCGAAACGGATGGGCACAGCGAAGTGCTGTGCCCATCCGTTTCGTGGGTTGTGGAGGTTGCCGTCTACACGGCCGTGGTGACGACGGCAGGTCAGCCGAGCAGGGCGTCGATGGCCCCGCGCCCCTTGCCGCCGGCCTCGGGCATGAAGTGGGCGTAGTAGTCCAGGGTGATGGTCGGGCTGGAGTGGCCGAGCCAACGGGCAAGGGTGACGACGGACTCGCCCGCTTCGAGGATGACCGAGGCGTATGTGTGCCGGAGCACGTGAAATCCGTCCTTGCGAGACGCCTTCCAGCGCTCGCCCTTCTTCCGCATGGGGATGACACCGGCGGCGGCCAGGGCCGGCTTCCACACCTCGACGTTGAAGATGTTCGCGCGAAGGGCGTTGCCGTATGTCGTGGTGATGACGAGCGGGAACTTCTTGGTCTCCCGTTCGGGCTCCGGGCCACCCCACGGCAGCTCGACCTCGACTGCGGGGTACTCCATGAAGTACTGGGCCAGGGCTGCCGCGACCGACGGAGGCATGTCGACGACGCGCGTCTTGCCGCCCTTCGGCAGGGTGAAGTACAGGCGCCCGTGGAGGAGTTGTACCTGCCGGCGGACACGCAACACTCCACGTGCGAAGTCGACGTCCTCCGGTGAAAGGCCGAACACTTCGCCCTGCCGCAGCCCACAGCCCAGCGCGACCACGACCGCAATGCGGTAGCGGGCGTTGATCGCGTCCCGTACGCGCTGCGCGGTCTCCAGCGACCAGGCTTCCCTCTGGTCCTCCGGCACCTTGGGCCAGCGCACGGACTTGGCTCGCATCGGATTGCGCACCAGCCGCTTGTCGTCGATGGCGGTCTCGAGGATGTTCGAGAGCGAGGTGAGAATCTGCCGGGCGTATCGCGGCGAGCACTCGTTCTCCAGCGCGGCGATGTAGCCGCGCAGCACCGCCGGACTGATGTCCCGCAGGGCGACGGTACCCAGCTGAGGCCGGATGTGGAGGCGCACGCGTTCGTCGATGCGCTTGATCGTGCCGGGCGCCCCACGAACTCCCGCCTGCCAGAAGCGTGTCACGTAGTCGTCCAGCGTGATGGAGCCGTCGCGGGGGTCGACGAACTCGCCGCGTTCGCTGTCGGTGCCGGCCCTGCGCAGCCACGCCTTGGCGTCTTCGAGCGTGTCGAACGACTTGTCCCTGACGCCAGGGATGCCGGCCACACGGTACCTGGAGCCCTTGCCGTACCGGGTGGTGCGTTCCCGCTTGCCAGTAACCGGATCTTTCTTCTTCTTGAGCCAGCGGTCTTCGATATAGCAAGCCAAATATGCCCCTCCGGGGTAGGTTGCAATGCAGTGGGATCGAGTCGGGTGTCAGGCGCTCGGCGTGTAGTCGGAGCGGGCTTGTGGTGCCGCGTTCAGAGGACTGAGGGCCGCGTTGCAGCGCGCGTCGGCCTGCTCCTGTTCGCGGATCCAAGCGTCGAGGGCCTGGATCCGGTACATGACGCGACCGCGTGGCCCCATGCGAAAGCTGGGCGGTCCTTGGCGTCGGTGCCGCCAGACGTAGAGGGTGTGGGGTGAGAGGCCGAGGTACTGCGCTGCGTCCCTGACATTCAGGAACGCTTGGCCGATGGCTGCAGGCGCATCGGTCGGGGTGGACGGAGCGTGTAGCGGGCGTGGAGGCATGGGAAGTCCCGTGTGGGAAGTAGAGGGCCGCGGGCGGGTGGGAGCGCGGGGCTCGAGCGCCCGCGGCCTTTGCGGAAACGCGGTGAGATGCGCCGTACGCGGACTGACGAATCGCTAGAGATTCCGGGCAGCGCTCCTCGGCTCGCCTTCCAGGTCGGGTATGGCGAAGGCGGCTTCGATGAGGTCGTAGGAGACTTCACCCGACGGCTGGAAACAGTGCGGGAAGCGCCGCGCGAGTGAGGGGGCGCTGACGCCGACGCGCTCGGCCACTGCGAAGATCCCCCAGGCGGTGCGGTACCCGCTGAGCCAGTTTGAGATGCAGGCGTCTCGGAGGTCGGAGACACGCCTTCCGAGCGGCGAGTCGACCTCGTCCGCCTCCAGGACCGCCTCCCGTGCCGCGCGCCATGCCCTGCGGTAGAGACCGCCTGACAACGGCCGGCCATCATCGCGGATGAACAGCCTGTCATCGGGGTGGAGGCCGCGCCGGGCGACCTCCGCCCTCAGGACCTCGACAAGTTCCGGGCACGCCGGAACGATTCGCGGGGCACCCGCGCCCTCCGCTTCCTCGTCCCCGAGACGGCGGGGGTGAATCACCAGAGCGCCAGGACCTTCGTCGGGCAGGTGCGCATCACGAACCCGCAGCGCAAGTGCCTCCTGCGGCCTCAGCGCAGCAAAGGCGATGGTTGACAGGAAAGCGCGCAACGGTCGTCCGTCCCGCGGACGTTGACCGATCCAGCCCAACAGGCCATCACGTTGCTGATCCGACAGCAGGAAACTCTTATCGACAACAGCAGCAGACACAGGCAGAAACTCCTCGTACTGGGGGATGCACTTGCCGCGGGGCAAGGCGTTCTCGGCATCACGGCCGACGAACACCAGCAATGCTCCGCACAATCCCCGGTTTCGGTAACCGGGGATTGCGTGTTATAAGCCGAGGGGCGAAGTCCGACTTGCCCTTGAGGGACCAGTCGCTAAGACATCAGCAAGGACTTCAAAGACGTAGGAGGATCGGTATGCCGGCGCCTGCACGGCCATGCGGGAGGTATCGGACCACCCTCCCCTGACACCCACGACAGCCCTTACAACCCCCGACGTGATCAAGGTTCACATGCCTGCGGCGGGTACTTCCAGTCCGTTCCGCCCTGAATTAGTCTGCCGTCGCCGAACTACTTCGAGAGAGGGGCGTGCTGAATTGCGATCGACAGCAAAGGCCCCCTCCAAGGAAGTTCAGCTAGGGTTGAAGCATCTTTCCGCTTGATGTAAAGTCACAATTCACAGTGGGCTCTCAAGAGCTCTGAAACGCCCTTCCAAAGGCGTGACACACCACCGCCAAACCAGGGGAAAGAGCAACGGCCTCCGGAGCCGTGTGCGCAGGTTCGAATCCTGCCGGGGGCACTCCGGATCAAGCGGTCGCGAAGGCGGTGTTCCACGTAAGTACGCGGAACCGGCCAGCGGCTCCTGCGCCGAGTCCCGGCGGCTGAAGCCGTCGTCGATGCGGAAGGGACTGGAGCTGGGGGGTGTGGCGTAAGCCCTGTTGGCCGCCGCTCACTCCCTCGCCAACAGTGAAGCCTGGGCGATACGGGACATGGCCCGGATCGGGATGGAGAGCACAGCGCAGACCAGGCCGACCGCGGCCAGGGCCACCAGAAGTGCGGCACCGGTCATCGTCAATAGCCGTCCTTCCTAGAGACCCTGACCGATCATCAGGACCGTGGCCAGTCCCACGACGGCTCCGGTGAGGCCCCCCAGCAGGGCGAGGCCGGCGCCCTCGTACAGGGCGAACCGGCCGAGTCCGCGCCTGGACCAGCCGGTGGCGCTCAGCATGGCGAGGTCGGCGGCCCGCTCCCGCTGGGAGAGGACCAGTACGTCCACGGGGCCGGCCGCGCCGAGCAGCACGGACAGGGCGACGCTGAGGTAGTCGGCGGTGCGGGCCTGGGCGACGACGGCGTTGCCGAGGAGCGAGCAGACCACCTCGCCGCGGAAGGCGAAGGTGAGGGAGAGCAGCACGGTGAACGCGGCCACGCCGAGCGCCAGTCCGGCGGCGCCGAGCACGGTCCGGCCAGGGGGGGGGCGCGCAGCAGGTTGCGCAGCGCGAGGCCGGCCACGGAGCGGACGGCGACCGCCCGACGGGTGCCGGTGACCGGGGGTGTGACCGCGTCCAGCGGCTGGACCCGGGTCGCCCGCCGAGCGGGCAGTACGCCCGCGGTCAGCGCGAGCAGCAGGGCGACGGGCAGCACGAGGGCCGCCTTCGCCGCCGAGGTGGGCAGGCCGAGCAGGGCGCCCAGGCCGTAGGCGAGGAGGGCGCCGAGCGTGCCCGATCACCGCGAGTTCGCCGAGGATCAGCCGGAGGATCTCCGGCGCGCTCCAGCCGACGCAGCGCAGGGTGCCGATCTCGCTGCGGCGTGAGCGTACGGAGGCCAGGGCGGCCTGCGCGAGGAAGAGCCCGCAGACCACCAGGACCAGACCGAACAGCACCGCGCTCTTGGTATCCACGGCCCGCAGGATCTTCAGGGCGACGCCCTTGGCGACCCAGTACTCGGTGACCTTGACGCCCCTGGGCAGCGGGGCGGGCGAGCTGCCGACGGTGACGTCCACCTGGAGGTCGGGGTAGGCGGTACGGATCTGTCCGGCGACGGAGTTGGCCCGGGCACGGGAGGCCGGGTCGACGCCGGCTACCCGGATGCGGATGGCGCTGACCGGCGCCTTCTCCTGCGCGGTGGGCTTTCTGCGGCTGTGCGTGATGACGGAGAGCGAGTCGAGGGTGGTGAGCAGGGTGGGCGGCGGGCTGAGGCAGCCGCCGAGGTTGCGGTCGGGGCGCAGCGGCTGGTTGCCGAGGGCGACCCGGGAGGCCGCGTCTGCGCCGGTGAGCTGCGGGGACCGGTAGATCTCCAGAGGGACCTCGGAGAGGGTGGAGAAGCCGCGCAGTTTGTCGGTGTCGTAGCGGCCGACGATGTTCAGAATTGGCGTGGGACCGCGCCCGGCGTCTTCGCCCCTGCACGTCTTGGAACCCATGCAGCTGGTGGATGCGTGAGCGGTGACCTCGCGGAACTGGGTGCCGGTGTTCTCCTCCGGGACGTTCTGCACCAGGTCGTCCTCGAAGTGGTCCGCCTCAGGTCGCGCGGCTGGGTGGAGCGGGTCCGCGCGGTGAGGCCGTCCTCGGTGGCGCGGTAGTCGACGGGGCCGGCGGTCCAGTGCTGCCCGCCGGAGAGTTCGGACGGCAGGGCGTCGGCGCGGGCGGCAAGGCCGACGGCGTCCAGGAGTTCCATGGCGCGGGTCCTGCGGTCGAAGTCCACGCGGCGGGGCAGCACAGGCGCGAGGACGTTGTCCAGCACGGTGAGCGCGGGCAGTGGTGGACCCGCTGGAAGACGAACCCGATCCGCCGCCGGTGCGCGTCCAGTTGACGCGCCGTCAGTTCCGAGCCGTCGACCTCGATCGTCCCCTCGTCCGGCCGGTCCATGCCGCCGACCAGGTGCAGCACGGTTGACTTCCCCGACCCCGACGGGCCGGTGACCACGACCGCCTCGCCATCGCCGATCTCCAGATCGACGGAATCCAAGGCGACAAGCCCCGGATACCGGCGGGTCGCCGGTGTGGGTGCGGCGCAGCCGGGTCGGCCCGGCGAGTTCGGAGAGGTAGGTCTGCCGCTGCGCCGCGACGAACGCGTCCAGCGTTTCGGCGCCGAGCGCGCTGGCGCCGAACAGCTTCAGGAACAGCTCGTCGCGGAACCCGCCCGTGCGCACCCACGCGCTGGTGGCCCAGTCCCGCACCTCCTCCTGCCCGGCCGGGGTGAGCCGGTAGAGGGTCTTGTCGGGCCGGTCCGGCTGGGCCACCTGGGACCGTGTGACGAATCCGTCGCGGACCAGTTGGTTGAGGATCTGGTAGAGGTGGCCGATGTTGAGGCCGCCCCACTGCGGGCCGATGGCCTCCTCGAAGCGCCCCTTGAGCTCGTAACCGTGGCTCTCGCCCTCGGTCAGCAGGGCGAGCACGGCGTGGTGCAGCGGCAATTTACACACCCCCTGCATTGTCACAATGCAGGAGGAGCGGCAGTGGGTGTGAGGTTGAGGGGCGTGCCCCGTTGGTATCCCTCCTCCGCGACGCGGCCATCGGCCACACCAAGGCCGACCTGGAGCTGGTGGAGGGCGCGGCCGAGCGGCTCGCGCCGGCGGCCGGGCGGGGCGAGGCCAGGGCCGACGGCGGCATCGGAGAGGTCAGCCGCCGTCGCCGGGCCTGAAGGGGCTCACCTGCGGGACCGACGCCTTGCCCGTGTTGGAGACCTTGCCACCGCTCCAGGCCACCTTGATCGGCGCGGTCTCGTCGGGCGGGGTGACGAGGACCGCCGCCGGGGTCACGGTGGTCACGCCGGTGACCTCCGGGTTGGTGAACGTCAGCGCCGACCACGCACTGGCGCCAGGCTTCAGCGTGACCGTCGGCTCCTCCTGGCCGGTGGCCCGCTCGGGGTCCGGGGTGACCGCCTCGCCGTCGCCGTTGATGAAGGCGATGCCGGGGAAGCCGTAGACCGTGCAGGTGCGGGTGGAGTTGTTGGTGAGGAGGACAGCGAAGTTCTCCTGACCGGCTCCGGGATCGTTAGGGCCGATGGAGGCGCGCAGATCTGAAGTGTGGCAGCGGGCGGTCGTCGCGGGGGACGCGGAGGGCCGCGTCGGGGCCGCTGACGTTGCCGACGTACTCGCGTTCGGGGTGGTACCGGCGACCGAACCGCTGCCGGTGGCACCACCATCCGTATCGGAACCAGTGCATGCGGTCAGTACGACGGCGAGGGCCCCGGCCGCTGCCATGGCCAGGGTGGCTCGGTGGCGTGCGGGGTGATTCGGTTGGCTGGGCATGATGCTCCTGACTTGTTCCGCGCGGCGGTCCGGATCATGAGACCGCCCTGATCAGGCTAGGGAGGAGTCCGGGAGAAGGATTGACCGTCAGCGCACGGTCCGGGGCCTGGCAGTGCACGGGCCGGTCACCGCACGGCCGCGTTCACCACGGCTGTCCTTGCCCGGAGCGCGGCCACGGGGTCGGCCGGGGCAGCGGCGAGCGCAGCTGTGTCCTCCTTCTCTCCGGCGAGCACGACGGCGACCTCGACCCGGAGGCGTGGCGTGAAGGGACCTGACGCCCGGGCCTCTTGAGAGCCCATCCCTCCACTCCCGCCTGCTCGATCCGCTCAACGAATCACAGCGTCCGCCGCACGCCCGCCTGACGTTCGAGGTTGCGCAGCTGCACCGCCAGGTTCCCTTCGACGGCGTCGTGGGCGGGGCCCCGACGTCCTACGGGCAGAACCTCCTCGCCCCTCATGTCCTCCAGCATGAGCGCGAACGCGGCATACATCGCCACTCCCGCGAGGAGCAGTCCGAAGGCCCCGGACACGTAGCCGAGCCAGGCGGCACCAGTGAAGTTGAAGAGAGAGGCCACTGCGAAGCGTGGTACAGCCACGCACAGCACGAACCACATCGCGCGCTTGCGGTGCGCGACGGTCGCCATCATCAGGGCGAAAACGGCGAACACGAGATTGAGCACGCCAAGCGTCTCGGCACCCGCCGGCGGATCGAGGGCCAGTACCAGGGAGCTCGCCAGCCAGGTTCCGGAGAAGCACGCCATGAGCGTCGCCGCGAGCACGTCCCTCGCCCCGAATGCCAGGATGCTGACGATCAGTTGCAGGATGAAGGCCGGGAGGATCGTGAGGGCGACCGCCTGATGGGCGTCGTCGCCCAGGAAGCCCAGTTGCAGGCTTCCGACGATGATGGAGGCGATCGCCACCGCGAAGAATCCGACCGGCATCGGGGAGGCGATGGGGCGGAGGTGGATGCGGGTCATCGGCCGTAGGTCCGGTTCGAAATGCCTACCTGTCGGCTCGGCCCGCTCCCCGGGCGATTCGGGACTGGTCCTCATGGTGAACTCTCCTGTAAGTCGTGCTTGCAAGGGAGCGGGGGGTGGTCATCGCGACAGTCGGCATGCGACGCTCGGGCATTGCCACTGTCCGGCCCACCGAGGCCACGCCGTTCCAGCACGTGGTCGTGCCCGCTCCGTGGGACGTCGAAATTGCTGATCGTCAGTGCGCGCCACCGCCCACGCTCGCGATGTGTGCTTCGCTCGGCGGCACCGCGATCTGCTGCGTGGTGCGGTCGAAGAGGGGTCGACGCCCGGTTCCCGCTCAAGAGCCCGAGCCATGTCGGCACCGCGGAGTGACGCGTGCAGCCGCTGGGCTGCCGGCGTGAAGCCGAGGTGGCTCTGTCACCGGGACGACGGCTTCCACCAACCGCGGACTCACCCCGTGTAACGACACGCCGGTTCAGGCGCGGACCAGAGGGGTGTCCACCAAGTGCTCGGCCAGGAACCACGCCTGGAGTTCACCGGTCCGGATCACCTGTGAAACCAGCAGGTCGTTGGTGCCGTCGTCGCCCAACTCCCCGATGCGGGCCGCCGCGTCATGGGCCTCGATGAGGATGGTCTCGTGTGCCTCCAGCAGCCGCGACAGCATGGCCGGCACCTCCTCCACACCGTCCGGGGGCCGCGGGATCGACGTGATCTCGGCGACGTGCCGGGGGTCCCCCACCGCGACACCGCCCAGGGTCTGGACCCGTTCGGCGAGGGCGTCGACAAGTGCGAGCTGTTCTCCCGCGTGCTTGTCCAGCACCAGGTGCAGTTGGTAGAAGGTCGCGCCGCGCATCAGCCAGTGGTGCTTCTTGTAGAGGCCGTAGAGGATCTGCGTGTCGGCCAGGACTTTGTTGAGCCGCTGGCAGGAGTACATACGGGTCTCGTAGGACAGGCCGAGAGGGAACTGCTTGACGGTCCCGAACTCCTGGATGATCTCGCCCTTCTGATGCAGCCGCGGCTGGCTGCTCACGTGCTGGGAAGTGATGGTCATGATCCGCCTCCTGCGGTCTGGGCTCTGTTGGCACGAGTGACGCTAGGTACCCACACGGCGGACTCGTTGCCCAGGAGCGCACGCGGTGGTGCTCGGCAGCGCACTCGGCGAGGAGTCCGTGCCCGGTGTTCGCTCTCGGGCAAGTCACCGTGCGCTGACGGGCACGGCACGGTGCCCCGCCCCTTCTAGCCTCGGGCGCACGGCGCGAGCCGACGACCAGCAAGGAGAGGCATGAGGGTGAGCGAGCAGGCAGATGTGGTCGTCCTGGGGCTCGGGCCCGGGGGCGAGTACGTCGCGGGCACGCTGGCAGAGGCCGGACTGGATGTGGTGGGCATTGAGGCGGAGCTCGTCGGGGGCGAGTGCCCGTACTGGGGATGCGTGCCCAGCAAGATGATGATCCGGGCCGGGAACCTGCTCGCCGAGGCAGGCCGCGTGCCCTTCCTCGCCGGTGATGCGGAGGTGACGCCTGACTGGAGCCGGGTTGCCGGACGTATCCGGGGCGAGGCGACCGACGACTGGAACGACCAGGTGGCCGCCGACCGCCTCGCGGCGAAGGGCGGCCGGCTCGTCCGCGGAACGGGACGGCTCACCGGGCCACGGCAGGTGACGGTCGGCGAGCGTACGTTCCGGGCCCGGCAGGGTGTGGTCCTGGCCACGGGCTCCCGGCCCTGGATTCCCCCGGTCCCGGGCCTGGCCTCGACGCCGTACTGGACCAATCGGGACGCCATGGCGGCCAGGGAGCTGCCGGCCTCGATGGTCGTGCTCGGAGGGGGCGCCATCGGCGTGGAACTCGCCCAGGTCTTCGCCCGTTTCCGGTGCGCGGTCACCGTGGTGGAGGGAGAGGAACGGCTGCTCTCACAGGAAGAACCGGAAGCCGGGCAGCTGGCCGAGAAGGTCCTGAGGGAGGACGGCGTCACCGTCCTCACCTCGGCCCGGGCCCGGCAGGTCGGTCATGACGGCACCGGCTTCATCGTCCACCTCCAGGGCGAGGAGGAGCCCTTGCGCGCCGAGCGGCTTCTCGTCGCCACCGGGCGCCGCGCCGACCTCGCAGCGCTGGGCGTCGACGCGGCGGGGCTCGACCCTTCGGCACGAGCCGTGCGCACGGACGGGCAGATGCGTGCCGGGGAAGGGCTCTGGGCGATCGGCGACATCACCGGCCACGGCGATTTCACGCATGTGTCGATGTACCAGGCGGAGATCGCCGTCCGGGACATCCTCGCGCGTCCTGGTCCCGATGCCGACTACCGGGCGCTGCCCCGGGTCATCTTCACCGACCCCGAGATCGCGGCAGTGGGACTCACCGAGCGTCAGGCGCGCGACCAGCGGCTGCGGGTGCGCACCAGCGTGGTGCCGATCGACTCCTCCACGCGCGGCTGGATCCACGGGCGGGGCAACGAGGGGTTCATCAAGCTGATCCAGGACGCCGACCGGTACGTGCTGATCGGGGCCACCTCGGCCGGGCCGGCCGGAGGTGAGGTGTTGTACGGGCTGAATGTCGCCATCCACGCGGAGGTGCCCATCGAGCGCCTCAGGCACATGATCTACACCTACCCCACCTTCCACCGAACCGTGGAAGCCGCTCTGGGAGCCCTGCGCTGAGCCGTTTCTCCCCGGGGCGTACGCAGCGAGCCGGACGATGGCACCAGGGGCCCGGCGGCACCATGCCGGGCCGGGACCCCGGTGAACCGCACAGGACCGCCACGTCGCTGGAACTCCTCTTCGACCTGTGCTTCGTCATCGCGGTGGCACAGGCGTCCGAGAGCCTGAGCACAGCGGTGACCGGTGGGCACTACATCACCGGCTCTCTGCGCTTCGCGCTGGTGTTCTTCACCATCTGGTGGGCGTGGATGAACTTCACGTGGTTCGCGTCCGCCTACGACCCGGACGACGTCCCGTACCGGTTGACGGTGCTGGTCCAGATCACGGGGTCCCTCATTCTCGCCGCCGGCGTCCCGCGGGCGTTCGAGGACGGCGACCTGCGCGTCATCACGCTGGGATACGCCGTACTGCGCACGGCCCTGGCCGTCCTGTGGCTGCGTGCCGCGCGATCGGACCCCGCTCGGCGGCGGACGGCGCTCCGCTTCGCAGCCGGAGTGACGGGCTGCCAGATCGGCTGGGTCGCAATGCTCTTCCTCCCGGCCCCGGCACAACTGCCGGCCATCATCGGGTTGATCGTTGCCGAGCTTTCCGTCCCGGTGTGGGCGCAGTCAGCCGGGATGACCCCGTGGCATCCGCACCACATCGCGGAACGCTACGAACTGTTCACCCTCATCGTGCTCGGTGAGTCCGTCGCAGCCGCCGCAGCCGCGGTCCGCAGCGCCTTCGACCGGCACCACAACGCCGGTGCGCTGTACCTGATGGCAACGGGTGGCCTGCTCATGGTCTTCGCCATGTGGTGGCTGTACTTCGCCAGACCGGCGCACACTCTGCTCGCCACGACGCACCAGGCCCATCGCAAGAGGTTCACCTGGGCATACGGCCACTACCTGATCTTCGCTTCGGCAGCCGCCGAGGGGGCCGGCCTGGCGGCATACGCCGAGCTGATCACGCGGCGCGCCGATGTTCCGTCGCCTGCCGCAGGCGTCGCGATCACCATGCCGGCGGCGATCTTCCTGATCACCGTGTGGGCCATACACGTCCGGCCGCACCAGCAGAGCGGGGTCGAACAGCTTGCGTTTCCCGCTGTCGCGGTCGCTGTGCTGGTGGCCGGTCACACCCCGGCGCCGGCCGTAATCGCCGGTCTGCTGGCGGCGGCCCTTGTCGTCGTGGTCACGGTGGCTGACCGGACCGAACAAGTGCGGCATTGAGGTGGGAACACGGCTGCGCGGACGAAACGAGTTCGTCCGCGCAGCTGGTGTGCCCCTGGTCAGCTCGTCGCCCGTGCCGCGTCGCGGATCAGGTCGGCCACCTCCTTGGGCCGGGAGACGGCAACCGCGTGCGACGCGCCCTCGATCTCCACCACGGTCGCCCCGGCGCGCTCGGCGCCGAACCGCTCGACCTCGGGGTTGATCGCCTCGTCCGCGCCGGCGACCAGGGCCCAGGACGGCTTGGTCTTCCACGCGGCCGCGGCGGCCGTCTCCTCGAAGGCCGCGGCGGCCAGCGGCCGTTGGGCCACGGCCAGGACCCTGGTGAGGTCGGCGGGCACATCGGCGGCGAAGACCGACGGGAAGGCGTCGGCGTCGATGGTGACCTCGACGGCGGGGTCACCGCCTTCGACGGGGTACGTCCACTGCTTCAGGTTGCTCACCAGCGGCAAGGCGGGGAAGCGGCCCTGCAGCTCGCCGAGGCTCTCGCCCTCCTCAAGGACGTAGGCCGCCACATACACCAGCCCGACCACGTTCTCGGTGGTGCCCGCCACGGTGATCAGCGCCCCGCCGTAGGAATGACCGACCAGTACCACGGGGCCGTCGATCTGCGACGCCACGGACGCGACGTACGCCGCGTCGGCGGCCAGTCCGCGATGGGGGTCCCCCCGGTTCGAGCGCAGCCGAGAACTGGGGGAGGGTTGGGCGGCGCGATCACCGGGATGCCGTGACTGTGCAGTTCCGCGATGGCCCCGATCCAGCCGGCCGAATCGGCGAACGCACCGTGGACGAGGACGACCGTGAGGGTGGACGGGGTCATGGCGGTGCCTCTTCTCGCTGTCAGGGGGTACGCAGGGCGGCACGCAGAGTGCCGGCGGCCAGCGTGATGGCGGCCTCGGCCGCGTGGGTCTCGCGCAGGGCGTTGAGCATCACGAAGTCGTGGATGACGCCCTGGAAACGGACCGCGGTGACCGCCACGCCCGCCTCGCGGAGCTTGTTGGCGTACGCCTCGCCCTCGTCCCGCAGCACGTCGGCCTCGGCGGTGATGACGAGGGCCGGCGGCAGGCCGGTGAGCTGCTCGGTGGTGGCGCGCAGTGGGGAGGCGGTGATCTGCGCCCGCTCGGCCTCGTCGGTCGTGTACTGGTCCCAGAACCACTGCATGCCGTCGCGGCGCAGGAAGTAGCCGGTGGCGAACTGGTGGTACGAGCCGGTGTCGAAGCTCGCGTCGGTGACCGGGTAGAACAGCACCTGCTGCACCAGCGGGATGCCGCCGCGCTCCTTGGCCATCAGCGTCAGCGCGGCGGTCATGTTGCCGCCGACCGAGTCACCGGCGACCGCGATGCGGGAGCCGTCCAGCCCCTTCGTCGCGCCCTGCTGGACGACCCACTGCGCGACCGCGAAGTTCTGCTCGATGGCGACCGGGTAGCGGGCCTCGGGCGAGAGGTCGTACTCGGGGAAGACCACGGCGGCGCCCGCGCCGACGGCGAGTTCGCGCACCAGACGGTCGTGCGTGTGGGCGTTGCCGAACACCCAGCCCGCACCGTGGATGTAGAGGATCACCGGGAGGGTGCCCTCGGCGCCGGCGGGCTTGACGATCCGCGCACGGACGCTGCCCGTGGGCCCGCCCGAGACGGTGATCCACTCCTCGTCGACCGCGGGCTTGTCGATCTCGCCGGACTGCGCCTCGTCGACGGCCTTGCGCCCTTCCGCGGGGCCCAGGTCGAACAGGTACGGGGGATTGGCGGTCGCCGCGGCGAAAGCGGCTGCCGAGGGTTCCAGCACCGGCTGAACCGGCTCGACGGCATCGGACATGTGAATCTCCTGGAGTATTCGCGCGAACGCCGGTCCTTCCGGCAATCAGGCTCGGATCCCGCGAAGGCGTCCCGGAGCCGCTGTCCGCCACGCTAAGCCGCCGGGCGCACGGTCATTGCCTACGAGCGCACTACTGCTGTTCTCACAGTGCACGGGCGCCTTCGGGCTTCTCCCTTCGCATTTCAGAGCATGGATGAGCAGTGCGCTGTGAGGCAAAGCCCTGTGCGTTGACAGGACATAGGGGGTGCGTCTGTGGCGTCTATCGTGATGGCGAAGCAACCGCGGCCCTCATACACAGGGCCTGCCCTCGTTCTCAGGGCACGACGAGTGTCGGTGGAATTCACCCGGCTCGATTCGAGCAGACAGCATTTGAGCGTGGCCGAATCGCCAAAGGCCGCCTATATCGGCCATGACTTGGATCGAAGTCGTATTCCCAGAGGGGTTTCCAGAGATGTCAACAATGCCCGTCGGCGGGTTGGTTCCGCAGGCCATCGACGATGCCGCGGACCTCGTCGTCCGCAACGCGAAGATCCACACCGGAGACCCGGGCCGTCCGCATGCGGAGGCGCTCGCCGTCCGCGACGGCGTCATCACGGTCGTCGGTGACGACAAAGACGTGGCTCCCCACATCGGTGCGGGCACGAAGGTGGTCGACGCGCTCGGGCGACGGATGATCCCCGGCCTCAACGACTCCCACCTGCACGTGATCCGCGGGGGCCTCAACTACGTACTGGAACTGCGCTGGGACGGCGTGCGCAGCCTGCGTCAGGGCCTGGCGATGCTGCGTGAGCAGGCCGCTCGTACCCCGAAGGGCCAGTGGGTGCGGGTGGTCGGGGGCTGGTCGGCCGAGCAGTTCGCCGAAGGCCGGCTGCCGACCGTCGCCGAACTGAACGCCGCCGCCCCGGACACCCCGGTCTTCGTCCTGCACCTGTACCAGTCGGCCGTGCTGAACCGGGCAGCGCTCAAGGCCGCCGGCTTCACCAAGGACACGCCCGACCCCAAGGGCGGCCAGATCGTACGGGGCCGGGACGGGGAACCGACCGGCATGCTGCTGGCCGCACCCAGCGCTCTCATCCTCTACTCGACGCTGGCCAAGGCGCCGACCCTGGAGAGCGCGGAGGACCGGAAGACCTCCACCCGGCATTTCCTCCGGGAGTTGAACAGGTTCGGCCTGACCTCGGCGATCGACGCCGCGGGCGGTTTCCAGAACTTCCCCGACAACTACGCCACCGTCATCGAACTGGCCAAGGCCGGACAGCTGTCGTTGCGTATCGCCTACCACCTTTTCCCACAGACTCCCGGTCAGGAGATCGACGATCTCGCCCGCTGGATCGAAATGGCCCGCCCCGAGGACGGGGACGAATGGCTGCGGCTGAACGGCGCGGGTGAGAATCTCACCTGGTCGGCCGCCGATTTCGAGAACTTCACCCAGCCGCGTCCGGAACTCGCCCCTGACTACGAGGCGGAGTTCGAGAAGGCGGTGCGCCTGCTCATGGAGAACGGGTGGGGATTCCGGCTGCACGCCACGTACGACGAAACCATCCGCCGTGACCTCGCGGTGTTCGAGAAACTCGCCGCAGACGGGCTTTTCCCGGCCGGAAACCGGTGGCTCTTCGACCACGCCGAGACCGTCTCCGCGGACAGCCTCGACCGCATCGCCGCCCTCGGCGGTGCGATGTCCGTGCAGAACCGCCTGTCCTTCCAGGGCGAGGCGTTCGTACGGCGCTACGGCCCCGGCGCCGCGGCGGACGCCCCGCCGATCCGGGCCATGCTGGACCGCGGCCTGACCGTGGGCGCCGGCACCGACGCCACCCGAGTCTCCACCTACAACCCCTGGGTCGCCCTGCACTGGCTCGTCAGCGGTCGCTCGGTCGGCGATCTGGTGCTGCGCCCGCCGGCGAACCGCGTCGACCGGCAGACGGCACTGGCGATGTTCACCCGCGCCGGCGCCGCACTGACCGGCGAGGACGAGGTCAAGGGCGTACTGCGGCCGGGATGTTACGCGGACCTGGCGGTCCTGTCCGAGGACTACTTCGCCGTGCCCGAGCCGGACATCGCACACATCGAGTCGCTGCTGACGGTGACCGGCGGCCGGATCGTCTACGCCGCCGCCGAGTACGAGGGGCTCGACGAGGAACTTCCCCCCGTCAGCCCGGCCTGGAGCCCGGTGGCGCACTTCGGCGGCTACCAGGCGTCCCGTCGGACGACCCTTCCCGGCGCCCGCCAGGCGGAGTTGCTCGGCCAGGCCGTCATCGAGTCGGAGCAGCACCGCCAGTGGCGCATCGCGCGTGGTCTCACCCCCGAGGCCGCGAGCACGCCCTTCGATCCCTGCTTCGACCTCTGAACTCCCGGAAGGGGCCCGGCCCTTGAGTCGCCCCTTCCGGGACACCACCCACAAGCTCCGTCCGACCGGACGGTTCTTCCCACGGCACGGACAGCAGTCCGCGCCACCGCTTAACGAGAAAGGCTCCACTCTCATGGTCAACATCTCCGAGGTCACCGCCGCCCCCAGCCCCGACCTGCTCACCCCGGACAACTGCGCGGTGCTGTTCATCGACCACCAGCCGCAGATGTTCTTCGGCACCGGCAGCGGCGACCGCACCGCCATCATCAACTCCACCGTGGGCCTGGCGAAGTCCGCGAAGGTGTTCGATGTGCCGGTCGTGCTGAGCACCGTGGCCGCCGAGACCTTCTCCGGCCCGCTCATGCCGCAGCTGGCCGACGTCTTCCCCGACCAGAAGATCATCGACCGCAGCACGATGAACGCCTGGGAGGACGTGAACTTCGTCGAGGCGGTCAAGGCGACCGGCCGCAAGAAGCTCGTCATCGCCGGTCTGTGGACCGAGGTCTGCGTCGTCCTGCCGGTGCTCTCCGCCATCGCCCAGGGCTACGAGGTCTACGTGGTCACCGACGCGTCGGGCGGTGTCACCCCGCAGGCCCACGAGCACGCGATCCAGCGCATGGTGCAGGCCGGCGCGGTCCCGGTGACCTGGGTGCAGGTGCTCCTGGAGCTCCAGCGCGACTGGGCCCGCACCGAGACGTACGCCGCCGTGGGCGACGTGGTCAAGGAGCACGCCGGCACCTATGGCCTCGGCATGGTCTACGCGTACGCCATGACCGGCACCCAGTCCGCCGGCTGATTCCCGCACCGGCACTGAAACGTCAGGAACAGGCAGGGACACGATGGACGCTGGACTGTTGATCCTCCGGCTGGCGGTGGGGTTGCTCATCGCCGGGCACGGTGTGCAGAAGGTGAGCTTCCGGCTCGGCGGCAACGGATTGGCGGGCGGGACCGAGGAGTTCCGCCGTGACGGATTCCGCGGCGGTCGGCTGACCGCCCTCGTCGCGGGAGCCAGTCAGATCGGTTCCGGCCTGTTCCTGGCGGCCGGCCTGCTCACGCCCCTGGCCGCGATGGCCGCCATGGGCGTGATGACAGTCGCGGGCACCGTCAAGTGGCACAAGGGGCTATGGGTCCAGAACGACGGCTACGAATACCCCCTCGTTCTCGTCGTCGTCTCCGCCGCACTGGCCCTCACCGGGCCCGGACGGTGGTCCGTGGACCACGCACTGGCCGTCACCCCCTGGCCGGTGTGGGTCTCCGTCGCCGCGATCGTGATGGGTCCCGCGAGCGGCTTGCTCACCCGCATGGTGCTGCACCGGCCGCCCACGGCGGCGGAAGGGAAGCGGTATGCGCAGGCTGCTGAGTGACGCGTTCCGCACCCTGGTACCGCGCGGGGAGGAACGTCACGGCCCGCTGCCTCCCCTGATGTTGATCCTGACGGTGGTCACCGGGCTGGTCGACGCGGTGAGCTATCTGGCGCTCGGGCACGTCTTCGTCGCCAACATGACCGGCAACGTGGTCTTCCTCGGGTTCGCTCTGGCGGGCGACGAGAGCCTGTCCGCGCTCGCATCCGTCGTCGCGATGGGCTCGTTCCTCCTCGGCGCGCTCGCAGGGGGCAGGCTCGGCACGCGGTTCGCCCTGCACCGCGGGCACCTGCTGCGCACGTCGACGGCCGTGCAGACGATCCTGGTCGCGGTCACCGTGGTGGTCGCCGCCGTATCGGACGGCCGGGTCACCCCCGGCGTCCAGTACACCCTGATCGTTTTCCTGGGACTCGCCATGGGCCTGCAGAACGCGGTCGCCCGACGCCTGGGCGTTCCGGACCTCACCACGACCGTCCTGACCCTGACCCTGACGGGCCTGGCAGCGGACTCCGCCACGGCCGGCGGCGAGGCGCCACGCCCCGGCCGCCGGATCCTCTCCGTGCTCGCCATGTTCCTCGGCGCCCTCGTCGGAGCGCAGCTGGTCCTGCACGGCCATCTCGCCCTCACCCTGGGCCTGACGCTGGTGCTGCTCGCGGTCACCTCCGTGATCACCCACCGTCTCTCGACCGCCGATGCCGCCTGGATACGGCCGCGGCTCTGAACAACACACCGGCCCACCGGTGGCACTGCGCCGAGGGAACACACCCCGTGCGCTGACGGTCAACAACGACCGGTGGGCCGGTCCTAGGTTTCCACGACGACAGTCGCCTGGCATACGCGACATCCGCCGGAGTCAACGCATCCGCACCCACCCGCCTGGACCGCCATGAGCACCGCTCCACCCTCCACGCCAACGCAGTCCCCCAAGCCGGATTCGGCGTGGGCCCCGCTCGCAGCGCGCGTCTTCCGGGCGCTGTGGATCGCCCAGTTGGTCTCCAACATCGGCAGCTGGATGCAGATGGTGGGCGCCCAGTGGCTGCTGATCGGGCACGACGCGGCACTGGTGACGCTCGTCCAGACGGCTTCCAGCCTGCCCGTCGTACTCCTGGCTCTGCCCTCGGGCGTGGTCGCTGACCGCTACGACCGTCGCAGGGTGCTCCTGGCCGCACAGTTGGCCATGCTCGCGGTCTCCGGCGCGCTGACCGCGCTGGCGTTCGCGGACGCGCTCACCCCGGTGCTGCTGCTGGTGCTCACGTTCCTGCTGGGCTGCGGGGCCGCGTTGATGGGCCCGGCCTGGCAGGCGATCCAGCCGGAGCTGGTGGAACGCCGTCAGCTCGGACAGGCCGCCGCGCTCGGCGGCGTGAACATGAATCTGGCCCGCGCCGTCGGACCGGCCGTAGGTGGACTGGTCGTGGCAGCGGCGGGCGCGGGGTGGGTATTCGCCTTCAACGCCGCTTCCTACCTCGGCATCGCCGCCGTCCTGCTGCTCTGGCGGCCTCCCCGGACGGTTGTCCCCGCCCCCAGCGGTGAGAAGCTGCTGACCGCCCTCGACGCCGGCCGTCGCTACGTGTGGTACGCACCCGGCATCCGCCGGGTCCTGCTGCGCATGATCCTGTTCATCCCTGGTGGCGCCGCCCTGTGGGCGCTGCTGCCGCTGGTCGCGAGCCGCTCCCTGCACCTGGGCTCGGGCGGCTACGGGCTGCTCCTGGGCGCGGTCGGCGTCGGAGCGGTCGCGGGGGCGTTCGTGCTGCCCCGCAGCAACCGGGTTCTCGGCGCCAACGGAACTCTGGGGGTCGGTGCCCTGGTCTTCGCGGGTGTCCTGGTGGTGCTGGCCACCGTACGCATCCCGTGGCTGGTGGCGGTGGCGCTGCTGTTCGCCGGTCTGGCGTGGATCGGGGTCCTGTCCACCCTCAACGCGGCCATGCAGACTCGGCTCCCGGGCTGGGTCAGGGCCCGTGGCCTCGCTGTCTATCTCCTTGTCTTCCAAGGCGGCCAGGCGCTGGTGGCGCCGTTGTGGGGCGCCCTCGCCGACCGGCTGGGGCTCGCCGTGCCCCTCCTGGCCGGCAGTGCGTTGCTGTTGGTCAGTGCCCTCAGCCTGCGGCGCTGGCCGCTGCACGGCGCAGAGGGCGTCGACCCCTCCCCATCCGAGCACTGGCCGGTCCCGCCCCTGGTGTTCGAGCCCGGGCCGGCCGCCGGCCCGGTGCTGGTCACCGTCTCCTACCGCGTCGCCCCGGGAAACCGCTCCGCCTTCAGTAACTGCATGCATCACGTGGCCCGTTCCCGGCGGCGAACCGGGGCCCTCACCTGGGGGCTGTACCAGGACGGACAGGATCCCGAACGCTTCATCGAGAACTACCTTGTCGCCTCCTGGTCCGAGCATCTCGCCCAGCACAGCGACAGACTCACCCTCACCGACCGCCGCTACGAGGAGCGGGCACGCCGTCTCCTCGTCCCCGGCACCCGGCCAGAGGTCACCCACGCGTTCGACACGTCATCGGGACCCGTCGTCCCGGAAGGAGGCGGCGCTCAGTGAGCAACGTCGAAACAGAGCCAACCGAGTCGCACCGCGGAACACCGGCCGACGACGAACGGAGCGCGAGGGTCCCGCACATCGACGTACTCGCCCCACGGGACGTCCCCCTCGGCGGCCCACGGGCGATGAAGGTACGGCGCACACTGCCGCAGCGCACCCGGCCCCTGATCGGAGCCTGGTGCTTCGCCGATCACTACGGCCCCGACGACGTCGCCGTCACGGGTGGCATGGACGTCGCCCCGCATCCGCACACCGGCCTGCAGACGGTGAGCTGGCTGTTCAGCGGGGAGATCGAGCACCGGGACAGCCTCGGCAGCCACGCGCTGGTACGACCGGGCGAGCTGAACCTCATGACGGGCGGGTACGGCATCAGCCACTCGGAGGTCTCGACCGCCCGGACGACGATCCTGCACGGCGTCCAGCTGTGGGTGGCGCTGCCCGAACAGCACAGGAACGCGGAACGCGACTTCAAGCACCACGTACCCGACCCCGTACGAATCGCCGGAGCCGAAGTCAGGGTGTTCCTGGGCTCCTTCGCCGGGGACGTCTCCCCCGTACCGACCTTCACGCCCCTGCTCGGTGCCGAGATCGTCCTGGAGCCCCACGCGGCCGTCACTTTCGCCGTCGACCCCGGCTTCGAGCACGGCCTTCTCGTCGACCACGGGCACGTCCGCATGGCCGACACGCTCCTGCACCCTGCTGAGTTGGGATATGCCGACACCGGTAACGACACGTTGACGTTGACGAACGAGTCGGACGACACAGCCCGGACGGTCCTGCTCGGCGGTACCCCGTTCGGCGAACAGATCGTCATGTGGTGGAACTTCATCGGCCGCAACCATGAAGAGATCGTCCGGGCTCGGGAGGACTGGCAGAACGCCTCCCAACGCTTCGGCGCGGTCGAGGGATACGACGGCGAGCGCCTTCCCGCGCCGGTCCTGCCGAACGCCGTGATCGCACCGCGTGGAAATCCACCGCGCCGTTGACTCTGATTGGGCGACCTCGCCGTCATACACAGCCCTCAGGCTGCCTCGCCCCCTTCGCTCCGCCGGCCCGAGCCCGTCGACGACGGCACGAGCTTCCCGCGCTGCTGCCCCAGGCCGCTTGGTTGCATCCGCTCGGCCGTCTGCCATTCGCGGGGAGACATTCCGTACGTGGCGCGGAAGACGCGGCTGAAGTGGCTCGGGCTCACGAGGCCCCAGCGCCGGCCGACCGCCGCCACCGTGAGGAGGGGGCCCGAGGCCTGCGACAGATCCCGCCTGCACCTTTCCAGCCGTTGCTGCAGGATCCAGCGGCTCACTGTGGTCTCTTCGTACTCGAAGAGCTTGTGGAGATACCGGACCGAGATGTGGTGCGCGCCCGCGACCACCTCCGGTGACAGGCCGGGATCGGACAGATTCCGAACGATGTATTCCTTGATCAGCGCCAGCATGGCGTGGGCCGATCCCGGCGCCTGCGGGTTCAGCTTTCCGGACCGCTCTTCGACCAGCAACGCCAGGAGGTCGGTTGCGATGATGCCGAGCCTGCGTCGGACAGACACATCGAAGGTCCCCATGCCCTGAGACAGGCGCGTCAGGTACGTCGCCACCAATCCGCTGCTGCCTCCGCTGCTGGAGAAGAGGGTGGCGGTCAGCGCCCGCAAGTCCTGCTCAGACACTCGTAGATCCTTACGGGGCAGGTGAAACGATGTGAAGCTGAACTCCTCCGCCAGTTCGTTCCGGAAGGGACGGCCGGAGTCGGCCATCGCGAACTCGCCAGGCTTCATGAGGACCTGCCTGCCGCCCTGTTCGAGCGCGCCCGTCCCGCGGTGCTGAAGCACGACAGTGACCCACTCATCGCCGTCCTTGGCGATCAGGCGTGGAGTGCGGGTGACCACCTGTGGGCCTGCCCGCACCGCGGACACCTGCAGGGATCCGAGCTGCTCGCTCGATATCGCCCCCACCGAGGGCTCACGCTCGAGCAGCTTCACCCCGAGCGGCATGAACGTGTTCGAAACCACCTCGTGCCAACATTCCGCCCGCTGGGACGGAGACAGCGGTGCGGTCGACAGAACGACAGACATGGGACCTCCTGCAGAGATGTGAGTGGATCAACCCGGCCGTCAGCCCAACTCCGTGCCCAGCCACCGGAGGACCTCAGGGGTCACCGGGTCGGCGATGTCGTTGAACTCTTCATGCCGGGTCAGGTACTTGGCCACATAGGGACAGACCGGCACGATGCGCTTGCCCGACCTGCGCACGTCGGTGAGTGCCTCATGGACCAGCTGCGCGGCCAGCCCCTGTCCGGCGAAGGCGTCGTCGACTTCCGTGTGGTAGAAGACCCGCTGCTCACCACGGTCGCGGTACGCGGTCAGGCCGACACGCTTGCCATCGACGAGGATTTCGTAACGGTGCCTGTTGTCTCTCCGCTCTACGGCCGGAGCGGCGGAAGACTGGGTCATCGGGATCCTTTCGGTTGGTGCGGGTAAGTCGCCGGCGATCAGCCGTCAGCCCGCGCGTTGGTGAGCGGCGAGCCGACGCCCGACGCTGCCAATGCCTGCCACTCGCTGGGGGACATTCCGTAGGCGTCCCGGAAGGTACGGCTGAAATGCGACGGGCTGCTGAAGCCCCAGCGGTGCGCCACAGCAGCCACGGTGACCGTTCGGTTCGACGTCCGACCCAGCTCGTGCCTGCAGGAGTCGAGCCTCCGCTGCCGCACCCACTGACTCACTGAGGTGCCGTCGTTCTGGAAGAGTTTGTGCAGGTAGCGGACGGAGATGTGGTGCGCGCGTGCGATCGATTCCGGTGACAGGTCCGGCTCCATCAGATGCTCTTCGATGAAGCTGCGGATCCGGGACAGCATCTCGCTGCCGGCCTTCGGTGCGCCGCACGTCTCCTCTCCCGCCTCTGTCTGAAGGAGTTCCATGACGAGGATGGCGAGGAGATCCACGGCACTACGGGCGAGCCGGTCACCGATCGCCGACCGGTGGAACTCCGCCTCGGCGGCGAGCGCGGACAGGAAGTCCGACACCAGCGCGCCCATGCCCTCGCTGTGCCGCACCGGCACTCCCAGGACACGGTCCAGGTCGGACTCCGAAACGCCCAAGTAGCAGCGGGGTACGCGGAAGAACGTCATCTGGCAGTCCTCGCCGAACTGCAGGAAGTGACGCCGAGCCGGATGACAGAAAACAAGGTCACTCGGCTCCAGGGAAACCTTGTCCCCAGCCCAGGTGATCGCGACCGACCCACGGACATGCATTCCCAGGTACAGGAATTCGTCATCACCGCCGTCGGGTAGTTCGGAAAGAATCCGAATAACCCCGCGATCAGAGGGAAAAAGGGGGTCGGATGCTTGCGCACTCCCCGTTTTTGGCACACGTGTCATCAAGGACTGGGTCATGAGAACTCCAACTGAATGTTAACCCAGGGGGCGAAGCCTAAATTTCAGATTCCTCCGCCAGGAACTTCTCCACCAGGGCATTGAAGGCGGCGGGGTTTTCGAGGAAAGGGAAATGTGAGCTTGCCACGTCGGTCGGGAAGACGTGAAGTCGTGCGTCCGGAATCTGCTCGGCGATGAAGCGCTGCGAACCGGGATTCACGTGGCTTCCGTCGCAGCCGATCACCAGTGTCGGCACATCGATCCTGGGAAGGACATCGCGCCAGTCCTGTGCACAGTGGTCGAACAGCAGGGGAACGCCGGCATAGGGCGGCGTCGATGTGATCTGCTCGGCGACGAAAGCCAGCATCTCGGGGTCAGGGTCGCCGGAGAACATGCCGCGTACGAAGTCCTGACGTGTCTTCTCACCGTCCGGTCCGGCGAGCGCCGCACCGAGTTCCATGAGTCCCGCCACGTCGAAGATGGCGCCGGAGTCCTGCTGCTCCTCGACCGTCATCCAGGGAACGGCCGCAACGGCCGCGGGCTGGTCGACGGCGACGAACCGCCGGATCCGGCCGGTGCCGTACTGGTCCATGAAGCTCCACCACACCGAGACGCCCATCGACCAGCCCAGGGCGTCGAACCGGTCCAGGTGGAGCTGGTCGACGAGTTCGAGCACATCGCGCGCCAGGCGGGCGATCCGGTAACCGTGGTGCGGTTTGCCGGACAGTCCGTGGCCGCGCAGATCCAGTGTGACGACCCGGCGGGACGGGGACAGGTCGCTGAGCTGGTGCCGGAACATCTCCTGCGTCTGACCCCAGCCGTGGAGCATGACCAACGGGACGCCGTCGCCTCCACTGTCGCGGTACACCAGCTTCGTACCGTCGTTCGTCGTCAGTTCTCCCACAGCTTCCCTACCCGGTGTCCAGCCTGCGCGCCAGGCTTGTCCTGCCTCTTCGGCAACCGAACACCGACGAGGACCAAGGCTGTCAGCGTTCGTGTAAGACATTCTCGGACATCGGCCATTTCGGCTGCCACCGCGCGTCGTAGGGATCTGGCTGAGGAGCTTTCTCTCTCTGTAGAAAGCCGCCGGACTCCGCGACGTTCGACGAGGTGACGTCAGACACCGATGTCCTCGGTCCGCGAGGCGAGGAGCTCCTCGATCCTGAGACCCATGTGCAGGATGAGCCGGTCAGCGCCGTTGTCCAGGTCGAGACCGGTGATCTCCTGTATCTGCCGCAGGCGGTAGTACAGCGACGTCCGGTGAAGCTGCAGTGCGTCGGCAGTCCTGGGGATCGAGCCGGCGTTCTCGAGGAAGCACCGCAGCGTGTCCCGCAGCCGGGGGTCACCACTGGCCTCGGTCAGGGTGCGCAGCGGCTTCGGAATCAGCGACTCGTTCAGGGCGTGCTCCGGTAGCTGCAGGAGCACGGCGAACTCCCCCAGCTCCTCCCAGTCACCCACGCCCTTCAGGGCGGGCAGCCGACGCGCCGCACGGACCGCCACGAGCGCCTGCTCGTACGAGGTCCACACGTCGGCCAGACCGGCCTGGCACCCGCCGATGCCGACCACAGGAGCGGCCGACGCGTCGAGGAAGGTGCCGAGCGCGTCGATGACGCGCCTGGACTGCTCGCCGAGTTCGTCCGGGCCCGGGGGCCGGTCGCGCACTTGGAGCAGGATCGCGCGGTCCTGCTCGATCGCCATGATGCCGTGCGCCGAACGCGTCCGCAGGAACCCCTCCACCGCGCCCCGGAGGGCTACCTCGATCTGCCCCGGAGGCTCCTGGCTCCGGGACACCTGGATGACGCTGACCCCGACGTACGGCGTCTCCCTCAGCAGCCCCCTGTCCAGTGCCCGCTGTCGGGCCGCGTCGCGGGCCGCCGGGCTGGTGCCGAGCAGTTCGAGCAACAGGTCCCGCGCGTCGGACTCCTCGGTGTCGGCCGCGAGGTGTTCCGCGTACATCTGCGCGGTCATGGCGCGCGCTGCTCGCGCGATGGCCTTCGTCTCCTGCTCGGTCAGTACCTGCTGCGGCACGACGATCATCATCAGGCCGAGGAGGTGGCCACGCTCCCGGAGCGGCACGACGTAGCGGGGCAGCAGCCCGAGGTCGTCCCGGCCGTCGACGAATCCGGGCTTGGACCACTGGGCCACGCCCTGCGCGAGGACGTACCGGATGGCCTCCCTGTCGGCGCGGCCCTGCAGCAGCGTGCGGACACGCACGGGGTCCTCGTCGCCGAAGTGCCGACTCGTGCAGATCATTCTGACCAGCGGGTCGTCGATCGCCACGGACCGGCCGAGCTCCTCCGCGAGTTCGTCGACGAGACACTGGAGCGCCTCACTGCCGGGGCGGGCTCGCTGGAGCCGTTCGGTCATGCCGAGTCCCTCTCTCGATGACCCCTTTCTACAGACAGTGGAACCCTGTCGGCAAATATTCGACAATGTGAGAAACGGCTGCGCTGCCCGAGCCGGTCTGTCAGTCGCTTTCCGCCATGAGCTCGGCGACGACCCGGTCCATGTCGATGTGCAGGTGCTCCGTGCCCGGCGGCACGACCAGATCGGTGTGCTTCAAGAACGCGGTGACCGCCGAAGCCGCGATGTCCAGCAGAGCGGCTCCCGCGGCGGACCTGACGACCACGCGCACCGCGGGCCGAGCGTGGCGGCGCCGGGGTATCACCAGGACGTCTCCCACGCCCACCGGTTTGCGCAGCCCTTCCGACAGCAGACTGCGGGCGAACACCCAGTCGACCGTGCCGGTCGACGTCCCCCCGAGGGAGAGGCACACGGCGTAGGGATCCGTCCTGTCGTAGCGCAGTTCCGCGGGCAGTGATATCGGCGGTTGGTCCGCGACGACGACGTGCACCACAACTTCGTGGGTGACCGAGATCTCGTCGGCGGCACCGGAAAACAGATTGCTCATTTCGCACCCCGATCATCGGGTCCCTCAGGGGAAGTTTCTTTGCGAACAACCTAAAACTTCCCATGGGGGCTCCTTGTCGAAGAACGTACGAGGTGTTGTCTGAGAAAGAAGAAGCGGCCGCGGACTTTGCCGGATTGGCGGATCTCACGAGAACTCGGGCGTGCGACGCCGATCCGCGAACGTCGCGCCACTCGCTGGGAGCCATCCCATAAGCGGACCGGAATGCCCGGCTGAAGTGAGCTGCGTTGGTGAAACCCCATCGGGGTGCCACTGCGTCGACGGTGAGAGCCGTATTATCCCCCTGGCCCAGATCCCGCAGGCACGCCTCCATTCGGCGGCGCTGGATCCACCGACTGACCGTGATGAGCTCGCCTTCCACGACTTCGCGCAGGGAGCGCACGGAAATGTCGTGGGCACAGGCAATCCTGGGGGTCGGCTCCGGATCGGCGAGATGCCGGCCGACATACGCCCGGATCCGCAGCAGCATCGCCACGTCACCGCTCGAGTTCCCTGCGGAGATCCTGCCGAGCCGCTCGTCGGCCAGGACGGTCAGGATGGCGACGGTGCCGAAGGTCCGGGACAGGGCCTCGCGCCAGTTGGTCCGTCCTTGGTGGTCAGGCACCGGAGCCGCGGTGAGCAGGTTGCCGGCGAGGCTTCCGCCATCGGGTACCGGTGCGTCTGGCATCGCACCTCGAACGTCATGTTTCAGAGCCACATCGTCATCATCACGACGGGGCCGGTTCCCGCACATCGCACGAATCGTGCGGCGGGGACCGGCCCGTCGTGTGATACCAAGCGATTACTCTGCGTTGTCGCGGCTTCTCGTCAGTTCGGTCAACTCGACGCGCGAGGTGAGGTTGAGCTTGGTGAAGGCTCGCCGCAGATGCGAGCTCACCGTGTGCGGCGAGAGGGAGAGGCGTTCCGCGACCTGCCGGTTCGTCAGCCCCTGTGCCACGAGTCGCACCACACCGACTTCCGAGGCGGTGAGCTCCGGCCACGCCTTCACGTTTCCCCTGGACGTGGCGCGCCTTTGGACGCCCGCGGCCCGCAGGCGGCGGCGGACCCGTGCGACGTCCCGCTCGGCGCCCGCCTCCGTGTAGAGGGCGAAGGCCGAATCGAGGTAGGGCACACCTTCGGACGCACGGGTGGCGGCCATCTTGCGTCCCGCGTCCTCCAGCGCCGACGCGCGGGGCAGTAGCCGGGGGCAGTCGTCGTACAGGCGGACCGCACGCAGGAGGTGAGTGAGGTCGTTGTCGAGCAGCCCGCGGGCATGAGCGGCTGATGCCGCCAGGATCGGGAAGGCGGGGTTGAGCCTGGCCCGTCGCTCCGCCGTGGAGACTGCCTGTGCGGCCCTGTCGTGGGCGCCGGCCCGCAGTGCCATGCGGACGAAGATCGGAGCGTCGGCGGGGTCGTCGGGACTGGCGAGGGAGGGTCTCTGCTCGGGGATCGCCACGGTTGCTTCGTCGAGCGCCTGCATGGCCCGGTCGGGCCGGCCCTCGAAGTCCGCCACCAGTGCCACCATCCACGAACCGACGTTGCGGACGAGCGGTGCCCCGTCGCTCAGCATCCGCTCCGCCTGGGCCGCGTACATGCGTGCGGCCTCTTGGTCGTTGGTGTGGACGGCGACACGCACCAGCGCGTACAGGAGCGTGGCGTCGGCGAAATTACCCATGCCCATTTCGTCGACCATCGCCGACGCGGCTTCGGCCTCGGCCCGGGCGTCCGCCAGCCGCCCGGCGTCCAGGAGTGCGCGCGAGCGGTTCGTGAGCCACAGGAGCATGGCAGCGGCCTGGCCCTGGCGGCGGGTGTCCCGGACGCCCGCCTCCGACTCCGCGAGAGCCTCGGCGGACCGGCCCGCCGCGTTCAGCAGAAAGCCCTGCCACAGGGCTTCCGGCACCCACAGGGAGTGGGCGATGCCCAGGTCCTTGGCCAATGCGGCGGCCCGCTCCGCCAGCCGGAACGACTCGGACCAGCCCATCCGGTAGAAGCGCACGACCGAGTCGACGGCCAGAGCGGTGGCCTCGGCGCCCCGGTCCCCCGCCTGCGCGGCAGCCTCCAGCGCGTCGGTCACGGCGTGGGCGCATGCGTCGATGTCGCCGGTGTTCGCCAGATTGAGGCACAGCAGTGCCAGCAGCTGGGCCCTCAATGGCGCGGGCAAGCCGGGCAGCGCCACTGCGGCACGGGCTTGCCGGACCGCCTCCATGAAGTCGAACTGGGTGGACAGGCGCGCCAGGCCGAGCCGTACCTGTGCCTCGTCCTCGGCTCGCATGATGCCGGGCAGGGATGAGTCACCCAGCGCCCGGGCACGCGCTGCCTGCCCGCTCTGCCAGAGCAGAAGAATCGTTTCTGAAACGATCGCGGGCCGTTCCGGCGCGTCTTCGGCGGTGAGCTCCAGGGCCCGCCAGCTGAGGTCGGCCGCCGGTGTGGAGGCGGTGGCGGCGAGTTCCGCCGCAGCGGTGCGCAGCCGCTCGATGGCCAGGCGGTCACCGGCCTCGGCGCTGTCGGCCAGCAGCGTGGCGGTCTCGACGGCGGGCGCGCCTTGTTCCAGCAGCACGTCGGCGGCATGGCGGCGCAGGGCCCGGCGCACGGAGACCGGCAAGCCGGCCTCGACTGCCTCACGGATCAGGTCGTGGCGGAAGTACAGACGACCGTCCCGCTCCGCCAGCAGATCAGAGTCGAGGGCTTCCCGTACCGCTGCGGCCAGGGCGGCGGCCGGTCTTCCCAGCAGCTCGGCGAGCAGGTCCACGGTGACCGAGCGGCCCACGGCGGACGCGGTCTGCACGACGTCGCGGGCCGGTTCGGAGAGCAGAACGAGGCGGCGTCCGACAGTGGACAGAAGACGGGCCGGGATGGCTTGGCCCGACAGCCGGGCGACCTCGTTCTCGACCAGTACGGAGTCCTCGTCGCGCAACCCGCCGAGCATCTCCACGAGCAGCAGCGGCAGACCCTCCGCGCGGCGGGCGACCTTCATGACCTCGGGATCGGGCGCTGCGCCCAGGACGTCCTCGGCGATCTGCGCGACCGCCTCGTCCGGGAGGGGCCCGAGGGGCAAGTCGTGAGCACCGGCCTGTCGCAAGCGGTCCAGTGTGCCCCGCACCAGGGGGGTTCCGGTCCCGCTGCGAACGGCCACGAGCCACAGGATCGCGTGCGACGACAGCCTCGCCGAGAGAGTACGCAGGGCCAGGAGCGTCAGATCGTCACACCACTGCACGTCGTCGAGGACGATGAGCAAGGGCCGGTCCAGGGCCATCTGCTCCAGCCGGTCCTGCAGCTCCTGGAGAATCCAGAACCGCTGGTCAGGTGCAGTGGAGAGCTCCCGCAGCTTCTCTGCATCGAACAGACGCTCGGCACCGGACAGCAGTCCGTCCAGCAGCGGACCGAGCGGCACGAACTGCTCGTCGGGATCCGCGCCGCCCCGGAACGCCCGGATGCCTTGCCGCACCGCGGATTCATACCCCTCCGCCAGGAGCCGGGTCTTGCCACTGCCTGGGGCGCCCTCGACACACACGACCCCGCCGTGGCCACGGGCAAGGGCGGTGAGTCGTGTGTCGATGAATGCGAGTTCCTCGTCCCGGCCGCGGACCGGCGCCTGTGCGGCACCCGTTCTGCCAGCAGGGAGCCGCTTCGTAGTCCGGTCCACGTGCCATCCCGAAAAGCCATGGCCGCACGGAATGCAACTCTGGCAGGCGTGCGGCGCGCTGAATCTGCGCGAAGCATGCCATACGAGTGTGAACAGCTGGAATGTCCTACGCCCCCGGCTCTCCGCGGAGAGCCGGGGGCGGTGACCTGCTCGACGCCAGGCCGGCCGGACCTGTCGTCACTGCGCGGCCCGCCCGCCTCCCGATCGGGTGGCTCTTACGTCCTCAGTCGAACCGCAGGTCGGAGAGCTGCCGCTCGAGCGCGGTGATGTCGTCCTCGGTCGTCTAGTGCCGCGGCAGGCAACGTTTGCCCGTCAAGGAGCGGCGGCCGGTGCGTGCTCTCGGCGTGCCGGCCGGAAGCCCTCGTACTGGACGTACTTGGGCTTTCGGCCGGTGCGGCGAGAGGGCGTGCCGGGCGTCGCGACGGGGCGAACGTTGCCTGTCGCGGCACTAGGGCCGGGCAGGCGGCCACCAGGGCAGCCAGTTCGCCGCCTGCCCGCCGTATGCGCGCGGGCAGGCCCTCGGTGTAATCGTCGCCGCCGGATCCCCAGTCCCCGGACGCCGCGTACACCACAGTGGGGATGACGACGGCGCGCAGGCAGGCGAAGAGCGCGCGGGGCATGTTCTTGGCCGAGCCGGTGAGGAGGGGGCGGCTACGCCTGTTCAGCTGTGTCCGTCCTGCCGTCACCGTGCGGTGAGGCCGCCCACTCGGCGTTCCGAGACCCAGTACAGGAGGGCCAGGAGCGGCAGAGCCCCGCCGAGAAGCGTCACCGCCGTCCAGCCGCCGACGTCGTAGGTGAGCGAGCCCAGCTGGGAGCCGACGGCACCGCCCAGGAAGAAGGTGGCGATGAAGGCGCTGTTGAGGCGGGCACGCGCATCGGGGTCGAGCTGATAGATGGTGTGCTGGCCGAGAATGAGGGTCGTCTGCACGGCCATGTCGATCAGGATCGCGGCCAGGCCCATCAGGACGATGCTGTGCTGTCCGAAACCGGCGAGCGCGAAACCCACGGCAGCGACGGCGAAGGCGGCACCGGTCATGGGCCGTGTCAACCTGCGGTCGGCCCAGTGCCCGGCAACCGGGGCCACGACCGCACCGGCCGCTCCGACGAGGGCGAAGAGGCCGACCCCCACCTCGGAGTAGTGGAACCGGGGCCCTGTGAGGACGTACGAGATGGTCGTCCAGAAGGCGCTGAACGAACCGAACATCGCCGCCTGGTACAGCCCGCGCCGCAGCAGCTCCGGGTGGGTGCGCACCAGCTGGATGGTGGAGCGCAGCACCCTGGCATAGGGGATGGTCGTGGTGGGCGCGTGCTGCGGCAGAGCGGTGCGCAGAGCAAGGGCGAGGAGAGCCATGAGGGCGGCGGAGCCGAGGTAGACGACGCGCCAGCCCGCGAGGTCGGAGACCAGGCTACTGAGGGTTCGGGAGAGCAGGATGCCGGCGAGCAGGCCGCTCATCACTCGGCCGACAATGCGGCCGCGGGCGTGGTCGGGGGCGAGGCTCGCGGCGAAGGGCACGAGGATCTGTGCGACGACCGACGTTGCACCGCTGATCAGGGAGGCGGTCAGCAGCATGGGGAAGTTCGGGGCGAGCCCGGCCGTGACGAGGGCGAGCGTGGTGACCGCCAGCAGCACGGTGATCAGGCGGCGCTTCTCCAACCGGTCGCCGAGTGGGACGAGGAAGAGCATGCCGACCACGTAGCCGACCTGAGTGAGGGTGATCAGCCAACCTGCACCCGCCGTGCTGACGTGGAAGGTGTCACGCAGTGAGGAGAGCAGCGGCTGGGCGTAGTACAGGTTGGCGACGGTCATGCCGGAGGCCACGGCCAGCAGCGCTACCAGCCAACCCGGCACGCCGTGCGAGGTCTTTCCTTTGGCGGCCAGGCGTGAGGCCTGGAGTTCGGGCGAATCGGACATGGGTACCTTCTTGGGGAGAACCGGGCAGCCCGGCCCGAGAGGCCGGCCGGGGCAGGACCTGGCGCGGCGAACCCAGGCCGGAACGCAACCGGATCACTGGACAGATCCGGCGTGACGACGTGCTCGCCTCGGGGCCCGCCGGGGGTCACCTCAGTCGAAGCGCAGGTCGGAGAGCTGCCGTTCGAGCGCGGTGATGTCGTCCTCGGGCGTCTCCTCGGCCGGACGGGCGGCCACGAGGGCGGCCAGTTCGCCGCCCGCCCGCCGGATGCGCGCGGGCAGGCCCTCGGTGTACTCGTCCCCGCCGGATCCCCAGTCCTCGGACGCCGCGTACACCGCGGTGGGTACGACAGCGGCGCGCAGGTACGCGAAGAGCGGGCGCAGGGCGTGTTCCAGGACCAGGGAGTGGCGGGCCGTTCCTCCCGTCGCCGCGACGAGGACCGGTTTCCCGGTGAGGGCGTCCGGGTCGATCAGGTCGAAGAAGGACTTGAACAGCCCGCTGTAGGAGGCGGTGAACACGGGGGTCACGGCGATCAGGCCGTGGGCGCCCGTCACCGCGTCGATCGCGGCGGCCAGTTGGGGGGACGGGAAGCCGGTCACGAGGTGGTTGGCGACGGCAACGGCCAGTTCGCGCAGCTCGATGACCTCGGTCTCCACGTCGTGGCCCTGAGCGGCGAGTTCGTCACGGGCCGACTCGGCGAGACGGTCGGCGAGCAGGCGTGTGGAGGACGGGGTGCTCAGTCCCGCGGACACGGCGACGAGCTTCATGCGGCGGACACCTCCTGGACGGCCCGCAGGGACTGGTGGGTGGGCGCGTCCGGCACGGTTGCGCGGCGGCCGATCGCGAACTCCTTTCGCAGCACGGGCACGACTTCCTCGCCGAGGATGTCGAGCTGCTCCAGGACGGTCTTCAGCGGCAGGCCCGCGTGGTCCATCAGGAACAGCTGTCGCTGGTAGTCGCCGACGGTCGTACGGAAGGACAGCGTCCGCTCGATGACCTCCTGGGGAGAGCCCACTGTCAGCGGAGTCTGCTCGGTGAACTCCTCCAGCGAGGGCCCGTGCCCATAGACGGGCGCGTTGTCGAAGTAGGGGCGGAACTCCCGAACGGCGTCCTGCGAGTTCTTCCGCATGAACACCTGCCCGCCGAGGCCGACAATGGCCTCCTCGGGCCTGCCGTGCCCGTGGAAGGCGTACCGCCGCCGGTACAGCTGGACCATCTGCCTCGTGTGCTCTGCGGGCCAGAAAATATTGTTGTGGAAGAAGCCGTCGCCGTAGAAGGCCGCCTGCTCGGCGATCTCCGGCGAGCGGATCGAGCCGTGCCACACGAACGGCGGTACGCCGTCCAGCGGCCGAGGCGTGGACGTGAACCCTTGCAGGGGCGTACGGAACTTCCCCTCCCAGTTCACGACGTCCTCGCGCCACAGCCGACGCAGCAGCGCGTAGTTCTCCTTGGCGAGGTTGATGCCCTGCCGGATGTCCTGGCCGAACCACGGATACACCGGGCCGGTGTTGCCGCGCCCCATCATCAGGTCGACCCGCCCGTCGGCCAGGTGCTGGAGCATCGCGTAATCCTCGGCGATCTTCACCGGGTCGTTGGTGGTGATCAGCGTCGTGGCGGTGGAAAGGATCAACTTCTCGGTACGGGCGGCGATGTAGCCCAGCATCGTGGTCGGCGACGACGGCACGAACGGCGGGTTGTGGTGCTCACCGGTCGCGAAGACGTCCAGGCCGACCTCCTCCGCCTTCAGCGCGATGGCGACCATCGCCTTGATGCGTTCTTGCTCCGACGGGGTACGGCCGTTGGTCGGGTCGGGGGTCACGTCCCCCACCGAGAAAATTCCGAACTGCATGGGTGCCTCTTCGTTCCGGCGACTGTGTAGGTACCGGAAATGTAGGCACCGGTCGGACGGTCGTCATGCCTGTCCGTGCAGAGGAGCTTGCCCGTCAGCGCCCTCTCCCGGCCCGTGTGGTGGGCCGCTGCCTGTGCGACCGCAAGTGTGCAGCATCGGGCAAGTGCAGGGGCGCTCGTAGGCAATCGTCGTACCCGGTCAGCCGTCTAGTGTGTCGGTGCCACAGGGCGGCGATCGCATCCTCTTCCCCTGGTCGGCTCGGCCGCAGCGACGGTGGACCCGGCACACGACAGCGGTCCCCACCGAAAGACCCACTCGGGCAGTCCGCGCCTGATGCCTCGCCCCGCGCGGGCCGTGAACACGCGCGACCTTCGCCAAGAACCGCTGCCTCCCTGGAGTTGCCCATGGACTCGTCAACCGTCGTCGAACTGTCCCGATGGCAGTTCGCGATCACCGCGATCTTCCATATGACCTTCCCCGCACTCACCGTCGGCCTCTCCGTGCTCCTCGCCGTCGTGTACACGGTCCACGTGCGCACGGGAAACCCCCTGTACCTGCAGATCTTCCGGTTCTGGAAGAAGATCTTCGCCGTCGGCTTCGGTCTGGGCGTCGTCGCGGGCACAGTGATGACGTTCGAGTTCGGCCTCAACTGGGGCGTGTACGCCCACGCGGTCGGGCCGATCATCGGGGTCACCATCGGCATGGAAGTCATCACCGCCTTCTTCCTGGAGGCGGGCTTCATCGGCCTGATGCTCTACGGGGACGGGCGGATCCGCCCGCGCACCATGGCCCTGGCCAGCTGGATGGTCGCCCTCGGAACACTGCTGTCCACCACCTGGATCCTGTCGGCCAACAGCTGGATGCAGGACCCGGTCGGCTACGAGAAGGTCGCCGGCCAGTTCCACGCCAGGGACTGGATCAGCATCCTGTTCAACCCCGCCTTCGCCCACCGCTTCCCGCACATGCTGCTGGCCGTGCTGATCAGCGCCGCCTGGTTCGTCGGCGGGATCTCCGCCTGGTACCTGGTGAAGAACCGGGTCCACGCCCAGCCCATGGCCCGACGCTGTCTGTCCATCGCGCTCGGCGTGCTGGGAGTCCTGATGCCGGTACAGCTGTACGTCGGAGACGGCACGGCGGTCTTCATGGGCCAGCACCAACTCCCCAAGTTGGAGGCGTTCGAGGGCAACTGGAAGAGCGACAACAACGGCTACAACCTGCTCATCGTCCCCGACACCGACAAGGGCGAGAACCGGATGCAGATCGGCATTCCCTACCTCGGTTCGGTCATCGCCCAGGACCTCAGCGGCAGGACGACGACGCCCGGACTGCTGCAGACCCCGCCCGACGAGCGCCCCAACATGTGGACCACCTTCTACGGTTTCCGCGCGATGTACTTCACCGCGCTGCTCATGTTCGCCACCGCCTTCGCGGGCGTCGTCCTGCGCATGCGGCGCCGCCTGTTCGACTCCCCACGCTTCCTGCGGTGGATGGTGTGGATGACCCCGGCCGGGATCATCGCCATCACCGGCGGCTGGATCGTCGCCGAGACGGGCCGCCAGCCCTGGGTCGTCTACGGCCAGCTGCGCACCGCCGACGCGGTCTCCCACCTCAACACCTTCGAAGTCGCGGCCAGCCTGGCCGGTTTCACCCTGCTCTACATCACCCTGCTGGCCATCTGGGCCCGCTACATCGTCCGCACGGTCAAGGCCGGCCCCGAGGCACTGGCCACCGGGCCCGCCTCGCGCGACGCATCGGAGGCCCAAGTTGCTTGAGTACGTCAGTTACGCCCTGGTTCTCTTCTCGCTCGGCATGTATGTCGTCCTCGACGGTTACGACCTCGGGGTGGGCATGCTCAGCCTGGCGGCCCGGCCGGAGCGCCGACGGGAGTACGGCGAGATCGTCGCCACCGCCTGGGACGCCAACGAGAGCTGGCTCATCCTGGCCGGTGTCGTCCTCTGGGCCGGCCTGCCGGGCGCCTACGCCGTGGTTCTGCCCGGTGTCTACCTGCCGTTGATCGGCATGCTGATCGCTATCATCCTGCGCGGCCTCGGCCTGGAGATGCAGAGTGCGGCCGGCGACTACCGGCGAGGCTGGGCGCTGCTGTTCGGCGGGGCGTCGCTCGCAGCGACCGTGTGCCAAGGTCTCGTCCTCGGCGCCGTGCTCACCGGCCCGAACCAGCGCAACGGGACCTTCCAAGGCGGGGCCTTCGACTGGCTCAGCCTCTACGGCGTGCTGTGCGCGCTCGGGCTGGTCGCCGTCTACCTGCTGGCCGGAGCCGCCTGGCTGCAGGACAAGACCGAGGGCTGGTCACGGTCGGGCGTCCGCCGCACCGGACGGTCGCTGCTGGTGGTCACCGCGGTCATGGCACTCGTACTCGGCCTGCTGCTGCCGAGCGCCGACCCGCAGCAGTCGCAGCTGGGCCAGCCCGTGCGCGCTGTGCTGTTCTGGCTCACGGTCGTCGCCGCTGTCGTGGCCGGTGCGGTCGCCTGGCACGGATTCGGCCGGCGCCCCGACTGGCGGCCGTTCGCCGCCGTGGCCACGATGACGGCCTGTGGGCTGCTGGGCCTGGCGGTGGTCTCCGCACCGGTCGTCGTACCGCCCGGACTGACCGTCCATCAGGCCGCGAGTCCGCACTCCTCGCAGCTCTTCCTGGTCTTGGGCGTCGGGTTGTGCATGCCGTTCGTACTGGCCTACAACCTCTACGCCTGGCGCAGTTTCCGCGGCAAGTACACCGATCCGGTGGAGCGTCCGATCCCGCCGCTGCATGCCCGTGTCTACCCCTTGGCGGTCTCCCCGGCGCCCTCCGGCACCTTCCGGACGGTCGTACGACGGACCCTGCTGGTGGCGCTCGGCATCCTGGCGACCGCCCTGTCCCAGGACGTGTTCGGCGGTGTCGCCGACTGGATCGGCCCGGTCGGCGTCACCGTCCTGGGCTGTACGGCACTGGCCGCCTGGATCGTGGGCGACCGGCGGGACCGGCGCGCCGGGTACTTCCACGCGGAGATCACGGGCGTCGGCACTGCGGGCATCGAGGCGGAGACCAGCTCGTGAGCACCACCGCCGTACTCCTCGACCAACTGGACGGCGACAAGGCCGAAGACCCGGTGCCCACCGCCCGGTTGAGGGAATGGGCGGCCGCAGGCGGGCGGGAGCTGCGCCGCGCGGGCCTGCTGCGCGGCGCGGCCCAGCTGGGCACGGTCATCTGGGCGGGCGGGCTCTCCTGGGGCGCCGAGCGCGGCCTGTCCGCACTCGACGGCGCCCCCTACCCCGCGGCGGCCGTAGTGCTTCCCGCCCTGCTCATAGGGGTCGGCGTGGCCCTGCGCGCCGTACTGCTGGCCGCGGGCGACGCGGCAGCCGCGCGCGGCGCCCGCTCCGTACGCGAGAGCCTGCGCGGCCGGCTCATCGAGACGGCGCTGCCCACACGCGGCCCGGCCCGCACCGACCTGGACGACGCGGCACTTGTCCAGGCCGTCGACGGCGAGGTCGGCGAACTGACCGACTGGCTCACGGACTACCTGCCCGCGCGGACCGCCATGCTGCTCGGCAGCGGCGTCACCCTGGCCGCGATCGCGTCCCGTAGCTGGTTCGTCGCCCTGCTCGTGCTGGCCGCCACCCCGCTGCTGCCGGCCAACCTGAAGGTCATCGGCCTGGGAACGCAGGCTGCCGTGCGGGCCCAACTGGCGTCGATCCGCACCCACCAGGCCCGGCTGCTGGACCATCTGCGCGGCCTGCCCACCCTGGTCGGGCTCGGGGCGCACGACCAGGCGGCCGCTTCGCTGGCCCGGCACGACCGGGAAGTCGCCGGTCGCACCGAGAAGGTGCTGCGGATCGCCTTCCTGTCGACCGCGTGGGTCGAACTGCTCATCACCGGCACCCTCGCCGTGGTGGCGACCTACTGCGGACTGGTCCTGCTCGACTACCTGGACCTGCCCGTCGTACCGGACCACATGAGCCTGTCCGCCGCGCTGTTCGTCCTCGTCCTGGTGCCTGCCTACTTCGCGCCGGCCCGGGACCTTGCCGCCGGCTACCACGCGCGCGCCCGGGCGACCGCCGCCGCCGGTCTGCTGGCCGAGGTCCTGGACGCGTATCGGGAGACCGTGGTGCCGCCGGCCCGCCGTGCCCGACGGGCCGCAGCGCCACCCGGGGTGTGTCTGGAAGCCGTCACGGTCCATCACCCCGGACGGGAGGCACCCGCGCTGGACAAGGTCAGTGTGTACCTCGCACCAGGCCAGTGCCTCGCCGTCACCGGCCCCAGCGGGGCCGGCAAGTCCACCCTGCTCGCCGTCGCGGCCGGGCTGTACGCCCCGCACAGTGGGCGCGCGCTCCACCTGCTGAACCGCCTCCCGGTTCCCGCCGCCCCCGGCCGGGTCGCCTGGGTGGGCCAGCCCGCGCACCTGCTGCCCGGCACCCTGCGCGAGAACCTCCTGTTGGCCCGGCCCACCGCGGACGACCACGACCTGCTGGACGCCGTAGCCTCCCTCGGCTTCGACGACCTCCTCGCCGCGCTGCCGCAGGGACTGGACACCCCGCTCGGCGAACGCGGCACCGGCCTGTCCTCCGGCCAGTCCCAACAGCTGGCCCTCGTCCGGGCGTTGCTGCGGGACGCACCCGTGCTGTGCCTGGACGAACCCACCGCCCATCTCGACCCGGAGGCGGAGCGGCGCGTCCTGTCCGCGCTGCGCACGCTGGCACGCGACCGTACGGTCCTGCTCGCCACCCACAGTCCCGCGCTGCTGCCGCTGGCGGACCACGTCATCACGCTGGACCACGGGAGAGCCCGATGAACCGGATCAGCGCCTGGCGGCTGCTGCGTACGGCGGCTCCGCGCCGCTCCCTCCTGACCGGCATGCTGTTCGCCGTGGCGGCGGAACTCAGCGGCGCCGCACTGCTCGGTGTGTCCGGCTGGTTCCTGACGACCTGCGCCGTGGTCACCCTCCAGGCCAACACCACCTGGTCCTGGATGTACCCCTCGGGCGCCGTCCGGGCCCTGGCCCTGACCCGCACCGGCCTGCGCTACCTCGAACGCCTGGCCAACCACCGGACCCTGCTCAACACCCAGGTGGCCTTGCGAGCTCGGCTGGCCCGAGGCGCTGCCGGCCTCACGCCCCATGAGCTGCGCGGACAACGCGACGGGACACTGCTCACCCGGCTCACCGCCGATGTGGAGACGGTCGCGGGCCTGCCCGCGAACGCCATCGCACCGCTGATGGCAGCGGTCACGACCGCGTGCCTGGTCGATGCCCTGCTGCTGTGGGCCATGCCGGTCCTGGGAATGGCCGAACTCGTCGTCTGGGCGGTCGGCCTCGCCTGCGCCCGGCACGCCCACCACCGCGCGCGGACCCACCTCGCCGACGCCGCCGACGCCAGGGCCGCACTCCGTACCGTGCTCCTCGGCAGCCGGGCGGCCTTCAACGAACTGCGGTGCCTGGACGCCGTGCCGCAGGCTCAGCGGACGGCCACCAGCGCCATGGCCGCCGTCGAGTCCGCCGAGTGGGCCGCTGCGCGAGCCGAGCGGCACGGCCGGCTGGCGCTGCGTCTCCTTGCCGCACTGGGGCAGGCGGCGGTCTTGGTCATCGCCCTGCGCGCCGCCCCGGCCCAGCCGATCACCGTCGTGGTGGGCGAGGTGCTGCTCGTCGCCGCCGGGTGGGAGCTCCTGGAGAGGCTCCCCGGGCTGATGCAGCACCTGGCCCAGGCCAGGGACGCAGCCGGGCGTCTGGCCGCCCTCGCCGCCGAGGCGCACCCCGCGGGCCCGGCGGGCCTGGCGGGCCCACGGCGGGAGGCCGTCCGCTCCGTCGAGACGGACGGCCTCCCGCTCATCGCTTCGCCCGCGGACCTCACGATGACCGTGCGAGGCCCAGGCCTGGTCCTGGTCACCGGCCCGAACGGCAGCGGCAAGTCGACGCTGCTCGGCCAACTGGCCGGGCGCGTACCAGCCCCGGCCGGCACCGTGCTCCTAGACGGCACGCCTGTGCACGAACTGCCGACCTCGGCCGTCGCCGATACGGTCACCCTCGTCGAGGCCGACGACTGGCTGGCCGACGACACGGTCGCGGCCAATCTGCGTCAGGCGGCAGCGTCGGCCGACACCACCGCGCTACGGGACGCACTGGATCTCGTCGGCTTGTCGGCCCTGCCACTCGACACACCGGTGGGCCCTGGCGGCCGCCTGCTGTCCCAAGGGCAGCGCAGGCGCCTCGCCACGGCACGCGCCGTACTGAGGCGTCCACCGATCCTGCTGCTCGACGAGCCGGTGGCCGGCCTGGACCGCCCCACCGCCGAGGCGCTCCTGGCCGTACTGCCCGAGGCCCTGCCCGAGACCGCATTGGTGATCGCCCTGCAGGAGCAGGACCTCGACCTGCTGGACGACACACCGACCACCGTCGTACGACTCGGCCGGACCGCCGAACGGCAGCACGTCGGCAAGCGGACGGTCGAGCACGTGCAGGGGTAGACCACCGTCGGAGTCACAGCCCAGGCGATACGCCGACTGCCCGACCGGATTTCCGGTCGGGCAGTCGGCGTTGGTGGGCCCTGCGTGGTGCGGGACGGCAATCCCGCGGCGGTCACTTCCCCAGGAAGGTGAGCAGCGCCGCGTTGACCTCCTCCGCGTGGGTCCACAGCAGGCCGTGCGGGGCGCCCTCGATCTCCACGTAGTCGGCGGACGGGAGCGCCTTGTGGAACGGCCGCGCGGTCCCCTCGACGGGGAGGATCCGGTCGCCCGTGCCGTGCAGGATCAGGGCCGGCACGTCGATGGCCGGGATGTCGGCCCGGAAGTCGGTGTACCAGGTCGACGGCGCGGCGGCCGCGGCGAAGAAGCCACCGCCCGCGGCGACGTTCCAGCTGTTGCGGACGGCCTCCTCGCTGATCCGGCTGCCGAGGTTCTCGTCGAGGTTGTAGAAGTCCTTGTAGAAGTTGGTGTAGTAGGCGTAGCGGTCCGCCTTGACGGCCGCGACGACACCGTCGAAGAACTCCTTCGGGGCGACCCCGTCCGGGTTGTCGTCGCTCTGGAGCAGGCAGGGCTCCAGCGAGGCCAGGAAAGCGACCTTGGCGACCCGGGCGGAGCCATAGCGGGAGACGTACCGGGCGACCTCACCGGTGCCCATCGAGAACCCGACCAGCACGGCATCCCTCAGGTCGAGGGTCTCCATCACCGTGTTCAGGTCGGCCGCGAAGGTGTCGTAGTCGTACCCGGTCGTCGGCTGGCTTGACTGCCCGAAACCGCGGCGGTCGTAGGTGATCACCCGGTAGCCGGCGTCCAGCAGGTCGGCGCTCTGCCGCTCCCAGGAGTGGCCGTCCAGCGGGAAGCCATGAATGAGGACGACCGGCTGCCCGGTTCCGTGGTCCTCGTAGTACAGGTCGATGGTGGTGGAGTTCTCCTGGCCCACGGTGATGTACGGCATGCGTTTGCTTCCTCGTTTCGGGATGGCTGGTGCCTGGATGGCACTCGGCCACGCTAAGACGGGCGCCGCGCCGCCAGTTGTCGCGCAGTGCACCGCTCCTTGCCCGCAGACGCAGAGGTCACGGGCCCGGTCAGGACAGCGGCGGGACGCTGACAGGCAATGCGCCCTCTCCCTTCTTCCTCACTGTTCCGTTCGTGCCTGCGGCTCTTCTCTTGCCCGGATGTCATGCCGTCGACCGGCCTGCCAGACGTCCGCCCACGAGGCGGCCGCTGCCGGCACGGGCGCCTTGCCACCGCACTGCGCCCGTGCCGACCTGGGGCACTCGCCCGTCCCTTCGGGCGGCCTCCGTTCCCGGCGCGGGCGACCGGTCCACCTCGATCAGCCGGGACTTGCCTCAGCCGATCAATGCTCTCCACGAGGAGTCACACATGTCCCGTTCCGGCAGCCCGACCGTCGTCCTGGGTCACGGTGCGTCCGCCGGCGCCTCCAGCTTCTCCCGTGTCATCCCCGAGCTGATCGCCCGCGCCCCGCGATCTGATCGACGTGTTCGCCGCTTCCCGCCGCTGGACAAATGCCGAGCTCGAGGAGTTCGGCCGCCGCCACGCCCGTGGCCGCTTCGAGCGCGAGGACCTCCAGGCGAACCTCACCGGCGCCGAGTGGACCGACGCGAAGCCTTCACCGCCTACGGCCTCGACGATGCCACCATCACCGCTCTGCGCACGTGGGCCATGGAGTGGGCCGACGACCTCGAGCCGCCTCCTCGAAGAGTCCGACGACCCCGACATCGACTGAACACAGCCAGGCGAGACCCCATCTGTTGGGCCGCGAGCGTGCAAGCAGAACACGTGACGACACAGGTCCGGGCCTCTGAGGAGGGACTGCTGCATGATCGGGTGACAGCAGGGTTTATGCAGCCAGGGCTGCGGGTGGGGCCATGATGGTCTCGTACTCGATGGGGGGGCAAACGGGCCAGGCGCCTCTGGCGCCGCCGGCGGTGGTAGGTGCGTTCGATCCAGGTCACGATCGCGATCCGCAGTTCCTACCGGGTGACCCAGGTGCGGCGGTCAAGGACGTTCTTCTGCAGCAGTGCGAAGACCGGCCTCCAGCAGGAGGCTCGGGGACAGGTCCGTGTCATGACCGCGACCATCGAACCTACGATCATCAAAGAGCGCCTGCCTTCGGCGTCGGCCCGGCTGTCCCTGGCCCCGACCGGCTCGGGTCCAGGTCTCCTGGACGGTGCCTGGTGGCCCCGCTCCCGTGATCTCCTCCGGGAGATCCCCACTCTGACGGACGCGCTGGACGCGTGCTGGGGCCGGATCACCCACGTCACCGTGAACCCGGCCCACTGGCCCGTCATCGCGCGTAGGGTCCCCGTCGCGGGGCACACGGTGCATGTCGGCTGGTTCGCCGACGAGCAGGACCCGAAGAAAGTGATCCTCCTCTCCTACACGGTGGGCCGCCTGGACCTGCTGGTGATCCCTCCGGAGACGGAGCCCGCCGCCGGCCGGCTGATGGCAGCAGCAACCGTTCCGGGAGGTATCCGCACGGCCAGCCGATGGCCGACGAAGCCATGAGCCACGACGCGGCGGAGGCTCGGAGCCGGGAAGAGGATTGGGAGACCGACGGGGAGCCGCTTCGGCGGCCGGAGCCTCGATCGGGATCTTGAGTTCCGCCCTGGGGAGGTGAGGATGTGGAGATAGCCGTCACCATCGCCGTGATCATCTTCGTCATCATCGTGGGAATGTTCCTGATCCACCGGCTCAATGCGCAGCATGACGAGAGGATCGGGGCGTTCCGTTACAGCGACGCCCTTCCGGGAATCGGTCGGCGGAACCGAAAGAGCCCACGTGCGACCGCGCCGAAGGGTTCTCCTGCCGATGCCACCCGCCGTGAGCGTCGAGACGGGAGCCGCTGATGACGCAGACCACTTCCAGCCGGGGGTGGGTATGGGGCGACGGCCGTCGCCCCCACCGACACTCCGCCCCTGATGCACGCCGTCCTGAATGAGCAAGGGGTCACCATGCAGGCACCGGAACTGCCGTCGGCCGGGCACGCGGAGGTTCGTATCGTCGCCGCGGACCCGGAGGCGGCTCGCCATGTCGCGGAGATTCTCCGCCGTTGTTTCGCCGCCACCGAAGCGCGCAGCTACCCCGCAGGCGCCGACGGCGGAACACGCCTCCACCTCACCGTGGACACGACCCGCATGGCGGAGCCGGTGCGCTCCTGGCTGCTGACCAGCCAATCCTCCCCAGACGATCACACACAGCCGGACGAAATCTGAGGAGATGCCCCTCAGCGGGGGAAGGTGGATACCGCCCCAGACCTACGGGTTTTCGTCGGTGCCGGCACGAGAGGCAGGCAACCATGGCGACACTGCACCAGCGGCGGCACTACCGCGAGGCGATCATGAAAAGCCTGTACGAGGCCATCGAAGGCAATCGCCTCCTCGGCCTCACCGGGGCGCAGTTGCGCGAGGACGTCGCCATGCCCGAGGAGGACCTGGCCGCCGCCTGCACATACCTGGCGGCCGAGGGACTGATCCAGGTCGACTGGGCGCGAGGGAATACCCCCTCGATGGTCACACTGACGCACAAGGGGATCCAGCTCATGGAGTCCGAGGAGAAGGACGGTGGCTGACATGACCGAGGCCGCCCTCAGGGCTCCTGCCGGTCACATGACGGCCATGTCCTCCCATATGACTGAAATGGCGTCCCGGGCCTACCCTGGTGAGTGGGTCGGCGCACTCTCACGTGCAATGACCCGGAAGGGCGGCCCCGGTGTGTATACGCCGGGGCCGTTGCGTCACCGGCGTCGTCGGGGCACTCGGCAGGGACACGCTCCACCTGCTGATCATCGGGGTGATGGTGCTCATCGCCGATCTTGTCCTCCTCAGATCGCGGACGGGCGCAGCCGCAGGTCCCGCGTCCGGTAGGGCGGTCCGACCGGCTGGCCGACCTGCCCTTCTGCGTGGGTCACCACCGCTGCTTGCTGGCGCAATGCCCGACACCGCTCACATGCCATTTGCCTGAGCGAGGTCGGGCACTCGCCGTTAGCGTGAAAAGGGAGGGGCACGACAGGCCGCCTGTTGCGTCGGAAAGTGGTGACCGAAGATGACGGATACCGGACTGCCGAACCAGCCCGAGACTCCTCGCGCGGGGTCATTGGGCGAGCGCGGCGGGAAGAGTGCGGGGGTGCCGCACGGAAGCGATCCGGGGTCGCGCGGCCATACGACTATCGCCGACGGTGTGGTGGCGAAGATCGCCGGGATGGCGGCCCACGATGTGCCGGGCGTCCATTCGATGGGCGGTGGGTTCGCCCGTGGCGTGGGGGCGATGCGTGAACGTATGCCCGGTGCCGGTGGGAAGTCCGTCACCAGCGGGGTGAAGGTCGAGGTCGGCGAGGTACAGACCGCGGTCGACCTGGAGATCGTCGTCGAGTACGGCGTCTCCATCATCGAGGTCGCGGGCGACGTCAGAGAGAACGTGATCGCTGCCATCGAGCGGATGACCGGTCTGGAAGTGGTCGAGGTCAATATCGCGGTCGGCGATGTGCATGTGTTCGACGAGGAGGAGGAACAACCAGAGCGGCGGCTCGAGTAATCGCTTGCCGGAGCGGGGGCGAGCAAGGAGCGCGCGATGGGTATGGCCGCGGTTGGCCTGTTCACCAGGATGGCTCTGGGCTCTGCCGGACACTTCGCCGGCTTCGGCGCGTCCTTGCTGGTGGCAGCACGGGATGCCATCGGGTTCGTCGCCGGACGGTTCGCCGACGGTGACGGGGAACTCGGCGACCTCTTCCACGGCCGTGAGCACGGCAACCGTAGGCGGTGAGACCAGCCGCTCCTCGGAGAACGACCGCCGACGGAAGTGAGCCGACGTCCAGGAGCGGTCCGTTCGGCCTCTTCGGGGAGTAGCGTGAACTCATCGGGAGCACTTCGCACACCGGCTCCGATGCCGGTTTCGTTCCCGGTGAGCAACGACACCGGACGGCTGCCCTCGCGCAGAGGTGCAGAGGTCCGGAGACGGGTTCGCGCGATGTCCGCGACCACCTCTCATCCCCCGCTACGGGCCGTTCCCTTCAGGGCCCCGACCGCGCGCCTCGCGCTGAAACCCGTGAGTCCTTCGCCAGGGCACGCCGAACTGGACGGCGCCTGGTGGCCCCGTTCACGTGACCTGGCACACGAACTCTCCGCTCTGGCGGACGTACTGGATCCGCTGTGGGGACGGATCACCCATATCGCCGTCAACCCACGTCACTGGCCGATCCGCCCTCGCAAGATCCTCGTCAACGGCCATGCGGTGAGGGCCGGTTGGTTCCCGTCAGGGCAGGATCCGCACAAGATCCTGCTGCTGTCCTATACGGCGGGCCGCTGGGCCCTCCTGGTGATACCCCCGGAGACCAGCGCCCCCTCCGCCGCCCGGCTGATGGCCGCCGCGAGCGCGAACACCGGCCCGCCGACGACCGCGACCGCCCTCCTGACGGCGGAACAGGCCGGCGAAACCTCCTCGTCGTACGAGGCCGCCACCGGCCCGCCCGGCCGACTGGTGGCGGGGATGTGACCGTCGTCGCCGACCCCGGCCGTCGGTGCCCTGATCATTCGCCGGGCAGTCCGTGGCAGGCCGGATCAGACGTGACCACTTGCCGCGGCCGCCATGAGCGGTTCCGCGGCCTCCTCGGTCGTATCCGGAGGCACGACCAGCAGGTCCCAGCGCCCCCGGCCGGGGGCGAGCAGGACGATGGTGTGCGGGGCGGATGCCGCCACGGTCCTGCGCAGTCGTACGACCTGGTTGAAGACGAGCATCCGGCCGGGCACCGCGGACCACGCCGCCCCGTTGACGGTGACGCTGGTGATGTGGCCCCACGCGCGCGGCAACCCGGCGAGCAGCCGGGGGAGTTCGGCGAGCAGGTCGTGCGAACGGGGCCACCACGCTCCGTCGATGGGCCGGGGCATGCCCCCGTGGGAAGCCAGGCGCAGGCGGAGAAGGGATTGGGAGGGAGGAGGGGGTTGCAGCGCGGTGGTCATGAAAGCTCCTGTCGACTGCCGTGCGGCGGAGGAGGTGAGTGACCGGTGTCAGGCTCGGCGGGCTGCCACGCGGTCCGGAGTGGGCCAGCGCACGTCGGACACCCAGCCAAGGCGTTCGAGGAGGCGGATCACGGCGGCGGAAAGGTCGAGTTGGCCGCGGTCGACGCCGTGGCGGGCGCTGGTGGGGTCGGCGTGGTGGAGGTTGTGCCAGCTCTCGCCGAACGACAGCAGGGCGAGGGGCCACAGGTTGGTGGCCCGGTCGTGGCGCCGGGTGCGGAACGGGCGCTCACCGATCATGTGACAGAGGGAGTTCACGCTCCAGGTGACGTGGTGGAGCAGCGCGATGCGTACGAGTCCCGCCCACAACAGGGCGGTTACGCCGTGCACCCACGTACCGCCGATGGCCCAGCCCAGCGCGAACGGCAGGGCGAGCGTGAGGACGCACAGCGCCGGGAAGGCGCGGGCGACGGTACGGATGTCGCGGTCGGCCAGCAGGTCGGGTGCGTACCGGTCGGCGGGCGTGCGGTCGTTGCGGAAGAGCCAGCCGACGTGTGCGTGCAGCAGTCCGCGCAACTGACCGCGCAGGTGCGTGCCGTAGCGGTACGGGGAGTGCGGATCACCCGGCCGGTCGGTGAAGGCGTGATGGCGGCGGTGGGTGGCGACCCAGCCGATGACGTCACCCTGGAAACTCATCGAACCGGCGACCGCGAGCGCGATCCGCACGGGACGGACGGCCCGGTAGCCGCCGTGGGTGAGGCCACGGTGGAAGCCGACCGTGACGCCGAGACCCGTGATCGTGTACAGGACGAGGGCGAGCACGATGTCGGCGGGATGGATGAGGCTCCCCCACAGCAGCCAGCCGGCGAGACCGATCGCCACGAACGGCAGGACGACGATCATCGCCGTCACCGTGACGTACAGACGCTCACCGCCGTCGCGCGCGGGCGCCGGGCCGTCCGGCAGGAAGGGGGACGTCCCGTCGTAACCCTGGGGCGGCGGGGCGCGGTGCGAGGGTGTGACCGTCGTGGACGTGGTCGGACTGAGTGGCATACGTGACTCCTCGGCCTGGATGCGGATGGCGCGGCCGGGGTCAAGGGCTGCCCATGAGATGGGAGTCGCGAGGACGGGGCCGGTTCGGACACCGGCATACGAAGAGCCCTCGCTTCCTCCACAGTACTCCCGCACGCTCCGAGACGAGGCGGGCCGGATCGCGTGGCCGCCGCGTTGACACGGACCATTGCCGGACGTTGACTGGCAGCATGGTGCAAGGCCATGCCACTCCGGAAGACACGGCGAAGCATTCCGCCTTTCCGCCTCGCCCAGCCCCCGCGAGAACCATCCACCGGTCAACAGCGAGGTCGGCCATGACCGTTTCACGGACCATCAGGAACCAGGCGCAGACGATGAAGGGCAGGATCACCGAAGAGCTCGGCCGGGTCACCCACAACAGGCGACTGCAACGCCGGGGCAGGGCCGACCGGGTCTCCGGAAACCTGAAACAGGCCGCCGAGAAGGCCAAGGACGCCTTCAGGCGGAACGGAAGCGGTCCCCGCTGACGTACGACCAGACGCGCGCCCAGCAGCCCGCGGGCCGAACTCCGGAGCCGGCCGGGCGCCGCGGCCCGGGCCGGAGCCGCTGCTCCACGTCTGACGAACAGGACAAGATCGTCCAGCACCTCCGGCACGCCCTCAACACCTTCGCCGACACCCCGCTCAAGGCGCTGGAAGAGGCCGAGAGCGCCTACGACGAAGCCACCGCCCAGCTCGTGAACGCCCTCGCGGAACGGCGGCGTGTCCTGCGAGCCGGCTGGCAGGACCGGGATCCCGGGACGCAGTCCGAGGAACTCCGGCACGCGCTGAGGCAGTACCGGGAGGTCACCCAGCGGCTGCTCCACATCTAGGCGGCCACTGCTCCCCGCTGCGGCGTTGCGCGGAGTAGTGTGGACAGTACCGAGGGCATTCCGCACACCGGCTTCCACGCCGGGTCGTTCTCGGCGAAAGATGAAACCCGGGCCGCCGCAGAGGCGGCCCGGAGACGGGTCCGCATCATGTCGGCGACCTTGCTTCCACCCCTGCCGCCCCCCGAGCCCGTCGCAGCCCCGTCCGCGCGTCTCGCGCTGAAGACCGACGGCACTTCCCGTGGACTCCTGGACGGCGCCTGGTGGCCCCGATCCCGGAATCTACTGAGCGAACTTCCGGCGCTCACCGACGTGTTGGACCCCTTGTGGGGCCGCATCACCCGCATCGCCGTAAACCCGAGGCACTGGCCGGTCATCCCCCGCAAGGTTCCCGTGGAAGGCCACATCGTCAAGGTCGGCTGGTTCACCCCGCAGATCGACCCCCACAAGCTGCTGCTGCTCTCCTTCGGCACCGGCCGCTGGGATCTCCTGGTCATCCCGCCCGAGACCGGGGCGGAGTCGGCAGCCCGGCTGATGGCTGCCGCGTCCGACTGCGACGGCCCGCCACTGACCGCGAGCGCGCTCATCGCCGCGGACCATGCCCGGCACGGCGTCTCCGCGACCGACCAGCCACTGGACCCGGACGAGGCATGGGAGTACGAGGGCGGCGCCTCCGCGGTGTCCGCAGCCGTTCCCCGACAGACCGGTCCACCCGACCGGGCCAGCCGACTGATCATCGGTATGTGAGGTGGCCGCCATGAACACCTTCCTGACAGTCGCCGCCTTCCTGGTCCTCATCGCAGCGGCGGCGTACGTGATCCACCGGCTCAACCTCCAGCACGCCGACAGAATCGCCGTGCACCGGTACAGCTCCCCCTGCCCGGCCGCCGCGGCCGGGGCACGCCGCAGCCCCCGGTGGGACCTGTCCGGTCCGAGCCGCCTGTCGCCGGCGAACGGCGGGACCACCGCGACGGGGGTCGCGGCCGCTTCCCACCGCGCCGCAGCCGCAGCCGTACCACTCATCACAGGTGACCAGCCAGCTCCCGTCAGCGGTCTCGCGCACGGACCATCGACTCCACTCGCACCCACGCCTGTGCATTCGGGCCATGGACCCCGTGAGGAGCGGCCGGGCCCCATGAACCGAGGCATCTGTACCGAGGCGTCATGACTCTTCCGCAGCTGAACATCTACCGGCACGACCGTGGCAGGCGGGCACTGCTCACCCTGGCCGGTGAGATCGACCCGGCCACCGCACCCCAGGTGCGCGCCGCTCTGGAGCGGTGCCTGAGTGACGGCGTCACCACCATCGACGTGGATCTGACTACCGTCGGCCGCTGCGACAGCAGCGGTCTGCGCGTCTTCATCGACGCGTCGCGGCACGCCGCCGGGACCCACGCGTCCCTGCGGCTGCACTACCCATCCCCCCAGACCGCACGGCTCCTCGCGGACACCGGCTCCGATCTTCTGCTCCTGTGACGGCTCCGGGAGAGATGTGGTGCACAGCGGCACGGAGAGCCATCTTCTCTGATCATGTGTGACATGCCGTTCTCTGGCGTAATGGGCTGTTCGGAGTGACCGGCCGCGTCACTCTGTGCGGGTGGATCGCGGTCGTGTCAGGAGCCCGTGTGTCGGTGCGGGCGCTGGACTCGCGGCACGAGGTGAGCATGGACACGGCGGCCGAAGCTTCGACGACGCCGATGGGGTGCGGATGTGGCGGAAGGTGAGCGCCGACCCGACGAGGGCATGCTCGACCGGTCGGAAGGGTTCGGTGAGCGCCTGCTGGGGGTGCTGCTGGACCGGGCACACGAGATGCCGCCGCAGCTGATCGCCCCGCTGATCGCGGAAGAGGTGGCCAGGGTCGGTGGCCGCGACGTCTCGATCCTGCTGCAGGACTACGGCCAGCTGGTGTTGGTGCCGCTGTCAGGTCGGCGGCTGTTGGTCGGCGAGCCCGAGCCGATCGATGACTCTCCCGCCGGCACGGCCTTTCTGCACGCGACCACTGTCGAGGTGCCGCAGTCCGACGGCGTCCGGATGTACCTGCCGTTGCTGGACGGCAGCGACCAGGTGGGAGTGATGGTCCTCACCCTGGACACCGTCGATGACGACGACCGGCGGCTGCTGCGCAGGCTCGCCGGCCTGGTCGCCGACATGCTGGTCACCAAGCACAGCTACACCGATCAGTTCTTCCGCGCCCGGCGCCGTGAACCGATGACCGTGGCCGCGGAGATCCAGTGGTCCCTGTTGCCGCCGCTGGCCATGTCCGTCCCGCAGGTCGAGGTCGCCGGAATCCTGGAGCCCGCCTACGACGTCGCGGGCGACAGCTTCGACTACGCCCTCAACGAGGACATCCTGCACGTGGCCATGCTCGATGCGATGGGCCACGGGCTCGACGCCGCCACGATGGCGACCGTCGCCGTCGGGGCCTACCGGCACGCCAGACGTGCCGACATCGCCCTGTCCGAGATCTACGCGTTCATGGACCGGGCCATCGCCGAGCAGTTCGGGCCCGACCACTTCGTCACCGCCCAGATGATGCGTCTGAACATCGCGACGGGCCACCTGCAGTGGGTCAACGCGGGCCACCCCGCACCGCTGCTGATCCGTAACCACCGGGTCGTCCGGCAACTGGCAGGTCCGACCACCCTGCCCGTCGGCTTCGGCGGTGAAGAGCCCCGGATCAGCGGGCAGATGCTCCAACGCGGCGACCGCGTGCTGTGCTTCACCGACGGCCTGATCGAGGAGCACGAAGCCGGCGAAGAACAATTCGGCGAAGAACAACTCATCCACTGGGTCAACCGCATCGAACACACAGCGAAGGGAGTACGAGCGGTGGTGCGCTCGCTCTCCCACGCCCTGAAGCAGCAACGGGGCGGCCGCACCACCGACGACGCGACCCTCTTCCTGATCGAATGGCGAGGGGGCGCCGCCGACCACCTCGTGCTCCTGGAGTGAGCCGACAACGGCGCCACCGAAGGCCGACGTCGCAGGACGGCAGCGTCCATATCCTGGGATCGGGCGGCTTCGGACCGTCCGTCACACGACGCGAGGACTACGCTGTTGTACAGACGTCCCAGACCCCGGCGGCACGCTGTTGCTGAACACAGATGGCTGCGGGGTGCGGACTCTTCGTCTGTCACCCGGCGCATCCCTGGAGGGAACTGGGTGGGTCCTCTGTCCTGCTGCGCAGGTTGTCGGACCGGCCGTTGCTCTGCCTCCGCCGAAAATACGCCCCTGCCGGAGCGCGTCCAGGGGGCCGGAACTCCGGCCGCCGATGCCCGCCGGCGGATGGTCTTCCGAACCGAGGCGTCATGTCCCTCTCACAGCTCACCGCCCGCCGCACCGCCGTGACCTCCTGCGACTGCAGCGGGCGGATCCTCGACCTCGCCGGCTGCGGGTTCCTGCTCCTCGGCCTTCAGTTCGGCCACCTGCCACCTCGCCCCGGCGACACCCCGGCCGCACCCCTTCCGGCCCCGCCGCACCGGTCTGTCCCACTTGCACCTGTTCTCCCGGGAGATGTGCGATGAAGGCCGAACCAGGGCGGGGACAGACGCGGAAGTCGGGGGATGGCGAGCCCTCAGCCGTGGCTCCGGTGCGGTTGCGTCGGCTGAGCCGTTGGCTGGTGGAGGACCTGCGTGAGGATCTGGCGGGGCTGTATGTGGAGTCCCGCGCAACGCCGCCGGTTGATCCGTACCGCCGTCCCAGCCGCCAGAACTTCCTGAACCGCCTCATCACGGACATGCGCCGACCGGAATTCGCCATGGTGATCGCCGAGACGGACAGCCTGATGGGATGCGCCTTCGGATTCCCGGTTCGCGGCGACGGCTCCTGGTGGCTCGGCTTCGACGGAGCATTGCCGCGCAGCATCGAGCAACTCACCGTGTCCGGCAACGTCTTCGCGTTCGCCGACATTCTGATCCGGCCGCACCCACAGGACCGGGAACTCGCCCGTCGTGTGCAGGAGCGGCTGCTGAGCGACCATCAGGCAACGCTCGGCGCCATCCTGGTGGACCGGGCCGATCGTCCAACCCTCGCTGCGCTCCGCTCCTGGGGTTGGCTGGACATCGGAGAGCTTCGCAGGCCGACGGACGCCACCACGTTCCGCGCGCTGGTGTTTCCCCTCGGGGAACGCACCACGGCGAGGCTGGAGGGCCTTGTCGCGATGCCGGGAGACGGTGGCCCGAGTGGGGCCTGACAGGCGGTCGGCCCGCATTCGGATGCTGGTGGCCGAGCAGGCGGTCCGACGAGGTGCCCGGGTGAGTGTGGTGGACGTATGCACCGCGGCCGTGGCCGCGCTGCCGGTCAGCGGGGCCGGGCTGTCGGCGATGTCCCGGACCGCGGCGAGCCATCCGTTGTGCAGCACCGACGACATCAGCGAGCAACTGGAAGAGCTCCAGCTCACGCTGGGCGAAGGGCCCTGCATGGACGCCTTTGTACGCGGCTCGGCCGTCCTGGCACCCGATCTGCTGACCACCGAACTCCAGGATCGTTGGGCCGTGTTCGCGGATGCGGCCCTGGAAGCCGGAGCCCGCGCGGTGTTCTCGCTCCCCCTGCAGAAGGGGGCGATCAGCCCGGGAGTTCTGGACCTGTACGCCGGCATTCCGACCGTACTGGACACGGAGGAACTGGCCGACGCGCTGGCGTTCGCCGATCTCGCGACACTGCTCCTGCTCGATACCAGGATCGACGATGCGGGCGCGCCGGCCGTTGGGACGATGCCGGACCGCAGCTTCGAGGACCTGGGCGCGTACCGGGCGGAGATCGATCAGGCCAGCGGGATGCTCACGGTTCAGCTCGGAGTCGGCATCGGAGAAGCCTTCGTCCGGCTCCGCGCCTACGCCTATGCGCAGGGACGCCGGCTCGCCGACGTGGCCGCCGACGTGGTGGCCCGACGGCTCCGTTTCTCCCCGGACGCGGAGCCGGATCAGGCCGAGGAGGAACCCTGACGCATCGGTCCCGGCCAAGGAATGTGCCCTACTTCCCGTCCCCTCGGGCGGGGACTAGTCTCAATCGAGGGTGCCCACGATGGATCAACAGCTTCTGGCCAAGACCTTCGTCGAGCTGGCCGACAATCTGGTCGCCGACTTCGACCTCATCGATTTCCTGCGCCTGCTGACCGACCGCTGCGTCGGCATGCTCGACGTGAGCGCCGCCGGGGTACTGCTCGCCGACCGGGACGGCAAACTCCGCGTCATGGCCGCCTCCGACGAACAGGTGCGTCTGCTGGAGCTCTTCCAGCTGCAGAACGACGAAGGTCCCTGCCTCGAGTGCTTCCGCACCGGCGTACCGGTGATCGTCTCCGACCTCGGTACGGTGACCGCCCACTGGCCGCGCTTCGCGGTGGCGGCCCAGCGCAGCGGGTTCGGGGCGGTCCAGGCCCTGCCGATGCGTTTGCGGGACGAGGTCGTCGGCGCCCTGAACCTCTTCCGCATCACCCCCGGACCTTTCGACCCGGCCGCCACACCCGTCGCCCAGGCCCTGGCCGACGTCGCCACCATCAGCCTGCTGCAACAACGCACCGCTCAGCGCAGCACGGTGCTCAACGAACAACTGCAGACGGCGCTGAACAGCCGGGTACTGATCGAACAGGCCAAAGGGAAACTCGCCGAACGCCAGGGCATCGACATGGAGCAGGCGTTCACCGCACTGCGCGGTTACGCCCGCTCCCACAACCGGCGCCTGGCTGATGTGGCCCGCGCCCTCATCGACGGCTCCGAACCCCTCACCGGTCTGGGGTCCTGACCCACGCCCTTGCCGGGGCCCGCTCCGGCACCAGCCGTGCCCCCGAGCGTCGTCACACTGCCCTCCTGCGATCGTGGGCCTCGGCCATCACCTGGCCGCGCAGGCGCGCACAGGTGCGGATGATCAGCCGGGAGACGTGCATCTGCGAGAGACCGAGCTGCAGGACGATGCGGTCCTGCGTCATCTCGCAGAAGAACCGCATGTAGAGGATCTGTCGTTCGCGTTCTGGCAGGGCCCTCAGCAGCGGGCGGAGCGCTTCACGGTTGACGATCATGTCGAAGCCGGGCCCCGTGCCACCGAACGTGTCGGTCAGTGGGTCACTGTGCTCGGAGCGGCCGAGTACGGCGTCCAGGGACAGGGAGGTGAAGCTCTGCAGCACCTCTAGGCCCAGCCGCACCTCCGCCTCGGTGAGGCCGGTGTGCACGGCGATGTCGTGGACGGAGGGTTCGCGGCCGTAGAGCGAAGCGCACTCACGGCCGGCGGAGCGGACCTGGACACTCAACTCCTGTACACGCCGCGGTACGTGCACACCCCAGAGGTGGTCACGGAAGTGCCGTTTCACTTCGCCCAGGATCGTCGGTACGGCAAAGCTCGGGAAGGCGTTGCCAAGGCTCGGGTCGAAACGAGTCACCGCCTTGATCAGACCGAGTTGGGCGACCTGCTCGAGGTCTTCGAAGGACTCGCCGCGATGACGGAAACGCCGGGCGAGCCGTACGGCCATCGGCGCCCAGGCGCACACCACCTCCTGCCGCAGGGCGGTCCTCTCCGGGCCGTCCGGCAGGGCGGCGACACGGCGGAACGCGGCATCGGTGTCCGGGGCGTCGTCGTAGGGGTATGCGCTTCGTGGCCGCTGGGTGCGTGCATACGGGCATGGGCACGTGTCTCCTCATCGGTGGCGTCGCTCACCGTGGGAGCCGTCGGACCGCAGCGCACTGGGGAGCAGCGACAGCCGCTCCCACGGGCGTGCCTCCGGTCTGAAGCACATCGGACGAGTTCCCGGGTAGTCCGCTTTCACACAGGGCGTCAGGAACAGACGAAGAACCGCACGACCGGTGTTCGAGATCCAAGGGGCGGGCTACACACCACAGGTGTCCGACGGCCGTCCTGGACGAAGGCACCGGAGAGTTGAGTTCGCCGCTCCCGGTGCCGTCCGCCGGCCGCGTGCGCCGTCATCTCGGGTCCACCTCGTGGAGGCGCCTCAGCGCTCGGCGCAGCTCCCGCTGCATCGGTTCCGGGAGCGCCTCGTCCGTCGTCGTGGCGACCAGGGCGACGGCCACGTCCCGGCGCTTGATGTTGCAGTGCTGCGACACGTCCACCAGCAAGTCCCAGGCCCTGTCGCTGGAAAACGGGGCCAGGGCCATCACCATGCCGCGTGCCTGGTCGATCGTCGCACGGCTCGACAGCGCCCGGCCCAACTGCGCGTTCCTGGCTCGTAGTTCGACGACCTCGGCCAGCAGAGCCGCATCCCCCGCCGAGGGCACAGCCGTCAACAGCCGCTGTTCCTCACGGGGCGGGGTCACCTGGTGCATGGTCCGTACCTCACAGGGCAGTCATCCCATCCACAGGTCGTCAGCGGCGCGCCAGTTGCCGTTCGCCGGCCGCACCAGGCTTGTAGGGCAGTCCGTAGTGCTTGAAGACCGCTTCCTCCTGCTCGGCGGGCAGCACGTCGTCGGTGCCGATCGAAGGGGCCTGCTTCACCAGCGTTCTTACATAGCCGACCCTGAGATAGCCCGGCCCGACGATCGCGTCGTCGAGAGGGACGAAGACCAGACGGTGCCGGGTGGGCAGTCCGGTCCGTACCGTGGCCATGGCCGGCTCATCGGTGGTGGTGTCCACATAGACCGCCTCCAGGACACCGATCTTGTGCGACTCGGTGTCGACGACATCGCGGTTGCGCCATTCTCGGACGTCGGCTGCGTGAATCATGACCTCTCCCTACTTGGACGACTCGTCTCGCCGCGTACGCTGCATCCGCTGCGGGAGCGGCTTGCCCTCCCAGGCGGCGACCAGGTCCGCGGCCACCTCCGGAAGTTCGGCGTCGCACTGCCCAGCATGTCGTGGGCCGGGTCGATGACCGCACGGCCTGCCGGCGCCTGCCGCAGCTGGTCGTTCTCTGCGCGCAGTGCGGCGACATCCCGTCCCACAGGTGGGTTCCCCCACGTGGCCTCGACCCGCAGATCCCACCACTCCTCTTGGATCACGCTTGTGCGTTGCACGGCATACACCTCTCAACGATCAGAACGCGTCCGACCAGGCTGAAGCCATCCCCGGAACCTCAGGCTCCCGGGCCACTCCACGGATCACTTGCGGTTTTCGCGGTCCCGACGGTCCTCGCGCCGCCAACGTGCCCGGTGCTGACGGCTGTAGCGGCGGTCCCAGCGGTCCTGACGATCCCGACGCGCCTCGTAGTCCCGATAGTTCCCGAGATCGGAACCGTCGCCACGGATCCAGCCTCCCCCGCGTTCGCGGCCGTGCCGGGTGGCGCCGAAGACCAACACGGCCGCAGCAACCCACCAGATGGGGCTGATGAAGCCGAGGCCGAACAAGACCACGATGAGGATGAGGAGCAGCACGAACACGGTGGGCCTCCCCGGGAGCGGGACACAGCATCGATACCGGGGACTGGGGCCTCACCTCACAGCGTAGTCCTGCCGAACGGTTGCGGATACCGTGCGACGTCAGCGCGTCGTGTGCGGCATGAATGGCTGCTTGACACCTGTCCGGGACCTGCGGCGAGGGCTGGCGTGCGACATGCCGCCCCTGCCCCCGGCAGCGTCGCACCGTCGGCACGCTTCCCAGAGGGCGAATCCTGCGCATCGGTGCCGGAACCCGCCACGTCACGAGCGAGGCCGTTCCCGTGCGCGCCCATCGTCACGCGATCCCGGTCGCATCCCGATGCGCCCCGGGCAGGCACCATCTGCTGCCCGCCCGTGTCACACGCATCCCACACCAGGCTGTACACATGTACGCACTGATCCTTCCCATTTCGACCCAGAGCGCCTCAAGCGGCATGGCTCCCTGACGGAACAGCCGCTGTCGCCCGCGGTCCGAGAGCGCTACGTGACGCAATGGGCCGCCATCCAGGAGTAGTTCGTCGCATCACCGCAGCACCGAGGAAATGCGGGAGGCCAGGGTCTCGAAGCCCAAAGCCTCTTCGAGACCCTGGTCGCCGAACAGCCGGCCGCCCCCGTCCAGGCCCACCCGCCGTCCCCGACGACAAGGCCACGCGCTGTCGGCGCTGACCCGACGCCACACGAAGGAAAACGGCCCGTGATGACGTACGGTCCCGCAACATGTGCTGTGCCTCATGCTGTCGCCGCGCAGACCACACGACCTCTCACTGGCTCGACGAGGTGGTGTGCGGCGGCACGATTGCTAGTGCTCCGAGCGGCAGCCCCACGATGACGAACTCGCGGCCCAGGCGAAATGACGGTCGCAGGGCCGCATCTCACCTGCGCCGGTTCACTACGTGGGCCAAGCGTGGGAGTTCCTCGTGCAGCAGTCGGCCGACCAGGGCACCGCCGAAGACGACGACACCCACGCCGACCAGCCAGGACTGGACGACCAGGACGGTTCCGACGGGGCCGTAGCTGACGGCGTTGGATGCGATCAACGGCGAGAAGACGAGCCTGGAGAAGACCCTCAGGCCGACCAGCCCGATCACGGTGGCCACGGCGCCGGGCAACAGGGCACGCCAGCGGATCCTCCCGCCGAGCAGCACGCGCTGGGACCACCACAGGAACAGCACGGCGCTCAGCGAGGCCACGGCCCCGCCTGCCAGTGGTTCGCGGCGCAGCGCGGTGGTGGCGGAGACGAAAAGGTATCCGGTGAGGACACCCAGCCACACCACATGCCGCCATCTGGCCCACCAGCGGGCCGGCGGCAGGTCCCAGACCTTCTCGTAGCCGGTCTGCACCGCCGCCCCGAAGGTCAGGCCGAACACGGCAAGGGCGGCGATACCGAACACGGTCGTGGTCCGCAGGGCCTGGCCGGGCCGGATGAACAACTGCTCGACCTGCCGTCTGGAGGCCCTCGACACGCCAAGCCCCTCCCCCAGCCACTGCGCGAACCCCCGCCCGTGCTCGGGATCGGCGGAAGAGACGATGATCAGGAGTGGCACCAGCGTGAGCAACCCCAGCGCCGCAAAGCCCAGCGAACGCGACCACAGCTCAATACCCCTGCTCCGCCGCCATCCGCGCCCGACTGGCGAACGGCTGATCACGCGGCGCAGCCGCCCGAACCAAGACGAAGGGTCCGCGGTACCAGAAGGCTTCATCGGCATGCCTGTCGACTACCACGGGCTATACCGTCACCGCGTGACGGCGCGACGCAGAAGTTCCCGGATAACCTGGAAGAACAGAGGACCACCGGGCTCAGCGGGCAGAGACTTCCGCAAGGGGCGGCTCGCACCGTCCCTGATCAACGGCTCAGGAGGCAGGCCATGATCCATGCAGCCGACATCCGCGAGTGGCGCAACCGCAGCGTCGTCGACCCCAAGGGCCACAAGATCGGCGTACTCGAAGCGGTCTACGTCGACACCACCACCGACGAACCGGCCATGGCCACCGTCCGCACCGGGCTCCCCACCCGCCACCACCTGGCCTTCGTACCCCTCGACGAGGCGACCCTCGGACCGGACTACGTCAAGGTCTCCTACACCAAGACGCTGGTGAAGGAGGCGCCCTCGGTCGGCATGGACGACATCCTGCCCGCCGAGTCGGAGGAAGCGATCTTCCAGCATTACGACATGCCCTACCAGACGGGCGCAGGCGGCGAGCGGCAACTCGCGCGCCGCTGATCGCCCGCGCTCAACCACCCATGGGAGGCGTACGCGTCATGGCCCTCTTGCTCTTTCTCGTTCTGGTCGCCCTCGTGCTGGGAATCATCGGAGTGGCCGCAGAAGGGTTGGGCTTCTTGTTGATCATCGGCATCGTGGTACTTGTGGCCGCGCTGGGCCTCATCGCCGTCCGCTGGTCCCAGCGCACGGGTCACCACCCCCTCCGATAACGAACGACACCCTGTACTCAAAGCGCGCCACATCGAGATGGAAACACCGGCCAGGGGCCTAACCCACCCCAGCGAGTCAGGGCCGCGACTCCAGGGGCTCCTTCCAAAACGCGAGGAGGAAGAGAGTCTGGGCCGGGCACCCCCGGGCGGAAGCCCTGCAAAGATGTCGTCGGCAGCCACTGGCGGGCGTGCAGGGGCAGGCTGCCTGGTGCGGTCATCGTGCTGATCTCTTTCGAGGCTTCGACACACTGGCACGGCACAGATGCAGCCAGACACTGGAACGGCCCGATCTCCTTCCACGAGGACGGCACCGTCATGGCCCTGAGCATCCTGCCGATCCGCGAAAAGCGCCCACTCTGGGTCACGTCCGCCGAAGTGGTGTATTGACGGCCACTCGGTGATCTCGTTTTGAGGCTATGCGGTGAGTTCGGTGGGCAGGGTGGTCTCGTCGGTT
>NZ_JBIWIY010000009.1:0-405145 GCF_044764885.1 Streptomyces sp. NPDC093591
AGCCGGTGGCCGTTCATCTATGCGGGCACCATCCCGATGCCGGAGCAAACCCCCGGATCAGGTCGAACCCGTACACCATCTCCCTGGACGCAACCGCGCCAGGTCATGGTCCTGGCGAGCGAGATTCTTGCATCTACTGCTCTGCGCGCGCGTTCGGCGATCTCAGATTCAGACAACTGACCGGCGAACAAGGAACGCAGGCTTGCGGCTTCCTTCTGTTCGTCGTCCGCTCGTTGCGATTCCAACTGAGCAAGGAAGGCAGGGTTAAACGACCATTTCACCGGCCCCAGGCGTGCAGAGTCAGGCGATTTGGGCTCAGGCGTAGGTTTCATGCCTGCCTTGGCCTGTTGCTTCCTCAGCCTCCCATCTTCCTTTTCCCGTTCGTGTCCTTCGTCGACCGCAGGCATGTCGTCATACCCGAAGAGCACACTCACGCTGATGGAGCCCGTTCCGTCGTTGCTTGGCACTGCCATGGCGAACTGGACCCCGGCTCGGCGTAGCGCTCCGTAGGGACACGAAGGGTCATGAAACGGTTCGGAGAAGCAGGTGCTTCCCACAGGCAGTTCCGACACACCTCGTCGTTCAAGTTCGGCCAGAGCCGGGCCGACTGATGCGAGGAAGTCCTTGGAATCTCGCGCCCCCTTCTTACCGCGGGGGGCTTTGGCTCTTGCCCTGCTGGCCACCGTGACGTGCCATCGAGCACGCAGTTCCGGGGCCGGATGAGGTGTGATGTAAGGGTTCCAGGTGTGTTGGTTTCGTTCGGCAACGCTGCTGGTCGCAAACGTGACTTCCAGCGCACCGTCCTCGCCGTGGTGGAAGTCGTACCGGCCGTCGGTGGGGGTACCTCTGTCGTGGAAGTGGTCACACTCGACGCACCTGTCGTACGGCTCAATTCGACGGCCGGTCACGTACTCCACTGCGCGTGCGGCCTGCAGCTCACTCTCGTCGGTTCCACGCGACATTACGGCTCCTCGGCAGGGGCAGGAATTTCCCAGGGGAGTGATAGTTGCTGGGGAAGGCGAGAGAGAGTGAGTAGGAGATCGTCGCGGCGAAATCGGATGCCGGCTGTGAGCAAAGTGCGAGCGTGTCGGTCGAGTGCGGCGAGGAGGTCGGCGGGCAGACCGACAGTGATGGGAATTCGCCAGGCATCACTGAGCAGGGCATCGAGCTCGTGCGCTTCTGCGCGCAGATACACGTGAATCGACCACGGCTCAACGGACTTCATAGGTCCGCGGACGGAACGGCCACGCTTGCCCAGGAGTCGGTTTCCGGCAAGTTCGAGCGCACGCAGTACTGCCATCTCCGAGACGGCAGCGACTAACGGGCCATGGCCCTGTTGGCTCATGTTGCTTCAGCTCTTCCATTCCTGGGTGCGTTCGCCATCGTACTGACGCCGTGCTAGTTCAGACGATCGAATTTCGTTGAGCTTTACCGCCGGGCCAGGCGTCATAGCCCGTGCGGCACGTGGTGCGCAGGGCAAGACGCTGAATCCGGCTGAGTCGGCGAGGAAGGCGACCGGGTTCCCCCCCGCCCACTGAGATGTCCCCTGACGGTTCTGACCGTCCTCTGCTGGGGTTGACCTTCCAGCTACACCCGCGTGAGATCTCGCAGTACCGGCGTGAGCTGCACCGCTCCTGCTATCCGTCGGACGGGCCTGTGACCCGTCCGACGGGCCACTGCTGGTCAGGCGGGGTCTGCCCGACAAGTCGGCCAGGAGTGCGTTGATGACCCGGTCCGTGGGGGCGGTCATGTTGACGGATTCGGGGGCGAGCAGCCACTGGATCTGCAGGCCGTCCATGACGGCGATGATCGCCGTGGCTGCCTCTTCGAGGTTGAGGTCGGGCCGTGTCTCACCGAGTTCGGATGCCTCGGCGAGGGCCTCGGTGACGAACGCGCGCAGGCCCGCGTAACGCTCGCGGAAGTAGTCCTGGGCAGGGTGACCTTCGGTGACGCTCTCCGCCGAGAGGACGGCGTAGAGCCGGACGATGCCTTCGCGTTCGGTGTTGCGGCGGACGGTGTCGACCAGGTGGCGCAGGAAGGCCAGGCCCCGGGGACGCTCCGGGCCGAGCTGTTCGATGTCCGTCTCGTTGCGCAACGCCAGAACGCTGGTGAGCAGTTGGGCCTTGGAGCGGAAGTAGTGCAGGACGCCGGCCTGGGTGACACCGGCGCGGTCGGCGATCTCCTGTAGGGAGGCGTTGTTGTAGCCGCGGGCGGGAGAAGGAGCAGGAGTTCGAGCGCCAGGCGCTGGCGAACCGGACCAAGGACTCGAATCTTCTGCAATACCTGGGAGCGACGCCGACTCCGCAGCCCGCCGACGACTCGACCGGCCGCTACACCGTCTTCGAGGACACTCTGGAGACCTTCCTCGACCGTTACTGGACAGCCTGGGAGGAGCGGCGACAGGAACTCGTCCGCGCGGGCGATGGCATCGATGGGAAGAACGCGGCCACGTATCTGGAGACGACCCGCACCGTCGCGGTGGAGCCGCCCTTCCTGCTGCATGCGCTGCTGGAGAACGTTCGGCCGCTGTCAGGACGGCGCTAGCCGACTCGTCGACCGGCTGGCCACGCTGTACGCGCCCGAGTTCGCGGCTATTCGGCGAGAGTGATTTCGGTCCGCCTCCACTCGGACAGCGGAGCCCGCGGTCCACGAACGACAACACGGCGCCCATCCGCGAACTCAAGAGGCCCCGGATGCCGCACTCTTGCGCACCAGACACAGTTGATCCCTATGGTCTGCTCATGCCTGCAGGGGGATGGGGGATCGCGTGGACGGTTGGCTCCTTCATGCTGGGGATCGTCGCAACCCTGGCGTCAGTGTTCATCAACAATCGGCATACGCTCCGACGTGAACGGATCGCTCGGGCGGCAACCCGTGGTGGTACCTTCCAGGACCGCCGCGATGAGTTCGAGACCACGCACCTTCTGGACCTGCACACAGCTGTCGCAGATCAATACGATGCTTGGATCGAGATGGCCCACAACCGTGGCAAGAGGGCCACCCTGCGTGGAGGAGACCCGCACAGCGACCAGGAGTCCCAGAGCAACCCGGAGCTCGATCAGGAACTCTCGGCGGAAATAGCCGAGTTAGCCCCACGACTCGATGACGCCGAACGTCGGATCCGTCGCCTGGTCGGCCTGGTCCTGCATGACGAAGTGCGTGGATACGTCCGTGACTGTCTCACCGACCTCAACCGCTTCCATATCCACTACCCCGAGATGCAGCTGCCCGAGATGCTGGAGCAAGCAGACGCAATCGCTGGCAAGCTCCACGCCCTGCGCGAGGTGATTGCCGCGCGTCTCCGCCACGTCTACACAGGCATTCGTCCGCGCGGCATCTGAGCGCGCCGTCCTTCGCCGAGGAGCTGCGTGCGGGATCGGCCGTACCCTCGCCCTGCACGACCTCAACCTCGCCGCCCCTCAGAGGCGCGATGACGCCCTGCTCAAGGCTGTCGTCCGTTCAGCGCTCGGGAGAGGTCAACACCACGCGGGCCGCCATGGCGCGGTCGGCCTCCTCGGTGTGGACGAACATGCCCATCAGGGTGCTGGCGGCGGCTAGCGGCTTCATCTGGTCGACGAGGGCCTGGTGGTACAGCACAAGTGCGGCTTCCAGAGGAGCATCGCCGTCGCCCACGGTCTCGGCACCTATGTGCAGGCCCTTCAATACGAAGGGGAGGGTCGACGGTGAGATCCAGGGCTGGATGAGGACCTGGAGCGAGTACGCCCGGAGGTTGCGTTGCCGGTGCAAGGGCAGTGTGGCTCGGTGTAGACCGCTGTAGGCGGTGCTGAGCCATCCTGCGGCCTCGTGCGGAAGGGAGCCGATAGTGCGGGAGGCGGCGTTGAGGGCGAAGGCGGCTGTCGCCGCCGCGTCGGACCATGCGGAGGGCCGGGACAGGGCTACGGCGACTGCCTTCGCCTGCCAGCTGTCTGCCAGTGCTGCGGTGCGATAGAGGTCGGTGGCGAAGGGGATGTCGACGTAGTGGTTCCGCAGCAGCTCAGCCTTAATGAGCACGCCTTCCTCGGGCGTGGTCAGGCCGGCATTGAGGCGGGCGTCGACGAGTGCGAGGGTGCCGAAGGCTGGCACGCCTACAGACAGTGCGAGGGCCCGCAGGATCCGATCGTCGCACCACAGGGCAAGACCGTGATCCTTGGCGTAGTCGAGGGCTGTAAGCCAATGTGTGGCGCCCCGGCCTGAGGGCAGAGGCGGAAGGCTGCGCAGTTCCGGCCGAGGTGCCCGGGGGATCGCTCGAAAGACCTCGACCAGGCGTGCCGAAGTGGACCGTAGTTGAGCGAGATCCTCGGCGGAGGTGGTCAGGACTGCTGGGCGTGAGCTCTCTTCGTCCCAGGCAAGGGTCATGTCGGATCGCAGTGCGATTGATTCCTTCGCATGCAGCGCGTCGGTGAGGAGTTGGTCGGTCGTTACGAGTGATCGGGGGTGGCCCATGAGTTGCTCGGCCACGCCTGGCTCCAGCAGAGCGAGGGTGACGGCTGCACTCGTATCCACGACTACTCGGCCGCTCTGGGCACCCAGGGCAGCAGCGGTCTCTGCTGGGGTCAGGAGGACGTCGGCGGCGTAGACGTGTGGGCGTTCAGCGGTAGGACGCAGCAGGACTTCGGCGTAACTGCGGCCGGAGAGCAGCGTGAGAGAGCCGGCGGGCAGTTCACCCGCGGCGGTCTTGTTGCGCAGGTCCTTGAGGTTCTTGGCGCTCTCGTGGGAGCGGCGCAGTTCTTCGGCGATGTTCTTGAGAGGGTCTTCGTCGGGCCCGAGCTCGACTGCACGGAAGGCAGTGCTGTCGGGGAAGCGCTCCAGATAACTGGCCGTGGCGGTGCGGAGTTGTTCGGCTTCTTGATCGGAGAGGGGTGGTGTGGGCTTGGCAGCGCGCCAGTGCAAGATGGAAAGGATCTTGCCGACCAGGTCGCTGTCGTCCTGCCAGCGTTGTGTCAGAGTGAGAGCCCGCCCGATGAACTGAGGGTCGGTGGAGAACCGTGCCCCCAGTGTGACCCACAGGGCTGTTTCGTTCGGGGTACGTGGGTCGAGCGGCTGGCCCAGCTCGGTGAGTGTCTGCCAAGCTTGATCCAGTAGGGCCCGTTCCACATAGCACTTAGTCAGAGCCCAGCGGGCGTTCGCGTCCAGGCGGTCGAGCTCGAGAAGGCTCAGAGCCGCGTCTGTGGCGCGGTCGATGCGCCCATCGGCGAATTCGGCCTCGATGAGCAGTGCGTACATGCGGCCCCGCCCCGCCCAGCCGGATCCGGCCATCCGTAGTGCATCCTGTGCGCACTCGCGGGCGGAGGGGTAGTCCTTGGTCTCCTGGAACAGGCCCGCAGCCATAGCCATCAGGCGAGCGTCGTGCCACTGGGCGGCACCGCTCTTCAGGGTTTCAGCTGCCAGACCGAGGTCTCCGCTGCGGTGGTAGCTCTCGGCGAGCTTGACCACGATTGCCGGGCTTTGGGTGACGTTGGCGCGCAGCAGGGCCTGTGGATCGTCCTCGTTGGCATGTAGTGCCCGGGCGAGCAGTTCCAGTTCTTGGACGCGGTCGGGGAAGACAGCTTCAAGTTGTTGAAGGTCGGGCAGGTCCGCTCCCGCTGCGACCAGGCCGGCCGCAGCCGTGAGCTGTTCTCCTTCTGTGCCGGCGGCTTCCCAGGCCCTCTGCCACAGCTCTTTCGCGTCGACGGTGGCCTCGTCCTGCGCTGCCCTCGATTCCGCGAGGACCGCCGCGACATGAGCACGCCCGAATCCTTCGGGCATTTGCCGCACCAGTTCTTCGGCTTCTCCCCACCGACCCGTCAGGGCGGCGACCAAGGCAGTCTGCTCCTGCATACGGGCGTCTTCTGCCTCGTACTGCTCGGCTTCCCCCTCCGGCGACGGCTGCGTCAGCTTCCATGCCAGGGCCATGTCCTCGCTTATCACCGCCGCGTGCACCGCCAGCACGGCTGCTTCGGCGCTGTCCCCGAACCAGGAACGGCGGCTGTTTCTCACGCGAATGGCTACTGCCAGGGCCTCCTGGCCGGCACCAAGCCTGTTCGTGGTGTGGCTGTGGTGGGCGTATTCCAGAAGCGCCCTGGCCAACGCCATGCCAGCACCACTGGACGCTTCGTCCGTTGCCCGCAGTACAGCCAGTCCTTCATTCATCCGCTCCAGATGGAACAGGGCGTTGGCCTCGAACTGGGCCTTGATTGCCGACGCTCGCGCATGGTGCGGCTCCCACTGCCTGAGATCCTCCAACCCGCTGGCCCATGTGCCGTCCAGCAGCCTGCGCAGTGCTGCCAGCAACGGGGACGAACGGTTGTCCTCGTAGGCGGCTAGGTAGCGGAGCGCAGCCTCGTCTGTGCCGTCTTCCTCCTGCAGCACCGCCAGCGCCGTGTAATAGTCTCGGGGGTGTCCCCCTTCGCCCAGGCACTGCTCGAAAAAGTGCCGGGCTGCGGCAGTAGCGTCGTAGTCGGCGGCGAGGTGTCCGAGCCAGGCGTACGCGTCCGCAGGGGCGTCCTTGAGCCACGCCGGTTCCTTGTCTGCCCACTGCCGCAAGACTTCACCGCGCGCCCGCCCGGCAGGAGACAGGGTCGCCATCGCCTTCGTCACTCCCGGCCACGACGCGGCCAGGAGAAGTGCATCTTGGGCAGCCCAGGGGCTGAGCGTGCGGACATCCTTCTCAAGATCGTTTCTGCCTCGCACGTCTTTTTGCAGTTCCTGGAACTGGTTCCGGGTCTTCTGCCCTTCTTCCTGAGTGGTCTGCCGCCCCCAGAGGCCGACCAGGAGTGCGGCCTCTGAGGGATCAGCAGCGCGTACCGACTCCTCCATCACGATCTGCAGGACTTGCAGCGCATTGCTGCGGCGTTCCTCGGTGTTGTTACCGGGCATGACGAAGGCGAGGCGTCCGGCCGCCTGGTTGAGAGACGACTCGGTGCAGTCGCGCAACTGTGCGCCGGTGTCACTGCGCGCCAGCCACACCCGTAGCGACTTCGCAGACACAGGAATCCCCGCCGTTGCGGCCCGTTTGGCTGCGGCGCGCGCCACTCTGGGCCTACGGATGACCTTCTTGAAACCGCTCAACCCGAGCTTGCTGGCCCAGGGCGCGGCTGTCTTCGCCAACACCGCAGAAGTGATCACATCCACGCGTCCCTCCCCAACAGGGCCCAGGCTCACTCAATCCTGACGCATGGACCCTACGGCGGGGGTCTGACAACGACCCCTGATCCCGATGCACATGCGCTCGGGTCTGACTCCGAGCCGGCGAACGAGGTCTACGCGACCACGATGAGGCCGCCCCAGTCGTTGGATGCGTGCTAGGAGGGTGGAAAAGCTGGCCGCCCCCGAATACTGATGTTGCTCCCCAGCTGACGGCCATCCTCAGACGAGAGAAGTCAGTCCAGCCGGTCCATATCTGGCCGCAACGCGTGGCTGACTGACCCATCACTCGGGGTGGGCCTGACCGGTGGACAGGCCCCAGCAGGTCCGAGCCAGCTCAGAGGCCCGTCACGGGCTGTCCAGTGAGTGCTTGGGCGATCTGCCAGAGCTGGCCGCCGCGCGACGCCTTCACGAGGACGACATCGCCAGGGCGGATGACGGACTTCAGGTACGCGGCGGCGGTGGCGTTGTCACCGACCATCGCGATGTCTGGTACGCCCGCCGCTCCGGCCGCGAGGGCGAGTTGCTTGGCGAGTGCGTCGCCGACCGCCACGACGAGATCGACGCCATTCTCGGCTGCCATACGCCCGACTTCGCGGTGGGCTTCGACGGACTCGTCACCCAGTTCCAGCATCTCTCCGAGTACGGCGATCCTCCGGCCGGCTGCGGCCTCGGTCGTGTCGCCGTCTGTCTCGCTCATCAAGACTCTCCGTTGTGAATGAGGGGCGCGAAGGTGATCGCGCGGCCGGTGTAGGAAGCGGAGACGCGGCTGAGAGAGACGCGATCGTGCGTCTGGCCCCAGGCCGACGGGTCTCGGAAGTGGATCGCCGGGTCGGGGCCGTCCTCGTAGCCACGAAGGATGACGAGGTGGCCGCCGACGCGGCCGTCGTCGGGGAGCTGCTCGGTTACGGAGACGATGAGCGGGGCGTCGTCGAGCCGCCTCGTCAGGTCTTCGACCGGGACGGGCTCGGCGGTCGAGGCAACTCCGAGTTCGGTTGCCAGGCTCGCGATCCCCGCGTGGAGTGCTCCACGCGGGGTCAGGACCTCATTCTTGACCGCGAGTTTCAGGAGTTCCGTGACCGTGGGTGCTTCGCGCCCGTAGGCGAGCAGGATCATTCTCAGGGACGCCAGGCCGCACGCCCGGTTTGACCACTCGATCCTGTCGCCTAGTGCCCATCCTCCGTGCAGTTCCCATTCGGTGGGGTCGATGAGCTGACGGCACATGGGGACTTCGTGGACGCGCGGCACAGCGGCGGGCTCCTACGGCGAGACGGCAGCCTCCCGGGTCAGCGTGGTGCTGGCGAACGCGGGAGTGGGCAGGGGCACATCGTATGGCGGGCGTGCCAGGGCCTCGTGGAGCATCGCCAGTACGACGTCCGTGTGCGTGAGTCCGACCATCGCCGCTCCCACTGCGAAGTTGCTGTCGCGGGACATGCCCGGCGTGGTGTTGACCTCCAGCACGTACGGCTCGCAGTCATGGGTGAGGATGAAGTCGATGCGCGCCGAACCACGCAGCCCGAGTCCGTCCCAGAGTGTCTGCGCGTGCTCGGTGATCTTGTCCAGCGCATCGGGCGCCACGTCGGCCACGCGCAGGGTCACCGTTCCCCGGGAGTCCACGTCGAGCTTCGTGTCGGCGTCGTAGAAGTCGGCTTCGGTGGCCTCTGTGATCAGCGGCGGGAAGACGACGACCGAGCCGCCCGGCAGTTCCAGCAGCCCCACCGTCATCGGCGTGCCCGTCACGTACTCCTCGACGAGCACGGCCGCGCCCTCGTCGCCTGCGGCGTCCGCCAGAGCGCCAGGCAGGTCCGCCGGATCGCGTACGAGGCTCATGCCGACGCTGGATCCGCCGAAGGGTGGTTTGACCATGACGGTGCGCCCGTTCCAGGTCGTGGGGCCGCCGGACCAGACGTGCCAGCCGGGTGTAGGGACGCCGAGGGTGAGCATCACGCGCTTGCAGAGGATCTTGTCGGCGGCGACCGCGGATGCTCCGACGCCGCTGCCGCAGTAGGGCACGCGTAGGTAGTCGAGCAGGCCCTGCAGTCGGCCGTCTTCGCCGTACGGGCCGTGCAGGTTGGAGAGGGCCACGTCGTATTCGACCAGCTCCATGATGAAGTCGGGCTCGCACGGGTTCAGCACTTTCCAGCGGGCGCCAATCTCTTCCAGTGCCTCGGACAGGGCGGTGGCTGATCGCTGTTCGACGGGGCATTTCGAGTGGTAGAGCCTGTCCTCGGTGGACACGGGCCCGTAGACGAGCGCGACGCCGAGGCCCTGGCGGCTCTGCCCCCACTCGCGAAGCTCCTCGGCGGACTTCTGCACCGCACGGTCCGAGCTGGGGTTGAGGAAGAGAGTCATGCGAGTACCCCTTCGAAGGTGTGGGTGACCGGGCCGCCGACCCAGTGAGTCCGGTTCGGCCGGGCGTCGTGCGGCCGGACCGTGAGCGGCTCCCCGGCAAGGTTGTGGACGGTGACGGCGCGTCGCGCCACTAGTCCGCGCATCGTGGCGACGACGACGGCTGCCACTGCCCCGCTGCCGCACGACAGAGTCTCCGCCTCGACCCCGCGCTCGTAGGTACGGATCTTCAGGGCCTGGTGGCCGGCGGGCTGAACGAAGTTGACGTTCGTCCCCAGTGGAGCGAGGTCGGCGTGGTGGCGGACGAGGCGCCCGACCATGACCGCGTCGATGGCGTCTACGTCGTCCACGATGGCTACGACGTGTTCGGTGCCGGTGTGGGCGCTGTCGAACCAGGTCGGCCTTCGATTGATAACGGCCTGTAAGCGCCGAGGGAGAACGTCACCACCTCGGCCGTGACCCACACGGAGTCATCGGAGACGACCGCATCGTGCACCACGCCGGCCATATGGAGACTCATCTGCTGGAAGCCGTGATCACAGTGAGCGGCCCAGGCGGAGCACCGCAGGGCATTGCCACACATGGTCGCGATCGAGCCGTCCGCGTTGAAGCAGGCGACTTCGAGGACGGCAGGGCTGTCGCTGATCAGCCTGCTGATGACCAGGCCGTCCGCGCCAACCCCGGTGCGCCTGGCACACAGACGTTCCGCCTCCTTGGGCCACTCGATGTCGTCGTCCGGGCCGAGGTCGGAGAGCAGGATGAAGTCGTTTCCGGCGCCATGGATCTTGCGAAAACGCATGGCAAGGCTCCTCGCATGGTGAGGTGGGAGTGACGATGCGACGCCCGAACAGGGCGGAGGTCAGCGGAAGTCGATGGGCCGGTACGTCGTGCGGGCTTCCCGCATGACCCAGGGCTCCCGCCCGGCAAAGATCAGTACGCGGTGGGCTGCGGTGCCGACCGACCGCATGTCCCGGACTCGCTGGTAGGCGCCGTCGAGGTAGATGAAGTCACCGATACGGACGTCGCTCGGCGGCCGGGTGCTTCCGATTGTTCCGCGAGGCGGAGGCGGTATGGAGGGCGGCTCCTTGGTCCTGCGCTCGTGCATCAGCCCCTCCAGACTCCGAGCAGGAGGGAGCCGCTGATGGCGATGAGGCTTAATACGTAGGCGAGTTGTTGGCTTCGCGGAGTCATCGGGTTCCGATCAGGTGGTGCTCCACGCGGCTGCGGACCGACGGGATGCCTATCTCGGTGAGGGGCACCCAGGCCGCTGCACCCGTCTCGATCACCGAAGGGAAGACCGCGCCCGAATGGGCCCGGAAGAGGTAGCGGATGCCGACCCGGAGGCGCGGCCCGTACCTGTGCTGGCCCGGCCTGGTCACGTCGATCAGGAAGGGTCCCTCGGAGCCGGGCTGCGTCCATACGTCCCGGATACCGGCCTCCTCGGCCAGCAGGCGCAGGGCTGCCTCGCTGAGGGAGTCGTCCGCGTCCTCTGGCTCCGCCTCCGCGAGGGCATACCCGTTCTCGTGCCGCAGGCACAGGACGCGGTTGCGTTCGTCGAGGACAACGGCTCCTGTGACAACGAGGGGGCAGCGCTGGCCGTGGGTGCAGGTTCGGCGCTGTGAGTGGTCGCGGGCCGCGTCGTAGACCGGCAGCAGCGCCATCCTGTCGGCGGGATGCTCGTGGAGGTAGTGGGAGAGCTCCCGGATGATCTGGTCGTCCCTGACGCTCACGGCGCATCCAGCCCGTTCCGCTCGACGTAGATCCACAGCAGGCGCTGCGTCAGTAGGGCGACATCGCGGAGGTAGAGGTACGTCCCGAAGGCGGGCGTCTCGGCGGTAGGCCGGTTCGTGAGGTCGACCAGCCTGGTCCCCTGACGAAGCAGTTGCCGCACCTCGTTGTCGTCGGCGGCGCCCAGGTCCTCGCGGAGCAACCGGTTCAGGTCACCAGCGACGGCCGGCAGCTGCCTGTCCATCGCCGCGCGGGTCGTGGTGTCCATTCGCAGGCCGAGGACGGAGTTCGTTCGGGAGGAGATCGCCTCTACATCGATGAGGGTGTTGTCGCCGTCGGTGTCCTCGGCCGTCTCGATCGTCTTGCCGGTACTTGCCACAGTCATCTCTGGCCCTTCCGGAGCACGCTTTCAGCCGTGCCTATAAAGCTAGGAAGGGAGTTGGACAGGGCTCCATGAGTGTGCCGGAACTTGCCGGGCATTCACCCTAGAGATTCGATGGCAGCGGTGATGAGTTCACGCGCTGCGGGGCCGTAGACGGCAAGTTCGGCCAGCTCGCTGAACGTTTTGGCATACATGGCAAGTTCGTGCCTCTGTACGACGCTGAGATGGGCCGAGGTCAATTCGACGTTCACCAACTCGTCGTCGTACAGGAAGAATCCCTCGACGGGCCAGAGTCCCGAACGGTCGGCGTCCTGGGGGATGATGCCGATGCTCACTGAGGGGAGAGCCATGGCACTGAGGAGATAGCCGAGTTGGCCCGCCATGACGTCGGTGCCACCGATGCGATACCGCAGAACGCTTTCCTCCAGGAGGATGGCGAACGTGTGGTTGCCGTAGACGACCTGTTGCTTCTCCACGCGCACCTTGACGGCCGCCGGCACGTCGTCGATGAGTCCTCGGCGGTCACGAATGGAGGTCAGAAGCGCGGTGATGTACGACGCCGTCTGCACGGGGCCGGGGATGAGCCACGGCGAGTAAATGCGAAAGCGCTCGGTGCGCTCCCACAGGGGAACGACGGACTCCTGCGCCCACTTGAGTCCGTGGCGCTCCATCTTGCGCCACTCGACATACATGCCCTCAATTCCGCGGGCTGTCGAGACGAGGTCCTCTGCCTCGCTCTCCGCACCGCAGACGGAGCACCAATCGCGAAGGTCGCGCTCCGAGGGGGCGCGGGCGCCGCTCTCGAAGCGCGAAGCCTTCGACTCGTGCCAGCCCAGGCTCTGGGCCAGCGATCGCTTGGTGAGACCAGCCGCTTTCCGGATCTCGGCCAGGCGTTGCCCGAGCGCCTTGCGGGCTTCCTGGACGCTCGAAGAGGGTGATGTCATGTCGGTGCGAGGGTGCTGTTCGAACCGTCAGGCCAGCTCGAACTGCGCATGCGGCGTTGCCCGCTTCCACACGGCTTCGAAGGCCGACTCGCAGAGCTTCGCCACTTCAGCGTCCTCGGTGAGTTCGACCTCCATGTTCTCGCCCTCGCCGTCGAAGTGGTTGACGAGGACGAGGCTGGAGTCGAACAGCCAGAAGTCATTGCCCGGCAGGGCGATATCGGTCGCGTTGCGCCGCGAGAGCCACCGCACGCTTTCGCCGGCGGCGATGTTCAGTCCATCGGTCACGTCGTACTCGAAGCGGATGTACTCGCTGACCGGTGTCGAGATGACGCGTGCGCGTCGAACCTCGACGCCTCGTGAGCTCGCATCCGTGACGATGGCGTGCCAGTCGGCCCAGCGCTCCGCGGGATCGACGACCACACCGGCCTTCCAGTCGACGAAGGCAGGGTCCGACTTCATGTAGGCGTCGCGCATCTCCAGATGGACAGCCGTCCTCTGGCAGTCGCGGAACAACTCCTCAAACGTCGGGGTCCTCGTCATCCTTCTTCACCTCCAGGAAGAACTGCACCATGCGACGGGGGATCTCCACCACCGACTCGTGGCCGGGGATGTCCATCTGGCCGAGGCGCTCGGCGTCCTCCACCCTCCACCCCTGCACCAGGTAGCTGTCCTTCTCCTCGTCGAGGTAGATGGTGGGCGAGCCGCCACTGGGACTCTCCGGGTCCTTGCCGAGCTTACGCAGGGCCATGATGTCCTCCTCGGAAGCCGGTAACGATCTCTGTGCCAGAGCTTGCCCGCGAACGCGCTGTCGAGCCAGGAACTTGCCCAAACTTGCCAGGACTTCGGGTGGTAACCCGACCGGGAAACCTTGTCGGGGCTGGCCGTGTGGATGCGGTCCGCGTGTGTAGGTTCTCACTTTCGACGTCATGTGCCGACGCTGCGACCTGGACGTTCCCTCCTCAGTCTCACGACATGTCGGCAGGCGGCTGTCGCAGAGCGGTGTCATTTCCTCGAGCTGTCCAGCCGCCTCCACCACTGTCCAGGGCGTCACGAACCTGCATCGGCAACCATCCGTTCCACCCACTCATGCACCTTCACTGCTCGCTCGATGCGGCTGAGGAGGTCCTTCTTGGACGCCGTGTCCCAAGGTCTCCGGGATCTTGTCGAAGGTGTCGGGAAGAACGTTGAGGAGACCCCAGATCTGTTCGCCGGTGCTGACGGTCAGCGGTTGCTGGCACCTCCACTGCAGCGGCGTCTCGGGCCGGTGCGTGAGCCACTGCACGAGCGTCGGGAACAGGTAGTGCGTCGCATCTGCGGCGAGGTGCTCTCGAAGCCAGTCGACCGGGAGCCGCTGGCTGAAGCCGTGCATGGCGGCCTCCTGGGCCAGGTCCAGGAGCTGAGCGGTGTCGACGGCTCGGACGGTGCGGGGAAGGGTCGGGGGCATGCCGAGATGATCCCAAGAAGCCTCCGCGGCGCCGAGAGGTCGGATTGGCCGGGACGCGATCTGCGGACGGGCAGAAGCCCAGACTTCCTCGAACTCCTCGTAGGCGAGTTGTTCGGGGTCGTGGCCTTCCCATTCCGAAACGGGCAGCTCGGCTGTGATCCCGAACCTGCTGTCGTACTCACCGAGGCGGCCTGCGTCGCGGGCCCGCTGCCACTCGGCGAGGCAGGCAGCTGTGATCGGGATCAGCTCAGGCCCTTCGAGTCCGACCGCCGAGTCACCCGCGGGTGTCCGTACCGGGAGGGCCGCACGGGAGGAACAGTAGGGCCGGGCTCGGACATCGCCGAGTCACTGCCGTCGGTGTCGTCCGGGTACAGGCGGCGGTTGAGGAGGCGGCCGAGCGTGTGCACGGCGGTCTGGATCGCCAGGCGGTCGGCGGCCGTGAGCTGGGGGCCCAGCTGCGGGTGGTCGCTGCTCACGGCGGTCCATCCGGCGGGCTCGAAGGGATCGGGGTCGAACCTGACGCTGAAGGTCTCTCGGGAGCCTGACAGGCCGAGGGTCAGCTCGACGCCGTGGATCACGGCCTGGCCCTCGCCCCCGACGGGGACGGCGGTCCGAAACGCCGTCAGATGCTCTTTGCGGGGGGTGTCCAGTTCCGCCCAGTGCTTCTGCGCGGCCTCCTGGGCAGCAGCCAGTAGCGCGAGAAGGCTCTCGCCCGCGTCCACCTTCCGGTCGGAGTTGGTGGAGTCCTCCAGCAGGATGCCGATGCGGTCCAGGGCGATGCTCAGGTGCCAGGCGGCCCAAGTCGCCCAGTCGGGCCGGCAGGTGAGCATCGCGGGCCGGACCAGGGACCATGCGTGCTGGGCGAGTTCCCGCACGGGGTCGGCGGTGAGCGGTGCGTAGGGCGGAAGGATGCCGACGCCTTCGGCTGTCTTGTCGGTGGGTTCGACGCCGCGGGCGCGCAGGTCGTCGTAGACGGTGTCGCGGGAGACGTCGGCGGCGCGGGCGAGTTCGGCGACGGTGCGGGTGCCCGCCCACCAGGCGGCGGCCATCAAGTCGGCGCGGTTGTCGGCGAGGCGGTCGCGGCGGGTGGCCCAGCCGCGCAGAGCGGCCAGCGCCGCGCCGCGCACGTCTGTCGGTTCGGTGTCGAGTGGGTCGACAGTGGAGTTCATGCCCCTCACGGTATGTCGAGCGATTCGACATGTCGATTGGTTCGACGCTTTCGGGGCCTTTCCGGGAAGCGGAGTTGACGATTCGTGACCTGCCTCACCGGAGTTGGGCCGTGTCTCACTGAAGATGGACGGAGGCTGGTCCGTCTCACCGAAGGTGGACAGCAGGCGCGCGACCGGCTCGAAATTGGAAGGGCCAGAGTGCCCTCGTTGGGGAAAGCGCCGTCCGTGCGGTACGTGTCGCGCTACTGTCCCCACCTTGCGGCACTGACATGTTGGGAGATGACGATGGACCGGACAGAGCTAAAGGCCAAGATCGACGAGCTGATGCGCCAGTACGACGAGGAGGAGATTGACGGCGCAACCTACGCCCAGGCGATGATGGAGTTGACCACCTCCGCCCAGGAGTGATGACCGGTCCGCAGTTGATCCCCTCGTCATAGGTGAGCAGCCGACCCATCTCACCGAAGGTGTACAGATGCGCGGTAGCGCTGGTCACGCCTGATCTATCGCGTACTTGGCCAGAGCCTCGGCGTCGGCGCGAGGCTACGGTCGTCTCACCGGCAGGCGCCTCTCCGGTGTCGGCGCACCATCGACGGTGAGTTCCGACTCCATCCCCACTCCCGAGTTGGAGTTGCCCCCCCCGGCAGCACGATGCTCCCGCCCAAGACGCCGACGGGAGCACACCCGCAACGCTTCCACTCGAATGAGGTGCAGCAGCGACCTGCGAATCTCATCACTGACCACCAGTTCGCCGGAGGCAGACGGGGAAGATCCCACAACTACTGGTGCGCCGCGTACAAGCATGTCAACGTGGACGACCTTATGAAACCCCAGGTCAACGACCGTCAGCGACCTGTCCCGAGCCTACGGAGGCGCCTCTGCACCCGCACCACCCCAGCGATCCCTTCCGACCCGAACTGCCGGACCCGGTGTACTGGGTCACCCCGCGCCACTTGGCCGGAGATGACGATGCGCTCGCCGAGCGGATCGGCGAAACCCTGGTCGGCCTCGGCTGGCGCATGTGGCCCACCGCCCGTCACACCCTGCTGTACGTCAGCCCGGACGGGCTGTGCGGCGCCGAGTGGATCCTCGCGGCCTACCCGTTCGAACTGGGCGGGCTGCCGGCGGCCTGGCAGTTGAGTGCCCGCTCCCGTGCCACGTCCGTGATGACGGAGTGGAACGCGTACTTCACTACCGGCGTCCCGTACGAGGCGCTCGCAGACCTCCTCGTGGCCATCGATGCCCGTGAAGCAACCGATGCCGACTTCGAGGGGCCCGAGACGGTCCTCCACGCGCTCAGCTCCTGCGGCTGGATCCGCGACGTGGACCGCCCCCGCACCACCGCTATGGACCCCGGGTTCTCCTCCTGTGTCTCCCTGGAGATGCTGCCGCCGCTCATCGAGGACGCCGACCCGCGTCCTGACTTGGTGGGCTGGCAGGCGTGGGCGGAACCGGCTCTCGGGAGCCCGTAGTTGTGGTGCGCGAGCTTCAGCGCCAGCGTCCCCCACGGCCTGGTCGCGGCGTTCGCCTCGTCCCTCGCCTCTCCGGCCCCGGTACCCCGCTGCACTGTGCCCAAGAACGCTGAGGGCCGGCTCACCGTCGTCCGCCGCAGCTGACGACCCCTGCCTCCGGCGGATCCGCTGGCGGGCGGCTCGTCGCCATCCCTCTGAGCAGAGGCACATTCGTAGTGCCCGCCAGAAGACAGAGAGGAAGAGATCTTGTTCTTTCGACGTGCTCGCGAGGACCGGGTATTCCGTGAAGCCCAGCGCGCGGGTTACGAGTTGATCCTGCAGCTACAGGCCACGCAGCCGTGGCCTGACTTCCCCGAGCAGACCGCACCAGGTCCGGCTGAGGAAGCAGTGGCGGCGGACTTCCTGCCGCCGGACCTGCGGGTGCCGTCGCGGCAGGAGATGGCCGGGTTGATGATGCGCTGGCTGCAGCCGCTCATCATTGAGGACGAGGTCCGTACATGCCCAGGCTGTGGCGCATACCGGGACTGGATCGTCTTTTGCATGCGCGATGACTCGGTGTGGCTGCGCTGCCGGTCCGGTCACGAGACGAAGGAGCCCGGTCTGGATGCGGCTTGGTACAACCGCAACTCCGGTCCGGTCGAGCGGTTCCACCCCACTCTCGAAGAGGGTCTGCGTTACCTCGGCCACTGAATCCCGGAAACCTCTTCACCTCTCCGCGATGCCGGTGCCTGGAGGGCTGGCTCGGTGAGCCCGTCTGCTTCGAACTGGCTCTGAGGCAGGTGTGCCCTACCGAGGCCACAGCGCGACGGCTGCAGCGCCGTGTTGGCCGGGCACACCTGTTCATTCAGGAAACGAGAGGAGCGTTCACTCGGTGGACGTTCGATCTGTTCACTCAGGAAACGCCCGGAGCTCCTGTCCCGATTCGGAATGGCCGTCGTGTCCCGAGACGGAACGGCCGTGGTGTCCCGATTCGGGACGGCCGCTGTGTTCCTAATCGGAACGGCGGTTGTGTTCCGAGGCGGAACGGGTTTGGTGTTCCGAGACGGAACGGGGCTGTGTGCTGTCACCGCGGCGGTTCCGTTGACCGTCTCCGGCTCCCCTGGGCTCGTGGACGCCGTCCTGGAGAATACGTACACCGAGGCCCGGGTCACGCCCCAGGTCCTGTCCCCTCTGCCTTGGCCTCGGCAGAGGGGCTCGGGGTATGTGCTGAATCATCGTGCCCTGCCGGGTTGATCGCTTCGACTCGCGGCAGGCCGGGCGGTGCGATCGTTGCCCGGGGCCGAGGTGGTGGTGCGTTGTGGCATCGCGGTGGCGTCGGCGGGCAGGTCTGCCATGCGGCGCAGCCGCCACATCAGCACCTCGGAGACCGAGTCCGCGGTCGCAAGCTCCCGCCGTCCAGCCGCTTCGGACAGGAGCCCGGCAGGGTCGTGTCCGGCGGCCTCGGCGTCGGCGAGCGTGGCGGCCAGCGCGAACCAGCCCGGCTCGGCCAGAGCCTGTTCCGCCAGCTCCGGTACTGCCTGGCGGAGGTGAACAGCCTGTCTCTCGCGCAGTGGCTGGGACAGATGCCGGCCCCGCAGATACAGCGCGCCCAACGGGATGTCGGCGGCGGCCCGGTAGGCGGTGCGCAGGTGCTCGGCGGCCTGGCGGGCAGCAGCGGCCTGCTGGGCGTGGTTCTTCTTGGCGTGCCAGTGGGCGGCGGCGGTGACAAGGAAGAACAGCATGTCGATGGCCATGGCGGTGGTGGCGCCGTCTTCACCGCGGCCGAGTGCTGGCCCGCTGTAGACAAGGTCGCGGGCGGCTTGGCGCAGGGCGCGGTCGTGGCCTCGTTCGGCCTGGACGTGGGAGCGGGTTGCCCGCTCGAACGCGAAGGCTGCCTCGCGTAGTTCGGCGCGGGTGTGGGCGGCGGAAGTCTTGGCGAGCGCATCCAGGACCTCCGCTGCCGCCGCAATGTGCGCGGCCACCTGCGCATCCGAACCCTGGTCGATGACCAGCACCGCCTGCCAGGTCGCGGTGGCGGCTCGGCGCCGCGCTGCCGCTGGGCTACTTGATGCCGGGATCGCGGTCCGGTCCGGTGGCTCGGCGGGGTCCTGGGCGGCGGCGCCGTCGGACCAGCGTCGGCGGATGCGGGGCAGGGACAGGTCGGGGGAGAGCGTGGAGCCCGCGTAGAACACAGGCTCTTTGTTGCCGTTGCGGTCGTCGGGGAGTGCGACCTTGTAGCCGAGCAGGTCACCGGAGGGTGCGACGCGTTTGTGGATCAGCACGCCGGCAGCGGCCAGCCGGTCGAAGAACTCCTCCTCGCTGGTGGCGCCGGCCACCGCGCGGCGCACCGTCTCCCGCAGTTCCTCGCGGGAGGTACGGTCCTTGCCCTGGCGCTTGGCCTTGTGGCGTTCGGCGCTGGTGGGGCGCTTGGCGGCGGTGCCGTCCCCCGTCGGGACACGGCGCAGGTTGTAGTCGGCTTCGATGCGGCGGCATTCGGTCTGGGCGCGGCGGGCCTCGTTGTGCAGGCGGGGCCGACGGCCGTCGTCGCGGACCAGGGTGGCGATGATGTGGATGTGGTCGTCGGCGTGGCGGACGGCGGCCCACCGGCAGGCTTGCTCGTCGCCGTCGGGGGCGATGCCGGTGGCGGCGACCATGCGGCGGGCGATGGCGGCCCAGTCCGCGTCGGACAGGACTGGGTCCTCAGGGGCAGTCCGCACCGACAGGTGCCACACGTGCTTCTTGGGACGGCGGCTGGCGGGCAGGGCGTTGACGGGCTGGTCGAGCAGGCGCTGAAGCTGCTCGTAGGTGGCCTTGGGGTCGCGGCCGGGGTCGGGGGTGAGTGGGTCGAAGGCGGCGACCAGGTGGGGGTCGATGTGCTCCTCTTCGGTGCCGGGGCCGTACAGGTAGCGGATCAGCCCGATCGTCTCGCTGCCGCGCTCGTGGATGCTGGGGATCACTCAGCGGCACCGCCGTCATAGCGGGCGAGCAGGGCATCGGCGGCGTCCTCCATCCGGCGGGCAGCGCTCCGTACGGCCTCGGCTGCGGCATCCAGGTGGGGTGCATCGGCGCCGGAGTTCAGGGCCTTGGCGACCTGGTTGAACAGGCCGTGGATGCGGCCCAGGTGCCGACGGGCGGCGAACAGCTCCTCGATGGCCTCGCGTTCGGTGGCGATCTCGGCGGCGGTGCGGTTCAGGTCGCGGGTGGCCTTGTCGACGGCGTAGGCGAGGAATGCGGCGTTGGACATCTTGCACTGGGCGGCGGCGTCGGTGAAACGCTTGAACTCGGCGTCGTTCATACGGCAGCTGGGCTGCTTCAGGCGCTTGCGCTTCTTCGGCTGACGGGCGCGCTGACGTCTCTTCGACAGGGACTCGGCCTGCCGATCCCCTCCCGGCTGCGGTCCGCCCTCGGTCGCAGCCTGACGGTCCGGTGCCCCCTGGCGCCGGACCGAACCCGCCACCCCCGGGGCGGGCACACCGGGAGCATTGCTCCCGGTACAACTTGCTGGGCTGGCTGGGGCTGAGGTGGTTGATATCGCCTGCTGGGCAGTGGGGAGTTCGTGGTGCTGGTCGGGCATAGAGCGTGTCTCCAGGGGGTGTGCGGGGAAGCGGATGCGTGTGTGGTGAAGCCGGGTAGGAAACGCTGTTCGTCGCCCTCGTGGAGGGAGGCGTTAGGAAGTACCGCGGCGGAGTTGGCTGAGCTGTTGGCGCAATCGAGTTGAGCCGCCCAGTGGTGTGAGCGCTGGTGGCGGAGTTCGAATGGCGGCGCCCGGCGTTGACGGGTCGTCTTCCGCCAATGCCCAGGCATTCCGCCATGGCGGTTATGCGGCAGCGTCGGTGTTGGCGGCGGAGGAGAGCTCCGCCGTGACGGCGTTGGCGATCTCCTTGGCGCGGTCCTTCTGGATCGTGTAGCCCTCGGCCCTGACCTTGTCCTCCAGGGTGGTGCGGGGGACCGTGCCGAGCTCGGCGCCGATGGCGCGGGCCATTGACCACAGCACCTCGTCGGGAACGGTGGTCTTGCGCCCACCGGGCTTGGGTTTCGCCTTGGTCGGTGGCGCCGGGGCGATGGCGGTCTTCGCCTCGGGCCCAGGTACGTCGGCCTTGGCGGAAGGAGCGGTGGTGCCGCCGTCTGGCGCTTCTTGGCGGACCCGGTGGCTCGGCTTCTCTGCCCGTGCCGTTGCCGTGCTGGGCGGACGGGCGGGCGTGGCGTTGCCCGAGCCGTCGGCCGTGGGATCGGGCCAGCGCGCGGGCAGGGCGATGGCGGCCAGGGCGAGGGCCTGTTGGCGGGTGGCGAGCTTGCGCAGCAGCAGCTCGTCCTGGCGTTCGTCGCGGTCGACGTCGGCCTGCTCCAGTGCCTGGTGCAGTCGGCGGGTGAGGCGCCGGCCTCGCCACTTGGTGCGCTTCTCGGGCTTCATGGCTTCTGCCCGGAGGATCAGGGTGACGGCTCGGTCGATGGCGCGCTCGCGGATGATCCGGGCGGCGTCCGCGTCCCGGTCGGCGATGCCGAGCCGTGCCAGCAGCCGCTCGCGTATCTGCCGGGCGAGGACGGCGGTCAGACTGCGGGAGTCGGAGTGCGGGCTGCGGTTGCGCAGTTCGATGCCCATGGCCAGGTGCCACAGCACGGCCGCCAGGACCGGGCCGACGAAGGCACGTACGGTTCCGCCGAGCGGCCCGGATTCCGCGTAGGCGGGCAGGATCTGCACGCCGGTGATGACCCAGGTGAGAGTGCCGGGCACTCCGGGCGCCCGCTTTGGGCCGTTGAGGTTCTCCCGGGCGAGCAGGGCAGTGGAGAACAGGGCGAGCTCGGCGGCGGCGAACATCGCGGCGCGTTCGAAGGCGCTGCCCATGTCGAGGTAGTCGGCGGCGAACCGCCAGCTGGTGTCCGCGCTGTAGGCGGTGCAGCCGATGGCGGCGACGGCGGCAACCCGCACTGCGGCGGTGCCCCGGCGCTGCCCATCGCCGGACTTCCGTAGGCGTCGCCATAGCCATGCCGTGAACAGGGCGACGACGAGGAGCAGGACCGCGATGGCCGCAGGTGCAGTGATCCAGTGCCACAGGGTGTCTGCGCCTTGGGCGCTGGTGAGCATGGTGTTGCCAGGTGTCATACAGGGGCTCTCCAAGGGGCCCGCGCGAGCGGGGGCAGGCGTGAGCGCGGCGGGCGATGCGAGGGTGGAGGTGGGGAGGAAGTCCGCGGGCCGGTCAGGCAGTGGGCGCGGTGCGGCGCCGGTCGGGGCCGGTGAGGATGACGCGTTCGGTCATCTCGGCGAGGCGGGAGGCGACGCGGTCGCCGAGCGCGGTGCGCAGCTCGGGGATCGGCAGGTTGGTGGTGATGAGGGTGGGGCGCAGGTGCTCGTACCGGTGGTTGATCAGCCGGTAGGTGAGCTCCTCGGTCCACTCGCTGGTTTTGGCCGCGCCGAGGTCGTCCAGGAGGAGCAGCGGGCAGCGGGCCAGCGTCTGCAGGTCGCGTTCGGCGTCGTGGCCGGCTCGGGGACGGAGCCGTGCGTGCAGGTCGGCGGAGGTGGTGGCTTCCCAGCGCAGGCGGACGCCTCGGGTGAGGAGGGCGCGGATGGCGCCGTACGCCTGGTGGGTCTTGCCCGTGCCTGTGGGGCCGGCGATCAGCAGCGACGGGCCCTCGGCGATGCCGGGTCCGCCGGGTCCGGGGCGTCCGGCGCGGGCGATCTGGTCGGCCCAGGCAGTGATCTGGGGGTGGTCGGCCATGGCGCGGCGGTAGCGGGCGGGGATGCGGGCGTCCGCGAGTTCCAGTGCCGTGACGGGCTCCGCCGGCGGTTCCTCGGCTGTGACACCGGGGTCGATGCCGCGGCTGGCCAGGATGGTGTTGAGCCGGTTGGCGAGCGGGCCGACGTGGTGGGGCTCGCGGGTGAGGGTGGCGGTCAGAGGTCACCTCCGTAGGCGGCGTCGACATCGGCGGGGTTCGTCCACGGCCTGTGGACAACCGCCGCCGTGGCTGTGGCGTTCATGGCCTCGTGGACGAGGCTCGGCAGGGTGCTGGGGTGCAGTCCCTTGGCCCGGTGCCGTTCGAGTCCGGCTCGGATGTGGGCGGGGGCGATGCCCTCGCCGAGGAGCTTGTGCACCTCCCGGCCCAGATGACCCAGGACGTCCCTGGGCGGGCGGTGGGCACAGGCGGCGGCGTACTCGGAGATGAGCTGCTGGGCCGAGATGGTGTCCGGTGCGGGGGCGCTCGCGCCCCCCGAAGGGGTATTTCCTAGATCCATGATCCTAGGTCCTAGATCCGGACCGTGAGGTGTCACTGCCGCCTCACGGAGTGCTCCGCGCTCCCTCACGGAGGACTCCGTGATTTCGCTCTGACCTGCAACTTCGTCATCTGCGCCGGGATTCGGCGCGGGCTGGTGTACTTCTCCGGAGCGTTCACGGAGGGTTCCGTGAGGCTGCGGTGAGGGCTCCGTGATGCCAGGCCCCGCAGCCGGCGCGGCGACGCCTGGCGCGGTGCCGACGGTGGCGTCGTGGTGGGGGCAGGCGGGGAGGCGGCTCTTGCTGGGCCGGTTGATCTTCTGGTGCTGGTGCCAGGTGACGATGTGCAGGTGCCGCTTGTCGTCCGGCCCCGTGTAGCGGCAGATCAGTCCGGCGTCGGCGAGCTGGGCGAGGTCCGTCTCGACGTTCGAGGGCCCGTGCTCCGGGCGCAGCACCCACAACTGCCCGGCGATGATCGCGGCGTGGTCGCGGTGGCGGCCCTGGTCGTCGGCCTGCGTGAGCAGCCCGAGGAAGGTGCGCTCGGCGGTCAGGGAAACGGCGGCCAGGGACTCGGAGACGAAGGCTTCGGGCTTGATGGTGCGGATTCGGGCCAAGAGGGGCGGTTCCTCACTCGGTGCAGGCGGGCAGGAGCCCACGGCTCACCGTCGATGGGCGGTACGGGCGTCAGGGGAGGGGGAGTTGGCCGGCCAGCGGCACAGGGCGCGCTGATGGCCGCTCACGCTTTCCGGGGGTGTCGTCAACATAGCCACACCCGGGCCGCGCAAGTCCAGCCCAATCCCGCGCAATCTCTGACGGCAGAAAGGCTGCCGAAAAAGAAGGCGGTGGAGGGCGGTCCCAAAACTGTAGGGCACGATCGCCGGTTGCCGAAATAATGCCCCGTCAGATGAAGCCAGAAGCATCACATCGGGAAGCTGTTGACGTACTGCAGACGGGGAAGCTACAACACAACACCCCATGTCAGAGCATCCTTGGAGTGTCGATTGATGTGCCGGTTTTCGGTACTTCCCGACCTCCGGTAAACCGCTTCGCGTCGAACTGCGGAGCGCAACATAGACCACGATCGCCGGTTAACCAAACCGGCGAATGGACGCTACAAATGGAGCCATGGCAGCACGCTCATTGGAAATCGGCCCGGCAGGTATACGGGCGGCCCGCACCATCGAAATCCTCCGCACCCAACGCGGTCTCGCTCAGCGTCAGTTGGCAGACCGCGTCACGGCCCTCGGCCGTCCGATGTCCAACACGATGCTGTCCCGAATCGAACGTGCCCAGCGGCGCTGCGACGTCGACGACCTCGCCGCCATCGCCGAAGCCCTTGCCGTATCGCCCCTCGTGCTGCTGCGAGGACCAAGCGCCACCTGAGACGAGCCGCCGGCGCCGCTACCCGAGCACCCTCCACCGACGTAAGGATTCATCGCACTTGCCCCACCCCGCGATACCCCACGCCCTTCCCCGTATCCAGCGCCCCACCCCGAAGGAGGTGATCGTGAATGGCTGACCGCCTCCTCACAGTGGCCGAGGCTGGCGAGATGCTCGGCACCGGCGAGCGCTTCGTCCGCCGCCTCATCGCCGAGCGTCGCATCCGCTACGTCAAGCTCGGCCGCCCCGTCCGCATCCCCGAGAGCGCGGTCGCCGAGTACGTCGAGGCGCGCACCGTCGAGCCGGTCCGCCGCATCCGTGCCCGCTACGGGAAGGCGGCCTGATGGCGGGACGCAAGCCGCAGCGGCGGCGCGAGTTCGGCACGGTGCGCAAGCTGGCCTCCGGCCGGTGGCAGGCCCGCTACATCGGCCCGGACGGCGAGCGGTACACCGCCCCGGAGACCTTCGAGACCAAGTCCGACGCCCAGGACTGGCTTAACCTCGTCCGCGCCGACATCGAGCGCAACGTCTGGCGCGACCCGGATGCCGGAGCGGTCAACTTCGAGAAGTACGCACTGCGTTGGACGGAGGAGCGCGGCCTGGCCCCGACCACGGTCGACCGCTACGACGGCCTGCTGCGCCTGCACATCCTGCCCACCTTCGGGGGCAAGAACCTGGACGAGGTCAGCCCGCCCTCCGTCCGCACATGGAGGGCCGAGCGCTTGAAGGCGACCGGTGCCACCACGGTCGCCAAGTCGTACCGGCTGCTGAGGGCCATCCTGCAGACAGCGGTCGACGACGACCTGCTGCCCAACAACCCGTGCCGCATCAAGGGCGCAGGCAAGGAGGAGGCCGACGAGCGCCCCACCGCTACCATCGAGCAGGTCTTCGACCTTGCCGATGCCATGGGCCCGCGCTGGCGTCTGATGGTCCTGCTCGGCGCCTTCGCCTCCCTTCGCCCGGAGGAACTGGCCGAACTGCGCCGTCACAGTGTCGATCTCGACGAATGCTCGCTGCGCGTCACGCACGCGTCCCCCGAGCTGACGAACGGCAGGCGGGTCACCGGTGACCCCAAGACCCGAGCAGGCAAGCGCACCGTGTACCTGCCGGACTTCATGCTCCCGGAGCTGCGGCGACACCTTCAGTGGTTCGCCGAGAAGGAGCGCGACGGCCTCCTGTTCGTCGGCGAGAAGGGCGCCCCGTTCCGTCGGTCGACCTTCGGCCGGAAATGGCGCAGGGCGCGCACCAAGGTCGGCATGCCGGACAACTTCCGCTTCTACGACCTCCGCCACACCGGCAACACCCTCGCCGCCGACACCGGCGCCAAGCTGAAGGACCTCATGGTCCGCGCCGGCCAGTCCTCGGAGCGGGCCCAGCTGATCTATCAGCACTCGACGGCGAAGCACCAGCGCAGGCTGGCGCAGGGCATCGATGCCGAGGTGCGGCAGCAGCTGCGAGAGTCCGCTGCCGGGCAGCGGCGGAGTGCGGAGGCATGACCACGCCTTGCTGTTCGGACCCGGCCGGGGTTTCTCCGACCCGGGTCCGGTATGCAGTCCCCAGGCCACGCCGCGTGCACGGTTTTCGGCAAGGGAATCGCCTTCCGTCTTTGCTGTGCGTCCTGTGTTCTGTGGTGTGCACGGCGGCTCCGAAGCCGAAGTGAGGCACTGCCCGTCCTGTGTGGCGTCGCGAGTGCTCGGCCCCATTCGTGTGCACTCAGGCCGCCCCGAACCTGGAGGTGGCCTGTGAGTAGAGCGGAATGACTGACGCCTCGCCAGCTCGCCGGATCGCGGGATCTGCCTTTCCGCTCCATCGACTTTGAGCCGCACTAGCAAATGATCGGGTGGACTTGAACATCGGCGCAGGCGGTCACGTGAACATGGGCATGGAGCCCTCTACCCCCGCCCTTCCTGGAGCGGAGCGATCACCCTCCGTGACGGCGCAATTACCTGTACCCGCCGCGGCAGCTCATGCATCGCGGTTGGCCTGGCTGGACGCGCTGCGCGGCATCGCGGCACTCGTTGTGGTGTTCGATCACTCGTCGTACTCGTTCCTGGCAGAGTTCCGGCGAGAACTGATGCCGGAGTTCAACACCAGCCGGTACGGCATCATGGTGTTCTTCCTGGTCAGCGGCTACATCATCCCAGCATCGCTTGAACGTCGGGGATGCGTCCGAAGGTTCTGGGTTGGACGGTTGTTCCGCATCTACCCGCTGTGGGCCGTGGTCGTCACCGCGGTCCTCGCTGCCAACCTGATGGGTATTGCGCAGGTCCGCGACTTTGGCGGCCAGAGTGCCGCGTCCGTGGCAGTCGCCCATGTCACCTTGCTCCAAGAGCTGCTGGCGACACCCAACCTGCTTCTTGTCCTGTGGACGCTGTCGTATGAGATGGCGTTCTATCTCCTGGTGGTTGCTCTCTTCACGGTCCGTCTGCACCGGCGTTCGGCGGAAGTATCCGTCACCCTGGCCGTACTTGCCGCCATCAGTGTGCTGGCGGGTGTCACGCTGCCGGCCTCCGCCCTGTCGGGTGCGCTGGGCGCCGGCCCGCTCGTCGCGATCGCCGCGATCGCCATGGTGGTCGCCATCTGCTGTGCCAGCGCCAAGGCGCCTGCGCTACGGGTGTTCGGGGGCGTGCTGGGCGGCGTGTTGGCGCTCGTCCTGGTCCCCTTCAACAGCGGGGTCCCCATGTGGGAAGGGCTGGTGATTCTGGCGGTGATGTTCCTCGGCACTGCCATCTACCGGGCCCAGCACGGTGAGAGCACGTGGCGGTACGCGGCCTGCGCCGCCATCGTTGTGGTCGCCTGTGCTGTGGGGAGCGCGTACCAGTACGGCGACGGCAGCAATTTCACCCGCCGCGGTTGGATCGTGGCATTCTTGTTGGCCGTGCTGACCTTCGGTGCCGGGCTGGCGTTGCGGCACCGGCGGATACCGCGCTGGCTGATCGGGCTAGGGACGATCAGTTATTCGGTCTACCTGGTGCATCCGGTGCTCCTGGCGGTGAACGATGGCACCATCGGCAGGTGGCAGCGGGACAACCCTCTGCTGGAAGTCGCGTTCTATGCCGTGCTCCTGCCCCTGTGTGTGCTGACCTACCGCTACATCGAAGCGCCGGGCCAGGCATGGGGCCGGAAGCTGGCAGGTCGCATGCAGCCGCCGTGATGACGGACCGTGCCGCGAGCGCGCCGCATGATTGCCTGGAGCACGCGGCGCCCCGTGACCGACAAGGTCCCGGGGCGCCGTGAAGGTAGATCCTGGCGGGAACTGCTCAGTTTCACCCCAAGAGTCCCGACCGCAAGCGAGCTCGGGTGCGCTATGGAGCCCTCGAAGGTGGGGGCGGTCAGTGCGACAGTATCCAGCCCTGGTTCGCCGACCCGTCGCAGCGGAACTGGGCCGCCTGTGCACCGTTGGCTGTACTCGCACCTGAAATGCCCAGGCACAAGCCGCTCTTGCGATTCCTCAGCGCGAAGTACTCCCCGCTGTAGGCGTCGTCGTCCTTCACCCAGTCTTGGTTGGTGTCGCTGGATCCCCTCGCCGTGATGGCCGCCGCGCCTACAGCGGTGCTGGCACCGTCGATACCGAGATTCAGCCCCGACTGGAAGTTCTCGAAGCTGCGATAGGGCTCGTCCAAGATGAGGAACCAGTCCTGCAGGTTGACGCCAACCTCTCTGGGCTGCTGGACAACCTTGGCGCCGTTGGCAGAGCTCACGGCCTGCAGGACCTTTCCGGACTTGAGGTTCTTGATCGTGTTGAACTCCTGGCGGGGCTGTCTGGTGTCACTGCTCTGCGGCTCCTGGGCCTGAGCGACGGCCGGGCTCGCCACAGCCATCAGCGCCCCGGTAACAACCGCAGCAAGGACACTCCTAGCTCGTGTTGCGTGCATGACATCTCCCTCTGTGACGGGTCGTGGTGATGTTGCCGCGAGTACTCAACCAGCCAACCGAATGATTCGTGAGCTTGTTCGATAATTTGGGCTGAAAGCGCTCGCTAACTGGCGTGATCCCCAAGACGCGTCCGCGGGTGCCCGCTAGGAAGTGGGCGTCGACCCCTACCGAGTGCGTGCACCACGCATCAAGGCCGTCTTCGGTCGCTGAACATGGCGCTGGCCCGTCGTGCCGATGGCCTGCTCCGCGGTCATGTGTGTGGGGCCTGGTTCTTCGCGGCGACCGAGTATTGGGCGCGCAACGCTCCGCAGGACACCCTGACCCGGTCCGGGTCAGGGCGCAGGGCGGGCAGCAAGCGCGACCGAGTCGGCGGGCGGAGGGCAGGGCCACATGCAACACGCAAGCGTCAAGTAAGCGCTTTCAGTCAAAGCGTTCGAACTCTCTTGCGACCTCGATGGCGGGCCTGATTGGGTGCTCTCGGTAACACCAAGAGCACGCAACGCAAGGAGACATAACATGCGCAAGAGATGCACCAGGAACGTCCTCGGGGCGGTTCTGGCTGGGGCGCTGATGGCGGCGGCCAGTCCGGCCGTGGCTAACGCCCAGTCGTCGCAGGGCAGTGACCCGACGCCCGTGGCGCGCACGGACATCCAGTCTGCGGCGCGCACGGACATCCAGTCTGCGGCGGTCGTAAGTTACAGGGTCAAAAACACCAAGTCCCAGAAGTACCTGCAGCCTTCAGGCGGTAGCAGCGCCGTAGGCGCCAAGATCGTTCAGCAGCCCTTAAGCTCCGCTTCGTCGCAGCGATGGGCGCTCGTCCCCGACGGCAGCTACGTCAGCTTCTGGAACCAAGGGTCAGATTTGAACATGGGCATCGACGGCGCCAGCACCTCGGCCGGCGCGGCGGCCATCCAGGCGACCCCTTCTGGCGACGCCAATCAGGACTGGCTGATTACTTGGCGCTCGGACACGGTCTTCGAAATGAAGAACCGCAAGAGCGGGCTGTGTCTGGGTATCTCGGGCGCGAGCACCGCGAATGGCGCACAGGCCGCCCAGTTCCCCTGCGATGGGACGGCGAACCAAGGCTGGGCGTTCACCGAGTAACCACGGCGGCAAGAAGACAGCGAAGAAGCAGCTGACCAAGAAGACCGCCAGGAAGAAGACGTCTGTGCCGCGACCGCGCAGTGCTTGATCTTCCAGGGCGAGGACGTCGCCGCGTGCAGCGTCGATCACTGGTCTGCGGCCGTGAGGGTGGGAACATCTGCCGGGCGCTGTCGGCTGATGGAGGTGTGGCGATGAAAGGGGCAATGCCCCCGGGCCTCACCTATCGCCAATGAGGGCGATCATTCTGCTGAAGCCTCATGGAGCCTTTCATCGCGTAGGCGACCACCCTTCGCGACCACGCACGCTGATCGGCCCCGACCGGCGCCCTCGCCGGCCGGGGCTGATGCGCTTCAGCGCGCCCGGCCCCGGGCCCCCACCCCCTCGTGCGGCACCGGTCTGCAGGTTGCCATGAGGATGTCCCGGATCCACTGGGTCTCCGGGACCTCCCGTGCTCCGGGCGTCGTCAGGCCAACGTGTGCTCGGGCTCTTGTCGCGGCGGCTGAGCGCGGAACGCCGTCAAAGGCCCCTTGACCCACGCGCCCCCTCCCCCCTACCTCGACGGTCACACCCTCAACCCTCGACACGGTTCACGAGACGGCCGTCGCCCCCCGAAGCCACGCATGCGCCCTGACCGGCAGAGGCCGTGCACCTGACCATGCCCGCCGGGTCCTTCTCTCGCTCCACCGAGTCCCACAGCCAGATCAAAGTCGGCATGGGCACCATCGCCGCCCGGCACGCCCGTACCGCAATCGGTCTCGCTGTCCAGGTCGCCGCCATCCACCTTCTGGCCCTCGCCCAGGCCACCGACCTGCACCGCCCACCCCACCTCGCACCCGCCACCCGCACCGCCCACACCGTGCTCCGCCAGCACAGCGCCTCCGTCGAACAGGACCGCCCCCTGGACGCCGACATCCCCCTTGTCACGGACCTCATCAACACCGCCGCGATCAGGTCCCAGGTCAGCATCGCCTGACAAGCGGTACGAGCCACTCAACTACCGCTTTGCTTACGCGACTTAATTGCATTTGCGCGAACCTGTGATCCAGGTCACCGAAACTGTATCTCGATATTTGAGACAACCTGGCGCGATCGCGTCCGAGTCGACGCCTGAAGGCCCCTGGAATGGCTGCTCGACCTGCACTTAGGGCACGCAGAGGGCACGCCGCCCTCAAATTGGTCTAGATAACAAACAAACCCCAGGCCGCTGACCTGGGGTTTCTCTCTGGAGCGGGTGACGAGAATCGAACTCGCGCTCTCAGCTTGGGAAGCTGATGTTCTACCATTAAACTACACCCGCGTAAGACGCCTGCCCCGAGATCATCCGGAGGCGGTGTCCGATCGCCTGGTCACTGTACCCCATCACCGGCCCCCGGCGCTGACGCCGTGGGGCCTGAGTGCGTTTCAGGGGGCGGGATGTGGCTGCGGGGTACCGGAGTTGGGGCGTACGGTGGAGGGGTCGGAGAGGGTCCGGGTGGGGGCGGAGTGCCGCCTGGAGGGCCGTCCCTTTGATCCCGTAATGTGGCCTCTCGTCGTCAGGCAGGTAGCAGCCGACGCGGCTCTTGGGGAAGGGACTCTAGGACTTGATGGAGCGCACCGTCGTCCGTTGTGCCGATGGGCACGTGTTCAGCACCGCTTCGTTCCCGATGCAGCAGGCCGAGCGACTCGGTCCAGGCCGGCTCCTCCGGTGTCCCCGGTGTGCCCGGCTCCGCAGTGTGGTGCCGGTGCCGGTGGTGCTGGAGAAGCGGTAGCGGTGAAGGCCGGCTGTAAGGGGTAGCGGGAGCACGTGCCGTAGGAGCAGTACTACCAGTACCAGCAGTACCAGCAGGTGCAGTGCCGGGCGCGCGGGCGGTCAGGATTGTGGCCGTTCCGCGCGCCTTGCGTATCCTCGGGGCGTGCTTCTCTCAGACAAGGACATCCGGGCCGAGATCGACGCCGGGCGGGTACGGATCGATCCCTACGACCAGACCATGGTGCAGCCGTCCAGCATCGACGTACGGCTGGACCGGTACTTCCGGGTGTTCGAGAACCACCGGTACCCGCACATCGACCCCTCCATCGAGCAGGCGGACCTGACCCGGCTCGTGGAGCCCGAGGGCGACGAGCCGTTCATCCTGCACCCCGGGGAGTTCGTGCTGGCCTCCACGTACGAGGTCATCACGCTGCCCGACGATCTCGCCTCCCGGCTGGAGGGCAAGTCCTCGCTCGGGCGGCTCGGGCTGGTCACCCACTCCACCGCCGGGTTCATCGACCCGGGCTTCAGCGGGCACGTCACCCTCGAGCTGTCCAACCTCGCCACGCTCCCGATCAAGCTCTGGCCCGGCATGAAGATCGGGCAGCTGTGCATGTTCCGGCTCAGCTCGCCCGCCGAGTTCCCGTACGGGAGCGAGCGGTACGGGTCCCGGTACCAGGGGCAGCGCGGGCCCACCGCCTCCCGGTCCTTCCAGAACTTCCATCGGACCCAGGTGTGAGCGACGGGATGGGTGACAACAGGGTGCGGGAGAATCTGACCTACGAGCGGTTCGGTGTCGCCGTCCGTGAGCTCGCGCAGACCATCGCCGATGACGGGTATGAGCCGGACATCGTGCTCAGCATCGCCCGTGGGGGCGTGTTCGTCGCAGGTGGGCTCGCCTACGCCCTCGACTGCAAGAATCTTCATCTGGTGAACGTGGAGTTCTACACGGGCGTGGGGACCACCCTCGACATGCCCGTCATGCTCGCTCCCGTCCCCAACGCGATCGACTTCACCGACAAGAAGGTCCTGATCGCCGACGACGTCGCCGACACCGGCAAGACGCTGAAGCTCGTGCACGACTTCTGCCTCGACCATGTCGCCGAGGTGCGGTCCGCCGTGATCTATGAGAAGTCCCACTCCCTCGTGAAGTGCGAGTACGTGTGGAAGCGCACCGATGAGTGGATCAACTTCCCGTGGAGTGTGCTGCCTCCCGTGCGCAAGCCGGGAGAGGCGGCGCCCAGGGAGAACAAGGAAGCCCTCTGACCTGGAAGCCCTATGAGCCGTCCGCGCGCGGGTCGTCGGGTCGTCGTCAGTCGTGACGGCGGCGGGCGTTGAGGCGGGCGGCCTGGCGGGTCAGGTGGTCGCGTTCGGCGATGTTGGGTGCCTTGTGGGCTGCCTCGGCGTACAGGCGTGCCGCCGTCGGAAGGTCGCCGTCGCGCTCGTGGAGGTACGCCGCCACCGCGGCATAGCGGGGCAGTGAGGCGTCCAGTTCCGAGAGTGCCGCCAGGCCTGCGCGGGGGCCGTCCGCCTCGGCGACGGCCACCGCGCGGTTGAGCCGGACCACGGGGCTGTCCGTCAGGCGCGTGAGCTCGTCGTACCACTCGACGATCTGCACCCAGTCGGTCTCCTCGGCGGTGGGCGCGTCGGCGTGGAGGGCCGCGATGGCGGCCTGCGCCTGGAACTCGCCCAACCGGTCGCGGGCGAGGGCCGACTGGAGGATCTCGATGCCCTCCGCGATCGACGTGGTGTCCCAGCGGCCGCGGTCCTGCTCGGCGAGCGGTACGAGGCTGCCGTCGGGGGCGGTCCTCGCGGCGCGCCGGGCGTGGTGGAGCAGCATGAGGGCGAGCAGCCCCGCCACCTCGGGGTGGTCGATCGCGGCCGCGAGCTGCCGGGTGAGCCGGATCGCCTCGGCGGCGAGGTCGACGTCCCCGGAGTAGCCCTCGTTGAAGACCAGGTAGAGGACGCGCAGCACGGTGGCGACGTCGCCGGGCTGGTCGAACCGTACGCCGGAGACGGTGCGCTTGGCCCGGCTGATGCGTTGCGCCATCGTCGCCTCCGGCACCAGGTAGGCCTGGGCGATCTGGCGGGTGGTGAGCCCGCCGACCGCGCGCAGCGTCAGCGCGACGGCGGACGACGGGGTCAGCGACGGGTGGGCGCACAGGAAGTAGAGCTGGAGTGTGTCGTCGACGTCGGGGGCGGGCCCGGGCGCCGGTTCCTCGTCGACGAGGTCCTCACGCCGGCGGCGGGCCTTCTCCGCCCGGGCCTGGTCGAGGAACTTGCGCCAGGCGACCGTGACCAGCCAGCCCTTCGGGTCGCGCGGCGGGTCGGCGGGCCAGACGCGGACCGCTTCGACCAGCGCGTCCTGTACGGCGTCCTCGGCCGCCGCGAAGTCGGCTCCGCGGCGGACGAGGACGGCGAGCACGCTCGGGGTGAGGCTTCTCAGCAGCGCCTCGTTCATCAATGGCACTCGGTGATGGTGGGCGACGCGGTCAGGAACGGGCGGACCTCCAGCCACTCGTGGATCGGCTTCCCGCCCGCCCCGGGAGCGGCCGACAGCTCTCCGGCCAGCTCCACGGCGCGCTCGTAGCTGTCGACGTCGATCACCATCCAGCCGGCGATGAGGTCCTTGGTCTCGGCGAACGGGCCGTCGGTGACCGGCGGGCGCCCCTCACCGTCGTACCGGACCCACGCACCCTCGGGAGCGAGCGCCTGACCGTCGACGAACTCGCCGGTCTTCTCCAGCCGGGCCGCGAAGTCGCTCATGTACTGCATGTGCGCCGAGATCTCCTGCGGCGTCCACTGGTCCATCGGCACGTCGTTGACCGCCGCCGGAGCGCCACGGTAGTGCTTGAGCAGCAGGTACTTGGCCATCGTGTCTCTCCTCGGTACTGGTGCGACCATCTTGGCCGCGTTCACCCCGGGGACGGAGCCGGACGCGGGTTCTCGACATCGATGCCCGAGATTTTTTGAAAAAAGGGCCCCCGGCGCGAACGCCGGGGGCCCTTGTGTACGTCGGCGGGCCCTAGAAGGTGCCCAGCTTCACGATCGACAGCAGCGCGACCAGCTGGATCGCGCTCGCGCCCAGCGCCTTCGGCCAGGGCAGGTCGTGGGACTTGGAGACCATCACGGTCAGCAGCCCGCCCGCCGCCACCCAGGTCACCCAGCCCAGGATCTGGACGAACGTCGCGTCGCCGCCGGCGAACATCGCGAAGACCAGGCGGGGCGCGTCGGTCAGGGACATGATCAGCATGGAGAGGCCGACCGTCGGCTGCCAGGCGCCGTCGCCGCCCAGCTGGCGGGCCAGGGTGTGGGTGACCACGCCCAGGACGAAGGACGACAGGACCATCGCCACGGCCGTCGTCAGGACGATCGGGACCGCGTTCGACAGGGTCGCGTTGATCGCGTCGTTGCGGGCGCCGTCGAAGCCGAAGACGGCCAGCAGGCCGTACAGGAAGGTCACGACGAGGGCGGGGCCCCACATCGTGTAGTCCCGCATCTGCAGGAACGTCTGGGCGGGGGACAGGACGATGCCGCGCAGCAGCTGCTTCCAGTGCAGGCGGGGGCCGATCGGGGCGGCCGGGGCCGCGCCCGCCTGGTAGGTCTCGCCCCGGCTGTAGGGGTCCTCGCCGACCGAGAAGGCCTGGGTGTGGCCCGGGTTGTTCGCCGCGTACGGGTCCGGGGCGCCGCCCGGGTCGTGCGGGTAGCCGCCGTCGCCGAAGTACTCCGGCTCGTCGTGACCACCCTGGCCACCGTGACCGCCGGCGCCGTAACCGCCGTGGGCACCGCCGCCGTTCGCCTGCGGCCAGCCGCCTGCGCCGCCGCCCGAGCCGCCGTACGGCTGCTGCGACGGCGGGGGATAGCCGTACGACGGTCCCTGGGGCGCCTGCTGCCCGTACGGAGGTTGTTGGGGGCGCGTCTGCGGGGTGCCGTTGTTCCGGCTGCCCCGTCCGATCCTGAATCCAGCCACGTCTTCGAACGTACCTGGTCCCGGAGAGTCGCGTGCCGGGCCCTGCGGTTCGGGCCCGGCTTTGCGGCCGAGCTGTGACATCCCCTAAGGGAAGCCTATTAAGGGTTCAGGGAGCCGCTAGCGCAGCATCACCTGCCCCAGCCTCAGGTAGCCGGACGTCGGCAGGCCCGTCGAGCCGGGGCCGAAGCTGACCGCCTTGTTGGTGGTCACGCCCGAGGCCGAGCCGCGCAGGCTGTAGACCGAGCCCGCGGGGTGGTTCTCGCCGTCGGCGCCGACGGACAGGTCCGCCTTGCGGTCGCCGTTGAGGTCGGACAGCCGTACCGACGCGCCGAAGCGGTCGGCGGACTCCGCGGTGCCGGGGACGCCGGCCGTGTTCTGGGTGAAGGACTGGACGCCGGTGGTGGTCAGGCCGGCGGCCGAACCGCGCAGGACGGTGACACTGCCGGCGATCTTGGCGGCGCCGATGGTCTCGTGGATCGTGCCGACGGCCAGGTCCCCGTAGCCGTCGCCGTTGATGTCGGCGATGGACAGGGCGTTGCCGAACCAGTCGCCTTCCTCGTCCGAGCCGGGGACGCCGGGGGTGTCCTGGGTGATCGTGGTCTGCGGTCGGGTGCGGACGCCGTCCGCGCTGCCGAGGTAGGCGTTGACGGAGCCGCCGATGCTGGTCACGCCGTCATCGCCGTACGTCGACGTGACCACGTCGGCGTAGCCGTCGCCGTTGAGGTCGCCGACGGCCGCCAGCTCGTAGGCGCCGTTCTTCAGGAACGTCTGGCGGGTGAGGCCGGCGGTGGAGCCCAGGTAGACGAAGGTGCCGTCGTCGTACGTCTCCGCCTGGCTGCCGCTGACGACCAGGTCGGCGGTGCCGTCGCCGTTCACGTCACCGGCGGCGAGGCTCTGGGCGCCGTAGATGCTGCTGCCGGGGTACAGGTCGGTGGCGAGCTGGTAGCGGGACGCGGCGCCGGAGGCCTTGGTGAAGCCGCCCTTGTGGATCCAGATGTCGCTGCCGGTGCTGCCGACGGCGAGGTCGGCCCGGCCGTCCCCGCTGAAGTCACCGACGGCCAGGGACATGCCGTACTCGTCGTGGGCCGACGGGGCGGGGTCGGGGACGACCTGGCCGCCGGAGAGGCCGCTCGCGCCGCCCCAGACGATCACCACGGCGCCGGCGTCGGCGTTCTCGCCGTTGCTGCCGATCACGAGGTCCGCGTACCCGTCCCGGTTCAGGTCGCCGGACGTGAGGGAGGTGCCGAACTCGTCGCCCTGCTCGGCGGCGCCGGGGATGCCGGCCGTGTTCTGGGTGAGCACGGTGCGGCGCGCGGCGCTGATGCCGTTCGCCGAGCCGTAGTTGACGACGACGGCGCCCGCGTCGGTCTTGCCACCGACCGGGGTGTACGGCGCGGCGGTGGCGAGGTCGCGGTAGCCGTCGCCGTTGAAGTCGTCGGCGTACTTGGCGGGGGCCGCGGCGGCCGGTACGGCGGTGAGCAGCGGGACGGCCGTCAGCGCGGCGGCGACGGTGGCCGTGGCGAGGGCGGGGAGGCGTTTGCGGCGGTGGTGCTGGAGCATGTGGGGTTCTCCTGCGGTCGGGTCGGGTCTCGGGTCGGGTCGGGTGGTCGAAGGGTGGATCGTGAAGTCCCTTTCGTGGGTCAGGAGTTGAGAGCCGTTCCGTAGCCCGGGCTGCCTGCCGTGGACACGCCCGTCGTCGCCGGGCCGAAGCTCGCCGCCCCGCCGGTCGTCACGCCGCCCGTCGCGCCGCGCAGGGACCAGATCGCGCCGTCGCCGTTCTCGCCGGTGGCGGAGACGGTGAGCTCGGCGCGGTGGTCGCCGAAGCGGTCGTTCGACTCGGCGGCGCCGGGGACGCCGACCGTGGCGCCCGGTGCGCCGATCGCGAGGTCGACGCGGCCGTCGCCGTCGAAGTCGTACGGCTTGGCGGCCGTGGCGGCGTGGGCGCCGAGGGTGAGCCTGAGCGGGGTCAGGGCCGCGGCGAGGAGGGTGACGGAGACGCCGTTCCGCAGGGGAGTGCGGGCCTCGCAGGGGAGCTGACGGTACGTCACTGGGCGATCACCGAGCCGAAGCTGCGGCCGTACTTGAGGGAGACGTCCGCTGCCGTCAGGCCCTTGGCGCCGGTCGTGGTCGGGCCGGTGGAGGCGCCCCGCAGGGTCCACACACCGCCGGCCGAGTTCTCGCCGTCGACGCCGATGACGAGTTCGGCCTTGCCGTCCTTGGTCAGGTCGGTGAGGTCGACCGCGGAGCCGAAGCGGTCCCAGGACTCGGCGGTGCCGGGCACGCCGGTGGTGTTCTGCGTGTAGGACAGGGCGCCGCTGCTCTTCAGACCGGAGGCCGAGCCGAACAGCACGGTCACCGAGCCCGCCTCCCCGGCCGAGCCGAGGTCCTCGCCGGGGACGCCGACCGCGACGTCCGCGTAGCCGTCGCCGTTGATGTCGCCGGTGCTCACGGCCGAGCCGAAGGCGTCGTCGGTCTCGCCCGAGCCGGGCACGCCGGTGGTGTCCTGGTGGACGACGGTCGGCGTCTGCGCAGGGTCGGGGCCGTTCGGGCCGCCGTACCAGACGGTGATCTGGCCGCCCTTGTGGCCGCCGGGCTTGTGGCTGCTGGGGTCCGTGGCGTCGCCGAGGACGAGGTCGCCGTAGCCGTCGCCGTCGATGTCGGCGATGGAGCCCGGGAAGCCGTCGGCGTTCGGCAGCTCGTTCAGGGTGTACCCGGCGCCGGGGCCGGAGCTGCGGTAGTAGAAGATCTGGCCGCCGGAGTCGCCGTCCACGGCGTGCGGGTAGACGCGCTCGGCCGCGCCGTCGCCGGTCATGTCGCCCGCGGTCACCTCGAACGTGGTGCCGAGCTCGCCGACGCGGTAGTGGCTCAGCGGGCCGCCGGTGCGAGTGAAGGGGCCCAGGTACAGGCGGGTGTGGCTCTGGCCGGTGAGCGTGACGTCGGTGTCGCCGTCGCCGTCGAAGTCGCCGGCCGCGATGCCCCGGGAGAAGCCGCCCCACTCGGCGAGCGTGGACGGCTGCGGCAGCCCCTTGCCGCCGGACAGGCCGGAGCTGGAGCCCCACAGGACGGTGCCGGAACCGACGCCGTCCCGGTCGCCGATGCTCTCGCCCGTGGCGCCGACGACGAGATCCGAGTAGCCGTCGCGGTCCAGGTCGGCGGCGGCGAGGGCGCCGCCGAACACGTCTCCCGACTCGGCGGTGCCCGGCACCCCGGCCGAGTTCTGGGTGATCACGGCCTTGCGGGTGGCCGAGACACCGGTCGACGAGCCGTACAGCACGACGACGGCGCCGGCGCAGCTCGCGGAGCCGACGTCGGTGCAGGGCGCGCCGACCGCGACGTCGCGGTAGCCGTCGCCGTTGAAGTCGCCGGCGAGCCCGGAGGGAGCGGCGGAGGCGGTGGCCGCCGGGAGGGCGGTGAGCAGGCCGGTGGTGAGGGTGGCGGCGAGGAGAAGGGGGCGCTTGCGCAAGGTGGGTGCTCCTGGGAAAGGGGTGCCGGGCCCGTGGGGACGAACGGGCCCGGCAGGTGGTGTCCTACGGCTGCTCAGTCCGCGAAGTTGGCGCCGAAGTACGGCGTGCCCGTCGTGGAGACGCCCGAGGTGCTCGGGGCGATGGAACGGGAGCCGGTGGTGATGATCTTCGTGCCGTCGGAGGGCAGGTAGGTGACCCCGCCGTTGCCGGCGTTCTCCATGGAGCCCACGACCAGGTCGGCCTTGCCGTCGCCGGTGACGTCGTCGAGCTTGACGTCCATGCCGAAGTTGTCGTCGTCCTCGTCGTTGCCGGGGACGCCCGCGGTGCTCTGGGCGAAGCCCTGGGTGCCGGAGGTGGTGTTCAGGCCGTCGGCGGTGCCGTAGAGGATCGTGACCGCGCCGGTGTTGGCGGCGCTGCCGATGTTCTCGCCGGCGACGCCGATCGCGAGGTCGAGGAAGCCGTCGCCGTTGATGTCGCCGAGGTCGAGCTCATGGCCGAAGCTGTCGTTGGTCTCGGCGGCGCCGGGGACGTTGCCGGTGTCCTGGGTGATGCCGGTGGCGTACGAGGTGAGGGGACCGTCGTCCGAGCCGTAGGTGACCCAGACCTTGCCGCCCTTGCCGGAGTCCGGGATCGCGGTGCCGTCGCTGGTGGTGGTGTTCCAGTAGGCGCCGCTGACGACGTCGCCGTAGGCGTCGCCGTCGATGTCGCCGATCGCGGTGATCACGCCGGGCTTGAGGGCCTTCGCACCCGCGGTGCTCAGGCCGGTGGGGCCGCCGGGGATGAAGTAGTTGCGGTTCCAGCCGTTGCCGGTCTCGGTCTCGTAGCCGTCGACGACCAGGTCGGTCTCGCCGCCGTTGATGTCACCGGCGGTCAGGTTCATCGGGCCGCCCGCGTCACTGCCCATGATCGGGGGCTTGATGGTGTAGCGGCCGCCCGCGACGCCGGAGGCGTTGAAGCCGCCCTTGAAGACGTGGATGGTGGCGGTGCTGTTGCCGACGGCCAGGTCGGCCTTGCCGTCCGCGTCGAAGTCGCCGGCGGCGAGGTTCTTGCCCCACCAGTCGTGCGAGGACGGTGCCGGGTCGGCGACCGTCACGCCCTTGCCGGTGATGCCGGAGACCGAGCCCCACAGGATGGCCAGCCCGCCGCCGTCGACGTCGCTGCCGACGTCCTCGCCCCAGGCGCTGACGGCGATGTCGTCGTATCCGTCGCCGTTGAAGTCGGCGTAAGCGGTCTCCGCGCCGAAGTTGTCCCCGGCCTCGGCGGTGCCCGGGCTGCCGGTGGTGTTCTGGCTGATCGTGTGGCGCTTGGCGGACGAGACGCCGCTCGTGGTGCCGTAGAGGACGACGAGCTGGCCGGCCGCCTTCTTGCCGCTCACGTAGGCGCCCTGGGCGGAGAAGGCGACGTCGCCGATGCCGTCGCCGTTGAAGTCGGCGTGCGGGACGTCGGTGGAGTCGGCGGCGGTCGCCGTGGACGCCGCGAAGGTGAGCAGACCGCCGGTCAGCGTGGCCGCGGCGGCCGTCGCGAGGGCGAGCCGTGCCGTGCGGCGCGGGTGGTGCTTGTGCATGCGGGATCTCCTGCTGCATGCGGGGATGCCTGGCGGGCATCCGCAGTCGATGGGGTGCGACCGTGCGCGTTTGCCCGGAGTTGTCCTCAGGTTCATGGCACGGTCGGCGATCAGGAGACCGGCGAGGGGGCGTAAGGGTTGTACGTGAGTTCGGTAATTCTTTGAGGCGTCCGGGGCTGTGGGGGCGGTGGTGGTCGGCCGTCGTGGGAGGTCCTCCGGGGAAGGCCCTCCGTGGGGGAGGTCCTCTGTGGGCGGTCGCGGGGCTGGTCCGGCGGTTGCGGGACGACATCGAAGAAACAGCCGTCCGCTGAGGCCTTCAGGTGAGGCCCTCGAGGAACACCGAGAGCGCGGTGTGCAAGGTTTCGGGCTGTTCCAGGTGCAGGTCGTGGCCGGTGCCGGGGATGCTCAGTGACACGGTCTCGGGTCGCTGCCGGAGCATCTCGTCGGCTTCCCGCGCAGGGATGAAGCTGGACTGGGCGAGGACGGCGAGGGTGGGGCACGCGACCTGCCCCCACTCCTGCCAGAACGACCGCCGGGCGTTCTCCGCCAGCGAGCGGACCATCACGTCCCGGTCGAAGCGAGGCCACCACCCGCCCTCACCGCCTTCACCGCCCTCGCGTTCCTCCAGTCCGGCCGCCCAGCCCGCACCGACCCGTCCGCCGCCGAGGAACGCGGCTGCGGCTTCGCGTGAGGGAAACGGCGTCGGCCACGAGTCGAGCCATCCGCCGATGTCCACGGGCCCGTCGGGGTTCGGTCCGCCGGGGCCCGCCTCGACGAGGACGAGCACGCGGACCACTCCGGGATGTGCGGCGGCGGTGAGCATCGCCGTGTGCCCGCCCAACGACTGGCCGACCAGGACAGGTCGCCGCAGCGCCAGTTGCTCGACCACCGCGATGACGTCGGCGACGTAGGCGGCGCGGGAGACGTCCCGCGGGTGCCGTTCGCCGGCGCCGTGCCCGCGCTGGTCGACGGCGACGACGCGGTACCGGGGGCTCAGACGCCGCGCCGCCACGTCCCATTCACCGGCGTGACCGGCCAGGCCGTGCAGCAACACGACGGGCTGCCCCGGCCCGCCCCAGTCCCGGCAGACAAGCCGGACACCGTCTCGCACCACCACGCGTTCGGACCATGTCATGCCGGGCCTCCAGGGAGGGACGGTTCAGTCGAGGTCGTCTGTCTCCACGAGGTGTGCCGTGAAGGCCGAGGTGGTGCGCCTCGGTCCTGAGCCACCTGGCGACCGTGGCTGTCAAGCCCTCGTACGGCAGGCGGGCCCCAACTCTGCCCGTCCGGCGGGGCGAAGACGTACGTGACGCGTCGTCACCTCCTGCTCCTCCGGCTCCCAGGCCTGGAGCAGGTCGAAGAGACGCCGGTCGCCGTCGACCTTCAGGGGGTCCACCGTAATGCGGCCGTACAGCAGCTGCGGGGCACCCACGGTGCCCTGGGCGTCGTAGGGCCTGCGGCGATGGTGGCGGTCCAGACGCGGCGCCCGTCGCCCAAGGGTGCTGCGCCAGATCGAACAGCGTCCACTCGGGGCAGGTCGTAGGCGCACGCAAGCCATGGTGAAACTTTGTGTGCTGATGTGTTGACCTCTGTTCGGATCGTCTTCTAGTTTGCGGGAGCTATCCCAGTCGTCGACCGTGTCTGCGGGTTTCGCGAACGCAACTGCTCAAAAGGAGACGCCGTGTTGCAAAAGGACCATCGCCGGACAGCCTGCCTCGGTGCATTGCTGGCCTGCGCCACGGCGTTCGGGGGAGTACTCACCTCCCCCGCATCCGCCTCCCCCGAAGCCGCATCCCCCACATCCGGCAAGGCGGCCGTGATCCCCGTCAGCGACTTCCGTGGGGTCAACTGGGCCGACCCGCGGGACAACTACGCCGATGACGCGGTCGTGCCGTCGGGGCTGTCCACCTCCGACAGTTACGCCACCACCTACGCCAAGTCCCAGGCCATCATTGGCGGGTTCGCCAAGCTGGGGGCCAACACCGTCCGGCTGCCGGTCAACCCGACCTCCGTCAACGGCCCGTTCTGGAAGTCGTACAAGGGAGCGATCGACGCCGCCACCGCCAAGGGGTTCAAGGTCATCCTGGGCTACTGGGAGGCCGACAACGCCAAGGACGGCAAGATCGACAACCAGGCCGCCTACGACCAGATGTGGGCGCGGATCACCTCCTCCTACGTGGGCAACTCCCGCGTGTACTTCGAGCCGATGAACGAGCCGTTCGGCTACACCTCCCAGGAGTGGCGCGACATCGCCGCCCGCTGGGTGACGACCCACCGCTCCGTGCCCCGCGACCGGATCCTCGTCGGAGGGGTCAAGTACAGCGAGGACGTCAAGCCCGTGTGCGCCGACAGCCGGCTGGACGGCACCCGGCTGGCCCTGCACAACTACGGCTTCTGGCACACCGACTGGACCAGCTCCGACCAGTGGAAGCAGGACTTCAAGGCGCGCATCGGCGACTGCGCCTCGCGCACCATCCTGGACGAGTTCGGCGCCACCATGACCTCCGGGCTGAACTACAACGGGCCGATCAACGGCTCCAGCGAGATCGCCTACATCCAGGCGGCGACCGACACCATCCGTGAACTGGGCCTGGGTTCGGTCTACTGGCCCGGCCTGCGCAACGGGGACACCTACTCCCTCACCACCCTCCAGGGCACAGGCACCGACCTCAGCCTGCGGGTGAACAACCAGAGCGGGCTGGACCGCCTGCACTGGGCCTGGAGGCAGTGACCGGCGAGACCGCGGGACACCCGGGAGCGCCCTCGTGGGTCGAGCCGCGAGGGCGCTCCGGCGTAAGCCGTCAGGTCAGCCGGTCAGGCCCGCCCCGAAGCCGCCACAGGTCCGAGGCCGCGTGGCGAAGGCGGCGAGCCCGGCACGGTACTCGAAGCCACCCGCGCCCGACTCGCCGCCCTCATACGCCACCTCAGTCGCTGAACGGCCCGCTCATCTCCGGCAGTTCCGTCAGCCCACTCGTCGTCGGCCCACCGCTCGCACCGCGCAGCAGCAGGCCGCCGCTCACCGCGCCGATTCCCAGGTCCGCCTTGCCGTCGCCCGTCACGTCGCGCAGGCGGAGCGTGTGGCCGAAGGACTCGAGCGAGGCGGCCGCACCCTGCACCGTCTGCGGGATCCACGAGGACCGCACACCGTCCAGGCCGCCGGAGCCGCCCCGGAACACGTGGACGCCGCCCTGGTCCTCCAGCCCGTTCACGTCCTCGTGCGGTACGCCGACCACCAGGTCCGCGTACCCGTCGCCGTTGGTGTCGCCGGCCGAGACGGCGTAGCCGAAGTTGTCGTCCGCCTCGGGGCTGCCGGAGACGCCGGAGCTGGCCTGGTTGTACGTCATCGAGCCGCTCGGGCCCGAGGACGTGCCGCGCCAGACGCTGACGATGCCCTTGCCGCTGTTGTTCTCGGGCAGGCCGACGGCGATGTCGCCGTAGCCGTCCTTGTTGAAGTCGCCGATCGCCGCGTTCCAGGGATCGCTGATGTACGTCTTGGAAGCGCCGGAAGTGAGGCCGCCCGAGGCGCCCTTGAGGAACCAGACGCGGGGGGTCGGCTTGTTGTCGATGAACTGCGTGCCGAGCACCACCAGGTCGGTCTTGCCGTCGCTGTTGACCTTGCCGGCCGCGAGGCCGGACGAGTACCAGCCCTGGCCGGTCTTGTCGATCTTGCTGACGCTGCCCGTCGTACCGGACTTGGTGAAGCCGCCGCGGTACAGCCAGGCCTCCTCGCCCCCGATGGCCGCGAGGTCGGGCGAGCCGTCGCCGTTGAAGTCGCCGGTGGCGAGGTCGCGGCCGAAGTAGCTGCCGGCGCCGGACTTCGGGGTCACGTTGGTGCCGCCGGACAGGCCGGACCCGGAGCCCCAGACGATGGTGACCGAGCCGCGGTACTGCGTGCTGCCGACCGCCTCCATCGGGTTGCCGACGATCAGATCCGCGTAGCCGTCCTTGTTGAGGTCGGCGCTGGTGATCGACTCGCCGAACATGTCGTCTTCTTCGCCGGTGCCGGGGACGCCCGGGCTGTCCTGGTGGATCACCTGGGTGCGGGAGGTGTCGAGGCCGCCGGCCTTGCCGTAGACGACGTTGACGGCGCCGCCCTCCCAGCCGTCGGCGCCGGAGATGCCCTTGTAGTAGTGGCCGTATGCCACGTCCCGGTAGCCGTCACCGTTGAAGTCGTCGTAGTGCTTGGCGACCGCGGCGGACGCCGGGGTGCTCAGGGCGAGCGGGGTCAGGCCCGCGGTGAGGAGGGTGGCGGCCAGGGCCGCCGAGGTGTGTCTGCGCATGGGTGGAGGGTGCTCCTTGTGTCTAGCCGGCCATGATCATGCCGAGTCGGGGGTCGTCGCCGGTGGAGATGCCGAAGCCGCTCGGGCCGTACGTCGCCGCTCCGGACGTCGTGATGCCCGAGGCCGAGCCCTTCAGGACGGTGACGAGGCCGTCGAAGTCGTTCTCGCCGTTCGCGGCGGTCACCAGATCGGCCTTGCCGTCCTTGTTCAGGTCGGTGAGCAGGGTGCTCTCACCGAAGAAGTCGTTCATCTCGGCGGAGCCGGGCACACCGGCGGAGTTCTGGGTGAGGGTCACGGCGTCCGTGGTGAGGCCCGCGGCTGCGCCGTAGTGCAGGTGGACGGCTCCGGCGACCCCGCCCTGGGTGGAGTCGTCGGGGTCCCCGAGCGCCAGGTCCCGGTAGCCGTCGCCGTTGATGTCGCCGGCGGAGGGGATGCCGGGCCACGGCAGCTGGAGCGTGGAGGAGACGCCGGAGGAGGTGAGGTACGACACGACCGCCGGGCCGTTGCCCGCCATCGTGCCGCCGGTCGCGGTCTGGGTCCAGCCGGTGACGACGTCGCCGTAGCCGTCCTTGTTCAGGTCGGCGACGGTGAGCTGAGTGCCGTACGGAAGTTCGCGCTGCCTGGTCGGTGCCGACGTCGTGCCGAAGTAGAGGTGGTTGTGGTCGAGGTAGTTCTCGGAGGAGAGCTTGGAGCGGCCGCCGACGACGAGATCGGCCTTGGTGTCGGTGTTGACCTTGCCGGACACGAGTCGGCGCACGCCGCCGCTGCCGGTCCACGTCGTCGTGTAGGTGATCTTCGAGCCCGTCGTACCGGACTTGGTGAAACCGCCCTTGATGATCCACTGGGTGGTGCCGGTGGCGCCGACCGCGAGGTCGGGCCGCCCGTCACCGGTGAAGTCGCCGACGGCCAGGGCCTGTCCCCAGCGGTCGTGCTTGGTGGGCGCCGGGTCCTTGACGGTGGTCGCCCCCTTCAGGCCGGTCGACGAGCCCCAGACGATCACCACGGCACCGCCCTCCTCGTCGTCGCCGACCTTCTCCGCCGGTGTGCCGACCACGAGGTCGCTGTAGCCGTCCTTGTTGAGGTCGCCCACCGCCACGGCCTCGCCGAACAAGTCGTTGTGCTCGGCCCCGCCGGGCACACCGGTGGTGTTCTGGCTGACGGACGCCGTACGGCCGACGCCGCTCGACGAGCCGTACGCGATGCCGACGGCACCCGCCCACCACATCCCGCCTACCCGGGCCTGGGTGGCGGAGGCGACGGCGTCCTTGTAGCCGTCACCGTTGAAGTCGGCCGCGTACTGTCCGGTCGCGGCCGTCGCCGGCGCGGCCGCCGTGAAGGTGAGCAGTCCGCCTGCCAGCGCGGCGGTGGTGGCCGTCGCGAGGGCGAGGCGCAGGGGGTGGTGCTTGTGCATGCGGGGGTCTCCTGCGGCATGCGGGGATGCCTGGCGGGGCATCCGCAGTCGGTGGGGTGCCGGTCTGCCCGCGTTCGCCGGGAGTCGTCCTCGGCCTCACCGGGTGATCGGCGATCAGGAGACCCTTGGAGGGCGGTAAGGGTTGTACGAGTGTTCGGGAAATTCGTGAGGCGGCTGAGGCAGGCTGTCTGTCGGCTGTCGCCCCCGGTCCTAGGCCGTGGGCGCCGGGGTGAAGTCGTCCGGCAGCCGTGGAGGAGTGCCCTGGGTCCACACGACCCGCAGTGCTGAGGCGGAGATCCGCCAGCCGTCAGCCGTCCTGACCAGTTCGGTGTCGGCATGGCCGGCGGAGATGAAGACCTCGCCCGAGCCATCGGCCAGGACGTGGGTGCTGAGCTGGGCGCCACGGGCAGTGGCCCGGGCACCGTCGACCTCGATGACGGTGTTGGTGCCCAGATGCACGGTTCGGTCGAACAGCGCCATTCCCCGCCGGACATGAGCCATCAGGGCGTCGCGGCCATGGACGGTGCCGATGGGCAACTCCGCGGTGACGTCTTCGGTGTGGAACGTGCGAGCCCACTCCTCGTCGAAGACCCCGTCGTCCAGGGAACGCAGGTAGCGGTCCATCAGGTCGGTGATCTCAGCACGGTCGGTCAGGGCCTGCAACTGTCGCTGCATCTCTTCGGTGTCCATGACGGAAGACTCCTTCCTCAAGCATGCTTGAGGTCAAGGTGCCTTCTTCGAGCTACGGCCAGTTCCTAGTCGCCTCCACCACCTCCACCACCTCCACCACCGTCTCCGCCCCCACTGTCGCCCCCACCGCTGTCGCCGCCACCTCCGCCGTCCCCGCCCCAGCCGTCGCCGCCGCCAGGTTCGTTGTCGGCGCTGCTGTTCCCGAGGTTGCTGAACCAGGCACGGTCCCACCACTCGTCGAGGGCGATCGGCTCACCGCCGTCCAGCGGGCGCCGCTGCGAGCGGAACCGCGCCCAGCCCGTCGTGTCCCCGAGCCCGAAGGCGACGGCGAAGGCCTGCGCCATGACGGCATCCAGCGGGTCGGGGCTCTCGTACCGCACGGGGGACAGCGGCCGCAGCACCGCGCCCGGCTCCAGTACCGGCCGGCGCGGGGGCCGCTCCAGCAGGGCGACGGGTCGTTCGTTGCGCAGCAACCGCGAGCTCACCGCGTTCTCCCGCCGCAGCACCCAGTGCTGCCCCGGGAGTCGTACCTCCACGGAACTCTTGGACCTGCGCAGCTTCTTGCTGAGTTCGAGCTCCGCCGCGACGTCGCCGATCGTCAGACGCAGGCCCTGTGCAGGGTCGGGGGCGTCGCGGCGGAAGCCGTACGGCGCTCGGATCCGTACGGCGGGAGCGTGCGGCCCCCAGACGTCCACACGCACCAGGCGCCGGTCCACGGCAACGGCGATCGGCCCGGCGGGCCCCGGCGCGATCCGCCGGGCGATCCACAGCGGTACGCCCTCGGCCCGGGCCAGGGTTGCCAGGGCCGCCACCTGGTCGGGCCCGCCGCACCGCCATACCGCCAGCTCACCCAGCCGGTGTGCGAACTCGGCCGCCTGCCGCACCCGCACCGGAGAGGTGGTGCCGGTGACGCGGGTCACGGGAACGACCCCGGTCCCGTGCGTCAGCCGCTGCAGCGGGCGCTCCGACCCGCCGCCCCCGAGCCAGCACCCGCGCAGGAACGCCTCGGCCATGGCGCCGAGGTTCAGCTCACTGAGCGGCGTGGACCTGCCGCCGTTGCGCAGCCGGTCCTCGGTCAACTCCACGGTCCGGGCCAGCGGATTCCATGACTGCTCGCTGTAGCGCACCTGGCTCACGACACCCCCCGCATTTCCCGTATTCAGTGGGCCTACAAGGCAGAGCATGCCCGGCCCCTCCGCGGTTCCCGAGGCGGCCAGAGCTTCCGAGCGACCTTCGCGACCTCGGCACAGGGCATCGCTCTCCGACACCTTGATGCCGTGGGCTCCCGGAAGCACTACCGCGACATGATGGCGGGCATCGCGCACACGGTGTCTTCCACGACCCGATGCCGGAGATCGAGCGCGCCGCACCAGGTGAGCCCGACGGCACGGGGGGCATCGCGGGCGACATCGCATCCGACTTCGGCTGACCGGGACGGGCACATGGCCATGGACCTCGACAAGCAGGGCTTCGACGGCCCGGTGGCATGGGACACACCGGGCACTCGAAGCGCACTCCACCGCTGGGCGGCGTGGAACCTGGCCAAGGCGCTCGGTTGGGTGGTGTGGTGGGTGGGGGCGCTGTATGTCACCCTCCTGCTGCCCGTGGCCGCGGTGGTACCCATGGTGCTCGTTCTCTTGGCGATCACGGTCCTGGCGATCCAGGCCCTCAGCCGACTCGCCAAGGGGGTGCGGATGCGGCGCATCCTCGCCGTCTACCCCTGGCGTCAGCAGCGGGGTGCCGTCCGGATCAACAAGGGCAAGGCGGTCTTCGTGTTGCCCGACCCGGACAAGCCCGATTCGACGGTGTCGCTGAAACCGGCTGCCGGGCTGTTCAGGTCCTGGACCCATGAGGCCCTCAAGGCCTACGACCACGAACTCTGGTATGCGGGCGACCCACGCTTCGCCTGCGTGGTGGCCAAGCCCGGCCTGCGCGGCTTGAGCTGCCTCGCCCAGCCCACCGCCTACAACTACCGCACCTCTCCCCGCCGCAAAGGCCTCAGCCCCGAAGCCCGCCGCCGCGCCCGGGCCGTCGGAGCGCGCGTCGCCGACTGAGCGGGTCCGGGCGTGGCTACCGCTCCCGGAACCCCGAGCTGGAGAACCTGACCGACGGTTCCGCCGCCACCAGCCCCTGCTTCCTCCCCGGGTACACGGCCACGGTGTCCTTCGTCTCGCCGGCGGACGTCCGCACCACCAGGTCCGCCCGCCCGTCCCCGTCGAAGTCGCCGACCGTCACGACGCGGGTGGTGCCCTGCGCGGGTGGCTCCACGGTCACCATGCCCGCCGCCGCGATTCCTGTCGTACGGCCGCGGAAGACCCGCAACTGCGAGCCGCTGGAGACGAGTTCGCTCCGCCCGTCGCCGTCGAAGTCGGCGGCGTCGAGCACGGAGCCGGGGACTTCGAGGGTGCCGCGTACGGCCGCGGACGGGAGGTCGTAGCGCAGGAAGGTTCCGTCCATCGTGCCGACCGCCGCGTCCAGGTCGGCCTTGTCCTTGCCGAAGGCGCCGAGGGCCACGTCGATGCCGGCGGGCAGGACGACTCCGGTGCGGGTGGGACCGTTCGGGCCGCCGAGGACCACCGCCGATGTGCCTGTGCCCTGTGCCGTACGGACCACCAGGTCGTCGTACCCGTCGTGGTCGACGTCGGCTGCCGGGCCCGTGGGGGCGTTGCCGGGGGCCGGGATGGGGGCGGCCGCGGCGGTGGGCTTGCCCTTGCGGGAGAACGGGCCCCGGAGGAAGGTCAGTTGGACGTCCGAGGCGTGGACGACCAGGTCCTGCGCGCCGTCGCCGTCGAAGTCGCCGCACACCGGCTGGTCGGGCCAGTCGTTGCCGGCGCGGGCGGAGGCGGGGATGGTGAGCTTGACCGCCTTGCCGGTGAGGCCGTTGGGGGAGCCGAAGAGGAGCTGGAGGGGGACCGGGGGCCGGCCCTGGCCGTCGTAGGGCGGGTCGGTGGAGGCGACCAGGTCGGTGAAGCCGTCGCCGTTGAGGTCGCAGGTCTCCTCCGCGTCGAAGACCGCGGGGAGTTGGCCCCTCGTCGGGGCCGCCTGGCGCCGGGGGCTGAGCAACTGCCGTGCGCCCGGGGCGAGCCCGCGGTCACCGCCGTAGACGATGCCGATGCCCGGGTCGTCGGCGTGGGCCTGCGACTTGACCAGGTCGTTGAGGACGAGGTCGCGGTGGCCGTCGCCGTTGAAGTCATCGGGGGTCTTGCTGCCCTTGCCGTGAGGTACGGGGAGTTGGGCGGGGGCGTCGGCTATCTGGACGGGGGTGTGCGGGGCGGGCTCGGCGTTGTCGCTGTGCGGGCCGGGACCGCAGGCGGCCAGGGCGAGGATGCCGAGAACGCCGAGGGTGGCGAGTGTGCTGGTCCTGGCCGCCGTACACTTCCCGCTTCTTCGCGCGCGCACCGCTCACCTCGTCAGCACCAGGGGCAACAACTGGGTAATCATGCACGCGTTCGAGAACGGGCGACAGTCCCTTTGCGGGCATGAGTGCGGTCCGTGTGCGGAAGGTTGGTGGCGCGCGGGCTTGATGACCGGGAACATCCCGGCAGACCGCCTCGTTGACCTCAAGCCTGCCGCTGCTGCTGCGGCTATCGCCGCTGCCGTGACCCGCGAACCGAGGAGTCCTGTGCCCGACAGTTCGTCCAACGCCACCGTGACCTCGCTCCCGCCGCTCACCACCCAGGCGGAACGCCTGATCGAGCTCGGGGTGCACGACCTCGCGGGGATACCCGCCGACGAGATACGCACCTTCGCGCAGGACGCCGGCAGCGGAGGCAGCGACGCGCTGCTCGCCGTCCACCCGGACCGCGCCCCCGCGTCCGCCCTCGCGCCGCTGCTCCGTCACGACGGCAAGCCCGGCTTCGTCGTTGTCGACATGCCCGACGTCGACCGTTTCGCCCCCGACACCGTCGAACTGCCCGACAGCCCCCTCTACATCGTCACCGGCGTCGACCGCGGCGACCGCATGGCCAACTGGAGCCCGGAAGAGGCGCTGCCCGCCCTGACCAAGGAGGACCGCACCCCGCTGCTGCTCACCGAGGGCATCCACTGGGTGCTCCAGCAGCCGCCGATCCTCGAGCGCAACCGCTGCTTCATGACCATCGGCTCCCGCCTGCGCAAGCCGAACGGCACCCTGGACACCCGCACCCCGGCGATCTGGATCAGCAACGGCACGGGCCGCGACGGCCGCGAGCGGCGCAACGCCCCGAAGGTCGGCTGGTGCTGGTGGGGCAACCGCCATACATGGCTGGGCTTCGCCTCCGGTACGGGACGCAGGGGCTAGGCAGTACTCGCTGGTGCCGGCGAGGCCGCCGGCACCACACCCTGGCCCCGCTGACCGCCATCAGCGCAGTCCGCGCACCATGAACACGTCCACCGCGTCCTCGGCCTCGACGGTGAACCCGTGCCGCTCGTACAGCCGTTGGGCCGCACTGCCCCGCAGCACGTTCAACCGGACGAGGAGGCCGCGGCGGTCGCACCGCTCCAGCAGCTCGCGCAGCACGCCCGAGCCGATACCGCTGCCCTGAAGGCGCGGGGCCAGATAGAAGTGCTCCAGCCAGTGGGCATCCACGGCCGGTCGCAGTGCCACACAGCCGGCGAACGCGCCGCCCACCTCGATCACCCAGGTGTGGGCCGGATCGAAGCCGTCCCGCAGTCGCTGCCGCACCCGCTGCTCGTCGTAGCGCCCGAGCCGTTCCAGATCCGCCCGCAGCACCACGGCGCGCAACTCGGCCACCGCCTCGACGTCCGACAGCGACGCCTGCCGAATCCCCCAGTCCGCCATGATCACCACGCTAACGCGCCCTCCCCTGAGGGGCGGAACGGTTGCTACGTTCCCCTGTGTGACTGGGAACGCCGTATCCCGGGGCAGCGACGCGCGAGACGAGGCGCGTCGGATCGTCCTCGTCATCAGGGCCGTAACGGACGTGCCGGTGTGCGGTGCCGGGATCGCCCGGGCGCCGGAGTGGGCCCCCGAGCTTCCGCACCCCATGCCCTCGCACCCCAAGCCCCCCAAGGACAGCGAGCACATATGACCGCAACGCCGGAGCGACGATCCGCCGCGACCCCGGCCTCCGCCCCCGCCCCTCAGATGTGGCCCCTCTACGCCGCCGGCTTCACCACCGCCTTCGGGGCGCACGGCATCGCCGCCAACCTCGGTGGGTACTCCGACGACGCCGTGACCTCCCTGCTGGTCCTCGGCGGGCTGCTCGCGCTGTACGACGGTGCCGAGGTCGTGCTCAAGCCGCTCTTCGGCACGCTCGCCGACCGGATCGGGGCGCGTCCGGTGCTGCTCGGCGGCCTCGTCGCGTTCGCGCTGGCCTCCGCCGTGTACGCCGTGGCCGACAGCCCCGGCTGGCTCTGGGCCGCCCGGCTCGGCCAGGGCGCCGCGGCCTCGGCGTTCTCGCCGTCCGCGTCCGCGCTGGTCGCCCGGCTGAACCCGGCGGCGGGGCACGGCCGGGCGTTCGGCAGTTACGGCTTCCACAAGTCCATCGGCTACACCCTCGGCCCGCTGCTCGGCGGCGTCCTGGTGTGGGCCGGTGGCCTACGACTGCTGTTCACCGTGCTGGCGGTACTCGGCGCGGCGGTCGCGCTCTGGGCCGCGCTCGCCGTGCCGCACGTACCGCCACTGCCCAAGCGGCGGCAGACGGTACTGGACCTGGCCCGGCGCCTGGCCGACCCGGCGTTCCTGCGTCCCACGGCCGCCCTGGCGGGCGCGACCGCCGCCCTCTCCGTCGGCGTCGGCTTCCTGCCGGTCTCCGGCGCCGCCGCCGGGCTCGGCACGGTCGCGACCGGCGCCGCGGTGTCGGTGCTGGCGGCCTGCGCGGCCGTCGTACAGCCCAAGGCCGGGCGGGCTTTGGACGACGGCCGCCTCACCGCACGCACCGGTCTCACCGCCGGCCTGCTGATCACGGCGGCGGGGCTTGCCTCGGCGATGCTGCCCGGCCTGCCCGGCGTCCTCCTCGCCGCCACGCTGATCGGCGTCGGCACCGGCCTGATCACCCCGCTCGGCTTCGCCGCGCTGGCCGCGTCCACGCCCGCCGAACGGCTCGGCCAGACCATGGGCTCCGCCGAGCTGGGCCGCGAACTCGGCGACGCGGGCGGCCCGTTGCTGGTCGCCGCCGTCGCCTCCCTGGCCACCCTCACCTCCGGCTACGCCGCCCTCGCCCTCCTCCTCGCCGCCGGCCCCGCCCTCGCCGTGATCTTCCGGAACCGGACTGCCGGATATCAATAACACCGCATCACACATATTCTGAATTTCACCGTCCGGGGCCTGTCGTTGGATATTCCTGATAATCACCGTTGACGGATATTCCCCCGAATGCCAGATGTCCTGCGCGGCGTGGCGCTCGTTGAGTGGGCGTGACTTGGCGGGAAACACACGTAGATGATGATCATCCGTTCCGCTTGCGGCAGGCGGTTGATCAGACCGCTGCGGAAGGCATCACGCACTGCTCTGATCTGCTCGACGATTTCCTCAGAACCATCAGCCGTATGGAGAGTGAATATCTTCGGGCCGCGATGGAGGGGGAGGGGTTCTAGAAATGCGAACCGACTACGAGGCGGTCGACGAACAGCCTCATTACACGCAACAGCTCGACATGCAGAACCTCTGGCACGTCCCTGATTCGGCGATCTCGTCGTCGGGCGGCTGGGATCTGGATGAAGAGCTCGCCCAGATGCTGAACACGACGCAGGGGCTGACGGTGCCGGGCCTGGCGGGTCTGGCGGGGCAGGGCCTGGATCCCGCTCCCGCCCCGGCTCCCGCTCCGCCCGCGCCGGACAGCGACAGGCCGCTGCCCCGCCCGGTCCATCGACGGCGGCCTCAGCCCAGCGCTCACGTCCTTCCCAGAAACCCGAAGATCATCACTGTCGCGGTCCTGGTCACACTCATCACCCTGTGCGCGGGCACGATGCTCACCTGGTCAATTTCGTATTCGTACGATCAGCTGCGCTCCATCGCGCTGCTCGTGGTCTCGCCGAAGCTGGCCCATTGGTGGCCGTTGACGGTGTACGGGCCGTGGCTGCTGGCAGGGCTGTCCATTCTGCGGGCGTCCGTTCAGCGCCGAACCGCTCGCCGGTCCTGGGCCGTCATGCTCGTCTCCTCCGGCACTGCGGTGGCCCTGTGCATCGGCCAGTCACCGCATTCCCTGCTCGCGATGGTGGTCGTCGGAATTCCGCCGATCACCGCCCTGGTCTGCTTTCGCGAGCTCGTCGGCCAGTTCTCGTCGCGGCCCGGCCCCCGGCACGCCGCTGACGCGGTGAACGGGCCCAAGCAGCCGAGGTCGTGACGGCGCGGGGGCTCAGGACTGGTACGGCTGCTGCGGCTGGCCGTACTGCTGCTGACCGCCGCCGGCGGCGGACTGCGTCTGGAGCTGTTCCGCCTGCTCCTGGGTCACCTTCTGATCGGCGCCGCAGAAGGTGCACTGCGTCGCGTACTTCGTCGAGATCGGGAACAGCGGCACGAAGAACAGCGTGAACTTCGTGACGCGCTTCCTGAGCGTGTGCGCGGCGGGGTTCCCGCACTGGCCGCACACCAGCGTGAGTATCGCCAGCTGGTAGAGGTAGCCCTTGGTACCGAAGATGATCACGCTTGGGTCCTTTCTGATCAGGTTCTGCCGTACAGTGCCCGCGGCGGGCGAGGGACACGCCTCGTCGGGGAGGGCACATGCGTACCGCGCTGGTGTGGATCGTACGGCTCTGTGCGTCGGCGGGGTGGATCGCGACAGCTGTCGCGTGTGCATGGCTGCTGGGGGCGACCGCCATGTCGCGGCCCTGGCACGAGCCCCTCGTCTGGGGTTCCGTCGCCGTCGGATGTGCGGTGGTGCGTGCGGTCGCGCTGTGGGTGCTGCGCGACGAGCCCGACGGGGACGTCTTCACGGGCGGCCTCTGGGTCAAGCTCCGCACGGGTGCCGTCTGGGTGCTCGTGACGTTCTCCTCCGCCGTGTTCTTCGTCGCCCTGCTCACCTCCGCCGACGCGGGCGGGAAGCTCGACGCCCTGCGCGACGCGGGCGCCGAGGTCAGCGCCGCGAGGGTGGTGGAGCGGCAGTCGACCCGGGAGGAGTCCGACGGCGAAGGCGGCGTGAAGGGATACGCGTCACGGCTGGTGGTCTCCGTGCCCGGCGGGGCCGAGCGGCTCACCGTGCGCGGCGCGTACACGTTCGAGGAGCCGCGCCGGGGAACCGAGCTCGACGTCCTGTGGGCCCGGTCGGCGCCGGAGCTCGGCGGTTACGCCAACGAGAGCAAGGACATGCACGCGCTCGCCGGGAATCGCTGGAGCGCCTTCCAGGACGACGAGTTGGGCACCGGGTCGGTGATCGCCTTCGTCGTCATCGGGCTCGTCGGCACCGTCCTGGGCCTTGTGTTCACCCTTGTGCCCGACGGCGACGACCTCCAGGAACTGGCCTGGTCGGCCCCGCTCCAGACCGTGCGCGCCGCGCTGGCCGGGGCGCTGTTCTGGGGCTGGCTTCCCCTGCTGCTGGGGCAGACCCCGAGCATCCCGCAGATGCTCTGCGTCGTCGGCGCGTTCGTCGTCGTCCTGCTCGCCCACGTCTTCACCTCGGTCCGCAGCATCGGCTGATACACGACGGCGCCCCCTGCCCGCGTACAGCAGGGCAGGGGGCGCCGAACAGAGCCGAACAGGACGGCCGTAGCGGCTACTTCACCGGCTCGGGCTCCGGCTCGCTCTCCGTCTCCGCCGCGTCCTCGGGGTCCACCGGCGTCTTGACCGACTCCAGCAGCAGCTGGGCGACGTCGACGACCTGGATGGACTCCTTGGCCTTGCCGTCGTTCTTCTTGCCGTTCACGGAGTCCGTGAGCATGACCAGGCAGAACGGGCAGGCCGTGGACACGATGTCCGGGTTGACGGAGAGGGCCTCGTCGACGCGCTCGTTGTTGATGCGCTTGCCGATCCGCTCCTCCATCCACATCCGCGCACCACCGGCGCCGCAGCAGAAGCCGCGCTCCTTGTGGCGGTGCATCTCCTCGTTGCGGATGCCCGGGACGCTGGCGATGATCTCGCGCGGGGGCGTGTAGATCTTGTTGTGCCGGCCCAGGTAGCAGGGGTCGTGGTAGGTGATGATGCCCTCGACCGGGGTCACCGGGACCAGCTTGCCCTCGTCCACCAGGTGCTGGAGCAGCTGGGTGTGGTGGATGACCTCGTAGTCGCCGCCGATCTGCGGGTACTCGTTGCCGATCGTGTTGAGGCAGTGCGGGCAGGTGGCGACGATCTTCTTCGCCGACTTCGGCTTCTTCGACTCGGGCGTGACGTTGCCCTCGTCGTCCATCTCCTCGCCGAACGCCATGTTCAGTGCCATGACGTTCTCCATGCCGAGCTCCTGGAACAGGGGCTCGTTGCCGAGGCGGCGGGCGGAGTCACCGGTGCACTTCTCGTCGCCGCCCATGATGGCGAACTTGACGCCCGCCATGTGCAGCAGCTCCGCGAAGGCCTTGGTGGTCTTCTTCGCCCGGTCCTCCAGGGCGCCGGCGCAGCCGACCCAGTACAGGTACTCGACCTCGGTGAGGTCCTCGATGTCCTTGCCGACGACCGGCACCTCGAAGTCGACTTCCTTGAGCCACTCCAGGCGCTGCTTCTTCGCCAGGCCCCAGGGGTTGCCCTTCTTCTCCAGGTTCTTGAGCATCGTGCCCGCCTCGGACGGGAACGCGGACTCGATCATCACCTGGTAGCGGCGCATGTCGACGATGTGGTCGATGTGCTCGATGTCGACCGGGCACTGCTCGACGCAGGCGCCGCAGGTGGTGCAGGACCACAGGACGTCCGGGTCGATGACGCCGTTCTCCTCGACGGTGCCGATCAGCGGACGCTCGGCCTCCGCGAGGGCGGCCGCGGGGACGTCCTTGAGCTGCTCCTCGGAGGCCTTCTCCTCGCCCTCCATGGTCTTGCCGCCGCCGGCCAGCAGGTACGGGGCCTTGGCGTGCGCGTGGTCGCGCAGCGACATGATCAGGAGCTTCGGGGAGAGCGGCTTGCCGGTGTTCCAGGCGGGGCACTGCGACTGGCAGCGGCCGCACTCGGTGCAGGTGGAGAAATCCAGCAGGCCCTTCCAGGAGAACTGCTCGACCTGGGAGACACCGAAGACGTCGTCCTCGCCGGGGTCGGTGAAGTCGATCGGCTTGCCGCCGGAGGTCATCGGCTGCAGGGCGCCGAGGGCGGTCTCACCCGTGGCGTTGCGCTTGAACCAGATGTTCGGGAAGCCCAGGAAGCGGTGCCAGGCGACGCCCATGTTGGTGTTGAGCGAGACCGTGATCATCCAGATCATGGTCGTACTCAGCTTGATCATCGCGAAGAGGTAGACGAGGTTCTGCAGCGTCGCGACGCTCAGGCCCTTCAGGGCGAGGATCACCGGGTACGAGGCGAAGTAGGCGGCCTCGTAGTGGTCCACGTGGTGCAGCGCGCCCTCCAGGGCCCGCAGCATGTAGATGGCGAGCCCGATGGTGAGGATGATCCACTCGACGAAGTACGCCTGGCCCATCTTCGAACCCGCGAACCGCGACTTGCGGCCCGCCCGCGAGGGCAGGCTCAGCAGCCGGATGACCATCAGCACGGCGATGCCGAGGGTGGTCATCGCGCCGATGAACTCGATGTACATCTCGTACGGCAGGAAGCCGCCGATGACCGGCAGCGTCCAGTCGGCCTCGAAGAGCTGGCCGTAGGCGGTGACGATGGTCGGCGGCAGGGTGAGGAAGCCGACCGCCACGAACCAGTGGGCGAAGCCGACGATGCCCCACCGGTTCATCCGGGTGTGGCCGAGGAACTCCCGCACCAGGGTCACACTGCGCTGGTAGGGGTTGTCGGTCCGGGTGCCGGCGGGCACGGGCTGGCCGAGCTTGAAGTACCGGACGAACTGGCCGATGGCGCGTGCGAGCAGCGCAACGCCGACCACGGTCAGCACCAGCGACACGATGATCGCGGCGAGTTGCATTTCGGGGCTCCTCGGGCCTGCGAGGGGTGGTTCGAGGGGGTCCCTCGACATTACTGAGAGGACATTACTAAGCGGTAACTTATTCAGTCTGTCTGAGACTACCCGCATCCTCCGCCGCACTGTAGCCAGGTGTGGAGTGATGTGAGTCGCTGAGGGTTGCCTTAAGAACCGATCGTGTTATTCATCCCGAAATGGTATATACGGCACTAACCTAGCCCCGTGCTTTACGGGATCGCAGCAGCCACCACCTCTCTCCTCCTCGCCGCCTTCCTCGCGGCGCTGCTCCGGCTGCCCGCCCTGCGCCTCGGCATCGTCGACCGTCGTCGCCAGCGGCCGCTGCCGTTGCTCGGCGGTGCCGGTGTCGTGCTCGTGACCTGCCTGGTCGTCGCCGCGGGGGAGTGGACGGGCTTCGCCCCGCTGGGCCCCGAGATCGAGCGGCTGCTGATGGCCGCGGGCGCCGTCGCCCTGCTCGGGCTGGTCGCCGACGTGCGGCGGGTGAAGGCGCGGTTCCTGGCCTGCGGTACGGCCGTGGCGGCGGCCTGCGTGGTGCCGTACGGCGAGACGGGCTTCCTGCTGGGGGTGCCGGCCGTCGGCTGGATCGTGCTCGTCGCCGTCGGCTTCAAGGCGCTCGACCATGCGGACGGGCTGGCCGGCACCGTCGGGGTCGTCACCGCGTTCGGTGTCGGACTGCTGGCGGCGGCCGAGGTGATGGACGAACTGGCCGTGCTGCTGAGCGTGCTGGCCGCCGCCCTGACCGGTTTCCTCATGCATAACTGGCACCCCGCCCGGGTCGGGCTCGGGGCGTGCGGATCCCTGTTCATCGGGTTCGTGCTGGCGTCGACGGCCGTGATGACCCGTACCGGACACGACCCGGTGTCGAGCATGGGCGTGCTCTACGCGCTCACCGCGCTCGCCACCGCCGACGTCCTCCTGGTGGCGCTGTCCCGCCGGCTGGTCGGACGGCCGCTGCTGCGGGGCGGCCCCGACCATCTCGCCCACCGCCTGCGCCGGCTCGGCCTCACTCCGCCGGCCGCGACCGTCGTCCTGGGTGTGGCGGCCTTCTGCGGGGTACTCGTCGCCGTTCTCGTGCACATGGGATGGCTTGCCGAGTCGGGGGTGTTCTGGGTGGGGGCGGGGGCCCTCATCGCCGTCTTCGGACTGCTGCTCGTCAAGCCCTACGCGCCTCGGCGTCAACCCTCATTTCCCGTGGGGGGTGCTGTTCGGCCGCCCGCTCAAGCCACATCTACGCAGGTCGGAGCCCAGTTGCGTGTAAGGAACGGATAAGAGTTGAGTGGGGTCGACTCAGCTCTGTTGACCGGGCGGGGGCCGTCATGCACACTTGAGTCCGTTCCACTCAAGTCAGCTGGAGGAATCAACCATGGCACGTGCGGTCGGCATCGACCTGGGCACGACTAACTCCGTCGTCAGCGTTCTGGAGGGCGGCGAGCCCACCGTCATCACCAACGCCGAGGGCGCCAGGACCACGCCTTCCGTCGTCGCCTTCGCCAAGAACGGTGAGGTGCTCGTCGGCGAGGTCGCCAAGCGTCAGGCGGTCACGAACGTCGACCGGACCATCCGGTCCGTGAAGCGTCACATGGGCACCGACTGGAAGATGGAGCTCGACGGGAAGCCCTTCAACCCGCAGCAGATCTCCGCCTTCATCCTCCAGAAGCTGAAGCGGGACGCCGAGTCCTACCTGGGCGAGAAGGTGACCGACGCGGTCATCACCGTCCCGGCGTACTTCAACGACTCCGAGCGCCAGGCGACGAAGGAGGCCGGCGAGATCGCCGGTCTGAACGTCCTGCGCATCGTCAACGAGCCGACCGCGGCCGCGCTCGCGTACGGCCTCGACAAGGACGACCAGACGATCCTCGTCTTCGACCTCGGTGGCGGCACCTTCGACGTGTCCCTCCTGGAGATCGGCGACGGCGTCGTCGAGGTGAAGGCCACCAACGGTGACAACCACCTCGGTGGTGACGACTGGGACCAGCGCGTCGTCGACTACCTGGTGCAGCAGTTCAAGTCCGGCCACGGCGTGGACCTCGCCAAGGACAAGATGGCCCTCCAGCGCCTCCGTGAGGCCGCCGAGAAGGCCAAGATCGAGCTGTCCTCGTCCACCGAGACCTCGATCAACCTGCCGTACATCACCGCCTCCGCCGAGGGCCCGCTGCACCTGGACGAGAAGCTCACCCGGGCTCAGTTCCAGCAGCTGACCGCGGACCTTCTGGAGCGCTGCAAGACCCCGTTCTTCAACGTCATGAAGGACGCCGGCGTCTCCATCAACGAGATCGACCACGTCGTCCTCGTCGGTGGCTCCACCCGTATGCCCGCCGTCGCCGAACTCGTCCGCGAGCTGACCGGTGGCAAGGACGCCAACAAGGGCGTCAACCCGGACGAGGTCGTCGCCATCGGCGCCGCGCTGCAGGCCGGTGTCCTCAAGGGCGAGGTCAAGGACGTCCTGCTCCTCGACGTGACCCCGCTGTCCCTCGGTATCGAGACCAAGGGCGGCATCATGACCAAGCTCATCGAGCGCAACACCACGATCCCGACCAAGCGGTCCGAGATCTTCACCACGGCCGAGGACAACCAGCCGTCCGTGCAGATCCAGGTCTACCAGGGCGAGCGCGAGATCGCGGCGTACAACAAGAAGCTCGGAATGTTCGAGCTGACCGGTCTGCCGCCGGCCCCGCGTGGCGTCCCGCAGATCGAGGTCGCCTTCGACATCGACGCCAACGGCATCATGCACGTGACCGCGAAGGACCTGGGCACGGGCAAGGAGCAGAAGATGACCGTCACCGGTGGCTCCTCGCTGCCGAAGGAAGAGGTCAACCGGATGCGCGAAGAGGCCGAGAAGTACGCGGAGGAGGACCACGCCCGCCGCGAGGCCGCCGAGTCCCGCAACCAGGGCGAGCAGCTCGTCTACCAGACGGAGAAGTTCCTCAAGGACAACGAGGACAAGGTCCCCGGCGAGGTCAAGACCGAGGTCGAGGCCGCCGTCGAGGAGCTGAAGACCGCGCTCAAGGGCGAGGACACCGCCGAGATCCGCACCGCCACCGAGAAGGTCGCCGCGGTCTCCCAGAAGGTCGGCCAGGCCATGTACGCCGACGCCCAGGGCGCGCAGGCCGCCGGCGGTCCCGAGGGCGCCACGGCGGGCGGCAAGGCCGCCGACGACGACGTCGTGGACGCCGAGATCGTGGACGACGAGCGCAAGGACGGTGCCGCGTAATGACGGAGGAGACCCCGGGCTTCGAGGAGAAGCCCGACGTCCCCTCCGGCGCGACCCCTGACGACGCCGAGTCGAAGGCCGCCCCTCAGGAGGGGGCGGCCCCGGCCGGGGACGGAGCAGCAGACGCGGGCCTGGTGGCCCAGCTGGACCAGGTGCGTACGGCGCTCGGTGAGCGCACGGCGGACCTCCAGCGGCTCCAGGCCGAGTACCAGAACTACCGCCGCCGCGTGGAGCGCGACCGGATCACGGTCAAGGAGATCGCCATCGCGAACCTCCTGACCGAGCTCCTGCCCGTGCTCGACGACATCGGCCGCGCGCGGGAACACGGCGAACTCGTCGGCGGATTCAAGTCCGTCGGGGAGTCGCTGGAGACCGTCGCGGCGAAGATGGGCCTGCAGCAGTTCGGCAAGGAGGGCGAGCCCTTCGACCCGACGATCCACGAGGCCCTGATGCACAGTTACGCGCCGGACGTCACCGAGACGACCTGCGTCGCGATCCTCCAGCCGGGGTATCGCATCGGCGAGCGCACCATCCGCCCCGCGCGGGTGGCCGTCGCCGAGCCCCAGCCGGGCGCGCAGACGGTCAAGGCCGACGAGGCGGCCGAGGCGGGCGACGACAAGGAGAGCGGTGGCCCGGACGAGGGCTGACGTTGAATTGACGAGGGACTACGGGAAGGGGGTACGTCGAGGATGAGCACCAAGGACTTCATCGAGAAGGACTTCTACAAGGTCCTCGGCGTCCCCAAGGACGCCACCGAAGCCGAGATCAAGAAGGCGTACCGCAAGCTCGCTCGCGAGTACCACCCGGACGCCAACAAGGGCAACGCCAAGGCGGAGGAGCGCTTCAAGGAGATCTCCGAGGCGAACGACGTCCTCGGCGACCCCAAGAAGCGCAAGGAGTACGACGAGGCGCGCGCCCTCTTCGGCAACGGCGGCTTCCGCCCGGGGCCGGGCGGCGCGGGCGGCTCCTTCAACTTCGACCTGGGTGACCTCTTCGGAGGCGGCGCCCAGGGCGGGCAAGGGGGAGCCGGCGGCTTCGGCGGCGGACTCGGTGACGTCTTCGGGGGCCTGTTCAACCGCGGTGGCACGGGTACGACCCGTACCCAGCCCAGGCGCGGCCAGGACATTGACACCGAGGTCAGCCTCAGCTTCACCGAGGCGATCGAGGGGGCGACGGTCCCGCTGCGGATGTCCTCGCAGTCTCCCTGCAAGGCCTGCGCCGGCACCGGCGACAAGAACGGCACACCGCGGGTGTGCCCGACCTGCGTCGGCACCGGCCAGGTGGCGCGGGGTTCCGGTGGCGGCTTCTCCCTCACCGACCCGTGCCCGGACTGCAAGGGGCGCGGCCTGATGGCCGAGCACCCCTGCCTGGAGTGCAAGGGCAGCGGCCGGGCCAAGTCGTCCCGGACCATGCAGGTCCGCATCCCGGCCGGGGTCTCCGACGGCCAGCGCATCCGGCTGCGCGGAAAGGGCGCACCCGGTGAGCGCGGCGGCCCGGCGGGCGACCTGTACGTCACCGTGCACGTCGCCGCGCACCCGGTGTTCGGCCGCAAGGACGACAACCTCACGGTGACCGTCCCCGTGACCTTCACGGAGGCGGCCCTCGGCGGCGAGGTCAGGGTCCCCACCCTGGGCGGACCGCCGGTCACCCTGAAACTGCCGCCCGGCACCCCCAACGGCCGCACCATGCGGGCCCGGGGCAAGGGCGCGGTCCGCAAGGACGGCACCCGCGGCGACCTCCTGGTCACCGTCGAGGTGAGTGTTCCGAAGGACCTGACGGGGAAGGCTCGTGACGCACTGGAGGCGTATCGCGAGGCGACCGCGGGCGAGGACCCGCGGGCGGAGCTGTTCCAGGCCGCGAAGGGAGCATGAGTCAGATGGACGGTCGTCGACGCAACCCGTATGAACTGACCGAGGAAACCCCGGTCTACGTCATCTCGGTGGCGGCCCAGCTCTCCGGCCTGCACCCGCAGACGCTGCGCCAGTACGACCGTCTGGGCCTCGTGTCTCCGGACCGCACGGCCGGCCGGGGCCGCCGCTACTCGGCCCGCGACATCGAACTGCTGCGCACCGTCCAGCAGTTGTCGCAGGACGAGGGCATCAACCTGGCCGGCATCAAGCGCATCATCGAACTGGAGAACCAGGTCGCCGCGCTCCAGTCCCGGGTCGCCGAACTGCAGTCGGCCCTGGACGGCGCGGCGGCGGCGATGCAGCAGCGCGAGGCGGCGGTGCACGCGTCGTACCGTCGGGATCTGGTGCCGTATCAGGAGGTCCAGCAGACGAGTGCGCTGGTGGTGTGGCGGCCGAAGCGGCAGCAGTCGTCTGATTGACGGAGCGTCAACTCGGGCCCCTGGGCCCGCAGGTTCACGGATTCACCGGATCCACGGATTCACCGGAACCTGCGGGCCCAGGGCTTTTTGACCTCAAGCTCGGTTGAGGTCCTAACGTCACGCTCATGATTCTCGTGACCGGAGCCACCGGAAACATAGGCAGCGCCCTCTTGAAGGAACTCCGGGGGACGGGCGCGGGCGGACCGTTGAGAGGGCTCACCCGGGACGCCGCGCGGGCCGTGTTCCCCGCGGGGGTCGAGGCGGTCGAGGGCGATCTCGCCCGGGCGGCTTCACTGAAGCCGGCGCTGGACGGGGTGCGTTCCCTGTTCCTCGTCTCGCGCGTGGGCCCGGACGCGGAGATCCTCGACGCCGCCCTGCGGGCGGGGGTGGAGCATGTGGTGCTGGTGTCGTCCATCACCGTGCTGACCCATCCGCGCCTCGGCCCCGCCGCGGAGAACCTGGCTGTCGAGCGTCTGCTGCAGGACAGCGGTATGGCATGGACGATCCTGCGGCCGACGCAGTTCGCCTCGAACGCCTTGTGGTGGGCGGGGGCGATCCGCGGCGGCGAGACGATCCGTGTGCCCTATGCGGACATCGGCCTGCCCACGATCCACCCCGCGGACATCGCCTCGGTGGCCCGGGCGGCGCTGACCGAGCCCGGCCGTCGAGGACGGACGTACGCGCTGACCGGCCCGGAACGGATCACCGCCCGGCAGCAGGTCGAGACCCTCGCGGAACTATTGGGCCGGGAACTGCCGTTCACCGAGATCAGCCGGGCGGAGGCCCACCGTGACTTGGCCGCGTTCATGGGCGACGAGACCGCCGACGCGGTGCTCGATGTGACGGGCGGCGACGTCAACGACGAACTGCTCCTGGTGCGGGACACCGTTTCCCGGATCACCGGTGCCCCCGCCAGGACGTTCCGGCAGTGGGCGTCGGAGAACGCCGCCACTTTCCGCTGAGCTTCTGGTCGATGTGCAGGTCGTCGCGGCTGCGGGGGCGTGACGGCGGTGAGGAGGCCGCCTGCCTCGGGGAGCGCCCCAGGGCTGTACACCTCAGTGCGAATCCCCGCGCGTGCGGATGTAGCGCCAGCCGAAGTACAGCGTCGCCAGCGCTCCGCCGATCGCACCAGCCCAACACAGTGCGATTGCCCATAGGTCCTTGTTTTCCGTGAGCCATAGCAGGCTCACTACGACCAGCGCTATGGAGAGCGCGAATCGCTCTCCATAGCTCCAGTCATGGCGACCGGTCAGTCCCCGTTTGCTGTGCATGTGTAGGTCACGCCCCTCATTTTGATATCCGTCCAGCCTATCTTCGTGTTGAGGGGGGCGACATCAGTGCCGCCGCCACCGCCGCCACTGTCCTTCTTACGGCAGTAATAGCCGAGCGCATCGAGCTTCTTGAGATCGCTCATCGCGTGGTACTTCTTGTACGACGCGATCATGGCGGCCCGCCTTTGCGCAGGCGTGGCTTCCTTTGCCTTCGAGTACAAATAGCATCCAACGGCGGCACCGATTCCTGCCACCGACGCACCCTTGGCCAGCGCCTTGGCGAGACCTGCCGCGCCAGTGCCGATCCCCAGGATCGTGCAGATGTCATTGGCGTCGACGCGAACGTGTCCTGCCGTTGTCGCCCGCGCGACCGTTGCGGTCCTCTCGCCTTCCGGTGAAGCTGCATGTGCGGCGTTCGCGCCAATGCCGCAAAGCGTGCCGGTCATAGCGACGGAAATCGCGGCGGAAATTCCCTTGCTTCGTATGCTCACGAAGTCGATCCCCCATTTAATTCGCAATTACTGGTCAGGCAATTGCTTGATCAATTACGGGGGACGCTACCAGTGGTCACATGCCTACGCAATGGCGAACTTTGCTCGCAGGGAAACTCCTTAACGTTTCCTTACCGAGGCCTCACTTACCGGAAACGGCACGGTTGGAGACGGGCGGGGCCGGCCTAGGGAATCAGGTCGCCGATCGCATCGCCGACCAGCATCCACATCGGCTGGGCGCCCGTGCCGAACGCGGCGGCGAGGGCGTAGCCCAGGGCGGCATCCGTGGCGTCAGGCGCGGTGTCAGGCCCGGATTCCGGTCGCCACTCCGCCGTCACTGCCCCGTCGCCCTCGGAGCAGAAGTTCCCCAACCGCCGCCCGTCCCGCAGGAACTCGCTCCCCGGCAACGAGTCGGGCACCAGCCGCCAGACGTGGCCCGCATGCCGGACATCGACCCGGAACGAACGCCGGGTCAGCCGGCCCTTGGCGGGGCGCACGGAGGCTTCCTCGCCGTCGACGGTGAGGGTGAGCCGGCCGCCGTCCCGGGTACCGACGGGGATGTGGTCGTCGGTCTCGGTGCCGGCGGCACGGCTCAGCACGATCCGCGGTAGCGCCTCGCCCCCGACGACGACTTCGCCCCGCTCGGTGTCCAGACGGACGGTGAGCGGGCCGAACAGGCTGTCCTCGACGGGGGTTTCAGTCACGGTCATGCGGATGATCTTCGCAGGTGGGGCAGGGGGCAGGGGGGCAGGGGGGCAGGGGGCAGGGGGGGCAGGGGCAGGTCAGGCGGCGGGTGCGGTGACCGTCCAGTCGCCCGCGGGCACGGACTCGGTGCCGTCGGCCTGCACACCGGTCACCCAGTAGTAGGACGTGGTGCCGCGCCGCGCGCCCGTGTCGGAGTACGTGAAGGCACCGGCCGGAAGTTCGGCGATCTTCTCGTACGCCGAGGAGGCCGGGTTCCACCGGTAGACGCGGAAGCTCTCCGCGGGGTCGGTGGACTCCTCCTCGCCCGCGCCGAGCCCGGACCACTCGAGGCGGTTGCCCTCGTCGCCCTCCGCGCCCGTGGCCGTCAGGCGCAGCGGTGAGCCCTCGGGCGTCGCCACGCTCGGCGTCATGTCGAGTTCGGTGACCCGCACGGCCTGGATCGGGTCGTCGCTCCACTTGTTGGCGGAGTTGCCCTCGTCGTCCACGGCGTCGACGAAGAAGCAGACCTCGTCACCGTCGGGGAGCGTGGTGTAGGCGTAGGAGGTCTTGTCGGGGGAGACGTAGTCCACCAGGCTCGCGGCGCAGACCTGTTCGCCCTCGTCGCCCCACAGCTCGCCCCAGTGGATCGTGTAGTGCCGCAGATCCCCGGCCGGGCTCTTGTCCCAGTCCAGCTGGAAGCCGTACTCGGTCGGCGTGACGTTCAGCCCGGTGACCAGCGGCGGCGGGTCGTTGTCCCAGATCTTGCCCCGCTGGGGCTCGGTCAGGGCGGACTCGTTGCCCGCCGCGTCGACGGCCGAAAGCCGGTAGTAGTACACGGTGCTCTCGACGGCCGAGGTGTCCAGGTAGGACAGCTGGTCCGTGCTCGCGACCTCGGCGTACGTGCCGTTCTGGCTCGCCGCCCGGAAGACGCGGTACGTCGCCGCGTCCGCGACCTTGTCCCAGCCGACCAGCAGTCCGCCCGTACCCCCGGTCGGGGTCACCTCGCCCGTCGCGCTCGTGATGGTGGGCACGCCCGGTGCGGTCCGGTCGGCGGTGGTGACGGCCTGGTCCGCGGTACCGGTCGAGACGTTGCCGGCCTTGTCGTAGGCGCGGACCTCGTAGTAGTAGACGTCGCCGGTGACCGGGAGGGTGGCGTCGGTGTACGTGGTCGTGGCGGTGGTGGTGGTCGCAAGAGGCGTGCCGGGGAAGGCGGTCCCCTTGAGGCGGCGGAAGACGCGGTAGCCCGCGAGGTCCATCTCCTTGTTCTTCGCCCAGGTGAGCTTGGCCTTGCCGGTCGTGGCGTCGTACGACACCGACGTTCCGGTCGGAGTCAGGGGCTTGACCGTGTCGACGGACGCCGAAGTGCGCGGCGTGTAGCCGAACTTGACCTTCGCGCTTCCGGTCCAGTTGGCGAAGTCGATGCGCAGGGTGTGCTTGCCGGAGGGAATGGTGACGTTGACGGTCTTGCTCACCGTCGTCGACACGTTCTTCCACAGGTCGATCTTGCGGACACCGTCCAGGTAGACGCGGATGCCGTCCTGTGCGGAGGCGGCGAAGGAGAACGGTCCGCCGGAGCCGAAGTCCCGTGTCACGGTCCAGCGGACGGAGAAGTTGTCCTTCGGCAGACCGGTGACGGGAACCCCGCTCCAGCTCTGGTCGATGGCGCTGTCGCAGTCCGTTTTCTTCGCGGTGCCCGAAAGGGTCGTATTCGCGAAGAACTGCCGCTTGAAGACGGGTGAGGTGCAGGTCACGGCGGCGGACGCGGGGGTCGTCGCGAGCAGGGTGCCCGCGGTGGCGAGCACGACCGTCGTCGCAGCTGCGGCGGTCGTACGTCTGGCTGGGTTCATTCGATCCTCTGGTCGAGTGCGGGACAGCGGTCGGGGAGCTGTCCTGATCACGACTCGTGAGGAATGGCATTGGTTGTACGGATCTTGGTCGACCCTTCGAGCAAGGTTCGATGGAGGGTGTGTAATGGGCGTTTGGAGGGGTTCCGTGTTGTCTTCACATGGGCAGCGGAGCGTGGTGTTGCGCACTCGTTAAGTAGTTCCGCTTGACGCTGGGGGCCGTCGCCGCGTTGTCTTTTCAGACATCTGGGCGCAATGGCGCGTCCGAGTCCCGAAGGCATCAGAAGTGAGCTCCTCTATGCGTCCCATGCGCCCCCTGCGCCGCACCGCCACAGCCGTGGCCGCCGCGTCGACGATGACCCTTTCGCTGGCCGCGTGCGGGGCACTGGGCGTCACCGGGGACAGCACTGAGGCGAGCCCGACCAAGGGCAACGACATCACCGTGGGACTGCTGCTGCCGGAGACGGCGAACACGCGCTACGACAAGTTCGACTACCCCATCATCCGGAGCAAGGTCCAGGAGCTCACGGACAAGCAGGGCCGGGTCGTCTACCTGAACGCGGACGCGGACGCGAAGAAGCAGGAGAGCCAGCTGCAGAAGATGATCGACGACCAGGTCGACGTCATCCTGCTGGACGCCGTCGACGCGAACGCCATCGCCGACGGCGTGCAGAAGGCCAAGGACGCCGGGATCCCGGTCATCGCCTACGACCGCCTGGCCGAGGGGCCGATCGACGCGTACGTCTCCTTCGACAACGAGCTGGTCGGCGAGGTGCAGGGGCGCAGCCTGCTGGAGGCCATGGGCCCGAACGTGGACTCCTCCGACAAGATCGTCATGATGAACGGCTCGCTCACGGACCCGAACGCCAAGCAGTTCAAGGCGGGCGCCCTCTCCGAGCTCAACGGCTCGGTGGACATCGCCAAGTCCTACGACACCAAGGACTGGAAGCCGGAGAACGCCCAGGCCAACATGGCTCAGGCGATCAAGTCCATCGGCGTGAACAACATCAAGGGCGTCTACTCCGCCAACGACGGCATGGCCGGCGGCGTCATCAAGGCCCTGAAGGCCGCGGGCGTCACCGAACTGCCCCCGATCACCGGCCAGGACGCCGAACTGGACGGCGTCCAGCGGATCGTGAGCGGCGAGCAGTACATGAGCGTGTACAAGTCGTACCCGCAGGAGGCGGAGAGCGCCGCGGAGATGGCCGTGGCCAAGGTCCAGGGCAAGGACATCCAGTTCGACTCGCTCACCCAGGACCAGGTCGACAGCCCGACCCACAAGGGCATCCGGGCCCTGCTGGTCCCCGTGGTCGCCCTGACCCAGGACAACATCAAGGAGACCGTCGTCGCCGACGGTATCTACAAGATGTCCGAAATCTGCACCGCCAAGTACAAGGCCGACTGCCTGTCCATCGGCCTGAAGTAGCCTCCGCGGCTGACGTACAACCAACCCCGCCCCTCGTGAGTCGTGATCAGGACAGCCCACTGGCGGGCTGTCCTGATCACGACCTGAGGACTGAATGAACCCAGCCAGACGTACGACCGCAGCGGCCGCGTCCGCCGTCGTACTCGCCACCGCGGGCGGCCTGCTCACCGCCGTCGCCACGCCCGCCTCCGCCGCCGTGACCTGCACCTCGCCCGTCTTCAAGCGGCAGTTCTTCGCGAACACCACCTTCTCCGGTACGCCGAAGAAGACCGACTGTGACAGTGCCATCGACCAGAGTTGGAGCGGGGTTCCCGTCACCGGTCTGCCGAAGGACAACTTCGGTGTGCGGTGGACGCTGACGCGGGACTTCGGTTCCGGCGGGCCGTTCTCCTTCGCCGCTTCCGGGCTGGACGGCATCCGGGTGTATCTGGACGGTGTCCGCAAGATCGACTTGTGGAAGAACGTGTCGACGACGGTGAGCAAGACCGTCAACGTCACCATCCCGTCCGGCAAGCACACCCTGCGCGTCGACTACGTCAACTGGACCGGAAGCGCGAAGGTCAAGTTCGGCTACACGCCGCGTACTTCGGCGTCCGTCGACACGGTCAAGCCCCTGTCCCCGAGCGGGACGTCGGTGTCGTACGACGCCACGACCGGCAAGGCCAAGCTCACCTGGGCGAAGAACAAGGAGATGGACCTCGCGGGCTACCGCGTCTTCCGCCGCCTCAAGGGGACCGCCTTCCCCAGCGCGCCCCTGGCGACCACCACCACCGCCACGACCACGTACACCGACACCACCCTCCCGGTCACCGGCGACGTCTACTACTACGAGGTCCGCGCCTACGACAAGGCCGGCAACGTCTCGACCGGTACCGCGGACCAGCCCGTCACCACCGCCGACCGGACCGCACCGGACAAGGTCACGGGGCTGTCGGCACTGGGCACCACCGCCGGTAACTCGCTGATGTGGCAGGCCGCTTCGGCGAAGGACGTCGACCACTACGAGGTGTGGGCCGCGCCCGTGGGGGAGGCGGATCCGGACGGGCCGCAGCCGGTCTGGGGCACGTCGTGGACGGACACCACGGCCGACCCGGGGAAGGCGTACACCTACACGGTGCAGGCCGTCGACGCCGCCTCGAATTCCGCTCCGCTCTCCGATCCGGCGACGGTCACCCGACCCGTGGCGTCCGGCGTCCCCGCCCCGACCGCGGTGCAGGCCACGCCCGCCGACGCGCACACCCGCCTCACCTGGGCCCCGGCCGAGGGCGACACCACCGGCTTCCGTGTCTACCGGCGCACCGAGGCCATCGGCGGCTGGGCGCTCCTCGGCAGTGCCGGTGCGTCGGAGACGTCGTACGACGACACCTCCGCCCCGCAGGGCAAGGCGTACTACTACGTCGCCGCCGTCGACAGCGCGGGCGCCGAGTCGGTGCCGTCCGGCGAGGTCGTCGTCGACCGGCTCACCCCGGCCACGGCGAGCGGGCCGGCGGCGCCGCGGCTGACGTTGGTCTCCGCGGGCGGCACCCGGTTCCCCATCCAGGTCACGGCCAAGCCCGGTGCCGGGGACGAGGGGCGCCTGCTGAAGGGGTACTCCTGGGAGATCGACGGTGCCTGCGGGTCCAGCGGTACGCGGCTGAGCACGACGGGCGGCATCGAGTGGATACCGCCGTACAACGGCCCGTGCATGGTCACCGTGTACGCCGTGGACGCCTATGGGCGGGTCGGTGAGCAGAGCTCCTCGCTGGAGTTCATGGTCGCCCGCTGACGCGCGAACGGCCGGGAGGGAGGCCGCACCAGCTCAAGCCCCTCTCCCGGCCGTCACCCGCCCCGGTCCGCTCACGCCACCCGCGTGAACTCCACCGTCACTTCCGGCGGCCCGCCGGGCACACCGCGGTAGATGCCCTTGTGCGGGGTGACGTCGTCGTAGTCGCGGCCGCGGCCGACGACGACGTGGGACTCGTCGGCCCGCGTCCGGTTGGTGGGGTCGTAGCCGCACCAGTCGCCCGCCCAGTACTCGATCCAGGCGTGGCTCTGCCCGGCGACCGGCCGGTGCAGCTCCGCCTCCCGCTCGGGATGGAGGTAGCCGGAGACGTAGCGGGCGGGCAGGCCCACGCCCCGCAGCAGCGCGATCGTGAGATGGGTGAGGTCCTGGCAGACGCCCGCGCCCTGCTCCCAGGCCTCGGTGGCGGAGGTGTTCACGCTCGTGGTGCCGGGGAGGTAGGACACCCGGTCGGCGACCAGCGTCGACACCGCGAGCGCCGTCTCGTGCGGATCGAGCCCGGCCGCCGCTTCCCGCGCCTTGTCGAGGAGCGCATCGGGGACGGTCGTGCGGGAGGTCGGGCCCGCGAACTCCAGCAGCCGGGAGGACGCCACCTCCTCGGCCAGTTCCCGCCAGGTGGGCGCCTCGGGGAGCGGGCCCGGCGGGTGGGTCTCCACCAGGCTGGACGCCGTGATGGTGAGGTCGGCGTGCGGGTCCATCAGGTCGAAGCCGGTGACCTGGGTGCCCCAGTAGTCCCAGTACGCCCAGGTGGTGGCCGTCGGGCTGACGGTGACCCGGGCGTCCAGGGTGGTCTGGCCGGGCAGCGTCAGCGGGGTCATCCGGACCTCGTTGTGCGAGGACGCGGCCGGCTGGGCGTACGAGACGCGGGTGATGTGCTTGATGCGGAGACGGCGAGTTCCCTGGGCGGTCATCTCACGCTCCTTCCTGGGCCCACTCGACGGGCCCCTGGTACGGGAAGAACCGGTCGGCCACCGCGTCCGCCGAGGCGATGCAGGCCTGCTGCAAGTCCCTCAGCAGCTGGGGCAGTTGGTCCTCCAGCGCGTGGGTGTCCAGGTATTCGAGGCGGGTGCGCATCCGGCCGATCGGGCGGCGCGCCGGGTCCTGGCGGGGACGGCCCAGCGCCGTGAGGCACTCCTCCGCCGTGGTCAGCGCGTGCAGCGCCGAGCGCGGGAAGTCGCGGTCGAGGAGGAGGAATTCGGCCACCCTCGGCGTGTCGCCGAAACCGCCGTACACGCGCGCGTACGCCTCGTCCGCGCCGGACGCGCTCAGCAGGGTCGGCCAGTCGGGCGCGTGCGCGGCGTCCAGCACCCGCACCGACAGCAGCCGTACGGTCATGTCCACCCGCTCCAGGCTGCGGCCCAGGACGACGAAACGCCAGCTGTCGTCCCGGCTCATCGTGGAGTCGGCGAGCCCGAAGAACAACGCCGCGCGGCGTCGCACGAGTTCCAGGTAGGCGTACGGGCCCGTCCGCCGGGCCGCCAGCCGCTGGTCGGCGAGCGCGTGCCACGTCGAGTTCAGGCACTCCCACATCTCCGACGACACCGCCTCACGGGCGCTGCGCGCGTTCAGCCGGGCGGCGCCGAGGGCGCCCTCGATCGAGCCGGTCGAGCGGGCGTCGAAGGCCAGCTGGTCGAGGACCTGCTGCATGTCGACGGGCCGGCCGCCGGCGTCCATGCCGAGGATCGCGTACAACGACCGGCACGCCACGTCCTCGTCACGCCAGGGGTCCTCCAGCATGCGGTGGAGGTAGGCGTCGAGGATGCGGCCCGTGGCGTCGGCACGCTCGACATACCGTCCGGTCCAGGTCAGAGCCTCGGCGATACGGGAGAGGATCACGTCGTTCACTGCTGTTGCGCCCCTTCCTGTACGACGGTGGGGGCGCCGTCGGGTCCGAGCTGACGCGGCGCGACGGCGAGCGGATCGCCGGCGCTGAGGGGCGCGGGCGACTCCGTCGGGCCGTCGGCCAGCACCCAGGTGTCCTTGGAGCCGCCGCCCTGGCTGGAGTTGACGATCAGGTTGCCCTCCTGGAGGGCGACCCGGGTGAGGCCGCCGGGCAGCACCCAGACATCGTTGCCGTCGTTGACGGCGAAGGGCCGCAGATCGATGTGGCGCGGTGCCATGCGCTCGCCCGCCAGAGTGGGCGAGGTGGACAGGGCGACGGGGCGCTGGGCGATGAAACCGCGCGGGTCGGCGATGACGGCTTTGCGAGTGCGTTCGATCGTGTCACGGTCGGCCTTGGGCCCGATGACGATGCCCTGGCCGCCGGCGCCGTCGACGGGCTTGATGACGAGCTGCTCGATCTGGTCGAGGACGGCATCCAACTGGCCTGGCTCGTCGGGCCGGTACGACTCCACGTTCGGGAGGATCGGCTCCTCGCCGAGGTAGTACCGGATGAGGTCCGGGACGTACGTGTAGAGCAGCTTGTCGTCGGCGATGCCGTTCCCCACGGCGTTCGCGAGTGTGACCGTCCCCGCCATGGCGGCGCCCATGATGCCCGGGCAGCCGATCACCGAGTCCGGACGGAAGTGGAGGGGGTCCAGGAAGTCGTCGTCGAGCCGCCGGTATACGACATGAACGGGCACCTCACCGCGCGTGGTCCGCATCCACACCCGGTTGTTGCGGCACACGAGGTCGTGCCCCTCGACGAGCTGCACACCCATCAGCCGGGCCAGCAGGGCGTGTTCGAAGTAGGCGGCGTTGTTGGGTCCGGGAGTGAGGACGACGACGCGCGGATCGTCGGTCCCGTCGGGCGCGGCGGCCCGCAGGGCGGCGAGGAGCCGCTGGGCGTAGCCGTCCACGGGCAGCACATGCTGCTCGGCGAAGAGGGAGGGGAAGATCCGCGTCATCGCCCGCCGGTTCTCGATGACGTACGAAACCCCGCTGGGCACGCGCACATTGTCTTCCAGCACCCGGAAGTCCCCGGCCTCGTCCCGTACTAGGTCGATCCCGGCGACATGGATCCGCACCCCGCCCGGTGGCTCGACCCCATGGGCCGCTCTGTGGAAGTGCGGGGAGTTGAGCAGCAGCCGCCAGGGCACGACGCCGTCCTCGAAAGCGCGGGCGTGCCCGTAGGCGTCGGCGAGGTACGCCTCCAGGGCGCGCACTCTCTGCCCCACCCCGCGTTGTATGAGATCCCACTCGAGCGCGTCGAGGATCCTGGGCACGAGGTCCAGCGGCCAGGGCCGCTCCTCGCCCGCGAAGGCGTACGTCACGCCCCTGTCGGTGAACGCCCGGGCCATCTGGTCGGCCCGGAAACGCAGTTCACTCGGCTCGATCGGCTGAAGTGCAGCCAGCACCGGCTCATAGGCGGCCCTGACCTCACCCGGCCGCTCAAACATCTCGTCCCACGCGTCGGCCAACGCGTACGCGTCAAATATGTCCGCCATGGCCTGACGTTAAGTGGGGTGTGTAACACGGCGATCACTGGGGGATTTCCGGGAGGTGCACGCGGAAGCGAAGGCTCCGGGTGCCGGGGGCGGTCGGTTCACCCATTCGTGTGCGGGATTTGCGCGCACACGGCGAAGGCCGGGCGCCACACCATCAGCTTGTTGCAACTCGACGGACGGAGGCCCGGAAATAGCGGGACGTACAGGTGGTTTACGGCGGCCGGCCCGGCGCGAGCCGTGTTGCGGAGCACGGCCTGTCCGCGCATAGTTGCGCTGCGGAAGCGCGAGCGAACCGTAGGCCCGAAGGGCTGAGCACGGTGGGCCTGTCGACCAGGGCCACGCCCGGCCCGGGTGTCCCGGCGCAGGTGTCGACACCGCGCTCCGGAGGTGGGCGAGCCGGCGAAAGAGGCAGGAACCGGGGGTGGATGGGCGATGGCCGGGCAGGGGGCGCAGGAGCATCCACACGGTGCCGACCGGCTGTGCGCGGCCGGGGATCGCGTGTATTCCCGGGCGGTACGGCACGGCCGGGTGCCGCGCCGGGACGCGGACCCGGTGCCCTGCCTGCTGGATCTGGCGCTGCTGCACCCCGACCCCGACGACATGGACTGGCTGGTGCCGACGTCCCCGCAGGAGGTCATGACCCGGCTGCTGCGCGGGGTGTACGACGAGGTCAGCGCGAGCCGGCGGCGGATGGGCTCGGCGGTGGCGGCCTTCGAGTGGTACGCCCGGCTGGGCCCGCAGCCGGCGCGGGCGCCCGGCGCGGAGGGCACGGCGATCCGGGTGCTCGACGGGGCCTCCCGTATTCAGGCCGCCCTCGACGAGGCGACCCAGGCGTGCGCGACGGAGGTGCTGACCGTGCAGCCCGGCGGCATCCGTCCCGAGCACGAGCTGACGGAGGGGCTGCACCGGGCGATGGCGCTGCGGGGTCGGGGCGTGCGCATGCGGGACCTGTACACACACGTCGCCCGGCACGGCCACGGGCTGCTCAACTACCTGGAGCTGATGGGCGATTCGGTGGAGGCCCGCACGCTGGACGAGGTGATCGACCGGCTGATCCTCTTCGACCGAACGGTCGCGTTCATCCCGGCGAACGCGGACCGCACGATGGCCCTGGAACTGCGGCATCCGGCGCTGGTCCACTACCTGGTGACGGTGTTCGAACGGCTGTGGCGGCTGGCGATCCCCCTGACGGCGCCACTGCCGGACACGGGCATCGAGGGCATCTCCCACCGCGAACAGTCCATCGCCGCGCTGCTCGCCGAGGGCCATCAGGACGCGGTGATCGCGGAGCGGCTGGGGATAAGCGTGCGTACCTGCCGGGCGCACATCGCGCGGCTGTCGGAGACGCTGGGGGCGGCGAGTCGTACGCAGTTGGGGGTGCGGATCGCCCAGGTGGGACTGGACCGGTCGCGCGCGTCGTCGTCGGAGGCGGCGGTGATCAGCCTCGCCGGGGTGCCGGGGGCTCCCGGGGTTCCTGCGGTTCCTGGTCAAGAATCCCCGACCGGCCGATGAGATAGCCGAGTTGGGCCCTGCTGTCGCTGCCGAGCGTCGCCGCGAGTTTGGCGATGTGGACGCGGGCGGTGCGGACGTTCATGCCGAGACGGTCGGCTATCACGGCGTCGGTGTGGCCTTCGACCAGGAGGGCGGCTATCGCGCGCTGGCGGGGGGTGACTCCGTTGAGGGTGGGCTGCTGGACGGCTTCCGGGTACATGGGGGTGGCCAGGCGCCAGAGGCGGTCGAAGGTGGTGGCCAGGTAGGTGACCAGGGCGGGGTTTCGGATTTCCAGGGCGAGGGTGCGGTCGCTGCTGGCGGGGATGAAGGCGACGGCGCGGTCGATGACGATGAGCCGGTCGGTGACCTCGTCGAGGGTACGGGCCTCGGCATCGCCTCGCAGTTGTTCGTACCGGCCCATGACGGCGAGTGAGTGGCGCTGCGTGTGCTGGTAGAGGGTGCGGATGCGGCCCCCGCGGTCCAGCAGGCCCTGGTCTCGCCCCAAGGACTCGGCGAGGCGGGCGGCCGACTTGGTGCCGTAGTGGGGCTGAATGGCGAGGAGTTCCCCGGAGGCGGCTGCCATGGCGTCGGCGATGGCCAGGTTGATCCGTTCGAGGCCCCTCAGGAGACTGACCCCGGTGGGCTCCGCCGGGTTCGCCTGTTCGATGTCGAGCGCCAGGAGCGGCTCGAACGCCTCGGTCAGCCGGCTTTCGGCCCGGCGCCGCTGGGCGATGTCCTCGGCGATGGGCCGCAGCAGCCTCGGGAGGACCAGGGCGGGAGCCACGGGCTTCAGCCGGCGTGGGTCGTCGGTGTCCGGGCGGAGCAGGTCGGCGTGCAGCAGGCAGGGCACCGGCGAGGCGGCGCGCTCGGGCACGGATCCCTCACGCAGGGCACGGGCGTACACCTCCAGGCCCGCTTCGCACGGGTTCTCCGGGTCGTGGCCGTGCGCCTGTGCCGTCACGCCCGGGTCTCTCCCGTTGCCGTGCGCTGGTCCTGGTTGAGGATCCCTGACTGGGCTATCAGGAAGCCGAGCTGGGCCCGGCTGCCGCTGCCCAGGGCCGTGGCCAGCTTGGCTATGTGGGCGCGGCAGGTGCGTACGTTCATCCCCAGGCGGCGCGCTATGGCCTCGTCGACGTGGCCCTCGATGAGGAGTTTGGCGATGGAGTGCTGGACGTCGCTGATGCCGTCGGCAGCTGTTTCGTACGGGGTCCCTACTTTCAGGGGCACCGCGCGCGCCCACATGAACTCGAAGACCTTGACCAGGTAGCGGACCAAGCCGGGGTGACGGATCTCCAGAGCCACCTGTCGGTCTTCTCGTATGGGGATGAAAGCCGCAGTCTCGTCGCAGATGATGAGGCGCTCGACGAGCTCGTCGATGGTGCGGACCTCTACCTTGCCGTTGGAGATCTGCTCCACGTATGCCAGAGTCTCGGGGCTGTGCCGCGCGGTGTGTTGGTACAGCGTGCGGAATCGGACTCCGCGTTCGATCAGAGGCCTGTCACGGTCCAGGCCTTTGACGAGGTTCCCCTCGCGTCGGCGGCCACCGGGCTGCACCGTGAGCACCTCGGTTTGACACTCGGAGGTCGCCAGGTTCAGTGCCGCGTTGATCCGGTCCCGGCCCTCCAGCACCGTGATGGCGTGGGTTGTCGCGGTGCTCTGCGCGCTGGCGGCCATGTACGGCTCGAAAGCATCGGCCAGCTGAACGGACAGACGCCTGCGTTCCGTGATCTCTCGCTCGAGGGGATAGAGATGCTGAGCCAGAGCTATCGACGGCGGTACGGGACGCAGCCAGTTCGCGTCATCAGGGTCCGGGTGCAGGAGGTCGAACTCCATCAGGCATGGGGCACACTCCACGTCAGCCCGGGCGATGCGGCCTGCGCGGAGCGCGCTCGTGTAGAGCCGGTTGCCTTCGTCGCACAGGTCGGTTATGGCATGGGGATGTCCCGCTTGCATACCATTTGTGCCCAATTCTCCACCCCCCAGGGTCCTGAACATGCAGGAACATGATGCATCGATAGTGTGGCCATGACGTGCCTGAATAAGCCATCGTCTTGTCCGACGGGGGAAGAGGAGACCATCGAGTGAGGACGAAGCCGACTATGCGTAAGAGAATGCTTCGCTCGGTTCTTGCCGCTGCTCTTTCCGCCGTCGTTGTTTTCGGGGTCGGGAGCGGCCTGGTCGGCAAGGCGAGTGACGTGCGGGCGGTCAGTAGCTCGGCTGCGGTAGCCGGCGGTGGCGAGCACACCGAAGACACCTCCTGGGACTGATCGCGATGACGACTCCACCCGACGACCGCTCCTTCCGCAGAGAAATGGCCACCGCCTACCGCTCCGGCTGGCACTTCATCGACCTTGTCACCGCGATCCCCCACCCCGGTGACTCGTTGATGGTGACAGTCTTCGGTGAGCCGGTCGTCGTCACGCGGGACGAGGACGAGGACGTACGGGCTTACCGGTGTCTGCGGCGGCCTCGGGGGGCGCCGCAGCCCGTGCGGTGTGCCATCCGGTACGGAATGATCTTCGTCAACCTGGATCAGCGCGACCACCGACTGGTGGAGCCGGAAGCCCCGGCCCAAAGGACCATCTCAGCCACCCCCCGCAGTGCCTGACGCGATTCCCCCGTCGTAACAGATCGCTCAGGTGCTTCCCCCCGCAGCGGCGTCACCGTGACCTGAACACGGTGACGCCGCTGCAGTTTTCGGAGGACATTTCCCCGTATCGAGCAGTTCCTGCGGTGGCTGAAACCGGTCGCCCGGTATCCGGCCGACCCGGCACCCCGGCCGACCCGGCACACCCCGGTCACCCGCGCCCCATCCCCCGCCGCAACTCGATCTCGATCACCACTCGGTCGGGATTCGGCGCCGGCGTCCGCCCGTACCGCTGTGCGTACCGCCGTTCCGCCTCCGCGACCCGCTCGCGCTCGGTCCGGACCCGCGCCATCCCCTCCAGCGTCGCCCACCGCCCCCCGTCCACCTGGCACACCGCCACCCGCGCCCCCTCCGGGCCGGCGGCCAGTACATGGCCCACCTTCGCGCTCGACTTGTTGGTGATCACCCGAGCAAGTCGCGCCTCGGGGTCGTATGTGACTCCGACGGGTACGACATGGGGGGTGCCGTCCGGGCGCAGTGTCGTCAGAGTGCACAGGTGCCTCTCCTGCCAGAAGGTGAGGTACGGCGCGTCCGGCGCGCCCGGGTCCTGCGGGTGTGCGGCCATGGTCCGGAAACCTAGCCGCCGCAAGCCTCCTCGACCACCTTGAGCGGAATAGACTCAACTTTGTGTACGCTGACTCAGTCAGTACTCAGTCGGTACTGCGAGACGCTGACGCCAGGAGGAGAACGCCAACGTGGACGCCGAGCTGACCAACAGGAGCCGGGACGCGATCAACGCGGCCAGCAACCGGGCCCTTACCGAGGGCCACGCGGACCTCACCCCTGCCCACCTGCTCCTCGCTCTGCTCCAGGGGCAGGACAACGAGAACATCGTCGATCTTCTCGCCGCCGTCGACGCCGACCAGGCCGTCGTGCGCGCCGGTGCGGAGAAGGTGCTCGCCTCGCTGCCCAGCGTGACCGGGTCCACCGTCGCGCCCCCGCAGCCCAACCGCGAGCTGCTCGCCGTGATCGCGGACGCCCAGGCGCGGGCGAAGGAGCTCGGGGACGAGTACCTCTCCACCGAGCACCTGCTCATCGGCGTCGCGGCCAAGGGCGGACACGCGGGTGAGGTGCTCAGCCGGCAGGGGGCCACTGCGCAGAAGCTGCTGGACGCCTTCCAGAAGGCGCGCGGCGGGCGCCGGGTGACCAGCGCCGACCCCGAGGGGCAGTACAAGGCGCTGGAGAAGTTCGGCACCGACTTCACCGCCGCCGCCCGGGAGGGCAAGCTCGACCCCGTCATCGGGCGGGACCAGGAGATCCGGCGGGTCGTGCAGGTGCTGTCCCGCCGTACCAAGAACAACCCCGTCCTCATCGGTGAGCCCGGCGTCGGCAAGACCGCCGTCGTCGAAGGGCTCGCCCAGCGCATCGTCAAGGGGGACGTGCCCGAGTCCCTCAAGGACAAGCGGCTCGTCGCGCTCGACCTGGGTGCCATGGTGGCCGGGGCCAAGTACCGGGGTGAGTTCGAGGAGCGGCTGAAGACCGTGCTCGCGGAGATCAAGGGCTCCGACGGGCAGATCATCACCTTCATCGACGAGCTGCACACCGTCGTGGGCGCCGGTGCCGGTGGGGACACCGCCATGGACGCCGGGAACATGCTCAAGCCCATGCTCGCGCGCGGTGAGCTGCGCATGGTGGGTGCCACCACGCTGGACGAGTACCGGGAGCGGATCGAGAAGGACCCCGCGCTGGAGCGGCGGTTCCAGCAGGTGCTGGTCGCCGAGCCGACCGTCGAGGACACCATCGCGATCCTGCGCGGGCTCAAGGGGCGCTACGAGGCCCACCACAAGGTGCAGATCGCGGACAGTGCGCTCGTGGCGGCGGCGACCCTCTCCGATCGGTACATCACCTCCCGCTTCCTGCCCGACAAGGCCATCGACCTCGTCGACGAGGCGGCCTCCCGGCTGCGGATGGAGATCGACTCGTCCCCGGTCGAGATCGACGAACTCCAGCGCGCCGTCGACCGGTTGAAGATGGAGGAGCTCGCGCTGGAGAAGGAGACCGACCCGGCCTCCCGCGAGCGCCTGGAGCGGCTGCGCCGTGACCTCGCCGACAAGGAGGAGGAGCTGCGGGGGCTGACCGCCCGCTGGGAGAAGGAGAAGCAGTCCCTCAACCGCGTCGGCGAGCTGAAGGAGAGGCTCGACGAGGCGCGCGGGCAGGCCGAACGCGCCCAGCGCGACGGCGACTTCGACACCGCCAGCAAGCTGCTCTACGGCGAGATCCCGGCCCTGGAGCGGGACTTGGAGGAAGCCTCGCAGGCCGAGGAGGCAGCCGCCAAGTCCACGATGGTCAAGGAGGAGGTCGGCTCGGACGACATCGCCGACACCGTCGCAGCCTGGACCGGCATTCCGGCCGGGCGTCTCCTGGAGGGCGAGACGCAGAAACTCCTGCGCATGGAGGAGGAGTTGGGCAAGCGGCTCATCGGGCAGACCGAGGCCGTGCGGGCCGTGTCCGACGCCGTACGGCGCACCCGCGCCGGCATCGCCGACCCCGACCGGCCGACCGGCTCCTTCCTCTTCCTGGGCCCGACCGGCGTCGGCAAGACCGAACTCGCCAAGGCCCTCGCCGACTTCCTCTTCGACGACGAGCGGGCGATGGTCCGCATCGACATGTCGGAGTACAGCGAGAAGCACAGCGTGGCCCGGCTGGTCGGCGCGCCCCCCGGGTACGTCGGCTACGAGGAGGGCGGCCAGCTGACGGAGGCGGTGCGCAGGCGGCCGTACAGCGTCGTGCTCCTCGACGAGGTGGAGAAGGCGCACCCGGAGGTCTTCGACATCCTGCTCCAGGTGCTGGACGACGGGCGGCTGACGGACGGTCAGGGCCGTACGGTCGACTTCCGCAACGCGATCCTGGTGCTGACGTCGAACCTGGGCAGCCAGTTCCTGGTCGACCCGATCACCAGCGAGGCCGAGAAGAAGGAACAGGTGCTGGAGGTGGTCCGGGCCTCCTTCAAGCCGGAGTTCCTCAACCGGCTGGACGACCTGGTGGTCTTCTCGGCCCTGATGAAGGACGAGCTGGGCCGCATCGCGCGGCTCCAGATCGACCGCCTGGCCAAGCGGCTCGCGGAACGCCGCCTCACCCTGGAGGTCACCGACGAGGCCCTGGCCTGGCTCGCCGACGAGGGCATGGACCCGGCCTATGGCGCCCGCCCCCTGCGCCGCCTCATCCAGACCGCGATCGGCGACCGTCTGGCCAAGAAGATCCTTGCCGGCGAGGTCAAGGACGGCGACACGGTCCGGGTGGACACCTCCGGGGACGGGCTGACCTTGGGCCCGGCGGCCGGAAAGACACTGTGACCCGGCAGGAAGCCGTCATCGCGGGTACCCGGTGGGTCCGGGTACCCGCACGGAGTGACCGGATCGAGTCAGCCGAGGGCTGACAGCCCCGTCCGGGCTTGCCACCCCCCTCCCCGCATGGGGGAGGATGGCGGAATCCGTACGAAGGGAAAATCACGGTGAGCATCGACCCGTCCTCGATTCCGAACTTCGGGGGTCAGCAGCAGCCGCAGCCCGGCCCGCCGCCCGGCCCCGTTGTCCCGGATCAGGACCTCGTGAAGCAGCTCCTGGACCAGATGGAGCTGAAGTACGTCGTCGACGACGAGGGTGACCTCGCGGCGCCGTGGGAGCAGTTCCGTACGTACTTCATGTTCCGCGGCGAGGGCGACCAGCAGGTCTTCTCGGTGCGGACGTTCTACGACCGGCCCCACCAGATCGACGAGAAGCCGCAGCTCCTCGAGTCGATCGACGACTGGAACCGCCGGACCCTGTGGCCCAAGGTCTACAGCCACACGCACGACGACGGCACCGTCCGCCTGATCGGCGAGGCGCAGATGCTGATCGGCACCGGCGTGAGCCTGGAGCACTTCGTCTCGTCGACGGTCAGCTGGGTGCGGGCCGCCATCGAGTTCGACAAGTGGCTCGTCGAGCAGCTCGGCCTGGAGCAGGAGATCAACGAGGCGGAGAAGCCCGAGGACGAAGACGGCGAGTAAGCCGCGACAGCAGGCGTGGCCCACGGCGGCGTACCGGCGAACACGACCGGGCACGCGCCGCGGGCGAGGCAGAGCCCGGCCCAGGGCACCGGCCGGCACGGCCGCGTGCCGGGCCGGGCTCTCGCCGTCCACAGCCTGTGGACAACTGTGGGGCCTCAGCCCGCCAGGGCCTTGAGCCGCCGCACCGCCTCCTCCAGCACCCCCGTCTGCTTGCAGAACGCGAACCGCACGAACGGCGCCCCCGCCTCCCGGTGGTCGTAGAAGACCGCGTTGGGGATGGCGACCACCCCGGCCCGCTCCGGCAGCGCCCGGCAGAAGGCGAAGCCGTCGCTCTCGCCGAGGGGCCGGATGTCGGTGGTGATGAAGTAGGTGCCGGCGGGCTTGAAGACCTCGAACCCCGCCTCCGTCAGCCCCGCCGCCAGCAGGTCCCGCTTGGCCAGCATGTCCGCGCGGAAGGCCGCGAAGTAGCTGTCGGGCAGGGCGAGCGCCTCGGCGACCGCGTACTGGAACGGCCCCGACGAGACGTAGGTCAGGAACTGCTTCGCCGACCGCACCGCCGTGACCAGGCCGGACGGCGCGGTCACCCAGCCGACCTTCCAGCCGGTGAAGGAGAACGTCTTGCCCGCCGACCCGATGGTCACCGTCCGCTCCCGCATCCCCGGGAAAGTGGCCAGCGGCAGGTGCTCGGCGTCGTCGAAGACCAGGTGCTCGTACACCTCGTCGGTCACCACGAGCAGGTCCCGCTCGACGGCCAGCTCGGCGATCGCGGCCAGCTCCTCGCGGGTGAGGACCGTGCCGGTCGGGTTGTGCGGGGTGTTGATCAGCAGCAGTCGGGTGCGGTCGGTGACGGCGGCGCGCAGCTCGTCCAGGTCGAGCCGGAAGCTGCCCTCGCTCGGCCGCAGGGTGACCGGCACGCGCGTGCCGCCCGCCATGGCGATGCAGGCCGCGTAGGAGTCGTAGTACGGCTCGAAGGCGATGACCTCGTCGCCGGGCTCCAGCAGCGCGAGCAGTGTGGCCGCGATGGCCTCGGTGGCGCCCGCGGTGACCAGGACCTCCGCGTCCGGGTCGTACGACAGCCCGTAGCGCCGCTCCTGGTGCGCGGCGATCGCGGTGCGCAGCTCGGGGACGCCGGGTCCCGGCGGGTACTGGTTGCCGCGCCCGTCCCGCAGGGCCCGTACGGCCGCCTCACGGACCTCCTCGGGGCCGTCGGTGTCGGGGAAGCCCTGGCCCAGGTTGATGGACCCGGTCCGCAGGGCCAGCGCGGACATCTCGGCGAAGATCGTCGTCCCGAACTCGGCGAGACGGCGGTTGAGCAGGGGGCGCGAGGTGGAGGTCATGCCGGTCATCCTGCGCCCAAGCTCTGGAGTTGCTCAACTCTGCTTTGGGTCGTGAGACGGCCGGGCATCTCACTGCCACGCACCGAGCGGGAGGCGCCCACGGGGGGACGCCTCGGTCCGCTTCGGGGGAACGGAAGGAGGCTGACGCCATGACCACAGTATTCGTGGGGGCGCTGGTCGCAGTGGGGTTCGTGGTGATCGTCGTGTCCATCGCACGCGCCGGCGGTGGCGGTTCGGCCCACCGCACGCGTAGTCGCCGGGGGAGCTCGCACGACAGCTCGGGCGCGTCCGGCGGCAGCTGGTGGGCCGGCGGGGGAGACGGCGGCTCGGGGGGTTCGTCCTGCGGAGGCGGCTCGTCCTGCGGAGGCGGGTCGTCCTGCGGAGGAGGGGGCGGGGGCGGATGCGGTGGCGGAGGCAGCTGACACGGGGCAGCTGAGTTCCCCCAGGGGGAACCGCATCCGGAAGGAGCGGGGCCGGTGCCTGGACCGGCCCCGCTTTGCTGTTTTCCGTACGGCTTTCGCGGCGGGCAGATGCGCCCCGGCGTACGCCGGGGTTGAACAGTTGAGCTGATAAGCCCTCTGAGGGATGGAAACCCTACGAACTTGGGTAAAAACGCTGTGACGGCGCCACCGTTCATGATTCAGTGAAATTCACCAACGCAGCCCCTCGGACGTCCCGCGGACACCTCTTCTGACCGGCCGACTGGGCTGACCCGGCCGACCTCCCGGTGTCGGCCGGGGGTGCGCCGGAGACCGATACCTCCCTTTCCTTGCGTGCTAGCGGAGCCCATCCATGCTCACGACCCTGAACACCGCCTATACCGACACGCGCGCGGCAGACCTCGCCTGGGCCCTGGGGCGGGAGCCGCTGCCCGCACTGGCCACCCTCGACCTCGAACTGACCGGCGCGAAGCTCGAGTTGAGACTGCTCGGCGCGTCCCATCAGGTACTCCTGCAGGAGGAGCGGGGCATCTGCTCGGAGACCGTGGCATGCATGCCGGGCAGCAGCACGCCGCTGCCGCTCGGGGTGGCCAAGCGGGTGGGCGACTGGGAGTACGAGTTCGCGGCCCGGGTGGAGGTGCTGTCGCCGGGTCAGTTCGCGGGCCGCGCACAGGAGTTGCTGGCCCTGGTGGCCGACCACCCGCACGGCCTCGCCGGGGTGTTCCCCGGCAGCCCGCACGCCTTCACCGCGCTGCTGGCCCAGCACCACGAGGGGCAGATGCACTGGCGTACGTGGCACGCGTATCCGCAGGACGGGCAGTTGGTGGCCACCCGGACACGGGTGGGGGTGCGGGTGGTGTCGGGTACGTCCCGGCGCCGGGGAGGGGATCTCAGCCCGTCCGGCGTCTGAGGCGACGCAAACGTCCCTCGCATCAACACCACACGTGTGGGTGACCCAGCGTGCCGCAGGCGTAACGTACCGTCGGCAACGTGATCGAACCGCACGCACCCGCCCCACCCGGCACAGCGCCGCCCCGGGGCGGCTGCGCGCGGCTCCCGGTCCGGCCGGGCACGGCCCGGTTCCTGGTCCTCGCGGGCGTCTTCGTCTGCGCCGCCTGCGGGCTCGTATACGAACTCGAACTCGTCGCCCTCGCCTCGTACTTGATCGGCGACTCGGTCACCCAGGCCTCCGTCGTGCTGTCCGTCATGGTCTTCGCGATGGGCCTCGGCTCCCTCGTCGCCAAACGCCTGCGCCCGCTCGCCGCGGCCGGGTTCGGCGCCATCGAGGCCGTACTCGCCCTGGTCGGCGGCTGCAGCGCGCTCGCCCTGTACGCCGTCTTCGCCTGGACCGGCGACTGGGGCGGTATGTGGGCCAACGGCCCCCGCTGCCTCCTCGTCGCCTTCTCGCTCACCATCGGCCTGCTGATCGGCGCCGAAGTGCCGCTGCTGATGGAGCTGATCCAGCGCATCCGGCGCCAGGACGCGGGCGGCGCGGTGGCCGACCTGTTCGCCGCGGACTACGTCGGCGCCCTCGTCGGCGGTCTCGCCTTCCCCTTCCTTCTGCTGCCTCTGCTGGGCCAGTTGACCGCGACCCTGATCACCGGCGCCGTCAACGCCGTCGCGGGCGGCGCACTGGTCCTCGGCCTGTTCCGGGGGGACCTGACCCGCCGCGCCCGCTGGCTGCTGGTGATCGCCAACCTCACGGTGCTCGGCATCCTCGCCTCGGCCGCCGTCCTCGTCGACGACTTCGAACGGGCGGCCCGGCAGGCGGTGTACGGGCGGGACGTACGCGTGGCGCTCCAGACGGACGTCCAGGAGGTCGTCATCACCGGCGGCACCCACGGCCGCCCCCTCGATCTCTTCCTCGACGGCCGCCTGAGGGTCAGCGGCCGCGACGAACGCCGCTACCACGAGGCGCTGGTCCACCCCGCGATGAGCGGCGACCACACACGCGTACTGATCCTCGGCGGCGGGGACGGGCTGGCGGCGCGCGAGGTGCTGCGCCACTCCGGGGTGCGGCGGGTCGACGTGGTCGAGGCCGACGCCGGGGTGGTGCGGTTGGCGCGCCGGGACCCGCCGCTGTCGAAGCTGAACAGCCATGCCTACGACGACCCTCGCGTCCACGTCATGACGGGCGACGCCTTCCGTCGGCTGCGGGCGGCGCCGCCGGGGACGTACGACGTCGTCATCTCGGATCTGCCCGACCCCGGCATCACCGCCAGCACGAAGCTGTACTCACAGGAGTTCTACGGCCTCGCCCGCCGCGTCCTGACCCCGCACGGGCGCCTCGCCGTCCACGCCGGGCCGGTCTCCTCCCGCCCCCGCAGTTTCTGGACGGTCGACACCACACTCCGCGCGGCCGGTCTGCGCACGGTGCCGTACTGCGTCAGGGGCCGCGACTCCGGCTTCGCCCCGGGCCCCGACCGCTCGGCAGGCCCTACGCGGGCACCGCACGACTGGGGGTTCATCCTCGCGGGGCGGGGGGAGCGGCCGGCGCTGCGGCTCCGGGAGGGGGAGGGGGCGCCGCGGTTGGGGACGTTGACGCAGGAGGGGCTGGTGCGGCATGCGGGGGTGGCGGAGGGGACTCGGGTCGGGGGGCTGGGGGTGTCGACGTTGGTGCATCCGCGGTATTGAGGGCGGGGGCAGGGCAGGGGCAGGGGTGCAGGGCGTGGGCGGGGCGGAGGATACGCCCGGCGGGTCCGGAGCCGGTGAGAATCCCCGGATGTGCGGGTGCGCTTCGCGCCATGCTGGGTAGGCTCGCTCACCATGGAGCATGAGGTGTTCGTTCCGGTTGCGGCCGAGCGGCTCAGGGAGGTGCTGGCCGATCCCGTACGGGTTGCCCGGGCGGTCCCCGGGCTCCAGCAGGACGCCGGGGCCGAGCCTGTCGCCGGGCGGCTGAAACTGCGCGTCGGTGGTCACACCATCACGTACCGGGGTGCTGTGCGGGTGTCCGAGCGCGAGGACGGTTCGTACGCCGTCGAGGGCGACGCCACCGAGGCTCGGGGCAGCGGTTCGGTGAAGCTCGCCTTGACGGTGCGGGTTCGGGAGGCCGACGGGGGCTCCGCCGTGACGTTCGAGGGGGCCGCTTCGGCGGACGGGCGGGTCGCGGAGTTCTCGGCGGAGGCGGTCGGGACGGCCGTGGCTCGGTTGCTGAGCCGGTTCGGGGAGCAGCTCGGGGTGGTCGCGGGGGAGACGGCTTCGGTGGTGGGGGAGGACGAGGCAGGGGACGCCGAGGACACCGGGGAGACTCTGGAGACCCTGGCTCCGGGGGAGTTCGAGACGCGGGTCACCAGTGACTTCGAGACGACGCCGGATGCGGATGATGCTGCGGCGCCTGAGCCTGCGGCGCGTGAGCCTGCGGCGCCTGAACCGGGTGCTGAAGTGAGCGAACCTACGGATGCTGGTGCCGATGGTGGTGCCGATGGTGGTGAGCCTGCCGTCGCTGAGGCGGCTCATGCCCGGCGGACGATGATCGGGCGTAGTGCGGAGGAAGTGGACCATGCTCCGCCGCGGGGGCGTTATGCGCCGGTGCCGGCGCCGCAGACCGTCGCGCCGAGTTCCGCGTTGCGGTGGGCGGCTCCGGCGGCGGCCGTGGTGGTGGCGTCGGCGATCGTGGTGGGGCGGATGCTGCGGCGACGGCGCTGAGGGTTTTCGCCCCCGCCGCCCCTACCCGTCCCGTCCCCAGGGGCTCCGCCCCTTCGACCCCGGGCTCCCCGGGGGCCTGCGGCCCCCAGACCCCCGCTTCGGCCCTGAACGGGCCTCGTCCTCAGACGCCGGACGGGCTGAAATGCACGGGCCGGCGTTGAGAGGTGAAGCCCCCGGCGGGTGGGGGGTAGGAACGGCGTCGTCCTCCACCGCTGGACGGGCTGGATACGCCCCCTTGATCACCCCAGTAGGGTCGTCCCGTGAGTAACGAACACATCACGCTGACCGCGGGTGACGCGGAGGTGGACGTGCTGCCGGGGAACGGCGGGCGGGTCGGGGGGCTGCGCGTCGGGGGGAGGGAGCTGTTGCGGCAGGGGGAGCGGTTCGGGTGTTTCCCGATGGTTCCCTGGTGCGGGCGGATCCGGGACGGGCGGTTCCTGGACGGGGCCGTGGTGCGGCAGATGCCGCTCAACGCCCCGCCGAACGCCATCCACGGCACCGTACGGGACGGCGCCTGGCGCGTCGCCCGGGTCGCCGGCGACGAGGCGGTCATCACGTACGACCTGGTCGAGCCGTGGCCCTACGCCGGCCGTGTCACGCAGGTCGTGCGGCTCGCGGAGGACAGTCTCAGCCTCACCATGTCCGTCGAGACGTACGAGACGTCCTTCCCGGCGCAGATCGGCTGGCATCCCTGGTTCAACCGGAACCTCGGAGGGGAGGGGGCGCAGGATGTGCGGCTCGACTTCAGCCCGGCCTGGCAGGAGGAGCGCGGGGACGACCACCTTCCCACCGGGAATCGGATCGAGCCGAAGCCGGGGCCCTGGGACGACTGCTTCGGTATGCCCGACGGCGTCGACGTCACGCTCACCTGGCCGGGGCAGTTGGAGCTGAAGGTGAGCAGTCGGGAGGAGTGGGTCGTCGTCTACGACGAGCAGGAGGCCGCCGTCTGCGTCGAGCCGCAGACCGGGCCGCCCAACGGGCTCAACAGCATGCCTCGCCTGGTCACGCCTCTGGAGCCGCTCGAGGCCACGACCGTCTGGAGCTGGCGGCGCCTCTAAGCTGGCGGCATGACTGACGTACGTGGCGATCTGCTGCAGCAGATCAAGGACAAGGCCGTGGTGCACGGCAAGGTGACCCTGTCGTCGGGGCTGGAGGCCGATTACTACGTCGATCTCCGGCGGATCACCCTCGACGGGGAGGCGGCCCCGCTCGTCGGGCAGGTGCTGCTCGATCTGACCGCGGAGCTGGAGTTCGACGCGGTGGGCGGGCTCACCATGGGCGCCGACCCCGTCGCCGCGGCGATGCTGCACGCCGCCGCGGCGCGCGGGAAGAGGCTGGACGCCTTCGTCGTGCGCAAGGCCGCCAAGGCGCACGGGCTCCAGCGGCAGGTCGAGGGGCCGGACATCGCGGGGCGGCGGGTTCTCGTCGTCGAGGACACCTCGACCACGGGCGGTTCGCCGCTCACCGCCGTCGAGGCCGTGCGGGAGGCGGGCGCCGAGGTCGTCGCCGTCGCGACCATCGTCGACCGGGCCACCGGCGCCGCCGAGAAGATCCAGGAGGGCGCGGGGGTGCCGTACCTCTTCGCCTACTCCAAGGACGAACTCGGGCTCGACTGACCGAGGTCCGGCGGGCGTCCATCTCGGCTGATGACAGACGCTCGGACCATCCCGGTTCGTCTGGAAAGATGGGGCCGACGACGACGTCGCAACCCCCCCCAAGGTCTAGGTCAGGGCCGTAAGAAGAACGCCGTACGCAGTTACGTACGTAGTACGTCAACCCGCACACTCCAAGGAGCGGACAGATGCCCATCGCAACCCCCGAGGTCTACAACGAGATGCTCGACCGGGCGAAGGCAGGCAAGTTCGCCTACCCGGCCATCAACGTCACGTCGACCCAGACCCTGCACGCGGCCCTGCGCGGTTTCGCGGAGGCGGAGAGCGACGGCATCATCCAGATCTCGACGGGTGGCGCCGAGTTCCTGGGCGGCCAGCACAACAAGGACATGGTCACCGGCGCCGTCGCCCTGGCCGAGTTCGCGCACATCGTCGCCAAGAAGTACGACATCACCGTCGCCCTGCACACGGACCACTGCCCGAAGGACAAGCTCGACGGGTACGTACGGCCGCTGCTCGCCGTGTCCGAGGAGCGGGTCGCGCGCGGTGAGAACCCGCTGTTCCAGTCGCACATGTGGGACGGCTCGGCCGAGACCCTCGCCGACAACCTGTCCATCGCGCAGGAGCTGCTGGAGCGCGCCCGCGCCGCGAAGATCATCCTCGAGGTCGAGATCACCCCGACCGGTGGCGAGGAGGACGGCGTCTCGCACGAGATCAACGACTCGCTGTACACGACCGTCGACGACGCCATTCGGACCGTTGAGGCTCTCGGTCTCGGGGAGAAGGGACGCTACCTGCTCGCCGCTTCCTTCGGCAACGTCCACGGTGTCTACAAGCCGGGCAACGTCGTGCTCCGCCCCGAGCTGCTCAAGGAGCTGAACGAGGGCGTCGCCGCCAAGTACGGCAAGGCGTCCCCGTTCGACTTCGTCTTCCACGGCGGCTCCGGCTCCACCGCCGAGGAGATCGCGACCGCGCTGGACAACGGCGTCGTCAAGATGAACATCGACACCGACACGCAGTACGCCTTCACGCGTCCGGTCGCCGACCACATGTTCAAGAACTACGACGGTGTCCTCAAGGTCGACGGCGAGGTCGGTTCGAAGAAGACCTACGACCCGCGCACCTGGGGCAAGCTCGCCGAGGCGAGCATGGCCGCGCGCGTGACGGAGGCCTGCTCGAACCTGCGCTCCACGGGTACGAAGATCAAGTAACCCGAGCGTTCACCCACCTCGCAGCGAGCCCGGTGCCATGGCGCCGGGCTCGCTGTATACCTGGGGGCATGCCCGACGTCCGGCTGGCCTCCCCGCAGGGCAAGTGGATCCTGCTCACCACCGTCCTCGGCTCCAGCATGGCCATGCTGGACTCGACCGTCGTCAACGTCGCCCTCCCGCGCATCGGCCGCGACCTCGACGCCGACCTGGCCGCGCTCCAGTGGACCGTCAACGCGTACATGCTCACGCTGGCCGGGCTGATCCTGCTCGGCGGTTCCCTGGGGGACCGGTACGGGCGCCGCAAGATCTTCGTCGTCGGGGTCGTGTGGTTCGCGGCGGCCTCGCTGCTGTGCGGGATCGCCCCGAACGCGGGGGTGCTCATCGCCGCCAGGGCCTTGCAGGGGATCGGCGGGGCGCTCCTCACGCCGGGTTCGCTCGCGCTCATCCAGGCGTCCTTCCATCCCGACGACCGGGGGCGGGCCGTGGGCCTGTGGTCGGGGTTCGGGGGCGTCGGCGCGGCGGTCGGGCCGTTTCTGGGCGGGTGGCTGGTCGACGGGCCGGGCTGGCGGTGGGTGTTCCTGCTCAACGTCCCGCTGGCCCTGCTGTGTGTGCCGGTGGCGCTGCGGCATGTCCCGGAGTCGGGGGACGGCCGTAAGCACGGGCGCTTCGACGTGCTCGGCGCGGCGCTCGGTGCGGTGTCCCTCGCCCTGGTGACGTACGCGCTGATCGAGGGCCGGTCGGGCTCGCCGGTCGTGGTCCTCACCGCGGTGGGGGGCGTGGCGGCCGGGGTCGCCTTCGTGTACGTCGAGCGCCATCGCCCCGACCCGATGATGCCGCTGGACATCTTCAGGTCCCGCCAGTTCACGGCGGTCAACCTCGTCACCCTCTGCGTCTACGCGGCCTTCGGCGGCTTCTTCTTCCTCGCCGCCCTCCAGCTCCAGGTCGTCGTCGGCTACTCCGCTCTCGCCGCCGGTACGGCCCTGCTGCCGACGACCGCCCTGATGCTGCTCTTCTCGGCCCGCTCGGGTGCCCTCGCCGACCGGATCGGCCCCCGGATCCCGCTGACGGTGGGACCGCTGCTGTGTGCGGCCGGGATGCTGCTGATGCTGCGGGTCGGGCCGGACGCCTCGTACGTCGGCGACGTGCTGCCCGCCGTGCTCGTCCTCGGTCTCGGCCTGGTGACCCTGGTCGCCCCGCTGACCGCCACCGTCCTCGCCTCGGTGGACGTCGCGCGGGCGGGACTGGCCAGCGGCATCAACAACGCGGCGGCCCGGGCGGCCGGGCTCGTCGCCGTGGCGGCGCTGCCGCTGCTCACGGGTATGGGTCAGGAGGCATACCGCTCACCGGACGCCTTCGACGACGCGTTCGGCCGGGCAATGCTTCTGTGCGCGGGCGCACTTTCGGCCGGGGCACTGCTCGCCTTCGCGACGGTACGACGCCCGCCCCCGGACTGCACCCGCCCAGAGTGCCGCACCCACGGCGGCGTGACGGCACCGCCACTGGAGGGACGACCGACGCGGCGCCGCGTGCCGTAGCCACCGGGAGTTTCCTCGCCCCTGCCGCCCCTACCCGTCCTGACCGCCGCTTCCGTCGCCCAGAGCTGAGTCGTAGACCGACAACGACAAGAGCGCGCCGTGCGTACGGGCGGCCGAGGGAGACGACCGGTTCTTCGTGCCGTAGGCCTTGCCGGCCTGAACCTGTGGCCGCAGACCTGGATGGTGCCGCGGGCGATGCCCGAGTCGCCGGGCCGCCGGAACCGCTCCACCCGCTCGCCCACACACGTTGATCATTTTTATCTCGACTTTCACGTAAAAGTGGGTTAGTTTTCGGTCTGAGACGTCGCCGGGGGGTGGCGTCGACAGGGGGAGTCGGGGGATTTTTACCCTCGACCTGGCATGCCTGACCTAGCATGCGACAATTCCCTGTTGCCCCGTATCGCATAGAACTGCTATGCGACGATCGAGGAGTAACAGAGTGCGTACTTTCTGCGCAAGTTTTCTGCCGGTGCAATAGTGAGCGTTGCCGTGGGGACGATGACGCTGGGAACTCTGGCGGGCACCGCCACGGCGCGAACGCGCGGCCAATGTGGCCAGGCGAAGACCGCTGAGACCGACGGCGCTACGGCGAAATGGACTCTGGACTGCAGCGGTGGCCAGATCACGGTATCGGGTTGGTATCAGGACGATGAACCCGACGGGGACTGTGTCGGTGTGAAGGCGTACTTCGCTGACGGTTCGACCAAGCGCAATCAGACGTGCGACGGGTGGGGGTCCAAGAGGACCTTCAAGTGGACGGCTCCAGGCGCCCTTGCTGACGTCTATCTGTACGAGTACTGAGAAGAACCTGTGTCGCACGTACTTGAATACAGAAGGAGCCACCACGCCAATGGCCGAACTCAATAACCTCCGCAACAAGGCGCTCAAGGCCGGCACGTCGGTCGGTCTTGCGCTGGCAGCAGTGCTTACCGTCGTAGGCTCTTCCTACGCAGCGGTCGATTCTCAGATGGGCTCGTCGCAGACGGCTGAGGCCGGCGTGCGGGCTTCGGCGCCGCGGTTCATCTCGGGCTACAGCCTTCACTGTTCCGAGGAGATGGCCAAGGACAGCATCACGGGTCCCGAGGCTCAGAATGTAGTGGCCACCAAGTATTCGGCAGCCAGGTACGACAGGGCTCGGAAGACTTGGAAGTACACTGGCTCAAAGGTAGTTGTGGTACTCAACGACAATGGCTATTGCGTGACGGCCTGGCGACGCTAGCCCTACACACTCGGGAGTCGAGGGGATTTATATGGCAAGTCGCATAGATTGCCACATTCGCTACGATCCAGAAGTTGACGTGGCGCTGCTTTCCTTCACGGAATCATTGTCCAGTTCGGGCGGTGTAGCGCTGGAGTTTGATGACGAGACCGGGTTGGCAGGCCTTCTTCGTCTTGACGTCGAGGGTAAATTCGATCACCTGGAACTCTTGGGGGCGAAGCGTGCACTCCCTGAACTCGTTGCAGGACTGCACAGACCTGCATCAGGGGTACGGGATTACTACCGAGGTCTAGTGAATGTGCGTATGGCGGCGGCCGAGCAGGGCGCCGTTCGCTTTGATCTCGTCGACACCGCCGCCAGAGGCGGCGAGTGCGAGGTTTCGGTAAGAGCGAAATCGTCGTCCTCAATTCTTGCCACCCTGAGGTACGACAGAGATTCAGGTGCGCTCCGTTCGCTGACCCTCTGCGCTGATGTGAATTAGCAATGAACAAGCCCCCTCAAACGCCGGACGGGCCGACTTACCCAGCCCGTCCGGCGTTTGAGGACGAGGCCCCTTCAGGGCAGAAGCGGGGGTCTGGGGGCGGTAGCCCCCGACGAAGGTCCGGGGCGCCCCGGGATGGGACGGGTAGGGGCGGCGGGGGCGAAACACGGCTGACCGCCGGGCGCGGCGATGCCTCACACTTGAACCCATGGCCATTCACGAAAACCTCCTCGGGGGCCCGCCCCCGACCCACCTCCCCGACGACCCCGAGCCGCGTGAGCTGCTCGCCGGGGGCACCGCGCCCGCGGACGTCGCCGCGAAGTACCCGACCTCCTCGCTGGCCTGGGCACAGCTGGCCGACGACGCGTTCGAGCGGGGCAGCGTCGTGGAGTCGTACGCCTATGCCCGTACGGGCTACCACCGTGGCCTGGACTCTCTGCGCCGTAACGGATGGAAGGGGCACGGCCCCGTCCCCTGGGAGCACGAGCCGAACCGCGGCTTCCTGCGCGCCCTGCACGCCCTCGCCCGCGCCGCCGGAGCCATCGGCGAGCAGGAGGAGTACGAGCGCTGCAGCCAGTTCCTGAAGGACTCCTCGCCGACGGCGGCCCAGACGCTGGGCTAAGGCCGCCCTAGGGGTGTCTTCTGCCGGGCCCGCCTGTGTGATCAGGCGGGCCTTGCCTTTTCGGCGGACCATCGAAGAAGATGCCCGGCGGGGACCGGGGCCCCCGTGTCGATAACGGCAGGGGCGGACCGCTACCCGGAGTTACAACAGGAGACAGCGATGTCCCACGAGGCTCACGAGGCTGAAGAGCCGTCGACTCCGCATCTCGACTTCGCAGGCACCACGCCGTACGAGGACTACGTACAGGCGGACGTCCTCACCCACCTCCAGCACACCCTCTCCGACGATCCCGGAGAGATGGTCTTCCTGGTCACGACCCAGGTGATGGAGCTGTGGTTCACGGTCATCGTCCACGAGTGGGAGACGGCGGCGAACGCCCTGCGCGAGGACCGCGTGCCGGTGGCGATCGACGCGCTCAAGCGTTCCGTACGGGAACTGGAGGCCCTGAACGCCTCCTGGAAGCCGCTCGGCCAGCTCACGCCTGCCCAGTTCAACGCGTACCGCAGCGCCCTCGGCGAGGGCTCCGGCTTCCAGTCGGCGATGTACCGGCGCATGGAGTTCCTGCTCGCCGAGAAGTCCGCGTCCATGCTGGTCCCGCACCGCGGCGCCCCGCGCGTCCACGCGGAACTGGAGAAGGCGCTGCACGAGCCGAGCCTCTACGACGAGGTGCTGCGCTTCCTCGCCCGACGCGGCTGCGCCATCCCGCAGAGCGTGCTCAAGCGCGACGTGTCGCGGCGGTACGAGCCGTCGGACGCGGTGGAGGCCGTCTGGACCGAGATCTACTCCGGTGACCAGAACGGCGAACTCGCCCGCCTCGGCGAGGCGTTGACCGATGTCGCCGAGCTGGTGTGGCGCTGGCGCAACGACCACCTCGTCGCCACCCGGCGCGCGATGGGCGCCAAGGCCGGTACGGGCGGCTCGGCCGGGGTGGCCTGGCTGGAGAAGCGCGCGCAGAAGAACGTGTTCCCGGAGCTGTGGACGGCGAGGTCTCATGTCTGACATACGTGACCTCGGCGTCAGGGCGGCGGAGCTGGACGCCCGCGACGAGCTGGCAGGGCTGCGGAAGCAGTTCGTGCTCGACACCGTGTCCGATCATGCGGCTGACGCCGCGGGCGTCTACCTCGACGGCAACTCCCTGGGCGCCCTGCCGGCCAACGTGTCGGGGCAGGTCGAGGACGTCGTACGGCGGCAGTGGGGCGAGCTGCGTATCCGCTCCTGGGACGAGAGCGGCTGGTGGACCGCGCCCGAGCGGATCGGTGACCGGATCGCTCCCCTGGTCGGCGCGGCGCCCGGCCAGATCGTGGTCGGCGACTCGACAAGTGTCAATGTTTTCAAGGCGGTTGTCGCCGCCGTGCGGATGGCGCACTCCGCGGACGGCGGGGCGGGCCGGGACGAGATCCTGGTCGACGCGACGACCTTCCCCACGGACGGGTACATCGCCGCGTCGGCGGCGCGGATGACGGGGTGCGCGCTGCGGCCCGTGACGCCCGCGCAGGTGCCGGCCGCGCTGAACGACCGTACGGCCGCCGTCCTGCTGAACCACGTCGACTACCGCACCGGCCGGCTGCACGACCTGCCGGCCCTCACCGCCGCCGTGCACGCGGCGGGGTCGTACGTCGTGTGGGACCTCTGCCACAGCGCGGGCGCGCTGCCGGTGGGCCTGGACGAGCACGGGGTCGACCTGGCGGTCGGCTGTACGTACAAGTACCTGAACGGCGGGCCCGGTGCACCGGCGTACCTGTATGTGCGCAGTGACCTGCAGGACCGCTTCGACTCCCCGCTCCCCGGCTGGAACTCGCACGCCGAACCCTTCGGCATGCGCGGCGACTTCGAACCGGCGGCGGGCGCACTGCGCGGTCGCGTCGGCACGCCGGACATCCTCTCCATGCTGGCCCTGGAGGCCGCGCTGGAGGTCTGGGACGGCGTGTCGATCGAGGCGGTGCGCGCCAAGTCCCTCGCGCTGACGGACTTCTTCCTGGAGTGCGTCGGGGCCTATGTGGGGGAGGGGCGCGTGGAGTCGGTGACTCCGGTGGCGCACGCGGAGCGCGGCAGCCAGGTGGCACTGCGTTGCGAGGGCGCCGGGGAGGTCATGAAGGCGCTCATCGAGCGGGGCGTGGTCGGCGACTTCCGCCATCCGGACGTGCTGCGCTTCGGTTTCACGCCGCTGTACGTCGGGTTCGCGGACGTGGAGCGGGCGGCACGGGTGCTGGGCGAGGTGCTGGCGCAGGTGCCGGGGGAGGTGCTGGAGGAAGGGTTGCCGGAGGGGGCGGCCTAGGTTCCGACGCGCTGACCGACGTACACCCCCGCCACGGCAGCCGCATGCGCGGCCCGCGCGGCGCGCTCCGCGGCGGGGGCGTCGGGGACCACCCCGGTCGTCAGCAACTGGTAGTACAAGGGCGCCGACACCGCCCGTACGACCGCCGCGGCGTCGGTCCCGGCGGGCAACTCCCCCCTGGCGACGCCCTGTTCCACGCACGGCGCCCACTCCGCGACCCGTACCTCGTAGAACCGCCGCAGCGCCTGCGCGGTACGTTCGTCGCAGGTCGCCGCGGCGATGACGGCGCGGAACAGGGCGCCCTGCCGGGCGTCCGCCAACGTCCGCCGCACCAGCGCCGCGTTGGCCCGCAGGTCCCCGAGCACGGACCCGGTCTCCTCGCGCGGCAGCGACTGTTCGGCCATGTCGGCGAGCAGGTCGGCCACCAGGCCCGTCACCGAGCCCCACCGGCGGTACACGGTCGTCTTGCCCACCTCGGCGCGCCGGGCCACGTCCGCGAGGTCGAGGCCGGCGAATCCCTGCTCCGCGAGCACATCTCCGGCCGCCCGCAGGACGGCCGCACGGACACGCGCGGTACGCCCTCCGGGACGTACGGTGCCGGGTTCGGCGGACATATCGGCCTCCTTGGTGCACGTACGGGCTGCGGTGCGAGCTGTGTGCGGTCCGTGAGGTCAGCGTAACGAAACGACAGAACCATTTAACCCTCACCGAGCGTGACATCCCTGTGTTCGCGCACGTCACCAGCCTGATACCGTCCCCGCCAGCGCGCCGAATTCCCAACCTGGTCCGCCACCCCCTTTCGTTCAAATCCGTTCCATCGCTGAGAGGTTGGAGCATGCCGGACGACGTCGCAGCAGCCCGGGCCGCTGCCGAAGAGGAGTCGGCCTTCTCGCACCCGCCCGTCGATCCCGACGCCATCGCGTCGTACGGCGACCACCCCGACCAGGTGATCGACTTCTACGCGCCGCGCGGCGTGGCCGGGCCGGGCGGCCTCGCTCCGCTGGTCGTTCTGCTGCACGGCGGGGCTTGGCGGGCTCCGTACGACCGGCGGCATGTCACGCCGTTCGCGGACTTCATGGCTCGGCGGGGGTTCGCCGTGGCCAATGTGGAGTATCGGCGGGGCGGGGAGGGCGCCGCGAGCGCGCAGGGTTCGGAGGGCGCGGACGGTGTGGGGGGCGGGCCGGTCGCCGGGCGGTGGCCGGACACCTTCGACGACGTGGCCGCCGCGCTCGACGCGCTGCCCGCGCTCGTACGGGAGATGCTCCCGCAGGCCGACCCGCGCCGCATGGTGCTCACCGGTCACTCGGCCGGCGGCCACCTGGCCCTCTGGGCGGCGGCCCGTCATCTCCTGCCCGCGGACGCCTCCTGGCGCACGGACCGCCCCGCCCCCCTGCGCGGTGTGGTCGCCCTGGCCCCGATCGCCGACTTCACGGTCGCCGACAAGCTGGACGTCTGCGGGGGTGCCGCGCGGCAACTCCTGGGCGGAGCGGTGGAGTTCGCCGAGCGTCAGCCCTACGCCGATCCCGCGCTCCTGCTCCCGACCGGCATCGCCACGACGCTCGTCCAGGGGCGTACGGATGTCGTCGTCCCGCAGGCCGTCGCCGAGTCGTACGCGGACGCGGCGGCGAAGGCGGGGGAGGTGGTCGGTCTTACGCTGCTGTAGGACGTCGGGCACTTTCCGCTGATCGATCCGGCGGCGGACGCGTGTGCGGTGGTGGTGGAGGAGATCGCGCAGTTGGCGTGGTGAGGCGGGGCTCCTCCCGGGGGAGACCCCTTCATACCCGTAATACCTGAGAGCTACGTCGCAGGTGAGCTCCCTGGCGGGACGCGGGTGACGAGGCCGGATCCGTAATTTCCCATCCAGACAAGCCCGATGGCCGGGCGGACTGGAAGGGAAGACGACCATGGGGCGGACCGCGGGGCGTACCACGGGGCCTACCGAGGGGGTCGGCGCAGCCGGGGCGAGCGAGCCGAGGCAGACGAGCGAGCCGAGGCAGACGAGCGAGCCGACGAAGAAGGCTCCCCGTACTCACAGATGGCGCCGAGCTCTGCTCGCCACGCTGATCACCGGTGCCGTGGTCGTCCCGCTGTCCGGTGCCGCCCGCCCCGAGATCCCCGCACCGGCCCCGGCCGCCCTCGCGCCGGTGACGGCGGCGACCCTGGACGAGACGTACGCGGCCAACCGTGCCAACGCCGCCGAGGCCTCCAGCATGGCCGCGGCGCACGGCAACCGCGAACGGGCCGCCGCGGACCGCGAGATGGCCGACCCGTCCCGTCACTTCCTCTCCTTCGACGGCCGCGGCCCCGGCCTCGCGACAGAGGTCTTCGGCGACCTGGCCCACGCCGACCGCATCGCGGTCCTGGTCCCGGGCTCCGACACATCCCTCGACACCTACGACCGTTTCCGCGACGCCGCCCGGGCCCTGTACGAACGCCTCACCCGGGAGGCCCCGCAGGGCACCGGCACCGCGGTGGTCGCCTGGCTCGGCTACGAAACCCCGGCCACGGTCAGCACCACGGTCACGACGGCGGGCCGAGCCGAGGAGGCCGCCCCGAAGCTGCGGGAGTTCATACGGCAGCTGCGTGCCGTCGCGGACCGCTCGTCGGTCAAGGGCCACCGCGCGTCGAACACCGACGGCAGGCCGTACGACGGCGGGGCGTACTGGCCGGCCGGCAGGAAGCCGCACATCTCCCTGGTCTGCCACTCCTACGGCTCGGTGGTCTGCGGCCGTGCGGCCTCCCACCTGGACGTGGACGACATCGCCCTGGTCGGCAGCCCCGGCACCGGCGCGGACACCGCGGCGGCCCTGCGCACGCCGGCCCGCGTCTGGGCGGCCCGCGGCAGCGACGACTGGGTGGCTGAGGTGCCGCACGTCAGGCTCGACCTGTTCGGCACGGTCGTCGGCTTCGGCACCGACCCGGTGTCCCCGTCCTTCGGCGCCCGGGTCTTCGCGGCGGGCGACGGCGGCCACAGCGACTACTTCCGGCCGGGCTCGACGTCCCTGGCGAACCTGGCCCGCATCGTCCTGGGCGAGACCTCGGAGGTGAGCCATGGCTGAGTCCTCGGCCGAGCTTTTCGTCGAGCCCGCGGAAAAGCCCGTGGCCGATCCCGTGGCCGACCCTCGCGCCGAAGGGCGCCTGCGCGGCGCGTGGCAGGGCATACGCCGGGGCGCCGCCCGTGTCGACGCCGTCACCCCCGCCGACCGGGACCGGGCCGTCGACGCCCTGCGGGCCTTCGCCATCCTCGGTGTCGTCCTCGGCCACTGGCTGGTGACGGCCCTGGTCGCGGACGGCGGGACCGGCCTGCGCACCGCGAGCCCGCTCCACTACCTGCCCTGGCTGGCCCCCATCTCCTGGGCCTTCCAGACCCTCGCCGTGTTCTTCCTGGTCGGCGGCCATGTGGCCACCCGCGGCTACACCTCGGCCCGAGCGCGCGGCGTGACGTACGGACAGTGGCTGACGTCCCGGTTGTCCCGCCTGTTCAAACCGGTGGCGGCGGTCCTCACCCTGTGGACGGTGGCATCGGTCCTGCTGCTCGTCTCCGGCACGGACGCCGACACCATCCACACCCTGGTCAAGCTGGCCCTGTCCCCTCTGTGGTTCCTCCTGCTCTTCGCCGCGCTGACGGCGGCGACGCCCCTGCTCCTCCGGCTCAACCCGCTCTGGCCCCTCGCGATCGTCCTCCATGTGGACCTGCTCCGCTTCGGCCTGGGCGGCCCGGCCTGGCTCGGCTGGGTGAACGTGGCGGCCGGCTGGCTGGTGCCGTACACCCTGGGCGCGGCCTGGACCCGGGGCGAGCTGGAGCGCCTGCGCGCGGGCTGGATCCTGCTGACGGGCGGCGCGGCGGCGACGGCCGCACTGGTCGCCTGGGCGGGCTACCCGGCGTCCATGGTCGGCGTCCCCGGCGCCGCGATCTCCAACCTCAACCCGCCCACGCTGGCCGCCGTCACGTTCGGCCTGGCCCAGTGCGGTCTGGCCCTGCTCCTGCGCGGGCCGCTGCGCCGCACGATGCGCCGCCCCCTGGCCTGGGCGGCGGTGGCCCTGCTCAACCTCTCGGCGATGACGATCTTCCTCTGGCACCAGACCGCCCTGATGGCGACCACGGCCACGGGCCTGATGGCGGGCCGGCTCCCCGGCCTGCACACCGTTCCCGACCACCTGGGCTGGGTGGCGGCCCGTCTGGCTTGGCTCCCGCTGTTCACCCTGGTCCTGGCGCTGTGCTGGACCACGTTCCGCACCTACGAACAGGGCCCGCGGCGTCCGACCGGCCGCCCGTCCCGGGTGATCCGATCCCAGCCGGCCGCTCACGGCACCGAAGCGGAGGCACAGCACCATGCCTAGGGTTGACCCTGTGACGGAGGCGGGGAATGGGCGGGATTCGACGAGTCGAGTCCGGCGCTGGCTGCGAGTACTGCGCGACGACCTGTGGACCACCCAGCCGGATCCGCTGCCCCCCTCCACGTGGCTGCGCTGGCTGCCGCACGGCCTGCTGTGCCTCGTCGCGTTCGGCGTCACCATCGGCGCGGTGGCACAACTGATGGACAACGGCGGGGTGGGCGGTCAGATCGCCACCCTGATCGGGCTCGCGCAGGGCGGTGCGGTGGTCCTCGCGCTGTGGCGGCCGGTCCCCGGGTGGTGGCTGTCGATGGCGGCCACGGTGGTGGGTGCCGTCGAGGTGCGTCGTCAACTGCTGGCCGGTGGCGCGCACGACTTCGTCTGGCCCTGGACCGCGGCCGGGATCATCGGTCAGATGGCCGTGCTGCTGCTGCTCGCCCTGCGCGTACGCAGCCGTGTGTCCTTCGAGGCGCTGGCGCTGACCGCGCTCGCCGCCTACGTCATCCAGGGGCTGTGGGGGGCGCGCGACTACCAGCCCACCGGAGTGCTCGCGATCGTCCTGTTCACGGTCGTCGTGGTGCTCGGCATGGCGCTGCGCGGCCGCCGCGAGGCGCGCGCGGAGCTGATGCAGCAGACCACGATCACCGCCGAGGAGCGGGCCCGGCGCACCCTGCTGGAGGAGCGCAGCCGTATCGCACGCGAGCTGCACGACGTGGTCGCCCACCACATGTCGGTGATCTCCATCCAGGCCCAGGTCGCCCCCCACCTCGTCGAGAACCCGCCCGACGAGCTGAAGGAGAACCTCGCCGGCATCCGGCAGAACGCCTTGGACGCGCTCACCGAACTGCGCCGCGTGCTGGGCGTCCTGCGCTCCGAGAACCCCGAGAACGGGGAAGACCCCTACGGTCTCGGCGAACCCGGCAGCGCAGCCGCCCCCGACGCCCCCCAGCCCATGCTCGACCGGCTCGACGCACTCATCGACAACACCCGCGCCGCCGGACTGGACGTCGTCACCGACATCAGGGGCGAGGCCCTCTCGTACCCCACGGGCGTGGAGCTGTCCGCGTACCGGATCATCCAGGAGGCGCTCAGCAACGCCCTGCGGCACGCGCCGGGTTCGGAAGTGCGCGTCGAGATCTCGCACGACTTCCACGGCCTGCATCTGGGTGTGGTCAACTCCCGTCCCCAGCGAACCGTTCCACGTTCCCCGGGCGCGGGTCACGGACTGCTCGGCATGCGTGAGCGGGCGGCTATGCTCGGCGGCCATCTCACCGCGGCCCCCACCCAGCACGGCGGTTTCGCGGTCTCGGCCTTCCTCCCGCGGGGCGACACCTCGCCGACCGCCCACCCCTGACAGGAGAACCGACCCCATGACGAGCAGCCCCATCCGTGTAGTCATCGCCGACGACCAGCAGATGGTCCGGCAGGGGTTCACCGTGCTGCTCAACACCAAGCCCGACATCGATGTGATCGGCCAGGCGGTCGACGGGCTGGACGCGGTCGCGAAGGTCGCCGAGCTCGTCCCCGACGTCGTCCTGATGGACATCCGCATGCCCGAACTCGGCGGCATCGAGGCCACCCGCCGCATCACCACCGAGTTCCCGCAGATCAAGGTGCTGGTGCTGACCACCTTCGACCTCGACGAGTACGTGTACGAGGCGCTGCGTGCGGGAGCCTCCGGCTTCCTCCTCAAGGACGCCTCCGCCGACCAGCTGGCCGAGGCGGTACGTGTCGTGGCGGCCGGCGACGCGCTGCTCGCGCCGGGCATCACCCGCCGGCTGATCACCGAGTTCTCCCGCCTGGACAACCGGCCCCGCGCCCCGCTCAAGGAGCGCGTCGGCGATCTGACCGAGCGCGAGACGGAGGTCCTCGCGCTGATCGCCCAGGGCCTGTCGAACGCGGAGATCGCCGAACGCCTCGTCGTGGCCGAGCAGACCGTGAAGACCCACGTGGGCCGGATCCTGGTGAAGCTGGGGCTGCGGGACCGGACGCAGGCGGCGGTGTTCGCCTACGAGTCGGGACTGGTGCGGCCCGCCGGGTATTGAGCGCGGGTCCCGGCGGGTCCCGCACCGGGCGCGACCAGCGGGGATACCCGTAGTACCTGAGATGGATCCGCCGGAACCCCTCTCACTGGGGACGACCGCTACAGGGCCCTGCGCCTACCGTTCTGTACGTGACCGAGACGACTCACCCGCAGACCCAGCCGCCGGTGGACAGGGCCAAGCCGCGCAGCCCGGAGTTCCGGATGGCCTCCGAGGCCCTGCGCGGGCTGCGCCAGGACCTGATCCACGACGCCTTCGCCTACCGTCCGCTGCCCCGCATGCGGGTCGACGGCCCGCTGACCAGGCGGCTGCCGGCGCGCCTGCGGGAGCACGCGTCCTGGACCCCGCACGCCCTGATCGGCGTGGCCGCCATGTTCACGCTGATGTTCGCCACGGTCGACTCCAGTGGCTCGGCCCTGCTGCTCGGTCCGCTCTGTGTGATCCCTGTGCTGCTGACCATGGTGCGGCCCGTAGGAGCCTTCTGGCTGTCCATGGCCGCCACGCCATTCACGGGTGTGCTCGGCCACAGCGTGGGCGAGTGGCCGTGGGTGCCCGGCGCCCTCGCCTGCCATTTGACGGTGCTGACGGTCGTGGCCATGCGCACCCGGCCGCGTACGGCCCTGTGGATGTGGCTGGTGACGGGGGCGTACGGGCTGGCCGCGGGGGCCGGTATAGGCCCGGGCTACTACGGCGCGAACACCGGACCCATGATGGTCATCTCCGCGATGATCCTGCTCTGCGTCGCCCTGTGGCACATACGCCGGGAAGCGAGGCAGGAGGTCACCGCCCAGCAGACCGTGACCGCGCAGGAGCGCTCCAGGCGCACCCTGCTGGAGGAGCGCACGACGATCGCCCGCGAGCTGCACGACGTGGTCGCCCACCACATGTCGGTCGTCGCCATCCAGGCGGAGGCCGCCCCCTACCGGGTGGAGAACCCGCCGCCGGAGCTGGAGCGGGCCTTCGTCACCATCCGGGAGAACGCGGTGGCGGCGCTCACCGAACTGCGCCGCATCCTGGGCGTCGTCCGCGCCGAGGACTACGAGGCCCCGGACGCCCCGCAGCCCACCCTCGCCGACCTGGACGCGCTGCTGGCCAATGTGCGGGACGCGGGCCTGGACGTCGAGAAGACGGTGACCGGGGCGGTGCGCGCACTCCCGCAGGGCGTCGAGCTGTCGGCGTACCGCATCGTGCAGGAGGCACTGAGCAACAGCCTGCGCCACGCGCCCGGCGCGAGCGCCCGAGTCGAGATCGGCTATGTCCTCGGCGGTCTGGGCCTGCGCATAGTCAACGGCCCGCCGCCCGCGTCGGCCCTGCTGAAGCCCTCACCGGGTGCGGGGCACGGCATCACCGGGATGCGGGAGCGGGTCAGCATGCTGGGCGGCGAGATGACGGCGGGCCGGATGGAGGACGGCGGCTATGAGGTGGCCGTGTTCCTGCCGGTCACCACGACGGCGGAGGACGGCTCATGACCATCCGCGTACTGATCGCGGACGATCAGATGATGGTCCGCGAGGGCTTCTCGGTCCTGCTGAACGCGATGCCGGACATCGAGGTCGTCGGCGAGGCGGTCAACGGACGCGAGGCGGTGGACCGGGTCCGTGAACTCTCCCCCGACGTCGTGCTGATGGACATCCGCATGCCGGAGCTGAACGGCATCGAGGCCACCCGGGAGATCGTCGCGGCCGACAGCACGTCCAAGGTGCTGGTGCTGACCACCTTCGACCTCGACGAGTACGTGTACCAGGCGCTGCGCGCGGGAGCCTCGGGCTTCCTGCTCAAGGACGCCTCGGCCCGCCAACTCGCCGACGGGGTAAGGGTGGTGGCGGCCGGCGAGGCCCTCCTCGCCCCCTCCGTCACCCGGCGCCTGATCACGGAGTTCTCCAAGCTGTCCGACTCCCCGCGCCTGATGTCCTCCGCACACGCGGCGTACGGGGAGCTGACCGAGCGGGAGACGGAGGTGCTGGTGCTGATCGCGCAGGGCCTGTCGAACGCGGAGATCGCCGAGCGGCTGGTGGTCGCCGAGTCGACGATCAAGACCCACGTCAGCCGGATCCTGGTGAAGCTGGGCCTGCGGGACCGTACCCAGGCGGCGGTGTTCGCGTACGAGGCGCGGCTGGTCACGCCGGGCTGAGCCGACACCCGCCGAACCGACACCCCTGGTCAGGGAGGGGGAGGCCGGGCTAACGTCCGGTCATGGCAGCTCCTTCCCCCTTCGCCTTCGACCCGTGGGACCCGGCGTTCCTGGCCGACCCGTACCCCGCCTACGCCGAACTGCGGTCCCGGGGCCGGGTGCACTGGTTCGAGCCCACGAACCAGTGGCTGGTGCCACACCACGCGGACGTCTCGGCGCTGCTGCGCGACCGCCGCCTCGGCCGCACCTACCAGCACCGGTTCACGCACGAGGACTTCGGGCGGACGGCTCCGCCGCCGGAGCACGAGCCGTTCCACGTCCTCAACGACCACGGGATGCTCGACCTTGAGCCGCCGGACCACACCCGGATCCGCCGGCTGGTGTCGAAGGCGTTCACTCCGCGCACGGTGGAGCGGCTGAAGCCGTATGTGCGCGAGCTGGCCGGTGACCTGGTGGCGGCGCTGGTCGAGAAGGGCGGCGGCGACCTGCTGACCGATGTGGCGGAGCCGCTGCCGGTCGCGGTGATCGCCGAGATGCTGGGCATCCCCGAGTCGGACCGGGCGCAGCTGCGGCCCTGGTCGGCGGACATCTGCGGGATGTACGAGCTGAACCCGTCGAAGGAGACGGCGACCAAGGCGGTCCGTGCCTCGGTCGAGTTCTCGGAGTACCTCCGTGAGCTGATCGCGGCCCGCCGCGAGGAGCCCGGCGACGACCTGATCTCCGGGTTGATCGAGGCGTACGACGAGGGCGACCGCCTGACCGAGCAGGAGATGATCTCGACGGCGGTCCTCCTCCTCAACGCCGGCCACGAGGCCACGGTGAACGCCACGGTCAACGGTTGGTGGGCCCTGTTCCGCAACCCCGACCAGCTGGCGGCCCTGCGCGCCGACCACTCCCTGATCCCCTCGGCGATCGAGGAGCTGATGCGCTACGACACCCCGCTCCAGCTCTTCGAACGCTGGGTCCTGGACGAGATCGAGATCGACGGCACGGTGATCCCGCGGGGCGCGGAGATCGCGATGCTCTTCGGCTCCGCGAACCACGACCCCGAGGTCTTCGCCGACCCCGACCGCCTGGACCTCACCCGCAAGGAGAACCCGCACGTCTCCTTCAGCGCCGGCATCCACTACTGCATCGGCGCTCCGCTGGCCCGCATCGAGCTGGCGGCGTCGATGACGGCGTTGCTGGAGCAGGCGCCGACGTTGCGGTTGGCGGCGGAGCCGGAGCGGAAGCCGAACTTTGTGATCCGGGGGTTGGAGGGGTTGCGCGTCGAGGTGGGGTGATCAGTCGTTCGGATGATCGCTGAGCGAACCCCGGTTCATGGTCGTCGACGGCTCGTCAAGCTGGTGCCTGCCTGCGAAGGGAGGCACCATGACGGTCATGGCAGAGCGTGCGTCGTCTCAGTTGTCTGTGGACATGTTCGAGCGGATCGCCGAGTTCGCCGAGAGGGAGGACGAGACCGTCAGGTTCGAGTTCATCGACGGACGGATCGGGCTCAAGAAAGTGACGAACGGCAACCACAACACGATCACCATGTGGCTGATCCGTCAGTGCATGCGTGCCCGGCCCGACTTGGACCTCAACCCTTTGCAAGGGCTCAAGGTGGAGGCCTACCGCAAGGGCCGGGCCCGGCCTGATGGGGTTCTCGCCCCTGTTGATCACTTCGTGGGCCAGGGGGAGTGGGCCGACCCCCGGGGCGTGCTTATGGCGGTCGAAATCACGTCCTACGACTCGGACACCCATAAGCGCGACCGGGTCGAGAAGCCTCGGGCGTATGCCGAGGCGGGTATCCCGGTCTATCTGCTGATCGACCGGGACAACCTGTCCATCCTCGTGCACAGCGATCCGGACCTGGAGGATGGATACCGGGACATCCATGTGGTCAGGCTTGGCGGCAAGGTCACCCTCCCAGATCCCGTCGGCATCGAGCTCGACACCGAGGAACTCAAGCAGTACGTCGACTGAGCCGCCCCTCACGTCGACATGTCCCGCCGCCGCACCCCCGCCAGCCCCCCGGCGGTCAGGGCCACCGCCAGCCCCATCAAGACCAGCACCGGCCCCCACTCCATCCCCCCGCCCGGCAGCTTCGGCAAGTGCCCGAACGGCGACAGATCCAGCACCGCCTGCGGAACATCGAGCGCAGGCCCCACCCAGCCGATCAGCAGCACAGCCCCGGCCACACCCCACGCCGCCATCGCCGCGCGCGGCAGGACGCCGTAGAGCAGGACCGCCAGCCCGCCGACGACCCACACCGCGGGGAGCTGCACCAGGCAGGCGCCCAGGATCGGGCCGACCTCCTTGCCGTGGCCGACGGCGAAGCCCAGACCCGCGAGCAGCATGATCAGCGCGGACCCGGTGAAGGCGATCGCCAGGTGACCGGCGGCCCACCGCAGCCGCCCCACCGCGTTCGCGAGGATCGGTTCCGCCCGCATCGAGGTCTCCTCCCCGTGCAGGCGCAGCACCGACGCCACCACATACAGCGCGGCGATCAGGCCCAGCATCCCCACCATCGAGGCGAGGAACGCGTCCGTGATGCCGGACTGCCCGCCCATCCGCCGGAAGATCTCGCGGGCGTTGTCGTTGTCGCCGACCAGGTCGGCCACCCCGTCCGTCAGCCCGCCGTAGATGACCCCGGCCAGGAAGAAGCCGATCGACCAGCCGAGCACGCTGCCGCGCTGCAGCCGCCAGGCCAGCGCGCCCGCCGTGCCGAGGCGGCCGTCGGCAGGACCCGGCCGGGCGGGCAGGAAGCTCATGCCCACGTCCCGGCGCCCGGCGAGTCCGTACGCCACCACGCCCTGCACCACGGCCGCCGCCGCGAACAGCAGCAGCACCCACCACCGCTCGCCCGCGAAGGCCCGCAGATTCTCCAGCCAGCCCAGCGGCGACACCCACGTCAGCACCGATGAACCGTCGGCCGCAGCCGAGTCGCCCGCCGCGCGCAGCACGAACGCCGCGCCCACCAGCCCCGCCGTCAGCCCCCGTGCCAGCCGGGCGCTCTCCGTGAACTGGGCGACGATCGCCGCCAGCGTCGCGAAGACCATGCCGACCCCCGCGAGCCCGAGCCCGAGGGCCAATGCCCCGGAGGCGCCCTGGGCGGACAGCCCGACCGTGACCAGGAGGGCCAGTACGGCGTTCGCGACCCCCGCGGTCAGCAGCGCCGCCGTCAGGGAGGCCCGGCGCCCCACCATCCCGGACGCCACCAGCTCCTGACGGCCGCTCTCCTCCTCGTCCCGGGTGTGCCGTATGACGAGGAGCAGGCTCAGGACGGCCGCGAGCGCGCCCGCGTAGACGCCGACGCGCCAGGCCGTCAGGGCGCCGATCGAGTCGTCGAAGGCCGGGCCGATCAGCGCGCGGAAGGAGGCGTTGGCGGCGGTGTTCTGGACGAGGTCGGCGCGTTCGGCGGGGGTGGCGTACAGGTTCTCCAGCGTGTTCGGCATGGAGAGGATCATCAGCGCGTTCACCGCCACCCAGACCGGGATCATCACCCGGTCGCGGCGCAGGGCGAAGCGCAACAGCGTGCCGGTGCCTGCCAGTTGGCGCGAGCCGGACGGCCGTACCCCGAAAGTCGTGGCGGTCATCGGGCCACCTCGCTCACGTCGGCCTGCTCGGGCTGGTCGGCCTGGTAGTGCCGCAGGAACAGCTCCTCCAGCGTCGGCGGCGTCGACGTCAGCGACCGCACGCCGGACTCGCTGAGCGAGCGCAGTACGGCGTCGAGTTGGTCGGTGTCGACCTGGAGCCGGACCCGACGGCCTTGGCCCCTCTCCATGGGCTGAATGGCGAGGTCGTGGACGCCCGGCAGACGGGACAGCCCGTTGGGCGGACCGGCGAGTTCGGCCGTGACGCTCGTGCGCGTCAGATGGCGCAGGTCGGCGAGCGAACCGCTCTCGACGGTGCGGCCCTTGCGGATGATGCTGACCCGGTCGCAGAGCTCCTCGACCTCGCTGAGGATGTGCGAGGAGAGCAGGACCGTACGGCCGCGTTCGCGCTCCTCCTCGACACAGCGCTGGAAGACCTCCTCCATCAGCGGGTCCAGGCCCGAGGTCGGCTCGTCGAGGATCAGCAGGTCCACGTCCGAGGCGAACGCGGCGACGAGGGCGACCTTCTGCCGGTTGCCCTTGGAGTAGGTGCGGCCCTTCTTGGTCGGGTCCAGCTCGAACCGCTCGATCAGCTCGGCCCGGCGTCGTGTGTCGAGGCCGCCGCGGAGACGGCCGTAGAGGTCGATGACCTCACCGCCGGACAGGTTCCGCCACAGGGTCACGTCCCCCGGCACGTAGGCGATGTGGCGGTGCACCTCCACCGCGTCGGTCCAGGGGTCGCGGCCCAGCACCCGCGCGGTCCCCGCGTCGGCGCGCAGCAGGCCGAGCAGGACGCGGATGGTGGTGGACTTGCCGGCGCCGTTGGGGCCGAGGAAGCCGTGGACCTCGCCGGTCTCGACGTCCAGGTCGAGGCCGGCGAGCGCGTGCGTCTTGCCGAACGACTTGTGCAGTCCGGATACCTCGATGGCGAGGTCGGCCTTCGTCATGGTTCAGAACGTACGCTTCATTCAGAAATTTGTGAAGTTAAGGAAACGTATAAAGGCCCGATAGGATGGCGGCATGACGGAATCAGCCGGGGCCGGCCGCGACGCGGAGTCCGTGTCGAAGTTCGTGGAGTCCTTCGCGGCGCAGCTCGTGGAGGCCGGGATGCAGCGCATGGCAGCCCGCGTCTTCGCCGCGCTCCTCGCCTCCGACAAGGGCGTGCTGACCTCCGCCGAACTGGGCGAACAGTTGCAGATCAGCCCCGCGGCGGTCTCCGGCGCGGTGCGTTACCTGGCCCAGACGCACATGGTGTCGCGCGAGCGGGAGCCCGGCTCGCGCCGGGAGCGCTACCGGGTGCACGGCGACCAGTGGTACGAGGCGCTGACCAACCGCGAGGCCGTCCTCAAGCGGTGGGAGAGCGCCCTGCGCGAGGGCGTGAGCAGCCTCGGCGCCGACACCCCGGCGGGCCGCCGCCTGGCCGAGACGCTCGCCTTCTTCGAGTTCATCGAGGACGAGATCGCGGCCATGATGGAGCGCTGGCGGGTCCATCGCGAGCAGACCTTCGGCCAGGGCTGACGCGCTCGGCGTGGCTCAGACCGGCATGCTGCGGGACAGGGCGGCGGCCGACTCGCGCAGGGTGTCCCACCGGGTCCGCTGATCGGGCATCGGCACCTGCACGTCCGACCGGCCCTCGGGGCCGGGCGACGGCTCCGGCCACCGCACCTCGATACGGGCGCGCTCGGCGAGCACCAGGACGGTGGCGGTGAACCCGCGCGACAGGGCGTCGATCACTCGGTGCGACCTGCCGGCGTGCCAGAGCAGCAGGGTGTTCACGAACGACTCGAAGACCCGCGGGTCGATCGCGCACTCGTCGTTCTCCATCGCCCCGAAGCCCGAGGGGACGCCCAGCTCCTCCTCGTACAGGCGCACACAGCGCAGGAACAGCCGGGCCGCCCCGTTGGACGGGTTCCACAGGGTCTCGTCCCCGATGTCGAAGTACTGGCTCACCGCGGCCCCCATGATCGACGGCGGTCAGCGTAACGGGACCCGCACCCCAGGCGCCCGGGATTTCCCGCTCACCGGCCTCGCCCCCCTGACCGGCCTCGCCCCGCTCACCGCCCCGGCAGCACCAGCCGCAGCCCGCCCTCCCCCACGGTCCACGTCTTCCTGCGTACCGGCCCCGACACCACCGCGTCCGCCCGGTACCGGAAGTGCGCACCCGACACGGTCACCGTCCGCCCCTCGGCCCGCAGCGGCGAGGCCTCCGCCCCCACCGAGGCCGGCCGTACCTCCACCTCGGCCACACCGGCGAACCCCGGCGCCACCGACACCGCCTCCACCGGCTGGTCGAGGTCCACCAGCGTCGTTCCGTCGACCTCGACCCGCAGTCGCGACGGCCCGGATTCGGCATCGGCTGCGCCCCGCGCCGGCACCAGCGTCCGGACGAGCGACTGACACGTCCGCAACCAAGGCCGCCCCGCGACCGGCCCCACCGCCGTCGCCCCGTTCACGCCGCTCGCCCCGTTCGTCCCGGTCGGCTCGGCCGGGTCCCGTATCGGCGGGATCCGCAGGGCACCCAGCACCACTCCGTCACTGTCGTCGACGAGCAGATCCAGCCGCCGCTCCCTGCCGTCCAGCACCGCCCGGGCCGCCGCCACCGCCCCCGTCGGCACCCCCAGGGATCCGGCCAGCGACAGCGCGGCCCCGACCGGCACCACCGACAGCAGGCATTCGGCCAGCTGCCGCTGCCGGTGCAGCACCGACACGGCCCGCATCAGCGCCCGGTCGTCACCGACGACCACGGGCCGCCGCGACCCGCGCCGAGCCAGTGCCCGGGCAAATTCCTCCGGCCCCTCCGGCAAGCACACTTTCGTCGCCGCACCCGCGCTGAGCACGTCTTTCGCGATCCTGACGGACTCCCCGTCCGTCCGCCGGGCAGCCGGATCGATCACCACCAGCAGCTGATCGGACATCGCGAAAGTCGCCACCTCGGCCATGCCTCGCTTCCTCGGGTAGCATCTTTGTGCAAGAGCCCCTTGCGCTATTGCGCCAGGGGCTTCGTCTATTCCGGGGCCATCCGGTCCGACGGTTCACGGCCAACGACGGCCGCGACCTGTCGTGGTCTACACGGCGGAGACCCTCCGTGTACACCCCTGACCTTGGACATGCCCCGCCCGGAAGGGGTGTACGCGCGTGCCCGCACTTGTGCTGCTCGGTGCTCAGTGGGGTGACGAAGGCAAGGGAAAGGCGACGGACCTGCTAGGCGGCTCCGTCGACTATGTGGTGCGCTACCAAGGCGGCAACAACGCCGGCCACACGGTAGTCGTGGGTGATCAGAAGTACGCCCTCCACCTGCTCCCTTCCGGAATCCTGTCCCCGGGGTGCACCCCGGTCATCGGCAACGGTGTCGTCGTCGACCCGTCGGTCCTGCTCTCCGAGCTGAGCGGTCTGAACGAGCGCGGCGTCGACACGTCCAAGCTCCTCATCAGCGGAAACGCGCACATCATCACGCCGTACAACGTGACGGTCGACAAGGTGACGGAACGCTTCCTCGGCAAGCGGAAGATCGGCACCACCGGTCGCGGCATCGGCCCGACCTACGCCGACAAGATCAACCGCGTCGGTATCCGCGTGCAGGACCTGTACGACGAGTCGATCCTGACCCAGAAGGTCGAGGCGGCCCTCGACGCCAAGAACCAGATCCTCACCAAGCTCTACAACCGGCGCGCGATCGCCGCCGAGCAGGTCGTCGAGGAGCTGCTGGGCTACGCAGAGAAGATCAAGCCGTACGTCGCCGACACGGTCCTGGTCCTCAACCAGGCGCTGGAGGACGACAAGGTGGTCCTCTTCGAGGGCGGCCAGGGCACGCTCCTCGACATCGACCACGGGACCTACCCCTTCGTCACGTCCAGCAACCCGACCGCGGGCGGCGCCTGCACGGGCGCGGGCGTGGGCCCGACGAAGATCAGCCGCGTGATCGGCATCCTCAAGGCGTACACGACCCGCGTCGGCGCCGGCCCGTTCCCGACGGAGCTGTTCGACGAGGACGGCGAGGCGCTGCGCCGCATCGGCGGCGAGCGGGGTGTGACGACCGGCCGTGACCGTCGCTGCGGCTGGTTCGACGCGGTCATCGCCCGCTACGCGACCCGCGTGAACGGCCTGACCGACTTCTTCCTCACCAAGCTGGACGTCCTGACCGGCTGGGAGGAGATCCCGGTCTGCGTGGCGTACGAGATCGACGGCAAGCGCGTCGAGGAACTCCCGTACTCCCAGACGGACTTCCACCACGCGAAGCCGGTCTACGAGATGCTGCCGGGCTGGAGCGAGGACATCAGCAAGGCCAAGTCCTTCTCCGACCTCCCGAAGAACGCCCAGGCGTACGTCAAGGCGCTCGAGGAGATGTCCGGCGCGCCGATCTCCGCGATCGGCGTGGGTCCGGGCCGGGACGAGACGATCGAGATCAACTCGTTCCTGTAGGACAGGGAGTGGAATCGCCCGGCCGGTCCTCCGGCCGGGCGATTCTGTGCGCATCCAGGCGTTTCTGTGCGCATCCATCGGACGTTTATGTGCGTTCGTCACCCTGACCTCATGCGTACTCAGTCATTCAGGGGGAGACCGGCGGGCGCCGCCGGGGCGACGGAGTCAGCGCACCCGGCCATCCGCGAGGACAGGGCGGTCCGGGGCGTCACGGCATGGGCCGAGGTGCTGAGCGGGCTGTACGGGCCGGTCGGCGTCTCAGCCGACCAGGGGTTCCGCGCGACCGTGCGGGCGCGGCAGCTGGGCGTCGTACGGGTGTCCGCGGTGGACTGCCCGGCCGCGGAGATACGGGGGACGCCCGGGCCGGGCGGGGCACGCGCGGCCCGGTACCACCTCGTCCTGGTGCCGGGCGGCGAGGCGGTGCTCGAACAGGCAGGGCGGAGCGTGCGGGTCGGGGCCCGCGGCCCGGTACTGCTCGACACGGATCGGCCGTTCCGCCTGCACCTGACCCGACCGCGGAACACGGTGGTCACCGCGCACCTGCCGTGGGCGGAGCGGGACGGCCTGGGGGGACTGGTCGCGCGGGAGTTGCCGGGTCGTGAACAACTCGCCCTGCTGGTAGCGGAGTTCCTGTCCGGCCTTGCGCGGGACGGGACGCCGTACGGGCCGATCGACGAACTGCGACTGGCCTCGGCGGTGACCGAGCTGGCGCGGGCCCTGCTCGACCACCGGCTCGGCGCCGACGAGGGCCCGGCAGCCCCGGTTCTGCTGCGCCGGATCCAGCTGTACATCCTGGACCACCTCGACGACCGGCGGGTTACGCCGGACCAGGTCGCCGCCGCGCACCACATCTCCACCCGCTATCTGCACCGGCTCTTCCAGGGGCAGGAGCTGACCGTCGCCGCCTGGATCAAGGCCCAGCGGCTGGAGCGGTGCCGACGCGACCTGACCGACCCGGCGCTGCGTCATCTGCCCGTCCACACCATCGGGGCGCGCTGGGGTTTCGACCGGCCGGCCGACTTCAGCCGGGCGTTCCGTGCCGCGTACGGCATCACGCCGACAGGCATTCGCGCGGGTGCGCTCCCTGCGCAGAAACAGTGCGCGCCACGCCAACGACAGGTCTCCGCCGTCCCAGCAGACTCAACTTCCTGAGGGGACACGGAAGTTGTGGGTCCCCCCGGTATCTGTCGGCAGAACCCATGGGGGAAGAGCATGACCGAACAGGAAGCGCAGGTGAAGGCGACGGCCGCCGCCCCGCGAGCGGTGGAGCCGCGCGGCGGCGCCGGCATCTTCGACGTCGATCCGGACCAGAGCAAGGTGAGCCAGGACCCGAAGGTCGTGGTCAAGGGCGACATCGCCGCGTTCCCCGAGAACGGGGTGGTGTGACATGGGATCCGTGGAAGGGATGCTCGCGCAGATGCGCAAGCTGATCGGCACCGGAGAGAACCCGCCCGGCTCGAACAACAACTTCATCACCGACTGGTACGGCTTCGACGACGCGTGGTGCAACATGACCGTCAGCTACGCCGCCGCCAAGTCGGACAACCTCGACGCGATCTTCGGCAAGCACGCGTGGACGGTCGGACACGCCCGGAGGTTCCAGTCCAAGGGGCGCTGGCACTACGGGGTCGGCGGCATCCGCGCGGGCGACGTCGTGTTCTTCGACTGGAGCGGCACCCGGTCCATCGACAACATCGACCACGTCGGCGTGGTCGAGGCCGTGCACTCCAGCGGCAAGATCACCACCATCGAGGGCAACACCAGCGACAAGGTCCTGCGCCGGGACCGCTACTCCTCCGAGATCGTGGGCTACGGCCGCCCCGCCTACGGCAACGCCGCGCCGCTTCCGCCCACCGACGGCATCCTGCGCCGGGGTTCCAAGGGCGGGGCGGTGAAGACCCTCCAGGGCAACCTGAACAAGGTCATGGGCTCGAAGCTGGTCGTCGACGGGGACTTCGGCCCCGCCACCGAGTCCGCGGTGAAGGCCTTCCAGAAGAAGTACGGCCTCACGGTCGACGGTGAGTACGGGCCCGCCTCGGACAAGATGATGCAGTCCGCCCTCAAGGGCGGCACCAAGCCGCAGAAGCCGACTCCGCGTCCGCCGGCTGCCGGGAAGCTCGTCGTCGACGGCCAGTTCGGGCCCGCGACCTGCGCCGCGCTCCAGCGTTCGCTGAACTCGCACGGCGCCAAGCTGTCCGTCGACGGTTCCTTCGGGCCGCTCACGAAGAAGGCCCTTCAGGGCTACCTGAAGGTGACCGCGGACGGCGTCATCGGTCCGCAGACCGTCAAGGCCCTCCAGAAGAAGGTGGGCTCGGGCGTCGACGGCCAGTGGGGCCCCGACACCACCCGCCACCTCCAGCAGGCCCTCAACGCGGGCAGGTTCTGACCCGGGCGCGCACGCCCTGACAGCGTGAGGAAGGCGGCCCGGCCTTCACCGGAGACGGTGAGGTTCGGGTCGCCGGGGTTTGGAGGGGCAGAAAGGCGCAGCCTCGACGGCGACCTCAGCGGGCGGCACCGCCGATGAAAGCGGCCCAGGCCCTGCCGGAGACGGTGAGGTTCGGGCCGTCGGGGTTCTTGGAGTCGCGGATGTGGATGGTGGGGGAGTGGGGGCAGGGGGCGACTTCGAGGCAGTTGCCGCCGCCGCCGTCGCTGTACGAGGACTTGCGCCAGGCGTAGGCGACTTCGACGCATGCTCCGCCGCCGCTGTCGCTGTGGCTGGACTTGAACCAGCGCAGGGTTCCGGTGCGGGTCATCGCTTCTCTCCTGCCAACTGCTCGATGAGGCTCAGTGACTCGTCGGGACTCAGGGCCTGTGCACGGATCTTCGCATAGCGGTGTGCCAGTTGGGACACCTCCGCCGGATCGCTGATCAGGATGCCCTGGTCCTCGACCTCCAGGTACACGACGTGTTGGTGGTCCTTGGTCTCCACGAGGTGCATGCCTCCCCGGTCACCGGCGTACGTCCCGCGCAGCCCACGCTCCAGGGACAGCACCTGCACGCACACATTGTCCCTCCGGGCGTCCTCGGCGAGCGAGCGCAATTGCCCGCGCAGGATCTCCCAGTTACCGAACGGCCGCCGTAGCACGGTTTCTTCGAGGATCAGCTCGATCATGGGGGCTGGGTCCCGGTCGAAGAGCGCCCTGCGGGCCAGTCGGGCCTCGACAAGTTCCTCGCGCTTCTGCTCGGACACCGGTGGATAGCCGCCACCGATCAACGCCCGGGCGTAGTCCTCGGTCTGGAACAGGCCGTCGACTACCAGCGTCTCGTACGAGCAGATAGTGACCGCCTCAGCCTCCAACCCCGAGAACCCACGGAAGCGGACCGGGTATTTCTCCAGCAGCATCCACTTGCGCGCCGTCTGAAAGACGCCCAGCCCGCCCCCGATCTCCTCCTCCAACTTCACCAGCATCTGATCGCTCGCGGGCTGCGCACACGTCTCCATCGCGCTGATCGCCGCTGCCGTGTACCCAAGCTTGTCTCCCAACTGCGGTTGCGTCAGCCCGTGTTGCTCCCGCAATGCTTTCGCCAGGGCGGCGACCAAATGGGCCGTGCCGCCCGCCTCCGTCTTGTTCTCCGCCCGCGCCATTGCGGTCACCTCCGAACTCAACCGAACTCAACCGGTCACAACTCACGGACGCCGCCACTCAACCGTGTTCAACCGGCGACTCAGAGTCATGGATCAAGCTAGCTGCACACCCGCAAACTGACCCCGTGAATACGCAAAGTGACCTGACCTGGCTCCCTGCGACCGGCGTTCAACTCCGCAAGGCCGGCGTCCAGTTCGACGCGATCAGAGTCGACGGCGAGGAGGGCCGGGACGTCGCCGACTGGCTGGCGCGGATGACCGGCGGTGATCCGGGGCCGATCGTCGAGACGGCGACGGGCCGGCGCGGGGTCTACTTCCTCGTGCCCGTCGGCAGTACGTCCCACCGCGCCTGGCCCGACCACGTCACCCGCTTCACCGCCGGTCCGAGCCGTGTCTCGTTCATCCCGGTGCCCGCGCTCGACGGCCTGACCTGGCCCTTGAGTTGGCGCTACCGGCCGACGGCCCCCGACCGCCTCGTGCACACGCGTCTGCTGTGCAGCGTCCTTCACTCGCAGGGGTGAAGAACCCTAACTCCCGCCTGGGAAAAGGCGGTTTCGACTTGCAATCGTCGCTTTGCGTGGCCTTAGAGTCACGCCAACAGAAATGCCCCCGCGGTGCGCCAACACCCGGGGGCTCGACACCCAGGAGCAACACCTCCGGATGCGTACGTATCGTACGACGCCTGCGCGCGTCTTTTCAGGCTTCTCCGCTGCCCTTCTCCGCGACCGGAGCATCTCCTGGTGCGCGGTGAGCGTACTGACGTACCTGCTGACCCTCCCGAACCACACCCGCGTCACCCTCCGCGCACTCGCCGTGCCACGCGCCGAGGAGCGGGCGCGGATCGCCGCCGCCCTGCGTGAGCTGGAGGAACGGCGGTATCTGCGGCGGGTGGTGCGGGAGGCGGGTGAGGGCGGGGCGGCGGTCCAACTCTCCGTCTGCTACGAGGTGTTCGACACCCCGTACGAAGTCGTGCCACGAACGGGTGAAACCAAAAAGGTGCCGGGCCGTTCTGCGTCGCCGGGCCGGCAGACCGCCGCAGCCGTCCGTCTGCTGCTCCTGCTCGGGGAGTACGACCGGCGTCTCACGCTCGACGGCGCCGAGGCGCGGCGGCTCGCGCCGCTGGTGGAGGAGTGGTGGCGGCGGGGTGCGAGCAGTGCCCAGGTGCGGGCGGCGGTGACGGGTGGCTGGCCTCGGTGGGTGGGCTCGGCGTACAGCCATATCGAGGCCCGGTTATGGGGCGGGATGCCGCCTCCCGCAGCACCAACTGCCGTGTGTGTAACGGCCGTTGAGGTTGATTTCCGCAGGCGACGAGGCTTCGCCTGGCGGTTCCTTCGAGGGAAATGGAGCGTTTTCGATGACCGTCGTACTAGAGCGGCCTGAGCTGGTATACCGTCGGTATACTGCTCTCATGGCTGACACCACCGTCAAGGTCGACCCCGCTGTCCGTGACCGCCTCATGGTCCTCGCCCGCGAGCGCGGGATGACCATGCGTGACCTGATTGCGGAGCTGGCGGGGGCCACGCCGACCAAGGAAGAGCTGCGGAAGCGGTACGAGGAGACAAAGGCGTACTGCGAGACCCACTTCGGGGTGACACTCACGGACGAGGACCACGACAGGGTGGAGAAGGTCTGGCAGGACCTTGAGGCCGGTCGGCCCGTGGACAGCCTGTGAGCGCGGCGAGGGCCGGGTCGACCGGCGTCGTCTTCGACGAGTCGGCCCTGCTGGCGCTCGGCTCGGGGAACTCGCTGGCCTCTCAGTTCGTCGCGAACACCGAGCACGGGCCCACTCGGCATGTGTACGTTCCGGCGCTGTGCCTGGCCGCTGCCGACGGCATGCGCAAGGGGCTTGCCGAGCATGTCGGAGCGCTGCCCGCCGTGGAGATCGTCGAGTTGGACTTCGCCGGGGCGTCCACCCTGGGCGGGCTGTTGCGCGACGGGGTGGAGTGGCGGCTCGGCCACGCGATCCACCTGTCCAGGCCGACGCCGGACTGGCCGGACGGGCGTCACGTGCTGACCGTCGAACCCGACCTGTACGCGGACATGCCCCTCGTACGGACCATCAGGTTGCCTCGCCGGCGATGACCCCAAGGGGAGGGCGCCCGCCGGGTGCCCTCTTCCGGCGCCCCGGTCCGCTCAGGTGGGCCGGGGCCGTCGTGTTGGTGGGGAACGGCTGAACGGGTAAAGGGAGTTGAGCAGAGGGGTGTGACGGAGGCATGCCCAGACTGCCCGCTACGAGACCACACCGCCGTGAAGTGACGGGAGAGTGTGTTCGTGGATCAGATCGCACCTGAACTGCTCATGGCCCTCGCCGGAGGCACCGCGGGGGCCGCCGGCGGGGTGCTGGTGAGGCATCGGCCGTCCGGACGGGCCTTGAGCGGGGAGGGCGAGTTGGCCGCCCTCGATGCGGCGGCGGACGACGCGGAACGGGCCAGGGAGCTCGCCGAGTTGCTGGCCCGGCGGGCCGGGCAGGACCCGGCCTTCGCCCAGGCCCTCGAAACCTGGCGCCACCGGGCCCAGGCGTGGGACGACGGGCGGACCGGCGCGGGCGACGTGCACAACGAGATCTCCGGGGGGGACGTTCCAGGGGCCCGTCGTCCAGGCACGGGACATTAACGGGTCCCTCACCTTCGGCGCTTAGCCGGTCTGCTTCCGGTCTGCTTCCGATGGAGTAGTGGGCGGGCAAAGCGCGCACAACGCCCATAGCGTGAACGCGTACGGCTCAGTCCCCCGTACGCGTTCACCCCACGCGGCGATCAGAAGAAGGTGAGTGTCATGCGCGTGCTGCTCCAGGCCCATCTCGACACGGAGAAGACGAACGACGTCATCCGCAGCGGCCAGATGCCCCAGGTGATGCAGGAGATCATGGCGGCTTTCAAGCCGGAGGCCTCCTACTTCGGCCCTGACCAGGGGGTCCGCACGATGTTCCTGGTCTTCGACATGCAGGACACCTCCCAGATGCCGCCGATCACCGAGCAGCTCTTCCAGGCGTTCGGCGCCGAGGTGAACTACACGCCCGTGATGAACCTGGAGGACCTGCAGAAGGGGCTGTCCCAGCTGAAGTAGGCCAGCCGGTCGCAGCAGACCGCCCGGACGAAGCAGGTCAGCTGAAGACGATCATCGAGCCCTGTGCCAGGCTTCGCGTCGCCGCCGCGTGCAGCCCCAGCCACACATGCCGTTCGCGGGCGAAGGGGCTCGGGTCGTACGGGGCGGGGACCGCCGGTTCCTCCAGGGCCGTGGGCGCGAGCGGAGGCTGGGGGGCCGTCGGCGGGTTGGCCGGGTCGATGCCGATGACCGGGGCCACGAACTCCAGCTCCCGCAGCAGCGACTGCGAGGAGCCCAACGGGCCGCCGCCCGCGAGGAGTTCGTCGTTGGAGAGCGGGCTCGGGAAGTCGACGGGGACGTACGCGCCCGCGTGGTCGTAGTGCCAGACCAGGTGCGACTGCTGGGCCGTGGTCTCGAACATCTCCAGGAGCTGTTCGTAGTCGCCGCCCAGTTCGTCGACCGGGGTCACCGGCAGGCCGCACACCTGGAGCAGGTACGCGCGGCGCAGGAAGTGCAGCGCGTCGTAGTCGAAGCCGGCGACCGGCGCGACGTCGCCGGACAGGCCCGGCATGTACTGGTACACCGGCACCGGCGGCAGCCCGGCCTCGGCGAGCACCTTGTTGTATTGCGCGAGTTCCTCGGCGAAGGGATTGTCGGGGGTGTGGCACAACACGTCGACAAGCGGTACCAGCCACAGGTCACAGGCCAAAAGAGGGCTCCTCGCGTAGCACGTCGGTCAGGGAAGGGTAATCGGTGCGGCTCGGGGGCGGATCCCCTCATGCGGGTCTTCATGGGACTCTTCAGGGCTCTTCCGGGGCTCCTCATGCAAGTCCCCGCTCGTGCAGGTCCCATACCCACACTCCGTCGACCCACCTACCCGGCCCGCCCACCAGCTTTTCCACGGTCTCACGCAGCGCCGTGTCGTTCCGCTGTGGCGCCAGCACCAGTACGCCCGCGCGCCAGTACGCCAGATCTGCCCGGGCCTGTTCCCGCCAGGACGCGTTGACCGGCGGGACCTCGCCCGAGTCGCGCACGTCCCGGAGCAGGTTGGAGGTGAAGCGGTGCTCGGCGCCGTAGATCTTGAAGCCGAGGCCGGCCTCGGTCTGCCAGTGCAGCGCCTCCGCGTCGGAGGGGTCCGGCAACGGCACCGGCACGAGTGACTCGCCCTCGCGGACGTACGACTTCCCGGGGTGCGCTCCGGGGCATGGGGGTGGCTCGGGGGCGTCCGGGCTCGGAGGGCCCCGGTAAGTCGGGGGCCTTCCGCAGCTCCCGCTCATGGGTCATCCCGACGCCAGCCGCTCTATCAGGGCGAGGGAGTCCGCGTCGTGGGCGGCGATGATCGAGCGGGCCGTCGGCAGGTCGCGGCGCATCAGGGCGTCGACCAGGTCGGTGTGCCGGGACCACAGATGGCCGCGCAGATCGTCGAGGCGGCGCAGATGCTGGACCGCGCAGACCCAGGACTGCACGCGCAGCCGGTGCAGGAAGTCGGCGAGGTAGGGGTTGCCGAAGAGGGCGCCGAGCTCGCGCCAGAAGCGCAGGTCGTAGCCGATGAGCACGGTGAGGTCGCCGGCGGTGGCGGCCCGCTGGGCCTCGTCGGCACGGCGGCGTACCCCGACCACGGCGGCGTGCACGCGGGGGTCGTCGGGGTCCCGGTGGGCGGCGCGGTCGGTGGCCAGGACCTGGAACATGCCGTCGATGACCAGGCCGCGTGCCTCGATGATGCCGCGGTAGTCCTCGACGGAGTACTCGTGGACGCGGAAGCCGCGGTGCTGGTCGGCCTCGAGGAGGCCTTGCGCGGAGAGATCGACGAGTGCCTCGCGTACGGGGGTCGCGGACACTCCGTACTGCTCGGCGATCTCCTTGACGGTGAACTCCCGCCCCGCCTGCAAACGCCCGGCCAGCACTTCGTCCCGCAGCGCGTCCGCGATCTGCTGCCGCAGGGTGCTCCGGGTCACGGAGCCGTTGCTGCCGTTGCCGGGCATGGTCAGGGCGTCTCCCGTCGTCGCGATGAGGTGGCGTGCACGTATATGTCTACGAGCACGCCACCTTACGCGTTCGGGTGGCGGGGGAGGTTTCTGCGGGCAACAGCGCTTTTCCCGCCCCGCCGCCCCTACCCGTCCCCTCCCTGGGGGCTGCGCCCCCAGACCCCCGTTGTCGGCCCTTCGGGCCTCGTCCTCAAGCGCCGGACGGGCTGGAGTGCCCGCGTCACTCCGTGTACTCGTCCGCCACGGCCAGCGCAGCGTCCAGCGCTGCCAGGCCCTCCTTCAGCTCGGCCTCGCTCACGTTGCACGGCGGTACGACGTGGGTGCGGTTCATGTTCATGAACGGCCACAGGCCGCCGGCCTTCGCGGTGGAGGCGAACGCCGTCATCGGGGCGTTCGCCTCGCCGGCCGCGTTGTACGGCACCAGCGGCTCCCGGGTCTCCCGGTTCTTCACCAGCTCGACGGCCCAGAACATGCCGACGCCGCGCACCTCGCCCACGCTCGGGTGCCGTTCGGCCAGTTCGCGCAGCGCCGGTCCGACCACCTCGGCGCCCAGCCGGGCGGCGTTCTCGACGACGCCCTCCTCGGCCATGACGTTGATCGTCGCGACGGCGGCCGCGCAGGCCAGCGGGTGACCGGAGTACGTGAGACCGCCGGGGTACGGCCGCTTCGCGAAGGTCTCGGCGACGGCCCCGGAGATGGCCACCCCGCCCAGCGGCACGTATCCGGAGTTCACGCCCTTCGCGAAGGTCATCAGGTCGGGGGTGACGTCGTACAGATCCGCGGCGAACCACTCACCGGTCCGCCCGAACCCCGCCATGACCTCGTCCAGGACGAAGAGGATCCCGTACTTGTCGCAGAGCTCGCGCACGCCGGCCAGATATCCGGCCGGCGGCAGCATGATCCCCGCCGTCCCCGGGATCGTCTCCAGGATGATCGCGGCGATGGTCGACGGCCCTTCGAAGGCGATCGTCGTCTCCAGGTGCTCCAGCGCCCGCGCGCACTCCTGCTCCTCGGTCTCCGCGTAGAAACGGGAGCGGTAGAGGAAGGGGGCCCAGAAGTGCACGACACCGGCAGTGGCGCTGTCGGAGGCCCAGCGGCGCGGGTCGCCGGTGATGTTTACGGCCTGCTGCGTGCCCCCGTGGTACGACCGGTACGCCGACAGCACCTTCGGCCGCCCGGTGTGCAGCCGCGCCATCCGTACGGCGTGCTCCACGGCGTCCGCGCCGCCGTTGGTGAAGAAGATCTTGTCCAGGTCGCCGGGAGTCCGCTCGGCGATCAGCCGCGCCGCCTCGGACCGGGCCTCGACGGCGAAGGCGGGCGCGAAGGTCGTCATCCTCGCGGCCTGCTCCTGTATCGCCGCGACGACCTTCGGGTGCTGGTAGCCGATGTTCGTGTAGACGAGCCCGCTGGTGAAGTCGAGGTATCGCTTGCCGTCGTAGTCCCAGAAGTACGACCCCTCCGCGCCGGCGACGGCGAGCGGGTCGATGAGCTCCTGGGCGGACCAGGAGTGGAACACATGCGCACGGTCCGCGGCCTTCACGGCGGCGCCGGCCTTGGGATGAGGGGTCATGCGGTGAGCGTAGGCATCCGGGACACGGGCGGGATATCGGCGTCTTGTCTGCGGTCGGCGGGTTTCCGCGACAGGTTGTCCACGCGCGGCCTTCCCGTCGATTGACAGCAAGCTGTCTAAGTGACAGGATGTTGTCATCTTCGAGGTCTCCAGGAGGAGCCATGAGCAAGCCCGTGTATCTCGCCGTCTACAACACCCTGGCCGACTGGGAGCCGGGCTACGCCACCGCACAGCTCGCCCGCGCCGGATACGAGATCCGCACCGTCGGCCCGAGCCGAGAACCCGTCACCACCGTCGGCGGCCTGCGTATCCAGCCCGACCTCGCCCTCGCGGACGTACGGCCATCCGACGCGTCCCTGCTGATCCTCCCGGGCGCCGACCTCTGGGACGCCGGCGACGACCTCGCCCCCTTCGCCCGCAAGGCGCGGGAGTTCCTCGACGCCGGTGTGCCCGTCGCCGCGATCTGCGGGGCGACGGCCGGGCTGGCCCGCGAAGGCCTGCTCGACGACCGGAACCACACCAGCGCCGTCTCCTTCTACCTGGCCGCGACCGGTTACGGCGGCGGCGAGCGGTACGTCGAGGCCGACGCCGTCACCGACAGGGGGCTCGTGACCGCCGGCCCCACCGAACCCGTCGCCTTCGCCCGGGAGATCCTGCGGCTGCTGAAGGTGTACGACGACGAGGCCGTCGACGCCTGGTACCGCCTGTTCCACGACTCCGACGCGACGGCGTACGCCGTACTCGAAAAGGCCGGCGTCCTGTGAGCCGGAAGGAGCGCCAGGACCTGCTCAGCCGCAGCGCGCTCGGTGTCTTCCGGCTCAACGGCCAGTTCCTCGCGGTCGCCGAGGAACTGGCCCGGCCGGCCGGGCTGACGGCGGCCTGGTGGCAGGTGCTGGGCGCGGTGCTCGGCGAGCCCCTCCCCGTCGCCGGCATCGCCCGTGCCATGGGCATCACCCGGCAGAGCGTGCAGCGCATCGCCGACCTGCTGGTGGACAAGGGCCTCGCCGAGTACCGGCCCAACCCGGCCCACCGCCGCGCCAAGCTCCTCGCGCCGACCGAGGAAGGGCGGGAGGCGATCTCCCGGATCGACCCCGGGCACGCGGCCCTCGCGGACCGGCTGGCGGAGGCCTTCGGGGAGACGGAACTCACCGATGCCGTACGGGTTCTGGAACGGTTGTCGAAGGTGCTCGACCAGATCGCCGTTCCTGTTACGGAACCGTAGACGCGGCCCCGCTCACCTCCCCATATGCCGCACTATCGTGGGGCCGTCGCGTGAGCGGGGGCTTGCGTGGGCGGGGTTGGGGGCGTGCGATGGAGAAGCTGGGGCCGGGCGATCCACTGGGGGTCCCCCCAGGCGTTCAGCACTGGGGGAAGATCGGGGCTTATCGGCTGCTGGCGCGGCTGGGCGCGGGCGGCATGGGAGACGTGTTTCTCGCCCGCTCGGACCGTGGCCGTACCGTCGCCGTCAAACTCGTACGGCGGGAGCTGGCCGCGCAGGAGGAGTTCCGGGCCCGGTTCCGGCAGGAGGTGCGGGCCGCGCGGCAGGTCGGCGGGTTCTGGACCGCGCCGGTGCTCGACGCGGACACCGAGGCCGAGGTGCCCTGGGTCGCCACCGGGTATGTGGCCGGGCCCAGCCTCCAGCAGGTCGTCGGGCGGGACCACGGGGCGCTGCCCGAGCGTTCGGTACGGATCCTGGCGGCGGGGCTGGCGCACGCGCTGCGGGACATCCACGCCGCGGGGATAGTGCACCGGGACCTGAAACCGTCCAACGTCCTGGTCACCATCGACGGGCCCCGCGTCATCGACTTCGGGATCGCCCGCGCGCTGGAGACGCTGGGCGAGAGCGGGCTCACCCGCACCGGCGCGCTCATCGGGTCGCCGGGGTTCATGGCGCCCGAGCAGGTCCGCGGCGACCGGATCACCCCTGCCTGCGACGTGTTCTGCCTGGGCTCGGTGCTCGCGTACGCCGCGACCGGCATGCTGCCCTTCGGCTCCGCCGACAGCGGCGCGCACGCCGTGATGTTCCGGATCGCCCAGGAGGAACCCGACCTGGAGGGGGTGCCCGAGGGGATCGCCGACCTGGTGCGGGACTGCTTGCGCAAGGACCCCGGCGCCCGGCCGACGCTGGACCGGATCCTGGAGCGTACGGGGGCCGAGGACACCGTCTCCGACGGCCGGTCCCGGGATCCGTGGCTGCCGAGTGCGCTGGTGGCGCAACTGGGGCGGCACGCGGTGCGGTTGCTGGACGCGGAGGATCCGGTGGGGCTGGCCGAGACGCGTGCGCCGCAGGTGGGCGCCGGGGCTGGGCCCGGCTCCGGGGAGCCGACTCCGGCGGCCTCACCCGAGCACGCCGCAGCGACGCCGCCGGACCAACTCCCCACCGTGGCCGCGACGGCAGCACCGGCACCGGGCGCCGCACAACAGCACCCCCAGCCCTCGCGGCAACCGGCGTACGTCTACCCGCCGTACGGCCCGACCCCGCCGTACGCCCCACCCGAAGAGCCCCGCCGAAGCGGCCGTTCCACGGCGGCGCTCATCGTCGTCGCGCTGGTCGTGGCGCTCGCCGCCGGCGGCTCGGTGTACGCCCTCATGAACGGCGGCGCCGAGGACAGGGCAGGCGCCGAGCCGACCGCCACCACGGAGCCCCCCACCGACGATCCGACCACCCCTTCCCCCTCCACGTCACCGACGGACGGCGTGATCCCGGCGGACTACCTGGGCACCTGGACGGCCTCGATCGACAACGGCGACGGCGAGAACACCCGTCGACTCACCATCCGGCAGGGCGAAGTGGGCGACACGGTCCTGACCCTGGTCGCCGACGGCCCTGCCGGCACCGGCACCTACCACTGCGAGTTCGAGGCGCAACTCTCCGAAGAGCCCGGCGAGGCGGGCCCGTTGGAGATGGGCCCGTCCTCAGTGACGGCCGGCGAGCCGCCCACCGCCTGCTCCCCGGGCGACGCCACCGAGGTCACGGTCCTGGCGGACGGCAGGCTGGAGCGGGTGAACACCAGCAGCGGGGAGAAGCTGACGTACACCAGGCGGTGACATCTCAGCCCGTCTGGGGGTGCCCCCTCTGGGGGAGTTCGAGGACGAGGCCCGAAGGGCCGACAGCGGGGGTCTGGGGGCGCAGCCCCCAGGGGTGGGACGGGTAGGGGCGGCGGAGGCGAGGAACCCTCTACCTGGGCTCCGGCGGCCGCTGCCGAGGCATGTTCGGCCGAGCCCCGTTCCCCGGCGGAACGGAAAGCCGCCCCTGCCCGACCCCCACATCCTGCCGAGCACCCCCGGCCACGGCCGACTGAATCCCCAAAGGCGCCGACCCCGTCCGGAACTCCACCATCCAGTCCGCGGTCTCCGCCCGCACCAACTCGCTCACGTCCTCCGAGAACCGCCGCAACACCCCCAGACACCGCTCCGCCGCCTCACTCGCCGTCCCCTCGGCCGGCCCCAGAACCTCCCGCACACTCTCCGTCGCCCAGTCGAACTGCAACACCTGAAGCCGCCGCTGCACCGCCTGAGCCGTGGCGACGTCCCTTATCCACCCGGACGTCACCCCGAAGAACCGATCGACCGCCACGCACGCCACCGCCAGCAGCAACGCCAGATACCCCCACGGCGCCACCCCGCTCGCGACCCCCGTCAGATCCAGCAGCGGCAACGCGGCCCCCACGACCGCCCCCGACGCCGCCCCACCCCGCAGCGCCCAGGCCCCCCGCCGCTTCCACACCCGGTCCGCGAGATACCACGCGGCCGTGTCCAGCGCCCCCCGCTCCACCCACCGGTACAACTCGTGCAACCGCACGGCCGGCTCCCCCCAGTCCCCGAGCGGAAACGCCCGCCCCCGCAGATCGCCCGGCCGGATCCCGGCCGCCCCATCGCCGCCCCCGCCCCCGACGCTCCGCCCGTGCTGAGACGACCTCTCGGGCTGCATCTCCGGCTGACCCACCCGGCACTCCCTACTGTCACGGTGCGTGACATCACGTGCGAACTGCGACGTGGATACGACCCCCGCCGTGCACGGAACGTCACGCAGCACCTGAGGCTGACGCGCCAAACCCTTCCTAGCGCCCCATGAGTGTCGAAGAGATGCCTTTCGCCTCTTTTCCGCCCGGAAGAGGGGTCTTGATCAGGTATAGGACTCCAGTTCCTCCCGTTCCTCTCACCCGAAAGAGTGCTGGGGCGACGGCTGCGCGGACCACGTAGGCTCGTGCTGAACGGGAAGCCGAGCGGCAACCCCGCACAGGCGCCGCTACAGGCACCCCTACAGACACGCGTACACACGCAAGGAGCTGATCGTGATCCCCGGTGGTGGCCAGCCCAACATGCAGCAGCTGCTCCAGCAGGCCCAGAAGATGCAGCAGGACCTGGCGAGGGCGCAGGAGGAACTGGCTCAGACGGAGGTCGAGGGCCAGGCGGGCGGCGGCCTGGTGAAGGCCACCGTGACGGGTTCCGGCGAACTCAGGGCGCTCCGGATCGACCCGAAGGCGGTGGACCCGGAGGACACCGAGACCCTCGCCGACCTGGTCGTCGCGGCCGTACAGGCGGCCAACGAGAACGCGCAGAACCTCCAGCAGCAGAAGCTGGGCCCGCTGGCCCAGGGCCTGGGCGGCGGCAGCGGTATCCCCGGCCTGCCCTTCTGACGCAGCCGGTGTTCTACGGCTTGCCTTTCTAAGACGGGCCGCGGCCAACTACGGTACGTACCGTAAGGAACCCCAGGAAGGACGGCAGTCCGTTGTACGAAGGCGTGGTCCAGGACCTCATCGACGAGTTGGGGCGGTTGCCCGGCGTCGGTCCCAAGAGCGCGCAGCGGATCGCCTTCCACATCCTGCAGGCGGAACCGACGGACGTACGGCGCCTGGCCCAGGCACTGCTGGAGGTCAAGGCGAAGGTCCGCTTCTGCGCGACATGCGGGAACGTCGCGCAGGAGGAGCTGTGCAACATCTGCCGGGACACACGCCGTGACCCGGCGGTGATCTGCGTGGTCGAGGAGCCGAAGGACGTCGTGGCGATCGAGCGGACCCGAGAGTTCCGCGGCCGTTACCACGTCCTCGGCGGCGCGATCAGCCCGATCGAGGGTGTCGGACCGGACGACCTGCGTATACGGGAACTTCTCGCGAGGTTGGCCGACGGGACGGTCACGGAACTGATCCTGGCCACGGATCCGAATCTCGAGGGCGAGGCCACGGCCACGTACCTCGCGCGCATGATCAAGCCCATGGGCCTGAAGGTCACCCGCCTGGCCAGCGGCCTCCCGGTGGGTGGCGACCTGGAATACGCGGACGAGGTCACTCTCGGCCGCGCCTTCGAGGGGAGACGACTCCTAGATGTCTGACGCCACGCTGCACGCGACCGAGCACAACCCGGACGACTTCGCCGTCCAGATCTCGGACCAGATCGAGAGCTTCCTGGTCGCCGTCACGGAGGTCGCGAAGGGCGACGAGCCGGGCTCGACCGTGCCCTTCCTTCTCCTGGAGGTCTCCCAACTCCTCCTGGCCGGCGGCCGTTTGGGCGCCCACGAGGACATCGTCCCCGAGGAGCGCTACGAGCCCGACCTGGGCCCCGAGCCGGACGTCGACGAACTCCGCGAGAACCTCGCCCGGCTGCTGGACCCGGTCGACGTCTACTCGGAGGTCTTCGACCCCTACGAGCCCCGCAAGGCCCCGGTCCCGGCCCGTATCTCCGACGACCTGGCCGACGTCATCACCGACCTGCGCCACGGCATGGCCCACTACCGCGCCGGCCGCACCACGGAGGCCCTGTGGTGGTGGCAGTTCTCCTACTTCTCCAACTGGGGCACGACGGCGTCGGCGACCCTGCGCGCCCTGCACTCGGTCCTGGCCCACGTCCGCCTGAACCAGCCCCTGGAGGAGCTGGACGGCCTGGACACGGACCAGGGGATGATGGGCGACGAGACGCTGGAGTTCGAGGCCGGCAAGGTCATGGAGCAGGAGATCGGCGAGCCGCTGGGGATGCGGCCGGCGCAGTAGCCTCCGGCTTGTCCGCCGTGGACGTGTGCTCGGGCTTCATGACGAGCCCGGGCACCTTGGGGAGGGCGGCCCGGACGGCCTCGCGGACGCGGTCCAGGTCTACGCCGAGGCGTTCCAGTCTTTGGGGGAGGCCGTCGGCAGGCACTCCGGACATGACGATGCGCAGGAAGTCGGCGATCGGCTCGGTGAGGGACAGAAGAGAGCGGTACCCCGAAGAGGTCCTGCTGCCCCACTCACTCAGGCGGTAGTCGATGTCGTCCAGATGGTTCACGCTGCCGCGGATCTGGAAGCCGAGCACCGTGCATTGCTTCGCAAGCTCTCCCAGGTCCTTGGAGAACCTCATTGAGGCCGTCACCAACTGATGGAGCGGCACGGGGGTTTTGTCATCGAGCCACGGCAAGGAGTCGTCGATGAGACGAAGGCTCAAGGTGTCCAGTTCCTCAGAGGGCGCTTTGAGTCGCGTGGTCAGGCCGTACTGGGCGAAGCGGTCCAAGACCTCGCTGAGGGGTCTACCAAGCTTGGTGGCCACGTCGAGCACGTGGCGCACGGGTACCGGCTGGTCAGGCGACAGCGGGGAACCGCCGGGCCTCCGCCAGTCCAAGAGGATCACGTCATCTTCCTCGACCACGGAGGGCAGCTTCGTGTCCGGTGGTACGAGGCCGTAAGCACGGAGTCGGGAGGCCACCACACGTGGTGGGAGCCCGCATTTCAGAGATGCCTCCACCACGTCAAGAACGGAGATCGAAGAATGCGCCGGGACGGTGTTCAGGATCACCGCGTCCGTGTCCTCCACCTGTTCCGGCAGCGTAGTGGGAGGAGTGAGCGCCAGTGCTCTGATGCGCCCAGCCATTTCGTGGAGGGAGACGCCCAGGCGGGACGAGGCCCGGACGAGCAGGCGGGGAGGAATCGCTTTGCCATCGCGGAGCTTCTCCCAGTCGTTGTGGTTCCAGCCCCATCCCGTACTTTCGGCGAGCGCTGCGTTGGTCAACCGTTCGTGAACGGGGGCGGTGTCCACGCGGAAGCCGAGTGCGCGTAGCTGTCGCACCACATCTGACACCGAGCGCCCCAACTCGGCACTGGTCTTCAGCACGTGGCCTGCCGAGACAGGTTCCTCAAGGCTCAGCAATCGCCTGCGGCCCACGCCGAGGCTCACCAGGTGAAGGGTCTCCTTTGTCGCGCTCACCAGCTGGTTCTCACCCACGACAGTGAAGCCGAACGCCTTCATCCACCGCATGGCCAACCTGATGTCGATGCCGAGCTGGAAGTGGGCCCTGAGGAGGTGGCCCGGAGGAACCGGACTACTGACATCACACCACGGCTGCTGGCCGTTCAATTGACGGCTGAGCAGCTTGAGTGCCAGCTCGTCCGCTTCGTCCGCCACCGGAGCCAGTTCCGGAAGAGTAAAGCCAAACCCCTCCATTCTTCGAGCGGCCTCGCTGAGGCTGATGCCGAACTCGAAGTGGGCTTTGAGTAGATGTCCGGGAGGCACAGCCCTGCCCGTGCAAGGTCGGATCGACCTGCGATCCTCCAGTCGCACACCGTGCAGATCATTGCTCAGGAGCGCGAAGTTGATCTCATCGACGAGGGGATCGATGTCGGGCCGGTCCGGATGCTCGATGCACAGTGCGGCCATACGGCTCATGACCTCGCGGAATGGCATCCCGCAGACTCCCGCCACGAAGAGCGCGTGGCCGGGAAGTGTCGCCTTACGGAAGCTTCCTCTCGGCGGCGGGCCGGAGGTCCCCTTGCGGCGGGCGGCCCGAGTCAGCGCGTCCGAGGGAAGCGCCGGAAGGACCCGCTCGACCCGACTCAGCTCCGGAACAAGCTCGGCCAGGGCGGTCAGCATGCTGTTGGGGCGGTGGGCGAGCAACCTCCAAAGACGTGTGGAATCGTCCGGAGAGACATATGTGTTCGTCGTTGGGTACGTCTCATTGAGGTCGCTGCCCCGGACGATGTCGACATCCGGAGCGAAGAAACCGGTGAGCGCCATGGATGAGGAACGGTCACACAACTCCAGCTCGTACCCGGCGGATCCAGCCGCTTCTGTCACGATGTCCGCGAGCCGGGGGTTCTGCTCCGCGATGTGCGAGAGCCACTCGTAGTCCAGGAGCGGAGGATCGGCGGACAGAAGCGCCGGCAGTGCGTCTCGTATGAGCCGTTCGACGTCCGCGCACACGTCGTCGTCCAGGATCTCCGTACGGTCCACCGACAGTCGACGGGGCCGGGTCGCTCCGGAGAGGTTGACCACCACGCCGCGAAGCTCGCGCCGGTCACCCAGGCCGCTCAGGATGCCGTGTCGCCTGCGGGGCTCGGCATGAATCCCATCGACCAGTACCCCACCGCCGTGTCGGCACCAGACCACCTGGCCGTCCCTCCCCATGGGGCCAGCGTTCCAGGAAACCAGACGGCCATGGGCTTCGAAACCGTTGGCATGCAGCCCCGGGGCTCTCGCGGGCGCAGCACTCCCGCCTCCCATTCCACAGTCTGCGCCCCATGTGCGGCGATCGTCCTGAACTCCGCGATCCCCAAGAATCGCCGCAACTCCCTGACACAGGAAGGCGCCTTCTCTCCCTCCCGCAGATACAGCCGCACCGTGGTGCCGATGGTCCCCGCCCGGCCGCTGGGCCGCACCCGGAAGTAGTGCCCGGGGCCGGTGATCAGCACGGTGATCTCGCGCAATCTGCCGTCAACGGGGTCCATGTGGCAGGTCGTCACCCGTACTTCGTCCGCGAGCATGAAGTAACTGAGCACCCCGATGCCGAACCGGCTGTTCGGATGCATGGTGACGCCGCGGCCCTGCCATTCCTGCCGTTCCTCCTGATACCGAGGCAGATCCGTGAAGCGCACCCCGGCCTGGGAGAAGACCTCGGACAGCGTCAGCTCGTCCATGCCGACGCCGTTGTCCCGGCATTCCAGGTAGTACCGGCCTTCCTCCTTGTCGAATCCCTGAGTGAACTCGATCCGGCCCAGGTACGAGCTGAAGCTGTCGGCTGCCTGGGCGCGAGCCTGCCGGTAGCGGCAGGCGTCCAGGGCGTTCTGGTAGAGCTCACGGATGGCGAGGGAGCGGTCGCGGTAGAGGTTCTCGCCCATGAGGAGTTCCTGGACGCGCTCCTCGTCGAGCCGGAAGCGGATGACCCCGCCGACCGGAACGGGGCTTCCCTTGTCATCGACCTCGCGGACGTCGACGGCACGGGTGTACAGCGGCAGGGCGTCGAGTTCGGGGGCGCTGACGTGCCGTACGGACTGAAGAAGTGACTCGACCCGTCGGCTGTGCTCGGTCAGGGCTGCGACGGCGGCCGGGTGGTCGCAGTCGGCCTTGAGTCCCACGCTGCCTCGGCCGAACCGCCAGGACGCCTTGTCGACCGTGGTCAGGAGCGTGGCGGGAACGAGCGCTTCCGGGATCCCGACATGCCGCACGACCACCGAGGGCAGACTCGTGACCTCGACCGCCATGCCGTGGGCGATGGCGAACAACGACCCCACCAGCCGCTCCCGTACGTCCTGGAAGTCATGGCCATGGAAGTCGAGCGGGAAGGCCTCCTCGCGCAGGTGCTCGGCACGCGCGGGATCGAAGAGCTCCGCCGGTCCTGCGTGCGCACAGGTGAGCAGGCGGGTCAGGAGCTCCGGATCGAGTACGACATCGAGGTCGCCGAGTCCGGCGCCGGGTGTGTCCACGGCCGACAGGAGTTCCGTTAGCCGTCCCGGTTGCTGGTCCGCCCACTGGTGGAACAGCCACCATCCGATCTCCGGCCGCCCGTCCCGGCGGTCTTTCAGACCGCCCAACTCCGCTCGTCTGATCAGCCGTTGGTGCCCCCGTACCAGTACCTCGTACATCCGACGGTCCTCGTCCGGTGCTGTCCGCTGCCCGAGATCCGTCGGGTCGACATGGGACAGCTCAGCCGCCGTGCGCGACCGGTGCACCTGATACAGGAACGGCAGCAACGCGATCAGCGCGGCCTCGGCGGGGGCGAGGAAGTGCTCTTTGTCCTTGCGGAGCAGATGTATGAGCTTGTTGGCACTGGAGGAGATCCGTCGTGCCAGGCGTACGTCGTGCCAGGGGTCGTCGGCGAGGGTGTGCCGCACTTCGTCGTACAACTCCGCCAGCCGGTCGGCGATGTCTTCCGCCTGTTCCCGAAGGGACGAGCTGAGCGCCTCTTCGTCGGAGTTGAGACACTGCCACGCCAAGGATTTCGCGACCTCCCTTCGCCAGTCCAGGCGGGGGTGGGCAGTGCGGGGCGGCCTGGAGGCAGCGAGGCCGGCGTCCGGTCCGTTGCCTCCGCTGCGTCGGGCTTTTCGGCCCTGCGTCGCCATGTCGTGCCACTCCTGGTTCGGACGTCGTCGAACCGACTGTGAGCGTCTGCGCGCGATGCCGTACAGCGCGGACAGGAACGGGTCCAGGGCTTTGTTCTGGCGGGGAATCGTCCCACCCAGCCATTCCGAGATGGTGCTGTCGGCCGGGGGCTCTTCGCCGCGTGGCAGGTCCCTTCTCATCTCCGCGCGGACGGCGGCCGCTTCAGGACGTCCGGCCTGCTCCAGCAGCGTGCTCAGTGCTGCCCAGTACTTCTCCGCCATGGCTCCCGCACCCCTGCGACCTCGGTCCTGTGCCCCGAGTCGGGCCGACTCGGCCGACTCGTAAAGACCCAAGTTACTGCTCTGACCTGCGGAACCACTGCCGATCGCGGAGACAGGACGGGGCGGCGGCCATGCCGCCCCGGGCACTGTCGTCGACGTCATCGTCCGACGTCCCGAAGGAGCCCCAATGGATCCGGTCCTTGCTGTCGCCCTGTGCTGCGTTCTGTCCCTGCTCATCGTCGCCTCCGCCGCCGTGCTGATCGCCCGACTCGCCCTCGACGAGACCGACTCGAAGGACAGGCCGCGCATTCTGGTAGCCGCGGCCGAACTGGTCCGGGCGCTGCGAGGGAAGCGTTGAAGGCCGCCGAACCGGTCACGTTGGGATGTCGGTAGGGATACGCTCGGTAGCGACTGAGGTGGTACTCGCTGTGGCGTATCGACCGGAGGTGGGCGCGGTGACGGGTCAGAACAACTCCCAGCGGCCAGTCGCCTGGCGTTACAGCGGCGACCAGATGAAACGCTGGCGCACCAAGGCTGACGTCAGTCGGGAGCAGCTCGCCTCCGCCGCGAACTACTCCCCGGAGACCATCACGTCCATGGAGCGCGGGGTACGGAGGCCGACGCCGCGCGTGCTCGACGTTGCGGACGAACTGTGCGGTGCCGAGGGCATGTTGAGCGCGGCCAAGGAATTCCTGGACCGGGAGCGGTACTCGCCGCGGGCGCAGGACTTCGTGGAGCGGGAGAACGAGGCGACCAGCATCTGGTGGTACGACGTCTTGCTCGTGCCGGGGCTGTTGCAGACGAAGGGGGTACGCCCGCTCCCTCATCGACAGCCGCATCCCGCCCCTGGACGAGGAGACGGTGGCGGAGCGCGTCGAGGGCCGCATGGAGCGGCAGTCCATCCTCACCGAACGGAAACCGCCGGTGGGGCTGAGCTTCGTCCTCTACGAGGCCGTACTGCGCGCCCCGCAGGTGGACGCCGAGCAGTTGCGTCACTTGCTGGAGGTGGGGCGGTTGCGGAACGTCGTGTTGCAGGTGCTCCCGTTTGAACGGGCCATCAGCGACGCGCTCCTGGGCTCCATGGTGCTGCTGGAGACCCGTGACTACGAGCGATTCGCCTTCTCGGAAGGGCCGTTCGCCAGCGAGCTTTTCGGTCGTTCCGGGGGTTGTCAGCCGTGTCACGGAGCGGCTTAGCATGATCCGCAGGCTGGCTCTCGGGGACCCGAGGAGTCGGCCCGTTTCATCGAGCGGATGGTGGACAGCCGTGAGTGACCAGCTGAAGTGGTTCAAGTCGAGCTACAGCGACAACGAGGGCGGCGCCTGCGTCGAAGTGGCTCTCGCCTCCATGATCCACGTCCGCGACTCCAAGGTCCCCGCGAGCCCCGAACTCCAACTCGCCGCCCCCGCCTGGGCAGCGTTCATTTCCGCAGTTCAGCCCGAGGCTTGAGCCTCGTACTTCGAGCCCTTCCCATGGGGTTTCTGGGTTTTGGGTTGGTTGAAGTGCAACCCAACTAAAACAAACCTGTGCGTGAGTTGAGGCGGCGTACTCCGAATGGGTGACGTTCCGTGATCGGCTTGCATCGGAACGTAAAGTCACTTTAGGTTCGCGGCAAATAGATCGGCCCCGGTCGGTGCTACCAACACCGGCTCCGGGGCCTGGACCTACGGATCGAATGCGAGTCGATCGTGGCTTACTCCCACCTTAGCCCTGCCCTGCCGTCCCCGCACCACCCCCTAGCCAAAACGGGCTATGGCAAACGCTCTGCGGGTGACGAAGACCCGCACGCCGACCCGGACTTCGCACACCTGAGCCCCCGCGACCGTGAGATCGCCGTCTTCGTCGACCATCTCGAAGACGGCCACGTGATGGGCTACAAGGCGATCGCGGCCGTGCACCCCCGCTATGGCCAGCAGGCCGTGCGCACTTCGCTGGGCTGCATCACGCTCGCCGGCCATCTGCGCTGGATCAAGGAGCACATCACCGCCGAGGACAACTCGATGCGGTGGGTCACGCGGACGTACTGGTCGCGTACGCGCAGGTCGGAGGAATGGTGGGCGGACTTCGCGCGGGAGCGCCACGGCAAGGACGTCACCGAGCACTACATGCCGGGCCTGGCTCGCGCCGAGCAGGAGCAGGCCGAGGAGCCGATTGCGGAGCCCGAGCCGGACGGGCAGCCCGCTGAGCAGCCCAGCGCCGCCTACCAGACGCTCGCCGAACTGCGTGCCACCGACGCCCGTATGCCGCTGTCCGACCAGGACTGCCGTTCCCTCGAACCCCTCGCCGACGAGTGGCTGGCCCGTGGCGCGACACCCCACGACATCACCCAGGCCCTGACCGGCGGGCTGCCGTCCGCCGTCACCAACCCGGGCGGACTCGCCCGCAACCGATTGGAGAGCAAGATGCCCCCGAAGAAGGCGAAGGTCCGGCAGAAGTCCGCCCGTCGTGCCCGGGTGACCCGCGTGATCATGGCCTGCGGGCTCTGCGACGCGGACGAGCGGACGACGGAGATCGTGGGCGGGCTGTGCCGGGAGTGCCTAGCGGAGATCGAGGCGGAGGGGCCGGTGTACGGGCACGTCCCGGACACCTTCCTGCCCGATCCTCGCGAAGGTGGCGGGCTGCCCGGCGCGGACGAGGGCATCGACGTCACGGAGCGCGTCGACGCTCTTCGGCGGGCGGCGGGTCTGCGGTGAGCGTGCAGGAGACGCCGGTCGGGGCACCATGGTGTCGAGGAGGCGACGACATGACCCCCAGGATCGAAGACCGGCCGCAGATGTCCGTCGAGGAGTTCGAGGAACTGGAACGCCATGCACCGGAGACGGTGAGCCTGGAGTTCGTCAATGGAAAGGTCGTGGTCAAGCCCGTGCCCGATGGCAACCACAGCGAGATCGTTGCCTGGCTGCAGAGACTGTGCATGCAGCACCGTCCCGAATTGTGGCTACACGCGGAACGGGGTTTGCAGACGGAGCGATACCGTAAGGGGCGGGCCAAGCCGGACGGCGTACTGGTGCCGGTCGGAAGCTTCAAGGGCCATGGCGAGTGGTCGGTGACAGACAGCGCGTTGATGGCTGTAGAGGTGACTTCGTACGACTCCGATGCGGGCCGACGTGATCGAGTCGAGAAGCCCGACGGCTATGCGGCCGCCGACATTCCTGTCTACCTCCTCATCGACCGTGACGACTGCTCGGTCACCGTGTTCACTGACCCCCAGGGCGGTCGTTATCGCCAGCAGGTGAACAGGCCGTTCGGTGCCACCGTCAAGCTCCCGGACCCGGTGAACATCACCCTGGACACCGAGCCCCTCAAGGAACTGGTGGACTGAGGGAGCGGACCCGGTGTGACGCGGGTTACAGAAATCGGCGTTTGAAGTGGCGTAATGCTCGGGCCCCTCGGACGGTCTCACAGGCACACCGGTCGGGTCCGTTCACCCGGCCGGTCTGCCCCCGCCCCAGAATCGGAGCCCGCCCATGTACGTCACCCTGGAGCAGCCGACCGGCGCCTGTCTGATCACCGACTCCGGTCAGGAGATCGCGACACCGGCCACCCTGCGCTACACCTCCGCCGACCCCCTGGCCGTGCACATCGACTTCCCGCCCCATGTCACCCTCGACGGCGAGGGTGTGACCTGGACATTCGCCCGGGTCCTGCTCGGGGAGGGCCTGCGGGGCCCCGCCGGTCTCGGCGCCGTCCGGGTCCGCCCGTGCGGGGCGTCCCACACGTACGTGGAGTTCCACTCATCGGTGGGCACGGCCCTGCTCCGGTTCGCCGCCTCTGACCTGTACCGCTTCCTGGCCCGCACTTACACCGTGATCGTCCCCGGCGAGGAGACCGTGGGGGCCGAGCTGGATCACGGTCTGGTGGCGCTGTTCGGGGGGCGGGTGTGATGCGCGGTTTCCGGGGCGCCCTGTCCGCCCCGCAGGCGTATGAGTGGGGGCGCCGGTTGCGGGAGGTCCGTGAGGAACAGGGCCTCACGCGGGGGCAGGCGGCCGACGCCGCGGCCCTCTTCCCGACGTGGATATCGCAGTTGGAGGGGGGCGAGGTCCATGACCTGGAGACCATGCGCGCATACGCGCGTGCGCTCGGAACCCGTATCCCGGGGCCCCGGGCCGCACGCATACGGCGTCGGTGACCCGGTTTCCGGGCCCCGGTCACCGGACTTCTCCATGACGGGCGTATGGCGGGCCGGTCAAGGGCGTTGGTGTGGACGGGAGTCGGGCTCTGCGTGGCGGGTGCCCTGGGGTTGGCTGTCGGCGGCGTGCTGGACGTCGATGCCGCGGACCTCTGGGCGAGCGTGGCCGGGGGAGCGGCGGGGCTGATCGGGCTCGCGGTGACGCTCTACGCCTTCCTCGGACCGGTGCCGTCGCCCACGTCCGCCGTGACCGGGAGCGGTACGCGTGCGGTCGCCGCGGGCGGCGGCATCGGTTCGGTTTCGACGGGAGACGCGTGAGCGGGGGCGGCGGGGGATGGACCCGGAGCCCCACTCCCCGCACCCCTCCTGCGGCAACTCACCGACGACCTGGGCGACATCCGTGCCCCGGGACAGAACTGATCACAGCGCCCACAAGCCCTTCCCCACGGCCATGACCCCGCCCGCCAGGGCCAGCGACAGGACAAGCAGCCGCGCTCGCTTCTCAGGTGTTCGGGAGGCGAGCCCCCTGCCGATCAGTCCTCCGCCGGTCATCGCGGCGGCCACGCCGGCCCACCGTGCTCCGCCCAGTTCCGGCACCCCGTTCGACACCACCGAGAAGGCGTTCACGACGACGCCGTAGAACATCGCGTTCGGCACGAACTCCCGTACCGTCCACCCGGCGTTGACCGCGTACAGGGACACCGGCGGGCCGCCCACCCCCGCCGCCGAGTTCATGAAACCGCCCGCCGCCCCGGCCGCGATCGCTCCCCGCGTGCCGCGCAGGGCCGGTACCCGAACGCCCCGCATGACCAGCAGCGCGGCCATCGTGACCAGGCAGCCCATGGCCAACAGCATCCAGGGCTCGGGGAGTTGACGCGTCACCCAGGTCCCCGCGGGCACCGTGCACGCCGCCGCCACGCACAGCGGGACCATCGCGGCCGGGCGTACGCGTCGCCAACCGCCCGCCATCCCCACCAGACAGATCGCTCCGGCGGCGCAGTTGGCGAGCGCGACGCCCTCGGCCGGTCCGAGCAGCAGCACGAGCGCGGGTACGGCGACCAGGGCGAAGCCCATGCCGGTGAGCCACTGCACGCAGGAGCCGAGCAGTACGATCCCCGCCAGCAGCACGTCGCCGGTCCATCCGCCTGTCACGGGTCGGCATCCTCCCCCGGAGACGGCGCGTGATCAATGGCCGAGACGTTGCCCTGTTGCGTGATCACGCCGATACGAAAAGTGAATTGGAAGCGCCTTGTCCCGGGGCTGTACGTCCACTGCACGGCCCCTAACCGGTGCCACGCGAATCTGGAGTCACCTCCACCGCAGAGAACACAGAAAGCGGAGGGAGACCCACCCGACCGCACAGCACTGGGAGTTCGCGATGACCCGTCGTTCCATAAGCAAGCGCGTAGCCGTCGTCACCGCTGCCGCCCTCGTCGCCGTCGGCACCTTCGCCGCAGGCGGCGCTGTCGCCGGGCCGGAGAAGGCGGCGAAACAGCCCACCAAGAAGCAGGTGGCCGCCCTGTTCGACGAGTGGAACGCGGCGCTGCAGACGCAGGACCCGGAGAAGGTCGCCGACCTCTACTGGGACGACGCGGTCCTGCTGCCCACCCTCTCCAACCAGGTCCGTGCCGACCGCGAGAGCCGTGTCGACTACTTCGAGCACTTCCTGGCGAACAAGCCGGTCGGCAAGAAGATCGAGACGCACATCAACGTCCTCGACTCGAACTCGGTGCTGGACGCGGGTCTCTACGAGTTCGCGCTCACCGACCACGACACCGGCAAGAAGAGCGTCGCCAAGGCCCGCTACACCTACGAGTGGGAGAAGCGGGACGGCGAGTGGAAGATCGTCAACCACCACTCCTCGTTGATGCCCGAAGGCTGATCCGCACGGACAGCCCGCCCCCGGGAGCGTCGCCCAGGGCCACCGTCCCGCCGTCGTCGGTCACCAGCTGCTTGACGACGGCGAGGCCGAGGCCCGAGCCGGCCTTCCCGGTCAGGCCCTGGCCGCGCCAGAAGCGGTCGAAGGCGCGGGACTTCTCCGCGTCCGACATGCCGGGTCCTTCGTCGTCCACCGACAGGACCACCTCGTCCCCCCTCGGCTCCACCCGGACCGTGATCGTGCCACCGTCCGGTGACACCTCCAGGGCGTTCGAGAGCACGTTGTCCAGGACCTGCTCCAGCTGACCGGGGCTGGTCAGCACAAGCAGCCGGCCGTCGGCACTCCCCCTGAGCGTGATGGTGACTCCGCGCTCGTCGGCGGCCGGCCTCCACACCGACAGCCTCTCCCGGACGATGTCCGCCAGCGCCAGCGGCTCCGCCGCCGACACCTTCGCCTCCGCCCGGGCCAGCACCAGCAGGCCGTTCACCAGCCGGCTCATCCGGACGACCTCGGCCGTCGCCTGCTCCACGTCCTCCCTGACGAAGTCGTCGTCCACGCCGTCCGCGATGTTGTCCAGCGACAGCCGCAACGCGGTGAGAGGGGTACGGAGTTGATGCGAGGCGTCGGCCACGAAGATGCGCTGCGCGGCGATCAGGGTGTCCAGGCGCTCGCCTGCCTGGTTGAGGGTGCGGGCGAGGGTCTGTGTCTCCTTCGGGCCCGTCACGGGGGAGCGGGCCGTCAGGTCACCGTCGCTGAACTTGCTCGCCGTGTCGTTGAGCTGGCGCAGCGGGCGGGTGAGCCGACGGGCCACCCCGGCGCCGACCACGGCGGCCACGGCGAGGACGGCCACCGCGAGGCCCGCGCGGAAGCCCCAGATCGTCCACAGCCGACTCGTCAGATCGTCGGTTTTGTACACGATGCGTACGGCGCCGACGACCGGGCCACTGTTGCGGCCGTCGAACTCCGTTTTACTCTCGCGGGCAGCCACCGTGATCTTCAGCTCCGGCCCCCAGATGAAGGACGAGCCCCAGTCGGTCGTGGACTCGCCCGTCTCCAGGGCCTTGGTCAGGGCCGCGTCCTGCTTCGGGCTCGGCAGGACTGTTGCGCAGCGCTCGGTCACCTCGACCTTGCCGGGTGTCTGGCCGGCGTAGGCCTCGGCCATCCTGTCCAGCGCTGTGCAGGACGGGGGGTTCCCGTTGCCGAGCAGCAGGGCCATGGTGTCGGCCTCACGCCGGACGGACGCCGCGGTGTCGTCCCGCAGCTGGTCCGTGAGGGTGAAGGCCACGGGCACGGTGAACAGGGCGATGGCGCCGGCGACGAGCGCGACGTAACTACGCGTGAGCTGGCGGATCATGACGCGCCGCCACCGCTGTCGCCCGTGCCGCCCTGGTCCCCCTTGACGACCTCCAGCCGGAACCCGACCCCCCGCACCGCCTCGATCGTGATCGCCCCGGCGAGCTTGCGCCGCAGCGCCGCCACATGGACGTCCAGCGTCTTCGTCGGGCCGAACCAGTTCGCGTCCCAGACCGCTTCCATGATCTGCTCGCGCGACATGAGCGCCCCGGGCTCCTCGGTGAGGAAGGCCAGCAGGTCGTACTCCTTGGGCGCGAGGGCCACCTCCTCGCCGTTCAGGCGGACGCGGGCCGCCTTGCGGTCGATGGTGAGGCGCTCGCCGTAGCGGTCGGGGCCGGCTTCGGCGGCAGCGGCCGTACGGGGCTGCATCCGGCGCATGACCGCTCGTATCCGCGCGATGACCTCGCGCACCCCGAACGGCTTGGACACATAGTCGTCCGCGCCGAGCTCCAGCCCGACCACCCGGTCCGTCTCGTCGCTGCGCGCGCTGATCACGATGATCGGCACGTCACCGCGCTCGCGCAGCGCCTTGCAGACGTCGAGTCCGTCGGTGTCGGGCAGGCCGAGATCGAGGAGTACGACGTCGTACGGGTCGTCGTGGCTCAGCGCCCCGGCACCCGTGCTGACCCATGCCACCTCGAAGCCGTAACGCAGGAGTCCTCGCCGGAGCGACTCGGCGACCGGCTCGTCGTCTTCCACCAGCAGTACGCGCACAGGCGAACCATAGTGGTTGAACTTTAAAGACGGTCGGCCGCCGAGCCCGTGAGCAGGCGATAAGCGGGTAAAACAGCCGCTATGAGGCTGCTACCACATGACCGGCAGCCGCTCCGGGATCCGTTTCATGAACCCGGTCCGCCACACCAACTGCTCGATCGGCACCGCGAGCCGCAGCCCGGGCATCCGCTCCAGCAGGGTCTCCAGGGCGATCTCCGCGTGCTTGCGGCCGAGGGCGGTCGCCGGGCAGTAGTGGCGGCCGCCGCCGAAGGAGAGGTGGGCGGTGCGGTTCTCGCGGGTGAGGTCGACGGTGTACGGGTCGGGGAAGGCGGCCGCGTCGAAGTTCGCGCCCTCGACCAGGACGAGGATCAGCTCACCCGCTCTGACCTGCACATCTCCGAGGAGTACGTCCTCGGTCGCCAGCCTCGGCAGTCCGTCGCCGATGGACAGGTTGATGCGCAGCAGCTCGTCGACGGCGGCCGGGACCAGGGTGCGGTCGGCGAGGAGGCGGGTGTGCAGCTCGGGGTGCTGGATCAGCGACACCAGCGCCATGGTCAGGAAACCGGCGGTGGAGATGACTCCGGCGCCGAACATCGTCACGCCGACCGTCGCGAGCATCTCGTCGGTGAGATGGCCGTAGTCGGGATCGGCGCGCAGGGCGGCCAGCTCGGCCATCAGACCTGTGGTGGCCGGGTCGTCGAGCCGCTCCGTCATGTACGCGATGTCCCGGTCCCAGTTCAACCGCGCCCCGGCGATGGGGCAGGCCGAGTTCATGAACGCGATGTCCAAAGACCGCATCAGTCCGGGCGCGTCCGCCTGCGGGATACCGAGGATGCGGCAGTGCATGCCCGCCGAGTACGGGTCGGCGAAGCCGCCGCGCAGGTCCGCCGGGGCGCCCTCGCGGATCAGCCCGTCGACGAGTCCGGCGGCGCAGGAGCGCATCCACTCCGCGAGGCCGGGACTCTTCGGGTTCAGCGCCTTCAGTACGGCTTTGCGCAGTCCCGCGCCGGTGATGTTCCCCATGTTGTTGACGACCTCGGGCGGGATCGTCAGCGCGTACTGGCGGGGCACGCCCGGGGCCGAGGTGTCCTTCAGGCTGAAGCGCGGGTCTTCGAGGACCTGCTTGCACAGGTCGTACGACGACACGAGCCAGGCCTCGTCACCGGCGATGGTGCGCACGCGACGCACCGGGCTGGCGGCGCGCAACTCCTCCACCTCGGCGGGGATCTGGTCGCCGCGCCAGGAGAAGGGGAAGTCGATGGGCGCTTCAGTGGCTTCAGTGAGCATCGGTGGTCCTGTCTGCCGGCGTCACGATGGCGTGCCCCTGGTTGCGCGAGGCGCGCAGGCCCGCGCCCCGGGAGTAGAGGAGCTCGGCCATCGGCAGGAGCTGGTGGTAGCAGTTGAGGGAGGAGGGGACGCCGAGGATGGCGGGCGTGTCCAGGAAGAGGGGCGCCTCGGCGCAGACGTAGGCCAGGCAGACCTCGCGCTGCGCCTCGGTCACCCGCTCGGCCTTGTCGGCCAGGAAGGTGTCGACGAGCTTCTCGCAGGTCGTGCGGAACTCGTCGTCGGTGGCCAGGCGGGACTGGAGATGGTCGTGGATCTCGCGGTACGCCGTGTTGCCGCGGAAGTCGGACATGGCGTGGGCGGCCAGGCGCGTGCCGCCGGGGTCGACGGCCTCGACGGCGCCGAGGACCTTGGCGCGCACGCCGCGCAGGTTCTTCACCGCCTTGCGGCGCGCGTCGTCGGGCGGATAGCCGGACGCCGCGTACATCTCGGCCACGTACAGGTCCGTGTAGACGAAGTCCACGCGCTCGAAGAGGGCGAGGCCCCAGCGGGCGAGGTCGTGGACACGGCGGGCGGAGAAGTAGCTGTTGCCCGGGGAGACGCCGATGACGGCGTGGTCGCCGGCGACGCGGATGACCTCGCAGTGCGCGGTGAAGGGCTGGATCTTGAAGAGGCCGGCCGGGGAATCCGTATCGGCTCGGGTGACGTGCTGGATCTCTGGATCGGTCACAGTCGTCAAAGGAAGAGATTCCTTCGCGTCGCGAGTCCCGATGGAGCCTTGTGCTCCTGGTGTGGCGACGACGACGCGAAGTTAGCGGGCGACTACGGAGAGCGTCAATGGCCAAGATCGCGCCGGGTGGTTTCCCGGGCTCTTCGAGCGGGTGAGCATCCGCGCCGCCCCGAGTGACCTGCACCACTAACCCGGTTGCCCTACATCCGACGGGGCAGACACCCTCCCGGAGCGCCGGAATCTCACCATCTGGGAACCCCAAGGTCGTTTTCGGACGCTCGGTAAACTGAGCCGACACACACGGACTGAGCGAGGAGCGCACGTGGGCCTTGTCGTGCAGAAGTACGGAGGCTCCTCCGTAGCCGATGCCGAGGGCATCAAGCGCGTCGCCAAGCGGATCGTGGAAGCCAAGAAGAACGGCCACCAGGTGGTCGCCGTGGTTTCCGCGATGGGCGACACGACGGACGAGCTGATCGATCTCGCCGAGCAGGTATCCCCGATGCCTGCCGGGCGCGAGCTCGACATGCTGCTGACCGCCGGAGAGCGGATCTCCATGGCACTGCTGGCCATGGCGATCAAAAACCTGGGCCACAGCGCCCAGTCGTTCACCGGCAGCCAGGCAGGTGTCATCACCGACTCGGTCCACAACAAAGCCCGGATCATCGATGTCACGCCGGGCCGGATCCGCACCTCGGTGGATGAGGGCAACATCGCCATCGTGGCCGGGTTCCAGGGCGTCAGCCAGGACTCGAAGGACATCACCACCCTGGGGCGCGGCGGCTCGGACACGACCGCCGTGGCGCTGGCCGCCGCCCTCGACGCCGAGGTGTGCGAGATCTACACCGACGTCGACGGCGTGTTCACCGCCGACCCGCGCGTGGTGAAGAAGGCGAAGAAGATCGACTGGATCTCCTTCGAGGACATGCTGGAGCTGGCCGCGTCCGGCTCGAAGGTGCTGCTCCACCGCTGTGTGGAGTACGCCCGCCGGTACAACATCCCGATCCACGTCCGGTCCAGCTTCAGCGGACTGCAGGGCACGTGGGTCAGCAGCGAGCCGATCGATCAAGGGGACAAGCAGGTGGAGCAGGCCATCATCTCCGGTGTCGCGCACGACACCTCCGAGGCCAAGGTCACGGTCGTCGGCGTGCCGGACAAGCCGGGCGAGGCGGCCGCGATCTTCCGGACGATCTCCAACGCCGAGATCAACATCGACATGATCGTGCAGAACGTGTCCGCGGCCTCCACGGGCCTGACGGACATCTCCTTCACGCTGCCGAAGTCCGAGGGCCGCAAGGCCATCGACGCCCTGGAGAAGAACAAGGCCGGCATCGGCTTCGACTCCCTGCGCTACGACGACCAGATCGGCAAGATCTCCCTGGTCGGCGCGGGCATGAAGACGAACCCCGGCGTCACCGCCGACTTCTTCACCGCGCTGTCCGACGCCGGCGTGAACATCGAGCTGATCTCGACCTCCGAGATCCGTATCTCGGTCGTCACCCGCGCCGACGACGTCAACGAGGCCGTACGCGCCGTGCACAGCGCCTTCGGCCTCGACTCCGACAGCGACGAGGCCGTCGTGTACGGAGGCACCGGACGCTGATGGCGGGGATGGAGTCCCGCCGCCCGACGCTCGCGGTCGTGGGAGCGACCGGAGCCGTCGGCACGGTCATGCTCCAGATCCTCTCCCAGCGCGCCGACGTCTGGGGAGAGATCCGTCTCGTCGCCTCACCGCGCTCGGCCGGCCGCAAGCTGGCCGTGCGCGGTGAGGAGGTCGAGGTGGTGGCGCTCACCGAGGAGGCCTTCGACGGGGTCGACGTCGCGATGTTCGACGTACCGGACGAGGTGGCCGCCCGCTGGGCGCCGGTCGCCGCCGCCAAGGGCACGGTGGTGGTGGACAATTCGGGCGCCTTCCGGATGGACCCGGATGTGCCCCTGGTCGTTCCCGAGGTCAACCCGCATGCCGTGCGGATGCGGCCGCGCGGGATCGTCGCCAACCCCAACTGCACCACCCTCTCCATGATCGTGGCGCTGGGCGCGCTGCACGCGGAGTTCGGGCTGCGCTCCCTGGTGGTGTCCTCGTACCAGGCGGTGAGCGGGGCCGGGCGCGCCGGTGTGGAGACGCTCAGGCAGCAGCTGTCCCTGGTCGCCGGTACGGACCTGGGGAACAGCCCCGGTGACGTACGGCGGGCCATCGGCGAGAACACCGGGCCGTTCCCGGAGCCGGTCGCGCTGAACGTCGTGCCCTGGGCCGGGTCGCTGCGCGAGGACGGCTGGTCGTCGGAGGAGATGAAGGTGCGGGACGAGTCCCGCAAGATCCTCGGGCTGCCGAAGCTGCCGGTCGCGGTGACCTGCGTGCGGGTGCCGGTGCTGACCGGGCACTCACTGACCCTGCACGCCCGCTTCGAGGGCGAGGTCACGGTCGCCAAGGCGCGCGAGATCCTGGCCACGGCACCGGGGGTCGTGCTCTACGACGACCCGGAGGCCGGGGAGTTCCCGACGCCCGCCGATGTGGTGGGCACGGATCCGACCTGGGTCGGCCGGGTGCGGCGCGCGCTCGACGATCCGACCGCGCTCGAACTCTTCGTCTGCGGCGACAACTTGCGCAAGGGCGCGGCCCTCAACACCGCGCAGATCGCCGAGCTCGTGGCGGCGGAGTTTTCGTGAGGCCTCCCGTGGCGCCGGAAAACTCCTGGGCGCCAATGGAATCGTTTGTAGGATCTATGCGAAAAGTGTGAGCCGATCGATGGTCCGGACCACTTGAACCGGGCCCCGGCGGCAGTCGAAGATTTTCCTCCCCGCTCTGCAACCGCTTGCAGGGCGGGGAGCGTCTTTGCGGTCGCCCTTATGGGGCGTGAGGACGCGTTTTTCTGGCGTGGGGACGCCATGAGCCGGACGTGGGGACGTCCGCTCATTTTGGACATAAGGGAAGAGCGGGTAGGCATGTGGGCGTTTGACGCACGGTCAGCTGTGCTGCCTGGAGCAAGAGGGTCGGCTGCCGGGACTGACGCAAAAGTGACGTCCGGCACGTACAACCCTCTCGGGGGGACGCGTGTCCAACAGGCGTGGCAGAGGTACTCGACTTCAGTGCGGCGACCCGCGGTACGGCCCTACGGCCGCCCCGCCGGCCCGTCCGATCCCGCATGCCCGGTGCGCCCGGCGGCATGCCGGTGATCGCGCCCATGCCCGCAGCGCGGCCCGCCCGCATTCCCAGTCAGCGCGACGGTTCCGAACACGCCGAGAACACCGCGGCGGCCGGTACGACCGTCGACCACCTCACCGAGACCTACCGGGCGCACTACCGCTCGCTGCTGGGTCTCGCCGCCCTTCTCCTCGACGACACCGCCTCCTGCGAGGACGTCGTCCAGGAGGCGTTCATCCGAGTGCACTCCGCGCGCAAGCGCGTGCGTGACCCGGAGAAGACACTGGCCTATCTGCGCCAGACCGTCGTCAACCTGTCCCGCTCCGCCCTGCGCCGCCGGATACTGGGCCTGAAGCTGCTGTCCAAGCCGATGCCCGACATGGCGAGCGCGGAGGAGGGGGCGTACGACCAGCTCGAGCGCGACTCCCTCATCAAGGCGATGAAGGGCCTGCAGCGCCGACAGCGCGAGGTGCTGGTCCTGCGTTACTTCGCGGACATGACCGAGGCACAGGTCGCCGAGACGCTCGGCATCTCACTGGGCTCGGTAAAGGCGTACGGCTCGCGCGGCATCGCGGCGCTGCGGGTGGCCATGGAGGCGCCGGCATGAGCGAGGACCATGACGGGAGGCGTCATCTGCACGTCCCCCATGAGCCCTATGAGTGGCGGGAGCCGACCGGGCGGCCGGACAGGCAACCGCCGAAGCAATCGCACGCTGGGAACGGAACTGTGAACCACGGCCCCGACGACCAGGGCCCCGAGGGGCTCGACTCGGACGAGCTGGCACTGCGCCGCATGCTGCACGACGTGGTCGAGGAGATCGAGCCGCGCGACGGCACGCTGGACCATCTGCGGCGGGCGGTGCCCGCGCGGCGGGCACGCAAGCGGCAGGCCCTCGTCGGCATGGCGGCCGCGGCACTCTTCGTCGGCACCGCCGTCCCGGCCCTGGTGCACGTCTCCAACTCCACCGGCTCCGACGTCAACCCGTCCGTGGCCGGGCACGGCCAGGACGCGCAGGGCGCGGTCGGCGAGGGCAAGGAGACGGAGGGCGGCGCGAGCACCTCAGGCGGCTCCTCGGGCAAGAGCGAGGACAAGGGCAAGGGGAGCGAGAAGGACGAGGACAAGGGCACCGGCACCGGTGCGGGTGCCGGATCCGGGAGCCCCACCGACCCGTTGGCGACCAGCCCGGCCGGTATAGCCGCGTGTACCGCGGACCAGCTCGGCACGTCCGGCGGGACCACGGACGCCCCCGACCCGTCCGGCACGGTGTACGGCACCTTCACCTTCAGCAACGTCTCCACCGCCGACTGCACGGTGAGCAGTCCGGGCACGGTGAGCCTGGCCGCGGGGGGAGCGGCGGACGGCTCGAAGATCACCGACGCCCGGCATGTCGCCGGCGACGCGGCGGCCGGTCTGCCCGATCCGGCCCAGGAGCTCACGTCCCTCGTCCTCAAGCCGGGCGGCTCCTACCAGGTGAAGTTCGCCTGGGTGGCCTCGGAGACCTGCCCCACGACGAGTGACCCCACCACCGGCGGCCCGGGCGGCAACGACGCCTCACCCACCCCCACCCCGACCGAGGACAACACCGGCACGACCGAGGGCACCTCCACCGGCGGCGACACCGGCACCTCCACCCAGCTGATGACGGAGGACACCACGGCCGACGGGAGCGTCACCATCACCAACACGCCGGAGGCGGGAGCGCCGGCGGCCACGGTGACGGTGTCCAACGCGTGCGCGGGGATCGTGTACTGGACGGGCGTGCTGGCCGGGGCGTAGCTCGCGCGCGGCGCCCGCGGAGGCGGGGACCGGGGCTTGCCCCTAGGCCTTCGCCTTCTCCTGCGCCGTCGGGCCCTCGCTCGACTCCTCGGCCCGGCCCTCCTCGGGACCGCCGGGCCCGTCGGCCTCGCCGTCCGGCACCAGCCCCAGTTCCGCGTCCCGTACGGACTCCACCTCGCGGCGGAGCAGGCGGAACCACATGAAGACCACGAAGCCCGCGAAGACGAACCACTCGCCGGTGTAGCCGAGGTTCTGGAACGCCTTCAGATCGAGGCCGGTGTCGTTGGCGGCGGTCACCGGCACGGGCTTCATACCGGAGTCGGCCTTGTCCAGGGTGACCCAGGCGTCGTAGACGTCGTACGGCACCAGGTTCACCAGCGACGCCGCGCTGATCGCCCCCGTCTGCCCGGACGGCAGGCCACCCTGCGCGGACACGCCGTTCTCGCCGGGCTGCTCGGACGCCTGGAGCGAGCCCGTGACCGTGACCTCGCCGGTGGGCGCGGCGGGGGCCTCGGCCCGGTCCGCGTCGCCGGGCCGCCAGCCGCGCACGACCGGCAGGGCCTTGCCCTCGTCGGTGTGCAGCAGCGTCAGCACGTAGTACCCCTGCTTGCCGTCCAGCTCCCGGTCGGGGACGAGCAGCTGCTTGCCGTACCGTCCGCTCGCGGTGACCTGCTTGCCCACGGTCGCCTTGTCCACGGGCAGCAGCTCGGTGAGCGGACGGGCCGCCTCCCGCTTGTTCTCCGCGGCCTGCTCACCGGCGCTGCGATGGTCCGCCACCCGCGCCTCGAACCGGCTCAGCTGCCACGACCCCATGAACACGCAGAAGGGGATGGCGAGCAGCACGAAGACGTTGATTCCCCACCAACGGGGCGTCAGCAGAAACCGGTACACGCCTTCAACGGTACGGGGCTCCTGCGCAGGGCCCGGCCGCGGGGTCGGTGCGGCTGAGTGAGGTGGGCGTGGCAACGTCAGTCGCGGGTGGCTTTGAGCGAGTACATCAGCGGAATCCGCGGCCGGCCCGCCGGGAAGCGGTAGTAGCCGTTCCGCGCCTCGAAGGACTCGAACCGGTGGAACAGCGAGACGTCGTGCTCGTGCAGGAACTCGATGCGCAGCCCGGCCGCCGCGAGCGCGGTCACGACCTCGCCGACCGGGTGCTGCCACTCGACGCTGCGGTTGTGGACCGTGTCGGTGCTGTCGGACCCGTACGTGCCGGGGATGTCGTACACCTGGGCGTCGCGGTCGAAGTAGTCGCGCACGACCCGGGAGCCCGTCTCGTCGTCGAGGATGTCGGTGACGGGGTGGAACTCGGCGAGGTAGAGGAACCCGCCCGGCGCGACCAGCGAGGCCGCTGTCTCGGCCCAGCGGCGGACGTCGGGCAGCCAGCACAGGGCGCCCCCGCCGGTGTAGACGATGTCGTACGCCGGGTCCGGCACCGCTTCCACCGCGTCGTACACGTCGGCCGCGACGAAGGCCGCCCGGTCCTGGCCGAGGCCGAGGTCGGCGGCGAGCGAGCGGGCCACGTCCACCGCGGGCTCGGAGAAGTCGAGGCCGACCACGCGGGCGGCGCCGTGCCGGGCCCAGGACAGGGTGTCCAGGCCCATGTGGCACTGCAGATGCAGCAGCGACCTGCCTGTGACGTCCCCCACCTCCGCCAGTTCGAAATCGCGCAGGGCGTCGGCGCCGGCGCGGAAGCCGTCGAGGTCGTAGAACGAACCGGCGGCATGCAGGGGGACACGCTCGTCCCAGAGCGCGCGGTTGGCATCATTCCAGTCTGCGGGTATGGCGGAGTGCATGGTCGCGAAGTTATCCACAGGCTGGGGACCTCGCCAGCGAATTGTCGGCGGGCGGAACCGGCGTCGCGGCTGAGGTGGGTACGGGTCTCGCCCTGCCGGAAGCGAACGAAAGTTCTTTGATCGAATGCGTGACCTTGATGCGAGGCGCTCGTTGAGATGGCGAAGGGGCCTTCGAAACGGGGGATTGTCGAGTGAGTGGCAAATTTCGGCCGCAGCGCGGTTGCGTGGTGCAGGCTTACAGGTTCGCCCTCGACTCGAACGCCGAGCAGGAGCGCGCGCTGCGCTCGCACTGCGGTGCTGCTCGCGCTGCCTATAACTGGGCTGTGTCCTGGGTGACCGCGCCGTGGGGGCAGCGTAAGGCCGAGGCCTCCTACGGCATCGACGAAGAAGGGCTCACGCCGTGGCGGCTGTGGTCGCTGCCTACGCTGAGGAAGGAGTTCAACCGCGTCAAGGTCGCCGACCCCAGATTTGCCGACTGGTGGAAGGAGAACTCAAAGGAGGCATACAACACCGGGCTCGCGAACGCCTCGGCCGCCTTCGACAACTACGCCAACTCGAAACGAGGCAAGCGCAAGGGCCGCAAAGTGGGTGCGCCTCGGCGCAAGTCCAAGCGCAGGGCCAGCCTGGCCTGCCGGTTCACGACCGGCACGATCCGCATCGAGCAGGACGGTCGACACGTCACCTTGCCCCGCCTGGGCATGATGCGCACCCACGAACCCACCCGGAAGCTCTTGGCCCGCATCCAGGGCGGCACGGCGCGCATCCTTTCCGCGACCGTCCGGCACGAGCGCGGACGCTGGTTCGTCTCCTTCCAGGTCGAGACCGCCCGCGAAATGACTCGCGTTGCCCGGCCGGACACAGCGGTCGGTATGGACCTCGGGATCAAGCATCTCGCGGTCCTGGCCGACAGCACCGGCGAGATCCGCTATGAGCCCAACCCGAAGCACCTGGATGGAGCGCTCAAGCTGCTGAGGTTCCATTCCCGCCGCGTCTCCCGCCGTCAGGCACCAGACCGCAGGACCGGCCAGAAGTCGTCGAAGCGGTGGGAGAAGGCCAACCGGGAGCGCAACCGCGTGCATCATCGGGTGGCCAACCTGCGCACCGATGCGCTGCACAAGCTCACCAGCAGGGTCAGGGCCGAGTACGGCAAGGTGGTGGTCGAAGACCTCAACGTCGCCGGAATGCTCCGCAACAGACGGCTTGCCCGCCGTGTGGCGGATGCCGGGTTCGGGGAGATCCGGCGCCAGCTTACGTACAAGGGTCAGCGGAACTCCTGCCGCACGGTCGTGGCGGACCGCTGGTATGCCTCCTCCAAGACCTGCTCGGCGTGTGGCGCGGTGAAAGCCAAGCTGCCGCTGCACGTGCGAGTCTTCGACTGCGACGAGTGCCCGCTCGTGCTGGACCGGGACGAGAACGCAGCCCGCAACCTCGCCGCCCTCGTGGCGGCCTGCACCACTGGTACCGGAGTGGCCGGAGACCAGGACACGCCCTGCGTGTCGAAGCCTCGTGGAGCCGACCGTAAGACCCGCCGCCAACGCCCCGACCGGGACATCGGTCGAGGCGGGCGGGCAGGTGGCGCAAGCCTGCCGTACCAGCGGCAGGAGGAAGCGAGAGATCGTCGTCAGGACGCCGAAGCCCTCACGCTTTGGTGACACTGTCACGAACCTTCCTGACAGCAATGTCAGGAACGCTGAGAGGAGCTGAGCCTTACAGTGACGGCCATGACTGAGAGCCACGGGTCCGATTCGCGGGATCACCACAAGCAGGACAAGGCCATGCCGGACTGGGAGAAGCGCTTCCGGGCGCCTCGGGTGTCGCTGCCCGACTGGGCGGAGGACGCCCCGGACCGCTCCCTGTTCGTGTCGAACGCCACAGGGACGTACGAGCTGTACGCCTGGGACCGGTCGACGGGCGAGCAGCGCCAGGTGACCGACCGGCCGAACGGCACGACGGACGGCGTGCTCACCCCGGACGGGGCGTGGATCTGGTGGTTCGACGACAAGGACGGCGACGAGTTCGGTGTCTGGCGACGCCAGCGGTTCGACGGCGGCGAGGACGAGCTCGCGGCGCCGGGCCTGGACCCGTCCTACCCGGCGGGCCTCGCCCTGGGCCGCGACGGCCGTACGGCGATCGTGGGCCGCTCGACCGACGAGGACGGCACGACGATCCATCTGGCCCGCACCGGTGAGCCCCCGCTGGAGATCTACCGCCACCGCGAGTCCGCGGGCGTCGGTGACCTCTCGCACGACGGCACGCTGATCGCCATCGAGCACACCGAGCACGGCGACGCGATGCACTCGGCGCTGCGCGTCCTGCGCCCCGACGGCACGGCGGTCGCCGAACTCGACGACACCAAGGGCGGCTCGAAGGAACTGGGCCTGGAGGTCCTGGGCTTCGCCCCGGTGGAGGGCGACGCGCGCCTGCTCATCGGCCACCAGAGGCGCGGCCGCTGGGAGCCGCTGGTGTGGGACGTGGCGACGGGGGAGGAGACGGACCTGGCGCTGGAGCTGCCCGGTGACGTGAGCGCCGAGTGGTATCCCGACGGCACCGGTCTGCTGATCGCGCACAGCTTCGAGGCCCGCAGCGAGCTGTTCCGGTACGACCTGGCCGCGCGTGAACTGGTGCGGATCCCGACCCCGGCGGGCTCGGTGTCGGGGGCGACGGCCCGGCCGGACGGCAGCGTGGAGTACCTGTGGTCGTCGGCGGCACAGCCGTCGGCGGTGCGGTCGACGACGGGGCGCGTCGTGCTGGACCCGCCCGGCATGAAGTCCCCCGGCTCGGTCCCGGTCCAGGACGTGTGGGTGGAGGGCCCGGGCGGCCGCATCCACGCACTGGTGCAGCGACCTGCCGGCACCGAGGGTCCCCTCCCCACGGTGTTCGACATCCACGGCGGCCCGACCTGGCACGACAGCGACGCGTTCGCGGCAGGCCCCGCGGCCTGGGTGGACCACGGGTACGCCGTGGTCCGGGTCAACTACCGCGGCTCCACGGGCTACGGGCGTGCCTGGACGGACGCGCTCAAGCACCGGGTCGGGCTGATCGAGCTGGAGGACATCGCGGCGGTACGGGAATGGGCGGTGACGTCGGGCCTCGCCGACCCGGCCCGCCTGATCCTGACCGGCGGTTCGTGGGGCGGCTACCTCACCCTCCTCGGCCTCGGCACCCAGCCGGACGCGTGGACCCTGGGCATCGCGGCGGTCCCGGTCGCCGACTACGTCACGGCGTACCACGACGAGATGGAGTCACTGAAGGCCCTGGACCGCACACTGCTGGGCGGCACCCCGGAGGAGGTGCCGGAGCGCTTCGAGGCGTCGTCCCCGCTGACGTACGTCGACCAGGTGAAGGCCCCGGTCTACATCTCGGCGGGCGTGAACGACCCGCGTTGCCCGATCCGGCAGATCGACAACTACGTCAGGCGGCTGGAGGCCCGGGAGGCGGTGCACGAGGTGTACCGCTACGACGCGGGCCACGGTTCGCTGGTGGTGGACGAGCGGATCAAGCAGGTGAGACTGGAACTGGACTTCGCGGAACGCCACCTGGGGGCTCCGCGGCAGCCGTAGCCCACCGCCGGCCCGTGAGAAGCCGCCGTCCGTCTCGCCGAGGTGAAGGGGCGCTGCCCCTTCGACCCCGCCAGGGGGCTCCGCCCCCTGGACCCCGGCCTTCGCCCACCCACCACCCGACTCGGTCGGCCAGGAGGCTGAACTCGAAAAACTTCCAGGCCCTGCGCCTCGAGCACCGAGCGTCGCTCGTCGGCGCCGGCCGCCGTCATCCAGCCCGTCCGGCGTTTGAGGACGAGGCCCCTTCAGGGCCGAAGCGGGGGTCTGGGGGCGGCAGCCCCCAGGAGGCGGGGTCGAAGGGGCGGCAGCCCCTGGGGATGGGACGGGTAGGGGCGGCGGGGGCGCTGCATCCATCAGCGGCTCCGCCGCGGGCCCCCCGGCCTAGGTCCCCGCCCGCTCCCGCGCCCGCCTCCCCAACAGCTCCGCCAACCCCCGCCGCGTGGCGGCCAGTACCACCCGGTCCTCCTTCTGGAGGACGTAGTCGTCGCCCAGCTCCCACACCCACCCCGAAGCAGCCGCACCCCCCGCCCGACCGTCCTCGTACGCCTCCTCCACCGCCGGCTCCTCCCGCCGCTCGTCACGCCCGCTCCGATCCAGAGCCAACACCCGCCAGGCCCCCGCCCGAAAGGCCTGCCCGACGGTCTTGTCCTCCAGCTGCGGATGCCCGGCCACATCCACCGCCGCAAACAGCAGCACCCGCCGCTCGACGGGAATCGCACCCAGGATCTGACGCCCCATCATCGCCCCGGCGAACGCGGGCGCGGCCAGATGCGTCACGCTCCGGCTGCGGGTGGACGCGTACGGGTGCGCGGCACGCAGCGTGCGATAGACGGCGGTGGCGAAGTCGTCGTCGTACAGCCGCAGGACCACACGGAGGTCGGGGCGCACGGAGCGCGCGTACAGGGCGGCTTCGAGGTTGGTCGTATCCGCACTGGTCACCGCCAGCAGCGCATGCGCCCGGTGGATCTTCGCCGCCTCCAGGACGCCCTCCTGAGTGACGTCCCCGAGCACCACCGGCACCCGCAGCCGCCGCGCCGTCGCCAGCCCGCGCGCCTCGGGGTCGGCCTCGACGCACACCACGGGGATCTGCAGTTCCCGCAGCCGCGTCAGCACCCGGGTGCCGATCTTGCCCAGCCCGAGCAGAACCACGTGCCCGCCCAGCCCACGCGGCGGTTTGCGCAGCGCCGACGCGGAACGGAACGTGCCGAGGGCCTCCAGCACGGCCGCCAGCAGCACAGGAAGCAGCAGCAGACCCATCAGCCCGGACAGGAGCTGGAGGATCTGGCGGGCCAGACCCTGGTGGAGCGCGGGTTCGTTGATGGCGAAGAGGTCGAGGAGGGTCATGTAGGTGGCGTACAGCGGGTGTTGTCCGGTCACCACCGTCAGCGCGATGGCCAGCGCCGCCACACACCCCACCAGCCCCGCCAGCGACCACCTGAGCCGCCGCGAGAACAGCGACGCGAACGCCAGTACGACGCCCCGCCCCCCGCGGTTCGACGGCAGCGACGGGCCGGCGTACGACACCTGCTCCAGGACGACCGTGCCCCGCCCCCTGGCCCCGCGCACCGCCGTCGCGTCCGGCAGCAGCAGCGGCCCCTGCTCGCCATTGCCTTCCGAACCGCCCGCTCCGGACGAGCCGTTGCCGTTCGTCGACAGCAGGGCCAGCGTGGCCAGCCCTCCAGGGGGCACCTGACCGGACCGCAGCGGCGGGCGTTCCACCGCGCGCAGCAGCAGGCCGTCCGTCTGTACGACCTTGGTGGTGCCGGCCACGGCGGACGCGGCCAGCGCGGGGGCGGCCGTATCGGCGTCGGACAGGACCGTGGTGGACGCGTCCAGAGCGGCGTCGCCCGTGCCCGTCGCCAACGTGGCGGCCTGGTCGAGGAGTTCCTCGATGTGCTGGCCCAACCGGCGGTTGTACAGGCGCAGGACGAGGCGGAGACGGGGGTTGAGGCGGCGGGCGGTGAGGGCGGCGCGGATGTTGGTCTCGTCGTCGTCGTAGACGAGGGCGAGCGCGGCGGCCCGTTCCACGCCCGCGTCGGCGAACGCCTCCTCGGTGGCCTCGGCGGCCTCCAGCACCCGTACGCTTCCGGCCGGTTCGGTGCCGGTGTCGGGCCCGCCGCCCGTGCCGCCGCCCGCTCGGTTGACGGCCGCGTTCACCACCCGGTCGAGCAGCGCAGCCGACACCGCCCGGGCCCGGCCCACGACCGGTGGCCGTACCGTGCGTTCGGAGGGCGGCACGACGAGCGTGACCTGTTCGCCGTACACCCCGCGCAACTCGGCGGCCAGCCGGTGCGCGAGCCCGTCGTCGCCGCACACCACCATGTGCGCGGCCGTGTCACTCCCTAAGCCCTGATTCGGAACGCTCGCCACAAGGGGAAAGACTGCCTCACCGGTACGGGTGGTTCCACAGGCGCCCCCTCGGAACCTGAACGCCCGCGCCCGGCCGCCCGTATGAGAGGGGAGGGAAATCAGCGCCCTTCCGCACCACCGGAGGTACCTCGCCCGTGGCGATCACGAAGACCGTCCCGCAGCGGACCGACGACGGCAGGGACAGGGAAGGGCCCGGGGGGCCTGAACGGGCCGGGGACCCGAAGTGCCCGGCGGACCCGCAGTCGACGGACGAGGGCCGCCACCTCAACTCCCCCCTCCTGCTCACCATGCTCATGCTCGTGCTGGTGCTTCTCCAGAGCCCGATCCGCCGCGCCCTCGCCGCACCGGTGATGCAGAGCTGGACGACGGTGTTCGTCGCGGTGATGGTCCAGGCGCTGCCGTTCCTGGTGCTGGGCGTGCTGCTCTCGGCGGCGATCGCGGTGTTCGTGCCGCCGTCCTTCTTCGCCCGCGCCCTGCCCCGCCGTCCCGCCCTCGCCGTCCCGGTCGCCTCGGCGGCGGGCGCGGTGCTGCCCGGCTGCGAGTGCGCGTCCGTGCCGGTGGCCGGAGCGCTGGTCCGGCGTGGCGTCACCCCGGCCGCGGCGCTGGCGTTCCTGCTGTCCGCCCCCGCGATCAACCCGATCGTGCTGACCGCGACCGCCGTGGCCTTCCCCGGCAACCCGGAGATGGTCCTCGCCCGCCTGGTCGCGAGCCTGCTGGTGGCCTGCGCGATGGGCTGGCTGTGGCTGCGCCTCGGCCGTACGGACTGGCTGCGCCCGCCCTCCCACCTGTCCTACGACGGCCAGAGCAAGGGCGAGGCCTTCTGGGGCTCCGTCCGGCACGACGTGATGCACGCGGGCGGCTTCCTGGTGGTCGGCGCGATCGCGGCCGCGACCCTCAAGGCGGTGGCCCCGGAGAGCTGGCTGCGCGCGGCGGCCGACAATCCGGTGCTGGCGGTCCTCGCCCTCGCGGTCCTCGCGGTGGTGCTGTCGATCTGCTCGGAGGCGGACGCGTTCGTGGCGGCGTCGCTGTCGCAGTTCTCGCTCACGGCCCGCCTCACCTTCCTCGTCGTGGGCCCGATGATCGACCTGAAGCTGTTCGCGATGCAGGCGGGCACCTTCGGCCGCGCCTTCGCCCTGCGCTTCGCACCGGCCACCTTCGCGCTGGCCGTGGTCGTGTCGGTGCTCACCGGGGCGGTGATCCTGTGAACCGCCAGGCCCAGGCCGCGGTCCTGTTCCTGCTGGGCGCGTCGCTCCTGCACGCGGCCACGACCGACCTCTATCTGCGGTACGTCAAACAGGGACTGCGCCCGCTGGTGCTGGTGGCCGGCGCGGTGCTGATCGCGGCGGCGGTGGCCACGGTCTGGTACGAACGGAAGCGGACGCGGGCGCACAAGCAACGCGAGGCCGGTCAGGACAGGGACGAGAACAGCGGCGAGGAGGCCCACACCCACCGCGAACCCCGCGTCTCCTGGCTCCTCGTCCTCCCCCTCTTCGCCCTGATCCTGGTGGCCCCGCCCGCCCTCGGCTCCTACAGCGCGACCCGCGCCGGTACGGCCCTGCAGGAACCCGTCGCCTATCCGTCCCTCCCCGCCGCCGACCCCCTGCGCCTCAGCGTGGTCGACTACGCGGGCCGCGCCGTCTACGACCACGGCCGCACCCTCCACGACCGCCGCGTCCAGCTCACCGGCTTCCTGGCCCTGGACCGCGACGGCACCCCCTACCTCGTCCGCATGGCCCTCAACTGCTGCGCCGCCGACGCCCAGCCGGTCAAGGTCGCCCTCGCCGGACACGTCCCCCCGGTGCTCCAGCCGGACACCTGGCTCCAGGTCACCGGCACCTACACCCCGCGCCGCGTCAAGGACCCGGTCAACGGCGGCCCGATCCCGTTCATCGAGGTCACGGAGGCGAAACCGGTGGCGGAGCCGACGGATCCGTACGACGAGAGCTGGAACAACTGACTCCGTCGGGACGCTCCGCGTACCCCTGACGCGCGAGGGGTAAGGGGCCGCTGTGGGGGAACAGGCGCAGGGGCTGGAGGCGGCGCGGGTCGCCGAGATACTGGTGCGGCGGCCGGGCGGACCGGCCGGCCGCCGCGGTTCCGGATACCGGGTGGGCGAGACGTGCGTGCTGACGGCCGCTCATGTCGTGGCCGGGCCGGTGGCCTCGGTCCGGGTGCGCTTCGACGCGGACCGGCCGGGGGAGTGGAGCGCCGAGGCCCGTATCGTGCTGCTGGCCGAGTCCGCGGATCTCGCGCTGCTGGAGCTCGCCGACCTGCCGCCCGGCCGGCCCCCGGTCGGCCCGCCCTGCTACGCGGCGGTGCCGGACGCCGATGTGACCCTGCCCTTCAGCGCGATGGGCTTTCCTCGCTTCAAGCTCCGTGTGGACACCGCGCACCGCCTCGACGACGGATCGCCCAGCCAGTACCGGGACTCGTGCCATGTCTCGGGCACGGTCTCCGTCCTGTCCAACCGTCGTGCGGGCACGCTGGAGCTGGCCGTGGTCACCCCGCCCGCCGAGGTCGAACCGGAACGCTCGCCGTGGGAGGGGATGTCGGGTGCCGTGGTGTGGTGCGGCGGCAGCGTGATCGGCGTGGTGAGCGCCCATCACCGCTCGGACGGCCTGGGCAGGCTCGCGGCCGGCCGGGTGGAACGCTGGTACGACGCCCTGGCCCCCGCCGAACTGGAACTGCTCCAGCGGTGCGGAGGCCTGCCCCCGCGCACCGCGCTCGCCCTCGCCGACGGCGCCCGTGACGCCCACCCGGTTCCCACCCTGGCCGGTCTGCCCGCGGACCTGCCGCTGCGGGAACTGACGGAGCTCGTCGACGCCCTGACGGCGCTTCCGATGCTGCGCGGCGGGAGCGGGACGGAACTCCTCCTGGAGAGCATCGACGGCCGTATCGCGGCCAACACCCCCCGCGACCCCAGGCTGCGGATGGCGGTCTACGGCATCGTGCGCACCTGCCTGCGCTACCCGGGCACACTCGACCAGCTCCTGGAAGCCGTGCGCCTGCTGGAGGGGCCGTCCCCGGAAGTGGAACGCGTGGACCGTGCGGCGGCCGGACTCGCGCGGCGCAACGGGTGACGCCGGCGTGCTCTCGGCAGGTACCCGGGGCCCCGACGGTGTGGGCCATTGGCTGACTTGATGTAGTGGCGCGGCCGGGATACGGGGTTTCGACATGTGCCCTGCTGGGTCATCATGGTTGAGGCACCGACAGCGCTGACTGGTAGGTACGGGAGGGGACTTGGCAGCCGTGGAGGAAACGATGCCTGCCGTCGAGTCCGGTCTCGTCGATCTCTCGGGGGTCTCTCTTGAAGCGCTGCGCTCCATGGACGGCACCGTCCTCGGCGAGTCGCTCGAACAGGTGGTGCACGACATCGACGGCCCCCAGGGCATCACTGCGGGCGGTTACAACGGGTCCCGCTTCGACGCCTGACGAGGTGATCGACCCGGTGCGGTGGGGCGTCCGTGGCCGCTGAAGCCACGAGCACACGGGATCGCCTGCCCTTGCATCGACTCTCGGCGGAAGGCGTTCAGGCCCTCGCGCGAGGCGAGGGCGACGGCGCGGTGGTGCAGGCACTGATCGGCGCGGAGCGCAGCCGTCGACTCCTTCTGCTGCGGGCACTCGACAACGAGCTGTCCCGGCGTGCTCCGACCGTGTCCCGGGGAGCGTCGGCTCTCTACGCGGAGGCCTGGGCCCTGCTGGAGCGCGCCCAGCGGCACGCGCCCGAGGCGTTCGAAGACGTCATGATGTCCCCCAACACCGGGATGTGGGCCTCACTCGCGGTCCGCAGGGCCAGGGGGTGGGCGGCCGACGAAGAGGCGCCGCAATGGGTGGTCACGGGGCATCTGGCGGCACTGGCCGCCGCCGCGGGGGCGCGGGCCCGACTGGACTTCTCGATCACCGTTCCGGTGCGTCATGGGCTGGTGCTGTTGCCGACCCTGGGATGCGCGGTCCTGCCGGACACAGAACCGTGGGCCACCGGCCGGGTCCGGGGCCGCAAGGGCCGGTTATGGATCACGGGTGCGGGCGGCGACGTGGAGGTCGCACCCGGATGGGACCGGCGCGGCGCAGCCTGGCTGCCGGTGCGCAGGGTCGTGTTGGGGGCCGCGCAGACAGTGAAATCCCTCGTGCTCGAGGATCTGGACCCCTACCGGACGTTCCCCCGTCCCAGCGAGCCCCGCCCGTTGTCCGAGGCGGAGGCGGAAGCGTGGGCCTCGCTCCTCGGCGATGCCTGGAAGGTGCTGCTGCGCGACGATCCGGTGAGTGCCGGGGCGATGCGCGACGGGCTGATGTCGGTGGCTCCCACACCGGCGAGAGAAAGGTTTCGGCCGTACAGCTGCACGGCCGCCGCCGCGTTCGGCGGGGTCGTGGCCTCCCGCCCGGACGACGCCGCCCAGCTCGCCGCGACGTTGGTGCACGAAGTCCAGCACATCAAACTGGGCGGCCTGATCCACCTGGGACCACTGACCGTGCCGGCACCGGACCCACAGGTGCCGGAAGAGCTGTTCTACGCCCCCTGGCGCGACGATCCCCGTCCGCTGGACGGTCTGCTCCAGGGCATCTACGCCTTCCTGGGGGTGACCCGGTTCTGGCGCGCGCACCGGCACGCCGCCGACCCGGCATACGCCCCACTCGCCCACTTCGAGTTCGCGCTCTGGCGTGGTCAGGTGTGGTCCACGCTGAACCTGGTCCGCGGACACGAGCGACTGACAGCGCTGGGGCGGCGTGTCGTGGAGTGCCTGAGCGAGCGTTGCGCGCAGTGGATGACCGAGGAGGTGCCCGCGGCCGAGCTGCGGCTCGCCGAGGACGCCGCACACGACCACTTCGCGCGCTGGCGGGCCCACCACCTGCGCCCTCCGGCCGCGGCCGTCGAGGACGCCGTACAGGCCTGGCAGCGCGGCGACGACCGGCCACCGGTCACCCTCGCCGAAGAGCCCGAGCTGACCCCGGACACCGAGGTCCGGTTCCTGGACAGCGCCGCCGTCCTCGCCCGGCACCGGCTCAGCGAGCCCGAGGGAACCTGGCGGCACACCGCCGCCCGGTACGGCGCGGAGGCCGGGGGCGTCGACGGCGCCGAGGCGGCCGACGTCCTGCTGGCCTGCGGTGATCTCGCCGGAGCGCGGACCGCCTTCGCCGCCCGGCTGGCCGGCAAGGGGGCGCCGGTGGCCGCCTGGGCCGGCCTGGGGCGGGCCCTGGCCGACGATCCGGCCCACGAGGCCGCGTCCCGCCTCCTGCTCGGCTTCCCTGAGCGGGCCCGAGCCGTGCAGGACGCCTTGGAGACGGCGACGGGACGGGGCGCGGACCCCGTCACCCTGGCGACCTGGCTGGCCCGCCGCCCGAACTGACGGGAGCCTTCTGACGCGTCAGGCGCACCGGCCCTTGCGGGGCGGGGCCGACGGCCCCGCCCGTTCAGAGCCCGGGAAGAAATCCCCTGCCTGCGCCGCGATGCCTGGCACGCACTCCCCCAGCCGGGGGGGAGCCGCGTTACCGAACCGCCCACGTGGCGCCTCCCCCACGCTCGAACAACCTCGCGCGGGGGAGCCCCCTGACGCCTCGGCACTCGCCCTACGGGCGGACGAGGGGGATTCCTTCACCGCCTCTCACAGCGGCAGCGGGTCGATGTCGCAGTTGGCCCGCTCGCGGTCCCTGAACTGCACGGTGGCCGGGTGCGGGGTGCCGTGCTCCGCGCGCAGCCGGGGTGCGTCGAGCACGCGCTCCATGCGCGCCATGGTGTCCTCGCGCAGGGCGCTGCCCTGGGCCTGAGCACCGACGGAGACGAGGTCCATCGCCAGGTTGCCGGCGCACGCCAGCGTGGTCGGATGGTCCTCCCCGAAGGTGATGCGGCACAGGGCCGACGCGTCCTCACCCCGGCGACGCGCGTCCTCGTGCCGGTCGAGCGCGGCCAGGTCGCTGGCCAGGTTGATGGCGCAGATCAGGGCGAGCGGGTGATCCGCGCCGAGCCGGTCGGTGAGCGAGGCGAGTGCCGTCTCGTCCAGGCGGTGTGCCTCCTCGGGCCTGCCGAGCAGGCGCAGCGTGACGGCGAGGTCCACGTCGGCGGAGAGCACATGCGGGTGGTGCGGGTCGTAGATCTGCCGGTATCCCTCGCTGGCCCTGAGGCCCCGGGTCCTGGCCGCCTGCAGATCGCCGTTCTGGCGCAACGCCACCGACAGTGTCAGCGCGGAGGCCAGCGACTGAGGGTGGGTCTCGCCGTAGCGGCGGATGAACAGCGCGTGCGCCTCGGTGGCCAGCTCCAGCGAGCGCACATGGTCGCCTTCCTTGCGGCAGGACTCGCTGAGCTGGCGCATCGCCTCGATCGTGGCGGGGTTCTCATGACCGAACACCTCCCGGTAGGCCGCCAGCACGGTCTCGTGCAGGGACCGGGCGCCGACGTAGTCCCCCGTCTCGCGCACATCGATGGCGACGCTGTTCTCGGTGATCAGGGTCCGCCGGTCGTCACGGCCGTACAGACGCAGCTTCAGCGCGAGCGTGCGCTGGTCGAGTTGGAGCGCCTGGCGGAAGTCACCGACCAGACGCAGACTCACTCCGAGGTTGTGCGCGATGTTGAGGGTGGTCGGGTCGTCCTCACCGAAGGCCCTGCGGGCGCGTTCGTACGCGATCTTGTCGAGCTCGGCGCCGGTGGCGAACCTGCCCTCGACCCGGCGTACGGCGGCTTCCAGCTGGAGTGCGTCGAGCGCGTCCTCCCGGGTGTCCTCGCCCTCGTCGGGGGCGGTGCGTTCGTAGACCTCCCGGAGGTGGGTCACCAACCGGGCCGCGTCGTCGAACCGTCCCACCGTCCAGTACATGATGCACAGCCACTGCCCCATCAACAGCGTCTGCTGGTCCTCCTCGCCGAAGATGGTCAGCCAGGACTCCCAGGCCTGCTCCGAGAAGTCGAGCGACACCTCGTGGTCGCCCCAGTAGTAGAGGTACTCGGCGATGTTCCTGACCAGCTGGCGCACCCACGGCTGGTCGGACTTGATCGCCTCCGCGGCGATGACATGGCTGTAGAGCTCCGCGTAGCGGGGCCAGCTCGCCGGGTCGTTCGGGGACTTCGGGTCGGCGGCGGCCATCAGGGTGTGGGCGCCATGGCGCATGCGGGACTGCTCCTCGGAGGTCATGCGGTTGTTCAGGACGAGCTGCACGAGGCGGTGCATCTCGATGGAGTTCGTGCGGTGGTCGATGCGGGCGAGGGAGTAGCGGTTCACCTCCCTTATCGCGCGCGCGAGTTTCATCGGGTCGTTCAGGGCGGCGTCCAGCTCCGGGAAGATGCTGCTGTTGCCGAGGCCCGAGAAGATGGAACGGGAGATCGGGTCGGGGGCGAAGTAGGAGCACAGCTGCAACAGGCGCAGTGCTGCGGGGCTGCGGGTCTCCAGGTGGTCCAGGGAGACGTTCCAGGCCGCGGCGACCGGCAGTTGGTAGTCCGGCGGCGGGGCCACTTCCAGCAGTTCCATGCGCTTGTTCTCGAACAGCCGCAGATACTCGGAGGCGGGCATGCCCGTCTCGGCGCGCCAGGCGGCGGCCTGCTCCAGGGCCAGCGGCAGATCGCCCAGCGCCTCGGCCAGCGCGTCGGCCTCGTCGTCGTGGAGCGGTGGCCCGGAGCGGCGCAGCAGCTGCTTGCTCTCCTCCCGGGTGAACACGTCCACTTCCAGGGATCCACCCACCTGCCCCCACCGCCGGTTGCGGGAGGTGACGAGGATGGTGCCGTTGCCGCCCTGCGGGAAGTAGTGGCGAACCTGCTCGGGGTTGTCGGCGTTGTCGAAAATGAGCAGCCAGCGGGAGTACGGCCGGCCCTCGCGCAGCGCCTCCCGGACCGCGGGACCGGCGATGTTGGCCTCGGTCGTGGTCACCAGACCCAGCCGCTGGGCCAGTTCCACCAGCGCCTGGCCGATCTGCCCCGGCCGCTCCGCCGGGATCCACCACACGATGTCGTACTCCGCCTGGTGGCGGTAGGCGTACTCGATCGCGAGCTGTGTCTTGCCGACGCCGCCCATGCCGTGGATCGCTTCCGGCAGCACCGTGGTCGTGCCTTCCCGCAGGCGCTGGTCGAGCAGCTCCAGCAGGGCGGTGCGACCCGTGAAGTTCGGGTTCCGTGGCGGCAGGTTCCCCCAGACACGCGGCCGTGTCGCCCGGTCCTCCTCCACGGTGCGCTGGGGTGTTGTCGACATCTGAGGGGCTCCTTCAAAAGCGGGCCGGGACTGAGGACGCTGTTCGGCCGCCGCCGTGGCCGAGCCGGGCGGTGCGGATCCCGGCGACGTACGGGGCGGTTTTTCCAGGCTGACGGCGTATCGCCGATCGTGCCAGCTCAGCACCCTCGTCAACATGGCGGCACGCTGGCCATAACGCCCGGACAAAGCACGCAAAGCGGTCAGCTCCACCCGGAGGAACGCGATGTTACGGCTGTTGACGCGCGGCATCGCCAGGGTGTCGAGCGGCTCGGCGGGGTCGGGCAACAGGGAGCGGGTCGCGGGGTCCGCGGCCAATAAGGCGCGTACGTCGTGCAGGACCCGGGCGGTCGCGCTGCGGCGGCCCAGCGCCAGCAGTTCCTCGCGGGTGTTCGGAGCGAAGGTGAACGCCACGTCCGCCGGGCCCTCGTTCTCCGTCCGGGTGGGCCGGACCAGACCGCTCAGCAGCAGTTCGGAGACGTGCACCGGGCCCGCGTTCGGGGCGCTCTCCATGACGGAACGGATGGCCGGCAGGCTCAATGGCGCGGCGGCCAGCCGGGTCGCGAGCATGAACGCGGTGGGGCTCGCGGCGGCTCTGAAGTCGGAGACCCGTTCCGCGGCGGGCACGGTGCTGTGCGGGTCGGGCACGTCCTCGGCCCAGGGCAGGGCACGGGCCGCGTCGGGCCTGCTCTTCCACTCCCGTGCCTGGATGGCGGACAGATCCCGCCATTCGGACGCCGGCCCGGCCACCAGCCGGACCAGGGACTCCGCCGAACGGTGGGTCAGGGCGAGAACGGGTACGAGCACGGCGTCGCCCTCGGACCCGGACTCCTCGGCATCCGGTAATCCGGCCGGGACCTCGCGCCCCTCCCAGTCCCACTTGCGGTTGGCCGCCCAGGCGTACGGGGCGCGGATGCGTACCCGGTGCACGTCCAGCCCGGTACGGAACCACAGCCGCTGCGGAAGCAGGTGCACCACGGCGACGGGGCACCTGCGCCCCGCCGCGCGCAGCAGCGGCTGTACGGCGCCCAGCCGCCAGCCGACCGCCAGGGCGTCGGTCAGCACCAGCACCACCCGGCGCGGGTCCGCGGTGGCCGGGGCGAGGGGCTCCTCGGTGCTCACCCGCGCCGCGTCCGTCTCGTCCGTCCCGAGCAGGCGCACCACCCGCACCCGGGTGAACCGCCCCGACTGCCGCAGCTCGTCGACCAGTTCGTCGACCGAACGGTCCCACACCCGCATCGTCGGGTGGGTGTCGAGGACGAGTAACGCCTCCGTGAGCCGCGGCCCGTCCGGCCGCCCGAGCCGTCCGAGGGCCCGCGCGGCCTCACGACGTGCCCGCGCAGCCCGTGCCGGTCGCTGACCATCGTCGTCACGCATAGGTGCTCTCAAGGCGTCGAAGTGACGGTGAGAGTGCTGGGGAGTCGCGCAGACCCCGGGCATGCGTGACATCCACGGTCAAAGCCTTGCAGTGCGTGCACTGCTGAAGCAAGTGCGTACGGGGGCTCGCGCAGGGTGTGCGCATGGGCACGTCAGGGGCAGGGAAGCCGGTGCGAAACAGACGCGGACCAGCGGATGCACGCTGCTGCATATCGGGGCAGCCCCTCTCGCCGCGGGCGGATCGATCCTGGGTCCTTGCGGTCCGCGCCACCCGTGCTCCGCCTCCGCCCTTGCACCCGGTCACGGCTTCACCGGCCGGTGTTCGGGCCCGGGAGGGCCGGGTCTGCGTTCCGGATCGTCGAGCAGGATCGCAAGGTGGCGTCCCACGTGGTTGTCCCACCCCTCCGGCCCCATGGCCAGAGCCTCCCTGCGCCATTTTCCGGTCCGCTCCAGCAGACCTGCCAGGCCCCGGTCCTGCACGATGTCGGCCACCGCCTCCTTGAAGGAGGGGTCGGAACAGTCGCCGCGGTGCCAGAGCATGGCCGGTATGCCCGACCGCAGTCCCGCCAGGTACTCCTGACGGCCGGTCAGGGAGTCGGTGCCCGGGGGTTCGCTGAGCACCAGACAGACCGCCTGCTCGTCCTCCTTCAACTCCCGCTCCAGATGGAAGTGGGAGCGTCCCGGGCGGTTCCAGTGCGAGTGGGTGTCGGCCGGCCGCTCCTTGAACTGGCGCCACTTGTTGTGCCACGGCCGGTGCCAGGCGGCCTTGCGCAGGCGTTCGAACGAGCGTACGAGCACTGCGTAGTCCATCACCAGCGGTGTCGGCGAGGCCGAGTCCGACTCCTTGTGCCACCACTCGACCGGCTCGCCGAGCAGTTCCCACGGGAGGATGAACTCGAGCACGACCGGCTGACGCAGGTCCGACCAGCGTTCCTCGGTCTGCTCGATGAGGAGTTCGACCTCCGAGGGGAGCTCGTCGCGGTGCAGGTGCAGCGTCTCGCCGGGCACCGGATGCCATCCCTCCGCATCTGACTGCCGCCAGTGGGAGAGGTAGTACCGCTCGGGATCCACCCCGTCGGGTTCGAACTGGATCATCAGATACGCCGGCACCAGGGAAGGAGGCGGCTGAGCGACGCCGCTGCGCTGCCACTCCGACAGCTTCTCCTCCAGCTCCCAGGCGCGGGCCTGGCGGCGGAGCCAGCGGCGCAGCTCCTCGGCCGCCGGCGCCTGGCCGTCCTCCATCAGGTGGTCGGCGGCCAGGGACAGGAACGCCATGCTCACCGGCAGGTCCTTCGCCCCGGAGTTGTCGCCGGCCAGCCGCAGGAACACCGTCCAGCCCGTGTCGCACCACGGGGGAAGCTCCTGGGTGCGTGAGCGGCTCGCCCGTCGCGCCAGGGTCGCGAGGGCGGACGACGACCGCATCTCCAGGAGTATGTGCCGCAGTGGGAGCAGATCGGCGCCGTCGAAGAAGTCCACGGCCTCCCACTCGTCCACCAGGGGCCGCAGCGTCGTCACGGCGACGGACTGCTGCTCGACATAGCCCAGGCAGCGCACCAGACACGGCAGTCCGTCCGGTATCCGGGTGCAGTGCTCGACGAGGTGCAGCAGCCACGGCCGCAGCGACTCGTTACGCCGGGGTTCCACGGGTGAGCCCAGTTCCTGGCCGAGCATGGTCACCAGCAGGTCGGCGCTGGTCGGCTGCCGCATGGTGGTCGATTCCTGGAGTACGTCGACGACCTCGGCCATCAACTCGTTGCGAACCCGTGCAGGGCTGCGCCCTTCCACCCCCGTGACCTCCCGATCGCCACCAGTCGTCATCGAGTTCCTACCGACAGTCGTCGATTCAGCGTACGGCCACATCTCCAGCCACGTCAGGGGCGCGAAGCGGCGCGGATCAGCGTTCCGCGTCGGCTTCGTCCCCGGCGATCAGCACCGTGCGCCGCGTTCCGTCCGGCGCGACCAGTCTGGGCTCCAGGGTGAGGCTGATCCGGTGCGTCAGTGACGACTCCGACTGCGCGTCACCGCCCGCCTCGACGACCCAGAACCGCACCTTCCCGGCCGCGCCGCCTCTGCGCCCCACCATGACAGTCGCCTCGATCTCCACAGGCCCGAGCTCGAACCGCACGGGCGCGGCCGACCCGTCCGCCAGTGCCGCGTTCAGCTCGTGACGCAACTCCCGGATCATTTCTGCGAGTTCGATCACTTGGGGATCGTAGCGGCGCACACGGAACCCGGCAGCCCCCCGCGTCGGACCTTCGCGAACTCGCCGCGTTTCACCGCCGACCGGATGGCCCCTTGCCGTCGCCGGGGAGGCCCCTTACTGTGAACCACAAATCTGATGGACCGTCAGATTAGGATTCCGGCGGTCCGCCGCAGGCACGAGGCAGGGACGAGGGGGCCAGACGTGGCGACCGCCAACCGCAGTACCACCGACAGCAGCACCAAGGATCTGCCCAAGGTCATCAGCGTGGACGATCACGTGATCGAGCCCGCGCACCTCTTCGAGACCTGGCTTCCGGCCAAGTACCGGGACCGGGGCCCGAAGCCCCTCACCGCCGGGATCGGCGAACTGGAGTACGTCGGCGGGAAGTACCGGTTCACCACGGACCCGGACGGCCAGATCACCGACTGGTGGGAGTACGAGGGCGACCTCTTCCCGTACAAACGCATCATCGCGGCCGTCGGCTTCTCCCGGGACGAGATGACGCTGGACGGCATCACCCGCGAGCAGATGCGGCGCGGCTGCTGGGACCCCAAGGCGCGGCTGGCGGACATGGACATCAACCACGTCGAGGCCTCGCTCTGCTTCCCCACCTTCCCGCGCTTCTGCGGCCAGACCTTCGCCGAGGCCAAGGACAAGGAGGTCGGGCTGGCCTGCGTGCGCGCCTACAACGACTGGATGGTCGAGGAGTGGTGCGGCGACAGCGGCGGCCGGCTCATCCCGCTGTGCCTCATCCCGCTGTGGGACATCGACCTCGCGGTCGCGGAGATCCACCGCAACGCGGCGCGCGGGGTGCGCGCGGTGACGTTCAGTGAGATCCCGACGTACCTCGGGCTGCCGTCCATCCACTCCGGCTACTGGGACCCGTTCTTCGCGGCCTGCGAGGAGACCGGCACGGTCGTCAACATGCACATCGGGTCCTCCTCCCAGATGCCGGCCGCCTCCCCCGACGCCCCGCCCGCCGTCCAGGCGTCCCTGTCCTTCAACAACGCCATGGCGTCGATGATGGACTTCCTCTTCTCCGGGGTCCTGGTGAAGTTCCCCCGGCTGAAACTCGCCTACAGCGAGGGCCAGATGGGCTGGATCCCGTACGCCCTCGAACGCGCCGACGACGTCTGGGAGGAGCACCGGGCCTGGGGCGGCGTGAAGGACCTGATCCCGGAGCCGCCGTCGACGTACTACTACCGCCAGATCTTCTGCTGCTTCTTCCGCGACAAGCACGGCATCGAGGCCATCGAGACGGTCGGCGTCGACAACGCGACCTTCGAGACGGACTATCCACACGTCGACTCGACCTGGCCGGAGACGAAGAAGGTGGCCGAGGAGCACGTGGGCGGCCTCTCCGACGAGGTGGCCTACAAACTGCTGCGGGGCAACGCGATCCGGATGCTCGACCTGTCCTTCGACCGGTGACTCCGGGGGCCCGACAGGCGGGCCCCAGCCGTCTTCCAGCGCCCCGAGCCGTCTCCGCCGAGCGCGTGCCCAGGACTGCGTCCTCTCCGTCGCCGGGCGGCGGCGGTCACCGGGTCGGCGGGTACTGCCAGTCGAAGGAGGCCAGTGCCCGTGCCCTGGCCTGCGCGACTGCCATGCGAGCCGCTCGTTCCGCGGGGTCCAGGTGGGCCGACTGGCCGGTCGCCTGGCCCTCCCACTTGCGGTAGAGGAGCCCCACCTCGGCCGAGAACCAGCCCCGGCTCACGGAGTTGAGGGCGAGCAGCAGGCCCGTGTCCTCGGAGGCGGGGAGTGCCATCCAGCCGCCGAGGGCGAGCAGGAGGTCCCGGCGGACGCAGAGGGTCGCCGGGTGGACCGGGGCGCGGAAGTCGTTCGCCTTCCAGAAGTCGAGTACGACGCCCCGCTCGACGGGCCCCTCGTCGGGGTCGCCGGGGAAGCCGGCCGTCGTGCCGTCCGGCAGGAGGTCCAGGACCCGGGAGGTCGTCCAGCCGATGGTCCGGTCGGCTTCCAGGACCGCCAGATCCCGGGCGAGAGCACCCGGCGTGAGCTGGTCGTCGGCGTCGAGGATCTTCACGTACTCGCCCTCGGCGTGCGCGAGCGCGATGGTGCGCGCCACGCCGGGGCCCCCTGGCCGGCCCTGGCGGAACGTCACGCGCGCGTCGTCGGGGACGTACGGGCGGACCTGGTCCGTCTTCCCGTCCTCCTGGATCACCCACCGCCACTCCCACCCTGTCGGCAACTCCTGTTCCCGCAACGACTTGTGGGCGTCCGGCAGGAACGCCGCCGAAGGGCCGTGGACGGCCGTGACGATGATGACGCGCCGAGCCACCGCGGCACTCACCACCTTTCCAGGGGAGTGGTGAACACAAGCTCCGCGCGGTCCCCGGGCAGCGTGACCTCGGAGATCTCCACGACGCGGTCGGTGATGTCGTACGACGTCTTGCGCAGCAGGATCACCGGCGCCCCCGGCGGCAGGCCCAGCTCCCACGCCTGCCGAGGCGTCGGCGGCCGCGCGGTGACCCGCTCCTCGACCCGGCCCACCTCGATGCCGACCGTGTGGAGCTGGTTCTGGGTGCCGCCCGGCCAGGGCTCGTGGGCGGCGTCCAGGAGAGCGGGGTTCGCGGCGATCATGGCGCGGACCAGGTAGGAGGTCACGAGGCTGAAGGGGGCGCTCTCGGCCGAGCACCGCGTCCGGTAGGCGCGCTCCAGGAGCGGGGTCCCTTCCGGCACGCCGAACGCGTCCGCCAGTTCCGGGGATGCGGCTACCTCCCGGTACCGCGCGTGGAAGACGAGGTCCCGCATCTGAAGCCCGGTGTCGCGCTCCGTGGCCCCGGTCGCGGCCCGCGTGGCGAGCGGGCGGCGCGCCCGGTCCTTCTCCCACTGGTGCCGGTGGTTGTCGCGGAGCATCGGGGTGCGGGGCCGTCGCAGGTCGTCCACGATCACTTCGTACGCCTTTGGCACAGGATCAGCGTACGACTCCGCGAAGGCCCTCGCCGGGCCGGACAGGCCACCGGGCCGTCGGAACCGCGGACATGAGAAGGCCCGACCGCTGGCGACGGGGGATGCACCAGCGATCGGGCTGAGCCCACAGTAACAAGGCTGTCTGCCTCGCGGGAGCCGCCCGATCGGCTGCGGCCCGAGGTTGTGATCGGGATCACGGAAACCGCTGTCGGTCGCACACCCGTCATGCCACTTGCGTTTCCGCCCGGTCACTGAGCGCATGGAGCGAGGCCGCACCCGCCCTTGCCGGGGTTTGTCGTCTGCTCGGTACCCGGGGGTTCCTCGCCTGCTCGGTCTACCGCGCGCACGGCGGCTCGTACGACAGCCGAGGCAGATACTCATGCCACTTCTCCCGCGTCAGCACGCCCTGTGTGGTCGAGCAGACGCGGCGGATCGCCTGGTCGACGTCGAGATTCCACAGCCGGATGGTGTCGGTACCGCTGGAGACGCCGAGCATGTGGCTCGTCGGGCTGAACGACAGGAAGTTGCCCGTCTTGGCGTTGGGGCTCATCGCCTGGCCGACGGCGGAGGCGCCGGACGGGGAGGTGACGTTCCACAGCCGGACCGTGTTGTCGTTGCCGCCGCTGGCCAGATAGCGCCCGCCCTCGTTGAACGTCAGTGAGACGACCGCTTCGGTGTGGCCGGTGAGGGGGGCACCGTGCGCGGTCGCCTCGCGCGGCTCGGTGACGTCCCAGAGCCGTACGGTGTCGTCGTCGCTGCCGCTGGCCAGCGTTTGGCCGTCGGGGCTGTAGGCGAGCGCGTTGACCGGCCCGGTGTGACCGGTGAGCGGGGAGCCGAGCAGGGTGGGCCGGCGCGGGTCGGTCACCTTCCACAGCCGGATGGTGGCGTCCGCGCTGCCGCTGGCGAGGGTGCGGCCGTCCGGGCTGAAGGCGAGGGAGTTGATGTAGCCGGTGTGCCCGGTGATGGGCGGGCCGAGCGGCACGACATGGGCGGGGTCGCTGACGTCCCACAGCCGGAGGGTGCGTTCGTCCCAGGCGGTGGCCAGCGTGCGCCCGTCCGGGCTGTACGCCAGCGCGTCGGGGCCCATGAACCGGGTGCGCAGCATGATGGGGGAGTCGTAGGCGACCGGGCGTGCCGGGTCGCCCACATTCCACAGGCGCACACTCTGCTCGCCCGTCGTCACCGCGAGCGTGCGGCCGTCGGGCGAGAACACCTGGGAGCGCTGGCCGGTGTCCCCGGGCAGGAACGGCTTGCTCAGCGCCACAGGCCGGGCGGGTTTCCGTACGTCCCACAGCCGGATACGTCCGTCCCGCGCGGCCGTGGCGAGCACCTTGCCGTCCGGGCGGAACGCCCCGTTGCCGCCGATCATGTCCGCCGTCGGTATCGACCACAGCCGGACCTTGCTGTCGCCGCTGCCGGTGGCGAGCGTACGGCCGTCGGGACTGAACCCGAGCGCGTACATCTCCCCACTGGCGCCCGCGAGGGGCTCGCCGACCTGGGAGGGGTACTCCCGGTCGCTGACGTTCCACAGGCTCGCGGTGCTGTCCGCGCTGGCGGCCGCGAGCATGGTGCCGGCGGGGTTGAAGGCCACCGACCAGATGGGGCCGGTGTGTCCGGTGAGCGGGGAGCCCAGCTGGCTGCCGTGACGGGGATCGGAGACGTCCCACAGCCGGATCGTGTCGTCCGAGCTGCCGCTCGCGAGGGTGCGGCCGTCCGGGCTGAAGGCGACGGAGTGCACCAGGGCCGTGTGCCCGGTCAGCGTGGAAAGCGCCTTCGGCCGGGCCGGTTCGGACACGTCCCACAGCCGGATCGTCTTGTCGTCGCCCCCGGCCGCAAGTGTGTCGCCGTCCGGGCTGAACGCCACGGACCGCACGGCGGCCCCGGCCCCGGTCAGCGTGGCCGACACCTCGGGCCGCTCCGGATCCGCCACGTTCCACAACCGCACGGTCCGGTCCTCGCTGACCGAGGCGAGCGTACGGCCGTCCGGGCTGAAGGCGATCAGGTAGATCGTGCCCTCGTGGCCGGTCAGGGGCGCGCCCAGCGGCCGCGGCCGACTCGGATCCCGTACGTCCCACAGCCGGACCGTGCCGTCGTCGCCGGCGCTGGCGAGCGTGCGGCCGTCCGGGCTGAAGACCGCGCTGCTCACCCAGCTCTTGTGCCCGGTCAGGGGCTTGCCCAGCGGTTTGGGCCGCTCCCGGTCGGACACGTCCCACAGCCGTACCGTCCGGTCGTAGCTGGCGGTGGCCAGGAGCTTTCCGTTCGGGCTGAACGTGGTGAGGTAGACGGCGCCGGTGTGGCCGAGCAGGGGCGTGGCCAGCGGGGCGTTCACGATCGAGATCAGCCGGCTGTTGGTGTCCTCGTCGTCCGGGCGCAGCCGGTGGGCGACCAGGTCGAGCTGGGCGGACAGCGACGGGTCCGAGTACTGGAAGCGGTCGGCCTCGGCGAGCACCTGCGCGAACAGGGCGTCGTCCCGCTGCTGCCAGGCGACCACCGCCGAGCCGACGGCCACCATCGCCAGCGCGACCAGCGCAGCCACCGCACCCCGGCTGATCCAGACCGTGCGCCGACGCAGCCGGACCGCGGCGGCCAGGAACTCCATCGCGCTCCGGGTCAGAAAGGTGTCGTCGGCCGACCGCGCCCAGCTGTGCGCCTGACCCAGCCGGGAGCCCCGGTAGAGCAGTGACGAGTCACGCCCGGACTCCTCCCAGGCCCGGCCGTCCTCCTCCAGCCGCTGGCGCAGCAGATTGCCCTGCCGGTCGTCGTCGATCCAGTCCCGCAGCCGGGGCCAGGCGTGGAGCAGCGCCTCGTGCGTGATCTCCACGGTCTCCGCGTCCAGTGTCACGAGCCGGGCCCGCACCAGCGCCTCGAGCGACTCCTCCGTCTTGCCCGGATCCGTCGACTCCGCCGCCAGCTGCCGCCGCGTCCCCCGCCTGCGCGTCGCCTGTGTGTCCTCGCCCAGCCGCACCAGCCTGAGCAGCAGCAGCCGCGCGGCCGTACGCGCCGCCGGATCGAGCCCGGACCAGGCACGCTCGGCGGTGGCGGCGACGGCTCCCTGGATCCCCCCGGCCGCGCGATACCCGGCCAGCGTCAGCCGCCCCGCCTTGCGCCGCTGCCAGGTGGCGAGCAGCGCGTGCGACAGCAACGGCAACACGCCCACGTGATGCGTCCCCCGCGGCCCGTCCGCACTCACCTCCCGCACGATCAGCTCCGCCAGCCCCGGCTCCAACTCCAGCCCCACGGCCTTGGCCGGCCCGGTCACCGCCTCCCGCAACTCCGCGGTGGTGAGCGGCCCGAGCACCATGTGCCGGTGCTGCAAGGCGTCGGCCAGCTCCGGGTGCCCCAGGCACTGCTCGTAGAAGTCGGCGCGTATACCGAGGACGACGAGCGCGGGAGCCGGACCACCGGGTTCGACGGGGGTGCAGGCGGCGTGGAGGAGCTGGATGAAGGTACGGCGGTCCGCTTCGTCGGGGCAGAGGGTGAAGGTCTCTTCGAACTGGTCGACGATGAGGACGGGTGGGGTGGGAGGGGGCGTGGGGGGAGGGGCAGCGGTGGATGTGGGGGTGGATGCCGGGGTGGATGCGGAGCCGGGTGTGAGTGTGAGGGCGGGGGCTTCGCGCCGGGCCCAGGCGAGGACGGCAGCGCGTGTGGCCTGCACGAAGTCGGTGGAGAGCTCTTCGCCGCCGGGTTCCTCGGCCTCCGCCGACTCGCCGTTTCCTTCTTCGGCCCGGGCCACGGACCCGTGTTCCCACCTGCCCTCGTGCTCTGAGGACGCGTCCTCGTCCCCTGGGGAAGTGACGACGTCCGCGAGGTCCGGAATACGACGGGTCAGCTCGGCGAGCGGATCGGCGCCCGGTACGAGCTGGGCCACCGCGCTCGACCGGCCACTCTCACCGCTCAGCGCACCGTTCTGCAGGGCCGGTACCAGGCCGGCGTTCAGCAGCGAGGACTTACCGGCGCCCGAGGCACCGACGAGCATGACCAGGCCGCCGGTCTTCCCCGCCGCGCGGAGCTGGGCGACCAGGGAAGCCGTACTCCGCTCCCGGCCGAAGAACCAGCCGGCGTCCTGCTGCCGGTACGAGGCCAGCCCCCGATACGGACACACCCCACCGGCAACGGCGGGGACCTCGACCGGAGCCTGCTCCTCCTCTTCCCCGGCGGTCGCCCGCTCCCACAGCCGCTGCCACTGGCCCAGGTCGTACAGCCCGGCGGACACGGGCACAGGACGCGCGCGCCGAGCCTGGGGGATCAGGACATGCAGTACGGCTTGGAGAGCGGCGAACTGGGCAGGCACGTTCTTGGCCCGGCGCCAGTCACTGATCCGCTGGGCGGAGACCCGTACGGGCCGCCCGCGCTCATCGACCCGCTGAAGCCGGACGACCGCCTCGGCCACGCTCTTCAGCGGAGGATTGCCGGCCTCCTTGTAGAGCAGCGCGAGCCGTTCCGCGAAGGCTGTACGTGCCCCCGCATCGGAACTCAAGGCCTCCACTCCCTTACCTCCGCCGCACCTGGACATCCGGACCGGAAAACTCACTTTATACGGCTGACCTGCGGCAAAGGTGGGTTCCGGAGACCGGACGCTCCTCCCGGGCACCCTCGACTGGCAGGATCACGACGCAAGTGCGCATCACTCGCGCGTCGCTCAGGCAGGCCACCAGCCCAGAGCTCGGAGAGACCACTCATGGCGCCGCAAGTTCTCGGTCACCTTCGGCAGGATCCGCTTCCGCCGGATCCCCTCCCGCAGGATCCGCGAACACCTCGCGCCTCCCCTGTCCTGCTCGATCCACACTGACCCGCCACGTATCTACACGGCAGGTTCCGCGGATCGACACCGCCCCCGTCTTCCGGCACCGGTCCCCACGAGGGGAGGGACCGGTGCCGGACGACGGGGTATTTCATTGCACGGCGGCGTATTTCACCGCACAGCGGGGTATTACACCGCACAGCGGGGTATTACACCGCACAGCGGGGTATTACACCGCGCTTCGTTGTGCCGGCGAATCTGCGCCGCTTGCGCCGCTCCCCGCAGCCAGGCGGTCGGGCCCGCGTAGGAGGCAGGGCTCGTGGCGAAGCGGGACCATGCTTCGTCGTCGCACGAGACCGTCGCGGGCGTTGCCCGCCGGGGGGCAGGGCCCGTGCCTTCTCCACAGCCATCCGGACCGGCGGAGAGCCCGACCCCGCCTCTGCGACAACGGTACGGAGAAACTCGATGGGCAGGCCGGAGCACGGCTCGTCAGCGGTCATGCAATCCCCCTCACGGATTGGCCGGCGTGCGTAACCCATAGTGACCCATACCTCTGACAACGCAGGTGAAAGGCTGAACAGTGGCCGAACAGGGATCCGCGAACGGGCCCATTCCCCCGCGCGGAACAGCTGCCTCCTGCCAAGCTCGGGTACGTGACGTACGTAGTGACCGTGGACACCTGCATCCCGGAGGGCACTCCGGAGATGGACCCACTTCAACGAGCGGGCGCCGTGGCGCTCATCGAGGACGGATTCGTCTCCGTCAAGTCCGTTGAAGGGCCTGACGGAGTCGAAGTCGATCTCGTCGACAGCATCGTGGCCGTCTACCCGGGCGGCGCTCTGCTCAAGGTCATCGTGGACGCGCCGGCGCTGGAATTCGCCGAGGACGCGGTGCAGGCGCTGGTGGACGAGTTGCTGGAGCGCTCCGAGCTGCTGGCGGACTGGAAGATCGAACGGTGCGAGGTCGAACTCCACCCGGGTCTGGCCAAGGAGAGCCTCGACGCAGCCGACGGCCCCGACGCCCCGCCCGACGACCCGGCCGCCCGCAAGGCCCGGCACACCGAGAGCGCGCGCACCGAGAGCGCGGCCGACAGCTACGCCACCGAGGCGAAAGCCACGGCCGTGCGAAGCCGGATGCTGGGGTTGGCGGACGAACTGCGAGCGTTCTCCCCGGTGATGTTCGGTGCGTTTGACGTCGATGCCGAGGACCAGGAAGACGGGGGCCGGGACGGAGGCGAGGGCGGGGACAGGAAGGTCGCCGTCCCGCCGGAGAGCGCCCGACTCGCTGCCGGCGCCTTGGTCCACGCGATGGGCATCCTGGTGGACGAGCTGTTCGAAGACGTACATGTCCTGACGCAGGAGGACACCAACGTCGCGGAATGCGAGGGCCCGCTGTGGCACCTGGAGCGCCTGCCCGACCGGTACGCCCTCCGCTACGACGCCCGGTTCGCCCGCCGCTTCCTGACGACCGTGATCGCCCTGACCACCCGCTTCACCGACGGCAGCTTCCAGCGGCTCAGCTGCGTGGCCGAGGAACTCGCCCTGAGGTTCCTGCTGGGCGGGGCGACCACGACTCTGGAGCTGTACGGGCTTCTCGACGACGACGTGTCGGCCGCCCTGGAGGCGTTCGCCGACAACGTGTACGAGGACATGGATCACGAGTGGCTCTACGACGACCCGTCGGACGGAGTCGACGAAGGAACTATGGGAGCTACTGGCGCGGCTCTCGGCATCGCGCCCATGGCGTTCGGGTCGTGGTTCACCCCGTTCGACGAAGGCAGATACGTTCACCCGTCGGCGACGGACGACGCCCCCGACGCGCCGCCGCAATAAAGCCCCCCCCGCGGGGAGGCCATGGAACCGGGTTCCAGTCGAACCAGTCCAGGGACTCGGCGCCGAGCTATTCGCGGTCCCCTCGGGACATCCGCATACAGCCCCACGTACCAAACGCCACAAACAGCGTCGAGAGGATGGCGATCATGACTGCGTAGGATCCCGGCTCCCAGGACTCTTCCGGGCTGGCCACCCCCTTGGGATCGTACCGAACCCGCAAGACTTCACCCCGCCCTACTCCGTCCTCGCAGCCATCAGACTCCTTGAGATCAGGCGCGATCTCCTGCCCATTCGGCTTCTGCAAGGTGCACTGACGGGTCTTGTTGGAGTTGTCATTCTCAACCGCCACGACCTTGGCCTCGACCCAACGGCCGCGCTCCTTCAACGCCGCATCCTCACCCGCTGCTTGTGACACAAAACCCAGCACGGACCCGGTGACAAGTGGCAGCAGGAGTTGCCATGCCAACTTCCGCTGTATGTAGGGGGTACGCCGAATTGCGAAGATGGGTACCACAAACGAGGCGAATGGGATGAGGAACCATCCCAGCACAAGAGCTGCACCATCGCTGATCCACGGAGCCAGCGGGACCACGGGTGCCAACCACATGAGCCCGATGATCGCGGCCACACACGCGAGGTAGAACAACAGCCAGCGCAGCAATACCGATCGGCCTTCCTGCGCTTGCTTCTCGGAAGCACCCCCCACGACGACCGCGAACTCGCCTTCCTGGCGCGTCATTTACTAGACCTACTCCCTGTTCGCTGCTCAGAGTTCAGATACAAGCTGCGTGTACGTCCTTCGGCACCCCGAAGTTGTCAGCACGCGAGCCGAAACCGGGATCACCCGCTCCTTCAGGACTCTTCCCTCGCCGTCAATCGACTGCGATCCCGTCCCTATGCACGACGACTTTCAGAAGGCGGGCGAATTCGTCGAACGCGTCGATATTGGCGGACACCCAGCTGAGGTTGTCGCTGACCGTGCGCATGGACAGGTCGATGCCACAGGAGTCGACACGCCATCCGTAGTTGACCGACATGCAGAGAACTTCGCTCTGCTTGTGCACGTACTGCCGGATGGACCGCAGCCCCTTTCCTAGGTTTTCGGTGGTGAAATCCACGATGTGGGGGTCTTGCACGGCTCCGGGCTGGTTACGTTGCACCAGTGTGTCCAGGACCGGCTCCGCCGGCCCTTCAGACCGGAGCGCGTAGAAGAAGAACGGCAAGGGCTCCCTGCGAAGATCCGGGACGTACGCGAACAAGTACTGCATGGGGATCCTCTGCGGAAACCGCTCAGAGATCCCTTCGAGCCAGCGCGCCAGCTCCTTCACCTGCGCCTTGTCGCGAGGGCCACCGTGGTGCAGGTCCCAGTGCAACTCGGCGTACCTCTTCACCCACTTCCGCCGCTGCCGGCCGGCGCCCCTCCCCTCAAGGATGGGGAGGGGAATCCATTCATCCGGGAAGGCTCCGTCGGTGAAGTCGAGTTCGTACCGAATACTAATGCTGCCCTCCAGCGGAAGGTGGTCATGACGTCGTCGAAGAGGTCGGTAAGGTCAGGATCACGAGGTCTGCCAGGCATCCGCTTCCTCATCCGGGCTGATCCGGATCGTGCGGGCGAATTCGTCGACATCGTCGAGCGCCTTGAGGATCCGGCCGGCGTCTGGATCGGCCAGGATGATCAGGACGTCTGCGGCTTCCGTGTCCTTCTCGTAGCGCCAGGCATAACGGAGGCCGACGTGGACCTCGTTGCTGTCCTCGTCCTGGTAGTAGCGCAGCACTCGCAAGCCGGATCCCAGATGCGGGGAGTCGAATTCCTCGACGATGGGGGGCTCGATGGCGTAGCTCGCATCGGCGTGGGTCAGGGCGCGCAGCGCCGTTTCCCGGTCCTCGCCTTCCTCGATCTCCACCAGGTCGACATACGCCGGCAGCGGGATGTCCCTCGGGTGCGGGAGGTGCAGGAGTACTTCGAACCCCGGAAAGGCAGCGGGTGCCCTTTCCGCGTACATCAGGAGGATGTTGGCAACTAGGTCGACTTCGCCCGGTTCCGGCTTCTCAGTCGCGAAATCCTCCCACCAGGCTTCGGCGAAATAGCGTGCCCACGCCTCGGGCGTTTGCGCTTCCGCGATGTCCTCGAGTCCTGGTTCCGGCCACATGAGGGGAATGCGAATCCAAGGGCCCAGGGTCATCGCGTGCTTGACGTTGAGCCAGCTCATTCATAACTCCACTTGAAGGTTCCGACCACCGCGTCGAACAACTCGACCAGCACTCCCGTGAACTCACTGTCGAGGTCGCCGTCGCCGGGTGTGGAGAAGTTGATACTGATCCAGCGACCGGGGTCGTCCGCTACGGAGATCACGTAGTCGACCCGGCGGGCCGGCATGGCGGCCTGCCGTACGGCTTCGGGCGCTGATCGCAGCTGTTCCGCGTCCGGAACGGATTGGTAGGAGCGACGGAGGGCGGGTGCCCCCGCCACTTCGACCCTGGTCACCGATCCGTCAGGGCCGTCCTCACCGGCCAGTTGGGCGAGCACTTCCTCCGGCGGCGCTGCACGGTCCTGGCCGAGCGGCATCTCGGCCACGATGAACGAGGCCATGAGGAAGATCCCTCCGCGCGGGAGCACGGGCACGTAGAGGTCAAGGCCGCCGTTCCTCCTGGCAGCACGGGCCTGCTTCTCGATCTGACGGCGCATGTCCAGACGGAATCGCATGGCGTCGTCCCGGGGGATGCCCTCCGGGACTTGCTCCATGTGCGAGAAAAAGACGTTCTCGAGCGCTTCCTTTGTGCCGTTGCGCAGGGGGATACGAATCCATCCGGGTGGCAGGACCAACTCGTACCCACAGGGAGCGGTCCCCTCGACGGGGGGTGGCTGCCGCTCCAGATCGGACAGGCTCACGTGGCCGCCTGCTTCTTCAGCTGCCGGTCGCCCACCAGGATCGCCAGGCTGCAGAGCATCGAAATCACGGCCAGCCAGCTGTAGCCGAGGGCCCCGATAATGTTCCAGATCAGGTACATGGCGGCAACGATCTTGACCGTCTGGGAGAAGTTGGAGCCCATCCGCGGGTTACGGATCAGTTCGCGGTTCCTGACGAACAGGACCAGCATGAGCACGGGTGAAATCATCAACGGCCATGCGACGTAACCGTAGGTGAGCCAGTCCATGTCGCCGTACTTGCTGCCGAGGTCCTGGAAGGCAAAGCAAAGGATCGGCACCAAAGTACACGCAGCAAGGAATTTCATGGCCCGGGATTCTTCGGGGCTTTTCGCCGGTACTCTTGCCACTGTCTTCGACTCCTTACAAGTTTCACTTCGGATTGCGCACATGTCCGGTTGCTGTCGGCCGCGCCTCACGCAGGTGTGGTCACCAGCGGCTCCCGACTTCAAGTGTCAGGACATCCTTGGCGTTGCCGTACTGCTCGGAGTAGGGGCCCTTTTCTCCGAGTTTGTCTCCCACGTCCACCGTGGTGGCCGCTCCGTAGTTCAGCTTGAATTTCAGTGCGGCCTTTTCCATCGCGTCGGCCGCCTTCGCCACATCGGGATTTCCGCTGAATTCGGCGCGCATGCTCTTGGCGAACTTGCTCGCGCTGGCGACCTCCCCCTCGCCACTCAACAGACGGTCCAGTCGGGTTGTCGTGGGCCGCGTTTCCCTCGACCCGATCTGGCGCAGTGCGTCCTTCGCGCGAACTGCTTTGGCGCCGCGGGCCGAGTCGGCTCCGTACCTCATGATGTTCTTGTCGAGCAGCTTTCGCAGATTCGCATACCGCTGGAATCGCCCTGCCCTGCTGGTGGCCTTGAGTGCCGTATACGCGACCTTCACGCCCTTCATCGCGACTGCGCCGAGCCCCAGCGTCGCCAGCGCGAAGACGTCCATGGCGACGTCTGTCCAGCTCCCTTCACCAGCGAGAGCCAATGCCGTGTGCCCAACACCGACGAGCACGGTGAAACCGATGGCAGCCGCCGTGAGAGCAGTCGCCAGCCATCCGACCGGCGTGAACAGAAGGAGAGCGATCCCGATGAACGTCGCTGCCCAACTCAGCACTTCCACAACAGCTTTGATCGTATCCGCGTTCTCGTGCACCCAGTCCTTGAAGTTCTCCCAGCCACTGTCCTTGATGACATCCGAGATGTCTTCGCCGATGTTCCTGGCGTACCGCTCCGCGCTGGCGTCGCGATCCGAGATGACGTCGTTCAACTGCTTGCGGTACGAAGCCAGGTGGCTGTCGGGGTCGGAGTCTTCCGGCGGCTGCTTGTCGCCGTCGTTCTTCGCCTCGGCTTCCTTCTTCTTCACCTCGGCCGCGTGTTCCTCATCGGCCTGCTTTGCGGCCCTGAGGATCCCGTCAGCGCGCTCCTGGTAACCCTCAAGGTCGTTGGCCCAGTTGCCCAGGTCGCCGACGACGCGTTCGTAACGCCCCGCCGTCTCACGAAAGTGCTTCTCCAGATCGCCGGACTTCTCACGGATTTTGTCGGCGTACTTCCCCTGCAGGGCATCGCCGTCCGCGGCCTTGCGCAGAATGGCTGCCTGGTCGCGGAGGGTCTTGGCAAGGTCCTTCATCCGCGAGACCTCGTGCCGGATGTCCTCCGGATCGCCGGGGACCGGGTCCTTCTCTGCCAGCGGATGCCAGTCGACCGGTCGCCGCCTTCCCCTACCTGTTGCCATCGCTTACTTTCCCCCGCTTTTCCCGTTTTTCTCGGTCGCGTTCTTCAGGTCGAGGTCCTGCTTCTCGAAGCTCTTGAGCGCGGTCTCTACGTGCTTCCCCAAGTCATGGACGTTCTCCAGTAGTTCGCGTCGATAGTTGTCCCAGTTGGTGACGAATTCATCCATTTTTCCGGCGATGCTGTCGTGGCCCCAGATATCGCGTATGTCATCGCGGTGTTTGTCGATGCCCTCCAGGACCTTCCTGATGTCCCGGAGATTGCTCTTCGAAGATCCCAGCAGCGTGTAGTCGACAACCAGCCGGTCGTGGCCGCCCATATGTCCCCTCCCTTTGCCTTACGTGGTCAACAGGCTCACGTTGCGGCTCAACCCATCGGCACAGTCACCGTGAACGCCTCCCCACTCCCCAGATGCAGCAGCCCCTTCCCCGGCGTCACCGGCCCGCCCACCGCGCTCCGGCTCAGGCGTACGCCGATGAGTTCGCCGCTGGAGGTGTCCTGCGGGGACAGGAGCAGGCCGCGCTTGGACTTCTTCAGGTCGACCTGCCAGCCGCTGAAGCCCGAGCAGACGTCGTCCTCGTCGCCGGCGATGACGATGCCGATGCCGCGGTCGGCGCCCGTCGAGATCAGCTTCTTGAACTCGTCCTCCGCGTCGCAGTCCTCCAGCAACTCGCCGTCGTCGATCAGGACGACGATCGGACGCTCCACGGACGCCGTCGCCACGGCCTCCCGCAGCTCGTCCTCCTCGATGTCGCTGCCCGTGAAGACCGCCAGCACACCCTTGTGGCCCTGCAGTTCGCGCAGTGGGGAGGGGCGGGGGGCGGCGATGACCAGGCGTGCGGCGCGGCGGCCCACGTACGTGGCCGCCAGGTTCATCAGCACGGTCGAGCGACCCGACTTCGCCGGGCCCGCGATGACGAAGCCCGGCACGCCCTGCGCCAGGTCCGGGCCGAAGGCCGTCAGATCGTCGCCGCCGACGCCCACCAGGCCCCACATGCGCGAGGCGGCCGCCGCCGGATCGACGTGCTGCCACGCCTGGTTGAAGGTGATGCGGCTGGGAAGCGAGTCCACCCGGAACGGCCGCATGGCCCGCGGCACCGACGCGTCCCGGTGGGCCGCCCACTCTCCGATGGCCACCAGGGCCGCGTTCTGGCCCTGCCCGGTGGCGTCCTCGCTCAGCAGCGCGAACTGGATCTCCGTACCCGTCTCGTTGCGGAACGCGCGCCCCGGCGGGATCTCGTCCGGCACCTTGCGGCTGTTGATGCCCAGCATCGAGAAGTCGGTACGGTCCGCGAGGCGCAGGCCGAACTTGTCCTCCGTCAGCGAGGAGATCCGGCCGGTCAGCAGTTGCCGGTCGCCCGTGATCACCAAGTGGATGCCTACGCTGGCCCCTTCGCGCATCAAGGTCAGCAACTCGTCGGTCAGCTCGCCGTGTTCGAGCTCGCCGAGGGAGGTGACCCAGCCCTCCCAGCGGTCGAGCAGCAGCACGATGTGCGGCAGCCGCCCGCCCTCCGCGGTCCCGGCGCGCTGCTCGCCGATGTCCGCGAAGCCGTACTGGGCCAGCAGCTCCTGCCGCCTGCCCGCCTCCGCCGAAAGACGGCGGACCAGGCGGACCGCCCGCTCGCTCTGGTTGCGGCCCACCACCGCACCGCAGTGCGGCAGCTTGGTCAGGGCGTTCAGCGCGCCGTTGCCGCAGTCGATGCCGTACAGGTGGACGTCGGCGCAGGAGAGGGTGCGGGCCAGGGAGCCCGCGATCGTACGCAGCACCTGGGAGCGGCCGCTGCGGGGCGCACCCGCGATGAGCAGGTGGCCGAAGGTGGCGAAGTCGATCGCGACCGCGCGGCGAGCCTGGCTCGACGGCAGGTCCTCGATGCCGTACGCCGCCGCGGGCAGTACGCCGAGCCCCTGCACCGGCGGCAGGTCCTGCGGCAGCAGGGTCTCCGCGAGGGCCGGCAGCCACGGGCTGTGCTGCTGTGGGATGCGCAGGTGCGCGTTGGCCTCCCGGACGGCGTCGACGAGGACCTTCAGGTCGGTGATCTCCTCTTCCTCGCTCTTCGCGGCCGCGGGCTTCGCCAGCGCCGCACGGCCCAGGCCGGCCCAGTCGAGCTCCCCGGTCCACGGGGCGACGGCCATCGGGTCCGCGGTGCCGGGGCGGCGGCCGCCGACACGGCCGGACTGGAAGGGGATGAGGGAGGCCGCGCCGGTGCGCACGTAGGCGCGGCCCGGGGTGTTCTTGGAGATGTTGCCGGCCTCGGGCGAATCGATGACGTCCGTCGACTCGCCGCCGTCGGTGACCCGCAGGGCGATACGGAGGTTGGTGTTGGCCCGGATCTCCGGCGAGACCACGCCGGACGGCCGCTGGGTGGCCAGCATCAGGTGGATGCCGAGGGAACGGCCGCGCTGGGCGATGTTGACCAGGCCGGTGACGAAGTCCGGCAGATCGCGGACCATGGACGCGAACTCGTCGATGACCAGCAGCAGTCGGGGCAGCGGCGCCATACCCGGATTACGCCGCACCAGGTCCTGGTAGTCCTCGATGTCCTTCGCCCCGACCTGCGCCAGGATGTGCTCGCGGCGGTGCAGCTCGGCGCCGAGCGACTCCAGGGCGCGCTCGACGAGGTGGGCGTCGAGGTCGGTGACCATGCCGACGGTGTGCGGCAGGTGGACGCAGTCCTTGAACGCGCTGCCGCCCTTGTAGTCGACGAGCACGAAGGTCATGTTCTCCGGCGTGTTCGCCACCGCGAGCGCGGCGACGATCGTCTGCAGCAGCTCGGACTTGCCGGAACCCGTCGTACCGGCGATGAGGCCGTGCGGTCCGTCCTTGCGGATGTCGATGCCGAAGGGCCCGTCGTACGACTCACCGACCACCGCCAGCGTGGACTGCCCGCCGGTCTGCCAGCGGGCGACCACCGCGGCGGCCGTCGGCGGCTCCATCCCGATGACGTCGAGGAGTCGGCTGGCGTCCGGCAGTGCGCTGTCCGTCGCCTCGCCGCTGATGTCGCGCAGTGGGGCGAGCGCCCGGGCCACCCGGGCGCACCAGGCCGGCGAGACGAAGTCGGGCCGTACGCCCAGGATCTTGGCCGCGCCCTCCTGCTGCACGCGCAGCCGCAGCACGGAGGGGTCGATCTGCTCCGCGGCCGTCGGCGCCACGGGCGTGTGGGCGCCGCTCTGGTTGTCGAGGGAGAGCAGCACGGCGGCGGTGTTGGTCAGCGCCGCATTGGCGGACACGGCCGACTTCTTCCGCTTCCCCTTCCCCTTACGGCGCGACCGGCCGCCCTCGGCCGCCGCCTTCTTCCGCTCCTCCGCCTCGGCGGCCTGCCGCAGCGCTTCGAGAGCGTCGCTCGCGCCGCCGCCGGCCTTCTGCTCGTGCCGGGCGTGCCGGGCGGTGCGCGGTTCCGCGATCACGATGCCCTTGCACTCACCCGGCAGGAAGCGCTCCTCGGCGTCCAGGCAGATCGCGTACATCGATACGGCCGGGCCTTCCTGCAGCAGCCGTACGACGCCGGGCATCGAGCGCAGCCGACGCGAGCCGTCCCAGACGACGACGATGTCGGGGTCGGAGAAGCCCACCTGACCGCGGTTCTCCTGGGCGGCCTTCTGTCTCGCCTCGAGGATCTGGGTGAGTTCGCCGATCCGGGCGCCGACGGTCTCGGCGTCGTTGCCTATGAGGACGTTGGCGTCCTGCGCGGTCGGACGGGCGTGCGGCAGCCAGCGCACCCAGTCCCAGCCGGCCTGCGCGTTCACCTCGGTGAGTACGTAGAACTGCACGTCCAGCGGGCTGTGCAGGGCGGCCGCCTGCGTCACGGCCCACCGCGCCAGGCTGCGCGCGGTGTCGTCGGGCCCCGCGAAGCCGATGACACCGAGCCGGCCCAGGTGCAGGGCGACGGGGGTGTCGGCGATGTCCCAGGTGACCTGGCGGCGGTGGTCGTCCTGCTCAGGGTCGTCGAGGACTACGGCGGAAGGCAGCCGGCCGGTGCCCACCCGCAGCAGCAGGTGGTCGGCGTCGCTGCGGCGGCGCTCCCACAGACGGGTGCGGGGGCCGGTGGCGTTGGCCCAGATGGTGCCGGGGTCCGGGTGGTCGAGGAGCCGGTCGCCGCGCTCCAGGACCAGCGCCTCCTGCGCGTCGCGCTCGATCCGCGCCTTGTGCTCCTCGTACTCCTTGACCTGCTTGGCGTGGGACTTGCGGCCGTGCTTCTTGTCCCAGAAATAGTTGGCGATCATGATCACCGGGCTGAAGAGCGCGATCAGCAGGTACGTCATGCGCCCCATCACCAACGCCATGGTGACGGCCATGGCGAGCGGTGACAGCGCCATCAGCCAGGGCAGCGGCCGGGCCTCGAACTCCTTCGGGGGCGCCGGCAGGCGGAACTTGGTGGTGCGCTCCGGCGGGCGCAGCCGCGGCGGGCGGTTGTAGTCGAGCCCGGAGCCGTCGTCGGACCACTTGAGGGCCGCGTCCGGTGGCGTGTAATGGGCCACGTCGAGCAGGGTGTTGCCGATGGCGAGCTGGGAGCCGACGCGCAGCTGCTGTCCTTCGAGCGGCTTGCCGTCGACGAGCACCTCGAGACTGGTCTCCTTGCCATGAGGCGCCGCACCCGGCCGGCCCGGCTGGCCGCTCGGCTGCCTGCCCTCGTGCACGGTCAGGCGGAGGTCGTCCGCGGAGACGACGTAGAGCGTCAGCGCGCGCGGCGGGAACTCCGGGTCGTCGATGACCAGTTGGCAGTTCGGGCCGGAGCCCATGTCGTACCGGCCGACACCGAGCCGGTACACGGCGCCGGCGTCGGGCCCGCCGGCAACCCGGATCTCGATGAGACCGGGCTGCTCGCCGGGCAGCGTGCCGGACGGGTCGTCCAGGCTCACCACCGCGCCGTCGCGCAGCGGGGAGGTGGCGACGGTGTGGGCGGGATCCACTTGGTAGTTGTCGACGTAGAGCACCGGACCGGGCTGTCCGGCGAGCGAGCCGTGCCCGACCCCGCCCCGCACGCGGGCTGCCAGCTCTCGGGCGACGGCGTCGATACGGGTCTCCGGGTCGGCATCGAGGACGAGGTCTTTGCTGGCGTTCGCACGGGGGTCGACGACGGTCAGCTTCAAGCGCACTTAGCTCCTCCTCGGAATGCCTCTCTACGAGGGCGAGAATATCGTCTCGGCAAAGTTGGCCGTGCACTCGCGGCATGTCCCAACAACGTTCCACATTAAGGAGATTCGATGACCGTTGTGACTGCGCTTATCTGAGCCTCTGGGGCCCGGCAACTAGGATGCTCAAAGGCGTGTGCCGAACCGGTGCGCGCCTCATGTATGCCGGGAGGGGGACCTCGCGGTCGTCAACGAAAGGGGAGCGCCATGGCCAAGGACCTCGATGTCACATATGAGGACATGCGGGCCGCCGCGAAGAAGATGAACCGCGAGAAGGAGCGCATCGAGGAGAAGCTCCAGGACCTGAAGACCTACATCGACAGCCTGCTTGAGAACGGCTTCGTCACCCGGCAGGCGTCGAAGAAGTTCGGCCAGGACTTCGAGGAGTTCAAGCAGGGCATGTCGAAGACCAACGAGGGTCTCGACGGCTTGGCTCAGTACCTGGAGAAGGCGGCGGATTCCTTCGAGAACCTCGACATGGAGCTCGGCAAGTAATTCGGCGACTGTCGCGGTCGATCCTGCCTGTGCAACAGTGCCGGGCGTGAGGGTGGTGCCGGCCTGGATTGGCCAGCGGCACCCTCATTTTTTTCTTTCACGGCATGGCGTAAGAGGTGTAAAGGACGGCCGGGTCATCGCCCCGAAACCTTGCCAGGAATTTCTCCATTCTCATTACATCCCTTACGGCACGTACACACGGTGTTCACGTGCGCAAAGTGTCGCCGCATGCAGAGCAGCCCGTAGCCCCCGGCCTATGGCTCGCAGTGTGGTGGCCGGGGACCGGCGAGACGGAGGTCCGACAGGAGCTGGTGAGCCAGGTCGAAGGGCTGGTTGCGCGGGCCGTGGGGTACGGCGGCGGCGGATTCGAGGCTGCGCTGTGCCGCGAGAGCTCTCGGCCCGACCAGGCCGGTGAGCCGGTGATGCCGCCACAGAGGAGTGGGCCGGCGAGCGTCGACCACGATGAGGTCGGGCCGACGCCAGATGACCAGCGCCCAGGCTCCGCCGCCCGAGTCCGAGCCGGCCCAGGCTCCGACCAGGGGCGCGTCCTCGGCGGCGCCGACTGCTTCGAGTGCTACCAGCGCGGGGTTGCTGAAGCGGCCGCTGACGTGGAGGAGCAGCTTCCCGTGGCGGTGTACGTCGCGGTTCTTCTCGGTGAGAGTCCATACGGCGTCGGCGAGGGGATCGTCCTGGACGACGTCCGCCGCGACATCGAGAACCGCCGCTTGGTCGACGGACGGGCCGAAGGCCGCGTCGAGCAGCGCCGTGTACTCCGTGACGTACGCGGAATCCACTGCCGGAAGCAGATGGCCGACTGCCTGGGAGGCTTCGTTGAAAGCGAGGGTCTCAGGGGTGATTTCGTAGCGTGGGGCGTGGCTTCGCAGTACGGCGAGGGCCACCGCGGCGAGGCTGCCGACCTGGGGTTCGATCCGCTCGGGAAGATCGTTTCGGTTCAGTGCGCGGACGGCCTTGGAGAGCAGTGGCAGCCAGTCGGTGTCTGCTGGAGGCCAGGCGCCCGCTGCGACGGTCCACAGGGTCAGCCGGACGACGAGCATGCGTTCCGGAGGCCCCAGGTGGGGAGCGAGGGCAACGAGGCGTTCCACCCAGCGGCGGTATCGGCGGCGGACCTCCTGGTCGGCCTGCCGGAGGTCAGGCAGGGTGGCGGTGCCCGCTTCGGAACCCGCTGCTTCGGGGGCCTGCTCCGCCGCCGCCTCGGCGTCGTCCTCGTCAAGGGCGGCTTCGATGTCGTCGGTGAACCGCTCGTCCCAGGAGACGGGCAGCAGGTCCTGAAAGGGCGTAGCGGTGTCGGTGGGCAGGGGGAGCCCCAGTGCGAAGCGCGTGAGCGGGTGCCCGACGCGCCCGGCGCATTCGTCCAGATATTGCTCCCAGCCGTCTTCGTCGCCGTCCAGCCGGGCCGTCGCGGCCGTACCGCCCGTGCTGCTGCCCGCCGATGCGCCCGCTGGGGTGGGGGTCAGTCCCGTGCGGAGGGTTTCCAGGTCGCCCAGAAAGCGTTCGGCGAGCCGGGGGTCCGCGAACAGGTCGGGTGGCCGTGTCGTGGGGGCCTGGGACTGGGCCGGGGTCATGCGGCGCAGCGCGCGGTCAGGGTCGACGACGAACACGATGTTGCCGAACCGCGGTACACCGTCGCTGTCGACGACGACCAGGCGCACTCGGCTGCCCGCATCCGCCGGAGCCGTCACCGTCAGCGTGGTCTGGCCGGGAGGGACGTCGGCTATGCGCTCCCATGCCTCCGGCGGTGCTGCCGCCTGAGACAACTCCAGGTGAGCGGTGGTTGAGAGTTGCCGGGCCATGCTGATCTCCAGGCCGCCCGACACACGTAGGGCACCGAGCAGCATCGGTCCACTCCCGGCGGCGGGGCGGGGGAGGGGCGTTGCCGTGCGCAGCCGGGTGGCGGGTTCTTCGGTGCCGTCCGGAAGGAGGGTGGCGGGGACGGGGGTGATGACGCCGAGTTCGCAGTTGCCGCCCTCACCTTGGGAAAGCAGCAGGGCCGCAGCGGAAAGGTTCGGGCTGCCCGTCAGGGCCCACCGTTGTCCCTCAAAGGCCCACTCGACGAGTTTCCCGTGGCGGTACCGCTGGTCGTTGTCGCTGATGACGCGTCCGTCGTACTCCTTCACCAGGGCGGCGACCGACGGGCCGTCGAGGTCGCTGAGTCCGGGCTGGTAGGCGAGGGTGAACCGGCTCGGACGGAAGCGTTCGAGCAGTTGTCGCAGTGCCTGGGAGCGCTGGTCGTAGAAGGGCGCGAACACGGCCAGTTCGTCGACGGGCCCGTGCGGCAGCTGATCGATGATGGGTGAGTGCAGGCTGCTGACGACGCGGACCTGCGGCGCCGTGGGTGTCCTTTCGCGGTGAAGCCGGTCCAGCAGCGCCGCGACCCGCCCCAGCGCCTGTGGCACACCGGCGGAGAACCTCACCTTCTCCGGCAGGTCGCGCAGCCATGCCGACAGCTCCGGGACCGCGGCGGGACTCCGCTCGCCGTCCACCCGCAGAACGGTCCACAGTTCGGCGTTGGCCTGCCAGCCTGCCAGCGTGGTGTTGCCGGAGCCTAGGGCGATGGTGGCATGCTCCGGTCCGGCGAGGACCATCAGCTTGGGGTGGAACGCGGCACCGTGTGCGTATGCCAGACCGGCGAGATAGCTGCGGCCGGCCCGCCGGACGGACCGGGGATCGTTCCGGGCCATGGAGACATCTCCCGCCACCGTGACGCGTGCGCCGGTGGCCTGGGTGACGCCGAGGGCGACCTCCTCGAAGAACCCGAGATCCGCCGTGAAACTGAGGAAGAGCGCTTCCTCCAGGCTCTGTCCGCCCGTTCGCTCCTCGTCGAGGATGAGGGTCAGCGGCGAGGCGAACGCGGTGGGTGGCTCCACCAGTCCCGGCGCCGGTGCGGTCTCAGTCAACGAGAGCCCTCCCGCCACTGGTCACTGACCAGTGCTGGTCGTCGTAGCGCAGTACACCGCAGGTGGCCAGGACCGTCCCGAGCTGGTCCAGCCGGAGGCCGACGTCACCGCGCCCCTCCTGGCTCGTCCGATAGAGCAGTCCGCCCCGCTCATGCAGCCGGGTCGGTAACCACAGCGTGCCGTCGGCGCGGCGACGGGCCTTGGCCAGCGCGATCCGCTGCGACCGCGCCACCAGGTCGTAGGTGAGTCGGCGGGCGACATCGCGCAGTTTCATGGGCCGGGCTTCGTCAAGCCGCCGCTGGACCCATTCCGGGCCGAGCTCGACACCGCGCCGGCCGAGGAACGCGTCCCGGACCCGGCCGGTGAGCTCGTCCACCCGACGGCCACCGGCGGCGAGCACCCGCAGCTCGGTGAGGGGCAAGGGATCGCCCGCCCCCCGCAGGTCGTGCTCGGCGGGCAACGGCGCCCCGGTCGTGCTCTGCGTCGCGGGAAGGGAGGACAAGAACGCGTCCACCGTCATGTCGGGCAGCTCCGCGGCGAAGCGTTCGGCCACCTCCTCGATCGGTAGCAGCCCGTCGACCTGCTCCACGAGCCAGGACCACAGGCGGCGCCACGCTCCGACGGAGTAGTTCCGCAGCACTACTCCGCGCCAGGCAGGAGCCGCGTCGATTCCGCTGGTCACGGCATCGGCGGTCAGGAAGTCGCCGAAGGCGAGCACGTGCCCGATGTCGCGGGTGAAATACCGGACGGGATGGGTGGCGACCACACGAGCCAGAAGCCGAATCGTCTGCCGCCGTGTCGCCGAGCGGGAGCCTGCTTCGGCCGGCGCGCCGGGCTCGCACATCAGGTTCGCCAGCCACGCCCCGTCAGGGTGCTCGCCGCCCACGCACACGCACAGCCGGTCGCCGAAAGAGACGAGATCATCCACGTTCAGCGTGTCCTCGGCGGCCAGCTCGAGCAGCCCGCCCAGTCCGGCTCGTAGTGCCGACGTCTCGAGCCGCGGTCCGGGAACCGGCATGGGGCCTGCGCCGAGGATGCCGAGCGCGACCTCGGATCCGGCGTACGGCCCCCAGAACCCCCATGAGTTGCGTACGTACCCGTCCTTGCCCGGGACCTCGGCCTCGGACATGGCGATCGTCCCGGCGTGCAGCCGCCGGGCCAGGGCATCGACTCCATGAGCACGCGGCAGCCACTCCAGAGCCTGCGGATGATGCGCGAACGACACGGCGGCCAACGCCACTTCAGCGCGGCGCAGCAGCGTCTGGGCGGCCGGGACCGTCAGGTCTGCCGCATCGGCCTGCGCCGCGATCAGCCCGTGCAGAGCGTAGTAACGCGCGTGCGGCGTCACCGCGGTCACCCCGGGCACCAGGTGATCGACCATGCGCATCACATGCCGCTCCACCGACAGCGGATAACGGCCGGCGGCGATGTCCAGCCCAGGACGGCTCCAGCCCGGGCCGTCCACGAGCTCCGGTGCCCGCCCCTCCCCGCCGACGGCGGTCACGCGCTCGACCTCCGGACCGGGAGGAGCGGAACGTCGCCGGCCGGTGGGTGATGCCGCGCGGCGAGCACTCCGCGGCAAGGCGCTCCTGCCGCCCCTGCGGGCGAGGTGGTTGGCGAGGAACGGGGCTGACTTACTCCGGCTGCACTGCGGCCGCGCTCGACCATTTCCCGCCGCCACCCCCTCGATGCCGTTCAGTCGTTCAGTCGGGAAACTGATCCATCATTCTGGCGCATCTCCGCGGGAGCCGACGGCACTTCGGATGCCGCAGCCGCACCCTGTACCGGCTCCGGGGGTGCCTCCCAGTGCCGATACGCGATGTTCGATGGCTTGGACGCGGACCAGCCGGGCAGGGGCCACGCGGATTCTGGACGTCCCTGAGAACCTCGATGTACCGCGGTCCAGGTCACCGGACGCGTAAATGGCGGCCCGGGTGGCGGCGGGGTGGCTCGCCGGCCAGATCCCCCGGCGGAAGAGACAGCGGCGACCGCGGAAGAGCACCACTGCCGTGGCGGCGACCATCACGTCGCCCGCGGCGTCGGGTACGACTTCGCAGGTGAGCGACTCCAGTTCGCAGCCCCGTCGTTCGCACAGATCCTGGACAGCCCGGCGGGCGGACCGCAGGAATACGTCCGTGCATTCCCGTGGTCCGCCCCAGCCGGCGTCGTCGTCAGTCACTGCAGTTGTGCTGCTGCATCAACGCCAGAACGCCATGGCGCGGACTCCGAGAGAAGCCCCGCAGCCGGGACCATCCCTTCAACGGATGTACTTCGCCGGCTTGGTGGCGGCGTTGAGCAGGAATTCCAGGGGGCCTCGCCGGAAGAAGCGGGACCAGATCGCGGCAAACACGATCGCGCCGAGGATGAACATGAGCAGGGGCACCCAGGACTGCTGGGTGCTGGTCCCGGTGGGCAGGGACAGCACGGACTGTGCGAGGAAGTGGCCGACGTAGGCGGTCAGGGACATGGTGCCCACGGCGATGACCGGTTTCGCCAGGCGGGGCAGTCGCGGCAGGCGGTCCATCGCCACCGTCGCGCCCACGATCACGAGGATCGCGACTCCGACGCTGCCGATGATGTCGAACGTGGTGCCGCTGTGCGGCCCGGCCGTCAGGAGCATCGACGCCGGCATGTCGGGGAACGACCCGCCGTCGACGGGCATCGACCCGGAACCGCCGGACGACGACGACCCGCCTTCCGCGAGGCTCCTCAACGCGCCCTTGCCGGCCAGCAGCAGGGACATGCCGTAGGCGGCCACGGTGAGGGCGGCACCGAGCGCGGCCAGGCGCCGCTGGACAGTGCCGCAGGACAGGTCGAGGCGGCCCAGTGCCATGCCGGCGATCACGAACGACATCCATGTGAGCGCCGGGTAGAAGCCGGTGAGCAGCAGATCGAGCACTCCCACCTCGCTGAGGCGGCGGAGCGGGTCGTAGGCGTTGATGCTCTGCTGGACCGACTCACTCAACAGCGAGTTCAGGGCGAACGCCAGCTGCGGTGTGACGAGGGCGAGCGCGGCCGCGATGATCGCGAGGGTCCTGGCCGACAGGCGTACCAGGGGCAGGGCCAGGAGGAAGTAGACCCCGTAGAAGCCGAGGATGATCACTCCTCCGTACTCCCGCGCCATCGCGGTGCCCAGCGCCAGCAGGATCACGGCGCGGATCGCGATACGGGCCTTCGCCTGCCGGCCGGCCAGGCCGGTCTTCGGCTCGCGGCGGCCGGCGAGCAGCATCAGTGAGAACCCGGCGAGGGTGGCGAACAGAACCGACGAGTGACCATCCGATATGTACCGGATCCAGCTGGCGACGCCGTCCGTGGCCGACAGCGGGGGGCCGATGTGCACGACGTACATGCCGAACACCGCCAGCGCGCGGGCCAGGTCCACCCCGACGAGGCGTCCCACCGAGGCGCCGGGCGAGGCAGGCACGGCGGACTCGGGGGAGGTGCGGGGCGGCGGAGGCGAGTTCTCCTGCGGAGCTGACGTCTCCGGAAGCGGCTGCGACTTTGTCATACGGAGAACCTCGCGCGGACGTCCGGGGGCGGACCATCCGGCAGTCATCGGTAACGGCCCCGCCGGTCGGCGGGTACCGCCCTGCCGACCGGCGGAGTCTCGTCCCGACCGGTCCGGCGCAACGGGACGGCTGTCTACTTCAGCCACTCGGCGGGGGTGGACCCGACGGTTGCCGGATGGGCGCGAGGCGGCCGGGCTTCCAGGCTGGAGGCATGACACACCTTGCGCGACACGCGGAGCCCGGCACTCCGCGGTCATCGGCCGACGTGCCGGGCCGTGACGCCGTCCCCGGCAGGGGCGACTTTCTGGAGTTCCTCGGCCTGACACTGGCGGCCGGCGCCTTCGTCCTGTGCGTCGTCCGCCCTGAGGTCTCCGAGGCGTTGTTGCGCACCCTCGCCGCGACGACAGCCGGATTCGTCCACTGAGCCGACACCTGCTCACGCCCTGGCGCGCCGGACCGCTGATGCGGTGGCCGGCCGACAGCAGAAGAAGAGGAACTTCGTGAACACCGCGTCCGCCCCGACGACGGATGAAACGTCCCTGTCCGCGCGAGAGACGGTCAAGGCACTGGGTGCTTATGTCCGGCGGCACCGGATGGGCCGTCGCTCTCGGCCTGCTGTGCGCCCTGGTCGGGGCCGCCGGCAGCTGGCGGCAACCCAGCTCCTGGCCCCCGCGCGCTGACCCACCCACACGCGGGATGGTCCGGTCGTCCACTGCCGTCCTCCCGGCCGGACGACCACACGCGTCGACACCCACGAATGACCAAGACCGCGAAAGGCCCTGCACGTTCGGCGGCGTGTACGGGCTCCTGGTGCGGGCCTCGGCTGGTGGCGTTCCCAGGGCATCGAGTACGTCGCCTTCGGAGCCCGCACCGTCCTGCTGCTGTGCTGGCGCCTGCTCGCGTGCCGGGCAGCAGGCCGCACACGGGGATGAGCCGTCCCCGCTGACGGAGGCCACAGGCGTCGGTGCGCCCGCGGGCGAGATCCCGCTCGTCAGCCGGACGACCGAGGACTCAGCACCCTCCTGAAGGTCCCCGGGAAGGTACGACCGGGGCTGTGACCCGGTGAGCCGGCGCAAGCCGACGGGCCGGCATGAGGCCCTGGTCGGTCAGTCCGCACTGAGCGGAATCCGCAGCCGCACCCGGTAGCCGCCCTCCGCGGTCGGGCCCGCCTCCAGGGTGCCGTGCAGGATGTCGGCCCGTTCCCGCAGACCGACCAGGCCCTGCCGTGAACCGGGCAGGGGCAGGGAAGGACGCGTGGGCGGGCTGTTGGTGACGGTCACTCCGATGTCGTCGCCGTCCTGCCACAGTTCCACGCGGGCCGTGGCGCCGGGGGCGTGCTTGCGGACGTTGGTCAACGCCTCCTGCACCGTCCGGTAGAGGGCCCGTTGCGCGGGTGTGCCCACGGCGGGCGGAAGCTCACCCGTCAACTGCGCCTGCGTACCACCTGATTCGACCAGCTTGTGCAGGTCGGCCAGTGTGGGCTGCGGAGTCAGCTCGGTGGCGTGGCCGCCGGAGGCGCGCAGCAGCGTGACCATGGTGCGCAGTTCGTCGAGCGTGGTCACGCTCAGCGAACGGATTGTCCGGGCAGCCTCTTTGGCCTCCGCCTCCTTCGTGGCGACTTGCAGGGCCCCGGCCCGCACGGCGATCAGGCTGACCTGGTGGGAGACCACGTCGTGCATCTCGCGCGCCAGTTGGGCGCGTTCACGGGCGAGCACCGCCTGGGCATGCAGTGCCCGCTCATGCTCCTTGGCGTCCTCGATCTCAGCCAGTCTCCGCGCCAAGTCGCCGCGCGCCTGGACGAGTTGACCGAACAGGACCGGTGCGGCGGCCGTCGCCAGGCCGTACACGAAGAAGACCAGCGTCATGGTCCGGTCGACCTCGGCCAGGGGCCACGGAGTACTGCTCGCGACGGCGGACAGGGCGACGCACCCCGCGAGGAGACGGCGGTTGCGGGAGCGTTCGGCCAGGGTGAACAGCGCCACGAGCACAGCGACGGCGACATCCTGCATCAGCGCGATGGGCAGGGTGAGCAGGAACACGCCGAGCGGGAACCTGCGCCGGAAAGCCAACCCGGCGCAGCCGACCGCGGCCAGCACGACGCCAAGCCGCGTGTGGTCCCACATGTTCAGCCATGCGTCCACGGCCGCCACCGCCACCAGGACGATGTCGACGACCGGCGCGGGCACACGCTGCCACAGCGCGCGTGCGCGGCTCAACGTCCGGCCTCCGGCCGTGGGCGCTCATCGAGCAGTCCGGCCCGCTGCGCCAGCAGCGCGGCCTGCACCCTGCTGGCCACCCGCAGCTTGGTGAGGATCGCGCTGACGTGATCCTTGACCGTGCCTGCACCCAGGTGGATGCGCGCCCCGATGTCGGCGTTCGACAGGCCCTCCGCCACCAGGACGAGGACGTCACGCTCGCGGGCGGTGAGGAGCCGGACGCGGGCCGCCTCCTCGTCGACGGCCGCTCCGGTGCCGGGGTGGCTGTGCAGCAGCGTCCGCGACGCCTTGGGGGACAGCACCACACCGCCCGCGGCCAGGGTGCGCACCAGGTGAGCGAGCTGCTCCGGCTCGGTGTCCTTGAGCAGGAAACCGGCCGCGCCGCAGTGCAGCGCGGTCAGGATGTACTCGTCGGCGTCGAACGTGGTCAGCATCGCCACCACCGGAGCGTCCGGCATCGTCCGCAGCTCGCGCAGCACGGTGAGCCCGTCGACGTCCGGCATCCGGATGTCCAGCAGCACCACGTCCGGCCGCTCCCGGCGGACGGTCTCCACCGCGTCGCCGCCCCTCGCCGTCGCGACGACCTCGATGTCCTCGGCCGCGCCCAGAATGAGTTGGAAGCCCGACCGGACGAGTGCCTCGTCGTCCACCACCGCTACCCGGATCACGCGCGCTCCGCCTCATCTTCATCCATGCCGTGCAACCCACGCCGCCTCGACCCTAAATCCCCACAGAGCCCCCGCAGCCCGACGAACGGCAGCTCCAGCCACACGGCGGGGTATCACCCTCCAGTCGGCAGGGACACCCCGGCCTTCTGCCGGATACTCCATGATCGGCCCGGTCGCCGGCCTGAGTGGCATGACACATCACGCGGAGCCCCCGCCGAGCGCCGCATCGCCCCCTGCACGCGGGCGCGGTGATCGGTCCATGTGGGCCCCGCCCCGGGCCAGGACGGCGTCTCGGCTTCCTGATGGAGTCGGCGGAGGGCCGCTCCTCCGCCCTGATCGGCTGCGGCGTCATGGGTTTTCTCGTTACTCCACAGCGCGACTCCACAGCGCGGCCGATGAGTTTGTGGCTCCCGGCCGGTCCAAGCTCGTGACACCTCAGGAAAGGACACCGCCATGTCGGAGCTTCTCGTCGACTTCATCACCTCCCTCGACGGCTACGCATCGGGAGAAGGATGGCCCGGGTTCTGGGGCCTCGAGGGCCCGGAGTACCTCGCATGGCTCGGCGAGCAGCCCGAGGCCACCTACCTGATGGGAGCGAACACCTACCGCCTGATGTCGGGCTTCGCCGCAGGCGAGGTCCCGCAGGGCCAAGACGAGTTCAGGCCCGAGGAAGAGGCGTCCGTCGACGAGCTCACGCAAGCGTCCAAGGTGGTGTTCTCCTCCTCACTCGAGGAACCACTGACGTGGGCCAATTCCACGCTCGTCCGCGACGATGCCGTCGATACGGTCCGCGCCATGAAGTCGAGTGACTCGGGGCTCCTCAGCACGATCGGCAGCCTCAGCCTGTGCCGGTCCCTGCTACGAGCCGGACTCGTCGACCGCTTCCGGGTCGTGATGTTCCCGGTGATCACCGGGGCCACGGGCGAAGAACGCATCTACGACGGCTATCCGGACGTTGCCCTCGAGATGATCGAGCACCGCACCTTCGACGGCCGCACCCAGATGGTCGAGTACAAGCCGCGCGTGCTCGAGCACCCACCCCTCGTCGTCCCCGCATGACGTCGCCCCGTCCGCCGGTCTGGACAGCCGCCAGTGCGGCGCCGGCGGGCGCGGAGCAAGACCTGAGGGGGCAAACGGCCAACGTCAGGACGCCCGGCCGAGGGGTGCGTATTCCTGGGAGTGGGGGTTGGTTTGCCGCGATGGTGGCGGCGACTGGCGCGGCCAAGGCGCTCTCCGTCCAGGCGTGAGCAAGGAGGGCATGAGCAGCTCCAGGAGGCGGCGAGGAATCTGCCGAAGCACACCTGCGACCGGATTTCTCCCAAACGATCTCCAGAAACCGAATGAGGGTCGGGCGGGGCCGACACCTGCGGGTCTGGCCTTTCCACTGGTCAGGGCCTTGGTATTGAGCGGGCTCGCAGGGCGCCGGGAGGACTGGGGGAGCGGATCGGCTCCCAAATGGCTCCCGGAGTTGCACGGCGATCTCGGAGTCCCGCTGACACGGACCGCGCTCTGCGGTCCGTCGCAACGTGGGCTGAGGCCGAGCTCTGGCTCCTCCTCTGCTGCCCATGGTGTGCTCGGCGGTCCGCGAGTGTCAGGACTGGTTCGACCCGCTAGCGATACATTCGATCATGTATATTGATACACTGCGCAGTGTATATGGAGGTGGGGCTCATGAGTAGAACCGTCATCGATCTCGACGACGACGCCCTGGAAGCCGCAGCGAAGGAGCTGGGCACTTCCACGAAGCGGGACACCATCAACACCGCCCTACGGGAGATCGTGGCCCGCAACCGGCGCCTGCGCGCCCTGCACGAACTGCAGGATCTCGCGGATGAAGGCGCTCTCGATGTCGAACTCCTCCTGGACAAGCGCAACTATCGAGGTGGTTCCGCCCGGTGAGCGTGGCCGACTACCTCGTCGATACGTCGGCCCTGGCGCGCTTTCTGCTGCGTCAGGCAACCGAAGAGTGGGAGCAGCGGATGGGTGCCGGGCTGATCGCACTGTGCGACCTCACCGAACTGGAGGTCCTCTACTCCGCGCGTTCCGCGAAAGACCGCGAGGCCATCCAAGAACTACTGAACCAGTTCACCTGGTGTCCCATGCCCGACGGCATCTACAGGCGTGCCCGCGTCGTCCAGCGCGAGCTTACCGCCAAGGGTGAGCACCGCAGTGCCGGAGCCGGCGACCTCCTCGTGGCCGCAACCGCGGAAGAAGCAGGACTCACACTGCTGCACTACGACCGCGACTTCGAAACCATCGCCCGCGCCACCGGGCAGCCCGCCCGAATGGTCGACCTCAGGTAGTTGGTCAGATCCCCGAGATCCTCCGCCACCGCAGACACCCGACCTCCGCCATGGGCTGCTGGTCGCCGACTGCCCCCTGCCGTGGAGCTATCCAGCACCCTGTACCCGGCGTCGCCTCCAACGCGCTGGCCCTCCGGGAGCCAGAATCCGCACTCGGTTCCCAAATGGGAGAAGGGCGGCGCGTTCGCCCAGCTCACCGACCGCTGTGGGGCTGTACGACAGCAGTGGGGCGTGGGGCCACAATGACGATTATTGTCTGCGGCCATGAGCTCCGCCTTCCGCTGCACCGCGGGCTCAAGTGGTTCTCACCTGACTGTCGTCGTCTGGTACTCGGCCGGTTTCCATGTGTGGCTCAGGGCGCATGGCGCCTAGTTCGCAAGGTCGCGTCGTTGCAGACGGCGACGTTGCTGAGGCAATCCGCGGGTGCTCGGGCAGCTCCGGTGGGACGGCTGGGAGCCGGTCGGCAAGCCCGGCGACGCCGGACAGCCTCCAGCGCACGCTCGAAACTGGACGAGCAGCGATCCGACCAGCAGGTGGTGCTCAACGCCTCCAAGGAAGAACTCCGGGCAGGTACGCGGCGATCGGCGCGGACGCGGGTCCGCGCCGCCCCGGGAGGAACGGCGCGGACTTCCGTCATTCGTCGTCACTTGCCTGGTGAGACCGGGATCATCCCGGAGGTTCCGTCCCCGCCGCGTTCGATGGCGTCGGCACGATGCCTGGCAGTGGGGCCATCACCCAGTGCGCGTCCTCCCAGGTGATCGTCTCGGTGACCCGGACAGGTTTGTGCTCGGCACGCGCGGTGCCGGTCACGGCCACTGTCCACACGCGCTCGAACTCCGAGGTGCGGGTCCACCGGACATCCCAGTCCTGTCCGCCGTACGCCTTGATCCGGGCGTGGGCGTCCCGCGAAGCCTGGGGGTGGGCGTCGAGCAGCCGGGCGAGCCCGTCCTGGTCCGAAGCGTTGAGGAACCCTACGTAGTCCTTCAGGAAGCGGTCCTGGTCGGCAAGGTCAGGAGACTTCGCCGTCTCGGAGCCGTCTCCGCCGCCGCACGCCGTGAGAAGTACCGCACAGAGGATGGCCATCAGCAGTCCGGCGCGACGCCGCCACCAACGGTGTCCGCCTCCGTCAGGTGCGGAAGGCGTAATACGTCGCGTTCGGGTACTGCGCCACAAGGCTCCTCACCGACTTCCGGTAGGTGTTGGACGAATGGTAGGTCAGGTAGGGGACCCCGCCACTCCTGTACGTGGTGATCATGGAGTGGTCCTTGGACCGGTTGCCGGTGAAGTCCATCTGAAGGATGTCCCCGACTCCCAGCTTGTAGACGTTGTCCAGGTTGTAGGCCCGGTCGCTGTACAGCGCAAACGAAGCCCAGTAGTTGACGTTGACCCAGGATGTCGTCTGGTTCGAGGAGTTGTACCACCAGTTCTTGTAACTCTTGTACCAGCCGCTGTCGTTCTTCCAGCCGCCCGCCCGCAGCGCCTGGCTGATGAAGTTGGTGCAGTCGCCCCCGACGTTGTTGAACTTTCGGTAACTGGAGTTGTAGTTCTTCCAGTACTTCTCCGCGTACTTCGCCATTGCGCTGTAGCTGTAACCCGCCCTGGCGTCGGCCTTGGCGTCGGCATCGACGCGGGGCTGCGTGGCGCCCGCCGCCGATTCCTCGGGCGCAGGGCCGTCGATCTCGGGCTCGCCGCCCTCGTCGATCGGCTCCTGCGCCGGGTCGGCGGACGTGGGGCCGCTGCTCCCGGCGGTGTCCACCGCCGAGTTGACCGCGGCCGGCCCTCCATCGTCGAGAGGCGTGATTCCGGTCATTTCCCACGTGCCGTCCGGGGCGGCGACGAAGGTCAGCTCATGCTTTGCCTGGAACCCGGTGGTCGGCGGCTCGTCGCCGTGGATCTTCTTGTACGTGAGCATCGTGGTCTCGGTGACCTGGGCAGTCGCCCGGTCGCCCGTTACCTTGACCTCTTCCACGTCGACTTCGGTTTCGGCCGCCGTGTACGCCTCTTCCAGAGCGGCAAGCCTCACCTTGCGATCGCGCAGGACATCCGCCGAGGTGTCCTCCTTGCCTGCCAGACGGCCAGTGACATGCACGTCGCCCTTCAGGGGCAGTGCCGCGCCGGCCCGTCGGGCCGCCTGAGGTCCGTCCAGGAGTGCGGAAGTCCGTCTGGTCAGGACGGTGTCCGCGAGGGCGGCGAAGTCATCGGTGGTCTCGGCATCCACGGTACGTGCCGCCACTGCCGTGTCCTGATCGGCGTCGCCCGCAGCCTGCGCTACCGCGGCGGGCGGCAATCCAGCCAGCAGAGTGGCACCGAGCGCCAGTGCGGTGGCGCGTCTGTATCTCCCGTTTCTCACTACATTCCCCCAACTTGGGCCTCAAGTAGGCCAGTCAGGAGAAATATTGGCACCGCTGACCCCTTCGGGTGCGACTTTTTCGCACACGCGTTCCCTGATGTCGGGGTTCGGCTTCGGATTCCGCAGGGCTGCGCGCGAGCATTGGGCCGGCGCCTCGATGAGTAGCGACGACCAGCCAAGCCGCGGCTGCGACAAGGGCGCACCACACGTACTTGCCCCGGTGGCCGTTCCTGGCTGGCGGTTGCCAGCCTCATGGATCGGCGTGGGTCCGGATCAGACCGAGCCCGGGCCTGCATCCGCATCGATGAGAGCGGTCAACTCGCATTGCTGCTAGGAAGGTTCAGGTCTCCATCGCACACCCCGATGCGCAGCGTTCCGGTCGCCCCGCGACCAAGAACCGGTGTGGTGTCCTTGGATGTTGGAGACCAACTCCGTTGCGAGGAACTCCGCGGGTCGACCAGGCGGATCAGGCCGTGCTTGGTGGTGCCCGCTGATCGGTGGCCCGGAGAGGCGCTGGCGGGTCAGCTGATCCAGATGCCTTCGGGCGAGAGGCGGCGTGCGAGGCGCTGACCGAGGTCACTGATCGGGGTCGACCAGGACGCATCGGCGACCTGGCAGCCGAAGTCGTCGGCGAGTGCCCGCACGAGCGTGGCGCCGACGCCGTGGCGGCGATAGGTATCCGCGACCCAGATCAGGTTGATGCGAGGGGGCAGGGTGTCGTCCTGGTCTGGATCGCTCCCTAGCTTTCCAGTCGGGCCAGCGTTCCAACGGCGATGCCGGCTTCCTTGGCGAGCCGATCCCGCGACCACCCTCGGCCCTCCCGCAACGCTCGCACGCGCTGGGCGAGTGCTCGGGCGTGGTCGTGGGAACGCGCTGAGTGGCGGCTTGCCAGTGCTGTGATCCTAAGAGCGGTTGAGGCGGGCGGGCATGGAGTTCCCGGCCGGCTACGGGGCTGGATTCGCGAGCGCACAGGTCAGAGTGCCCTCAGTCGTCGTAGTGCAGACGGCCTCAGCAGGCACGCCCTGGGAGAACCCGACCAAGATCTTCTCCCAGATTTCTCCCAAAGGAACTCCAGAAACCCGTCAGGGGCCTGATCCACTTGGTGGATCAGGCCCCTGACCTGGTGTTTCTCTGTCGGGGTGGCGGGATTTGAACCCACGACCTCTTCGTCCCGAACGAAGCGCGCTGCCAAGCTGCGCTACACCCCGATGTCACTGCTTGTCGCGGCGACGACGTTTACTCTAGCCCACTGGTGGCTGGAGACGAAATCCGGTTTTCGCGCGGTGATGGAGGCGGTGGCGGAGCGGATTGGGGCGGGTGTGATCGAGGGCCACCAGGAGGATGGCCAGGGCGTAGATGGCGAGGCCGATGAGGAGGGCGTTGGCCAGGACGCTCCGGTAGCCGTGCCGGCCCACGTCGAGGAACGGGTAGAGGTAACGGGCCGGCGTGCCGGGGACGAGAAGCTCGCCCCGGATGAGAGTGAACGCCAGGTACGCGAGGGGGTAGACCAGCCAGGTCGCTGCCTGACGCAGGTGCAAGTGGCCGGTGGCCGTCAGGAGCAGCCAGTCCAGCAGGGCCGCCAGGGGCGTCACCGTATGCAGGACCTGGGTCGTGACCGCGTGCCAGCCTGTCGGGGCGGTGGCCTCGCCGGTCAGGACGCCGGGCAGCGTGAAAGGGCTCGACGGGTTCGCCAGGAGCAGGTGGTAGACCAGGCTCGTGACCAGGGCGTAGAGCAGCGTGGCGCCTGTCAGTGCCGACGGTAGGGGGCGGCGGGCGGTCCAGGCGCGGCGGGCCGCCAGGGTGAAGACCAGGGCCAGCAGGACGTTGGCCTGGATCGCGAAGTGGCTCAGGGTGGACAGGGGACTGCCGAGGGTCAGTTCCACGGCGACCGCGGCGGTTGCGGCCAGGGCGATCAGCAGGCGGTACGCGGCGACCAAGGGGCGGCGTACGGGGGGCATCACCGCGGTGGCGGGGACGTGGGAGGGCAGCAGCGTGGGCATGCCCGGTATCGCGGGGAGGTCCGGCATGTCCCTGGGTATCGGGGCGGTCATGCCCTCACGCTAAGCAGGGTGGACAAAAGGGGCGATGCGGGTGGGCTGGGCGGGTTACGCCGAGCCGTCTCTACCTCCGCCCCACAAGTACCCGCCGCGCCCTACCGCCTGCCCCAGCGCCGCCAACCACTCCGGCTCTACCGAGCGCCCCGCCAACCACTCCGCCCCCAGCGACTACCCCGCACCCAGCAACTACCCCGCCATCACCGACGACCCCACTCACCAACTACTTCGGTCCCACCAACTACTCCGGCCTCACCAACTACTCCCGCCCCACCAACGTCAACAACGTCACCTCCGGCGGGCAAGCGAAGCGGAACGGGGTATAGCGGTTCGCGCCGCAGCCCGCCGAGACGTGCAGGTATGCCGTACGACCCTCCGCCGTATGCGTCGACAGGCCCTTCACGCGGTCCGTGTCCAGGTCGCAGTTGGTGACCAGGGCGCCGTAGAAGGGGATGCAGACCTGGCCGCCGTGGGTGTGGCCGGCCAGGATCAGGGGGTAGTCGTCGGCCGCGTACGCGTCCAGCACCCGCAGGTACGGCGCGTGCACCACGCCCATCGCGAAGTCGGCGGCGCCCGAGGGCCCGCCGGCCACCTGCTCGTACCGGTCCCTCTTGATGTGCGGGTCGTCCAGGCCGGTGAGCTCCACGGACACGCCCTCGACCTTCAGCGTCCCGCGTGTGTTCGTCAGGTTGAGCCAGCCCGCGCCGTCGAAGCCGTCACGCAGGTCCTCCCACGGGTTGTGGATCGCGCCGACGACGGGCGGGTTGCCGTTCAGGCCGTGGCGGCCCTGGACCTTCTCCAGCAGATAGCGGGCGGGGTTGCGCGGCTTCGGGCCGTAGTAGTCGTTGGAGCCGAAGACGTACGCGCCCGGGAACTCCATCAGCGGACCCAGCGCGTCCAGGACCTCCGGCACGGCCTCCGGGTCGGAGAGGTTGTCACCGGTGTTGATCACGAAGTCGGGGCGCAGGCCGGCAAGCGAGCGCAGCCAGCGCTGCTTCTTGCGCTGACCGCCGACCATGTGGATGTCGGAGACCTGGAGCACCCGCAGTGGACGCATACCGGCGGGCAGGACGGGGACGGTCACCCGTCGCAGGCGGAAGGAACGGGCCTCGTAACCCGCCGAGTACAGCAGACCGGCGGCGCCAACCGCCGTGATTCCCAGGGGTACTCCGTATCGCGCGCGCATACGACCATCGTGTCAGACCGCGGGAGCGCCCCGTGCCCGGCCGCCCTGCGCCGTTCCCCGTACGACCCTGAGCGCAGCCCCTTGAAATCAACGGGCGTTCCGCACGCCACACCTGCGACAATCGACGTCATGACCACGCTCAAGTCGAAGCTGCAGGAAGACCTCAACGCCGCGATCAAGGAGCGCGACGAGCTCCGCTCCTCGACGCTCCGGCTGACGCTCGCCGCGATCACCAAGGAGGAGGTCGCGGGCAAGGAGAAGCGCGAGCTCTCCGACGACGAGGTGCAGAAGGTGATCACCCGCGAGGCGAAGAAGCGCCGCGAGGCCGCCGACGCGTTCGCGCAGGGTGGTCGTGCCGAGCAGGCCGAGCGGGAGAAGGCGGAGGGCGAGGTCCTCGCCGCGTACCTGCCGAAGCAGCTCAGCGACGACGAGCTGAACCAGATCGTCGCCCAGGCCGTGGAAGAGGCCAAGGCGGCCGGGGCCGAGGGCCCGCGCGCCATGGGCGCCGTCATGAAGATCGTGAACCCGAAGGTCGCGGGCCAGGCGGAGGGCGGCCGCGTGGCAGCGGCGGTCAAGAAGCTGCTGGCCGGCTGACACCCACGGCACGGGTGCAGCAGCCGACGGCTGCGAACGCCCCGCGCACGACCGGCCCTGTACGGCAGACGGCCCCTGTCCCTCGTACGACCGACACGAAGTCCTCGTACGAAGGGACAGGGGCCGTCCCTGTCTCAGCCGTCCCTGTGTGAAGGGCGCCCGTCAGTCACGCCCCCCGTTGCCGTTCCCGTTCGTCTGGCCCTGCCACCAGCCCTCCGGGAGCGTGAAGGTCGGTGTCGGCGTCGTGCCGCCGTCCGTGCCGCCGGTGTTTCCGCCGCCGACCAGGCCGCCGATCAGGTTGTCGTCGCCGTTGTCCCCGTCGTTGCCGCCGTTCTGGTTGCCGTTGCCGTCGTCGTCGCCGTCTCCGTCGCCCCGGTCGGGCTTGTCGTCCGGGATGTGGACGGGGTTGAACTGCTCGACGGGCTTGCCATCGAGGGCGCCGGTCATGGCGTCCCGCCAGATCGGGCCCGGGACCCGGCCGCCGTAGACCAGGTCGTGGTACTGGCCGCCGATGTAGATGTTGCGCATCTTGACCTTCTGGGTGGCACTGCCGACCCAGACGGCGCCCGAGAGGTTCGGGGTGTAGCCGACGAACCAGGCGTTGCGGCGCTCGTCGGTCGTACCCGTCTTACCGGCGCTCTGGCGGTCGGTGAGACCGGCCTCCTTACCCGTACCGGAGTCGACCACGCCCTGCAGCAGGCTGCTGATGGTGTCCGCGGTCTGCTCGGACATCGCCCGTGAGCACGTCGACTTGGGCACCTCCAGCGACTTCTGCTCCCCGCCGACCTTCTGCGAGATCGACTCGATGGCGATCGGCGTGCAGTACATGCCGCGGGAGGCGAAGGCGGCGTACGCGCTCGCCATCGTCAGCGGGGAGAGGCCGATGGAGCCAAGGGCGATGGCGGGCGTCTCGGGGAGCTTGTCGCCGTTGCCCTGGCGGACCTGGAGCTTGTCGGTGATGTTGACCACCGGGCACAGGCCGATGTCGGCGATCATCTGCACGAAGTAGGTGTTGACCGACAGCTCCATCGCCTTCTTCAGACGGTAGGGGCCGCGCTCCGACTCGCTCTCGTTCTCCAGCTTCTCGTTGTTCTGATTGGTCCACGGCGTGCTGTCGCACTTCTGCACCGGGCTCGGATAGGGCATCTCGTACGGCGACGAGTACTCCTGCGTCGGCGGCCGGCCCTCCTCCAGCGCGGCCGCCGCGACGAACGGCTTGAACGTCGAACCGGTCGGGAAGCCGAAGTTGGAGCCGCCGTACGCCGAGTCGACCGAGTAGTTGAGCTCGGTCTCGTTCTTGCCGTAGCCGTACGGCTTCGACTGGCCCATGCCGAGGATCTTGCCGGTGCCGGGCTCGACCAGGGTGGCCGCGGCCGCGACCTTGTCCGTCTGGTTGACGTGGTCCTTGAGCGAGGCCTGGACCGACTCCTGGGCCTGCGGGTCCAGGGTCGTCGTGATGGTCAGGCCGCCCTGGTTCCAGATCTTGGCGCGGGTCTCGCGGTTCTTGCCGAAGACCGGGTCGCTGACGAAGACCTTCTCGACGTACTTGCAGAAGAAGCTGGCGCCCTTGACCGCGGTGATGCAGCCGTTCTTGGGCTTGCTGACCTTCAGGCCGAGCGGGGTCTCCTTGGCCTTGTCGGCCTCCGCCTGGGAGACGTCGCCGAGGTCGGCCATGCGCTGCAGGACGACGTTGCGCCGCCTGGTGGCCTCCGCCTCGTCGTTGACCGGGTCGTAGCGGCTCGGCGACTGGACGATGCCGGCGAGCAGCGCGGCTTCCTGCAGCTTGAGGTCCTTGGCGGACTTGGAGAAGTAGCGCTGGGCGGCGGCCTCGACGCCGTACGCCTGCTGGCCGAAGAACGTGATGTTCAGGTAGTTCTCGAGGATCTTCTTCTTGCCGAGCTCCTCCTCGACCTGGATCGCGTACTTCAGCTCCTTGATCTTGCGGCCGATGGTCTGCTGGGTGGCTTGGGCGACCTTCGTCGCGTCGTCGCCGGCCTCCTCGACGAAGACGTTCTTCACGTACTGCTGGGTGAGCGTGGACGCACCCTCGCTGACACCACCGCTCTGGGCGTTGCGGTTGAGGGCGCGCAGGACGCCCTTCAGGTCGACCGCGCCGTGCTGGTAGAAGCGGGCGTCCTCGATCGCGACGATCGCCTGCTGCATGTACGGCGAGATGTCCTTGAGGTCGACCACCGTGCGGTCGCGCGAGTAGACCGTGGCGATCGTGCCGCCCTTGGCGTCCAGGATCGTGGTGCGCTGACTCAGCGGCGGCGTCTTGAGGTTGGCCGGGAGTTCGTCGAAACTCTCGACCGATCCCTTGGCGGCAAGTCCCAGCGCGCCGACGGCGGGCAGTGCGATGCCGGCCAGCACGGCTCCCGCGAGCACACTGACACCGAGGAACTTGGCGGCCTGCTGAGTGGCCGACAGGCCACCGCCTGAGCGCTTCTTTGGCATGGGGGCAGCCTAAACCGTAGAGATGAGCGAACCGAGGGCCGACCGTGCGGGAGCACGCGACGGGCACCGCGACGGGCACGGCGGGCTGACGTAAGCCATGGCACGGCAAAGTCAGCCGTCCACCTTCGCATTTCCCGGACAGGCGTGCAGGCCTTGGCCTAAGCTGCTCTCAACTGTCACAGCAGTGCGGCCACGTATCAATACGTCCGGCGACCCCGAATCGTTGCGGAGGTTCCCCACTTTTTTGGTGGGCGCGTGTCCGAATCCGCCTTGTGTGTCATCCGGCGTCCGTTGTGACTCAACTGAACTGTCCCGGTTTGCCAGGAAAGTCACGCATGTCGCCAGCTCACTCCCCCGGGTGATCTGCCGCTTACCCATAGTCCGTTCGGGCCATTCAAGATTGGGCCCGAAGGGGGTGTTGCGCTGTGCCCACCTTCCGTAACGTCCTCAACTGGCGGCGGTGAATATGCCGCTGCCGCCGTGGGGGAGCCTCGATTCGGGAGAGGACGGCGCCGGTATGGGCTGGGTAGTCGACTGGAGTGCGCAGGCGGCCTGCCGCACTACCGATCCGGATGAACTGTTCGTTCAGGGAGCAGCGCAGAACAGGGCCAAGGCGGTGTGCACCGGATGCCCGGTGCGCACGGAGTGCCTGGCGGATGCGCTGGACAATCGCGTCGAGTTCGGCGTGTGGGGAGGCATGACGGAGCGGGAGCGCCGCGCACTGCTGCGCAGGCGACCAACGGTGACCTCCTGGCGCCGGCTGCTGGAGACGGCGCGTACGGAGTACGAGCGCGGGGCGGGCATCCTGCCGCTCGACGACGACGAGGTGTACGAGAACTACGCGGCGGTGAGCTGAGGGGGCCCACCGGGTCCCCCCGCACCTTGCGGACGGGGTCTGCCCTCGGGCGGACCCAACAGGTCTCCCTCAGGCGCCGACCGCGGGATCAGGCAGCTCCGGCCGATTGGCCGCGAGCCGGTGCCCGATGTCCCGCAGTCCCGCGAGGTCATGCACATCGCCGGGCAGCGCGGCCACTTCGGCCACCGCCACCTCGGGGTGGAGCGCGGTGAAGCGGTCACGCGTGCGCTGCTCGCGGGAGAGCAGTTGCATCCGCTCGGCGTGCAGCCTCAACAGGCCTGCTGTGAGCTGGTCGACGGACCGCTCCAGATGCGGGGTGCCACTCTGTGGCTCGTCCGTGGCCGCGGTTCGCTCCAGGTCCGTGACGGCGGGGGAGCCTTCGTCGGGAGCGGGTGCCTCGGAAGCGGCCGATTCTGAACTGTCGTATGTGTCGGGGGAGTTACGAAGTCCAGCTTTCCCGCCCTCCTGATCCACAATGCGGGGCTCTTCAAGATTTTCCGCGGCGGCGAGCGCCCGCTCGGCGGACAGCCGGTCGGCGCCGCTGCCGTGGACCCGGTTGAGCACCAGGCCGGCGAGCGGCATGTCCTCGGCGGCCAGCCGCTCCACGAAGTACGCGGCCTCACGCAGCGCGTCCCGCTCCGGGGCCGCCACGACGAGGAACGCCGTCCCGGGTGCCTGAAGCAGCTTGTACGTCGCGTCCGCGCGTGTACGAAAGCCGCCGAACATCGAGTCCATCGCGGCCACGAACGTCTGGACGTCCTTCAGCAGCTGCCCGCCCAGCAGCTTGCCCAGCGCCCCCGTCATCATCGACATGCCGACGTTCAGGAACTTCATCCCCGCGCGCCCGCCGACCTTCGCCGGGGCCAGCAGTACGCGGATCAGCTTGCCGTCCAGGAACGAGCCGAGCCGCTTGGGCGCGTCCAGGAAGTCCAGCGCCGAGCGGGACGGCGGCGTGTCGACGACGATGAGATCCCACTCGTCCCTGGCCCGCAGCTGGCCCAGCTTCTCCATCGCCATGTACTCCTGCGTGCCCGCGAAGCCCGCCGAGAGCGACTGGTAGAAGGGGTTGCCCAGGATCGCGGACGCCCGCTCGGGGTCCGCGTGCGCCTCGACGATCTCGTCGAAGGTGCGCTTCATGTCGAGCATCATCGCGTGCAGCTCGCCGTCACCCTCGACGCCCTTCACCCGGCGCGGGGTGTTGTCCAGCGAGTCGATGCCCATGGACTGGGCGAGCCGGCGGGCCGGGTCGATGGTCAGCACGACCACTTTCCGTCCCCGCTCGGCGGCCCGCAGCCCCAGCGCCGCCGCGGTCGTGGTCTTGCCGACGCCGCCCGAGCCGCAGCACACCACGATGCGGGTCTTCGGGTCGTCGAGCAGCGGGTCGAGGTCGAGCACGCGCGCGGGGGAGAGATGAGCGGGGTGGTGCGGCTGGCGGGCGGCGTCGTGCGCGTGGGCGGGTTCCGGACTCATGACATCCCCTGCTTCCGACGTACCGCGTACGGCTCCCGATAGGTGAACGAACTCATGACAGGCCCTGTTCCCGAAGCTCGCCCGCGAGTTCGTACAGGCCCGCCAGATCCATGCCCTCGGCCAGCAGGGGCAGTTCGTGCACCGGCAGCCCCAACTCCTCCAGGACCGCCCGCTGCTCGTGCTCCAGCGCGTGCCGCTCGGCGTACTCGCCGGCCTGCGCCAGCAGCGGGTCCACCAGGCGCTCGGCGTTCCCGCCGCGCCGCGCCCCGCCCAGCCCGGCCGAGGACAGCGACTTGGCCATGGCGGCGCGCGGCACACTGCGTACGAGTTCCAGGTCGGTCGCGTCCAACACCTCGGGCCGCACCATGTTCACGATGATCCGCCCCACCGGAAGCCGCGCCGCCCGCAGCTCGGCGATCCCGTCCGCGGTCTCCTGGACGGGCATCTCCTCCAGCAGCGTGACCAGGTGCACGGCCGTCTCCGCCGACTTCAGCACCCGCATCACGGCCTGCGCCTGATTGTGTATCGGCCCGATCTTGGCGAGCCCGGCGACCTCGTCGTTGACGTTGAGGAAGCGGGTGATGCGCCCGGTGGGGGGCGCGTCCATGACCACGTAGTCGTAGACGAACCGTCCGCTCTTCTCCTTCCGCCGCACCGCCTCACACGCCTTGCCGGTCAGGAGTACGTCCCTCAGTCCCGGCGCGATGGTGGTGGCGAAGTCGATGGCGCCGAGCTTTTTCAGGGCCCGGCCGGCGCCGCCCATCTTGTAGAACATCTGGAGGTAGTCCAGAAGGGCCAGTTCGGGGTCGATGGCGAGGGCGTACACCTCCCCGCCCCCTGGAGCGACGGCGATCTTCCGCTCCTCATAGGGCAGCGCCTCTGTCTCGAAGAGCTGCGCGATGCCCTGCCTGCCCTCGACCTCGACGAGAAGCGTCCGCTTCCCCTCGGTGGCGAGGGCGAGCGCGAGCGCGGCGGCGACCGTGGTCTTTCCGGTCCCGCCCTTGCCGCTGACGACCTGGAGCCTGCTCACGCCTTCGAGCCTAACCAGTCGCCGCGCGAGTCACGCGGCAGCCTGTGGACAACCTGACAGCGGTCGGCCGCATGGACCCCCGCGGGCAACGGATAAAGTCGGCCACATGACCAAGTGGGAATACTCAACCGTGCCGCTGCTCGTCCACGCCACGAAGCAGATTCTGGACACCTGGGGCGAGGACGGCTGGGAGCTCGTCCAGGTCGTGCCCGGGCCGAACAACCCCGAGCAGCTCGTGGCCTACCTGAAGCGGGAGAAGCAGGCGTGAGCGCCGTCGAGGCGAAGCTCGCGGAGCTGGGCCTGACGCTTCCGGAGGTGGTGCCTCCGCTGGCGGCGTACCAGCCGGCCGTGCAGTCGGGCGTGTACGTCTACACCGCCGGCCAGCTCCCCATGGTGGAGGGCAAGCTTCCGGTCACCGGCAAGGTGGGCGCGGAGGTGACGCCGGAGGAGGCCAAGGAACTGGCGCGTACCTGCGCGCTGAACGCGCTGGCCGCCGTCAAGTCCGTAGCGGGCGACCTGGACCGCATCGCGCGCGTGGTGAAGGTGGTCGGCTTCGTGGCCTCGGCCTCGGACTTCACCGGCCAGCCGGGCGTCATCAACGGCGCGAGCGAACTTCTGGCCGAGGTCCTCGGCGACAAGGGCGTTCACGCGCGCAGCGCGGTGGGCGTGGCCGTGCTTCCGCTGGACGCGCCGGTGGAGGTCGAGGTCCAGGTGGAGCTGACGGAGGCGTAGGCCTTCGGTGGCGGGGGCGGCCTGTCCCAGCCGCAGAAATATGCGCCGCCCCCGACCTTCTGGCAGGGCACAGTGGCCCCATGGCCGAAATCGCTCTCCGCAGAGGGCTCGACGCTCACGGGTACATCGCGCGCGAAGGCTCCCTCGCGCGCGTCCCGCACGCCTTCCGTCCGGTCGTCGCCACCGCGCGCGACCGCCTGGTGGAGGTGTTCGGGGCGCGGATGCACAGCGCCTACCTCTACGGGTCGATTCCGCGCGGCACCGCGCGCGTGGGGCGCAGCGACCTGGATCTGCTGGTCGCCCTGCACGCGGAGCCGACCGACGCGGACCGGGTGGACGCGCGCCTGCTCGACGAGGCGCTGGACCACGAGTTCGCGCAGATCGACGGGGCCGGGACACTGCTGGACAGCCGCGGGCGGCTGCTGAGCGACCTGGAGACGTACGACCTCGGGTGGTTCGTGGCCTGCCTCTGTACGCCCCTGCTGGGGGAGGACCTCGCCGAGTACCTGCCGCGCTACCGGCCCGACTCGCTGCTCGCGCGCGAGACCAACGGCGATCTCGGCCTCCTGCTGCCTCGGTGGCGCGAGCGGATCGCCGACGCCGGCGACAGCGAGGACGCATGCAGGCCGCTCGTGCGGTTCATGTCGCGGCGCCTGGTGCGGACCGGGTTCACTCTCGTCATGCCGCGTTGGGGCGGGTGGACGAGCGATCTGCGGGAGATGGCGGAGGCCTTCGCGTCGTACTACCCCGCCCAGGCCGAGCGGATGCGGGCGGCGGCCGTGCTGGGGTACGAGCCGACGGGCGACGCGGGCGTCCTGCGGGCGTACGTCGACGACCTCGGGCCGTGGCTCGTGGACGAGTACGCGCGCGTGCACGGGGTCAAGGCGCCGAGGCCTCAGGAGGCGTAGGCACGGGCCAGGCCCCGCGACGCCGGGATGATCCGAACGGCAGGGCCTAGATGAGGCCGTGCTCCTCCAGGTAGTCCAGCTGCGCCCGCACCGACAGTTCGGCCGCCGGCCACAGGGAGCGGTCCACGTCCGCGTACACATGGGCGACGATCTCGGCCGGGGTGGCGTAGCCGTCCTCGACGGCCGTCTCGACCTGGGCGAGGCGGTGGGCGCGGTGGGCGAGGTAGAACTCGACGGCGCCCTGGGCGTCTTCCAGGACCGGCCCGTGGCCGGGGAGGACGGTGTGCACGCCGTCGTCGACCGTGAGGGACCTGAGCCGCCGTAGCGAGTCCAGGTAGTCGCCCAGGCGGCCGTCGGGGTGCGCCACGACCGTCGTACCGCGTCCCAGGATCGTGTCGCCGGTCACCACGGCGCGGTCGGCCGGGAGGTGGAAGGAGAGGGAGTCGGCGGTGTGGCCCGGCGTCGGAACGACGCGCAGCTCCAGCCCGCCGACGCTCACCACGTCCCCGGCCCCCAGCCCCTCGTCGCCGAGCCGCAGCGCCGGGTCGAGGGCACGCACGCGCGTGCCGGTCAGCTCGGCGAAGCGGACGGCGCCCTCGGCGTGGTCCGGGTGGCCGTGGGTGAGCAGGGTCAGGGCGACGCGCTTGCCGGCCTTCTCCGCTGTGGCGACGACGTTGCGCAGGTGTCCGTCGTCCAGCGGGCCCGGGTCGACGACGACGGCCAGGTCGGAGTCCGGCTCGGAGAGGATCCAGGTGTTGGTGCCGTCCAGGGTCATCGCGGAGGGGTTGGGCGCGAGGACGTTGACGGCGCGGGGGGTGGCGGGGCCGGTGAGGACCCCGCCTCGCGGCTGGCCGGGGAGGGCTGCTGCGTCCGTCATGCGAGGGGGCCTTCCAGAGCTGTGGGCAGTGCGGGTGCCGCCGGCGCCGCGGGCACGGTCATGCGGGAGCTCCGCCGGCCGGGATGTGCTTGGTGAACTCGTCGTGGCCCGGCCAGGACAGCACGATCTCGCCGTCATCGAGGCGGGCCTGGGCCAGTACGGCGGTCAGATCCCGGCCGGGGGCGGCGGCGAGGGCGTCGGCGGCGCTGTCGTACGGGGTCAGCTGGCGCAGGGTCGCGATGGTGGGCGGCATCATCAACAGCTCGCCCTTGTCGTACGAGGCGGCTGCGTCGGCGGGGCGGATCCACACCGTACGGTCGGCCTCCGTGGAGGCGTTGCGGGTGCGCTGGCCCTGAGGGAGGGCGGCGACGAAGAACCAGGTGTCGTAGCGGCGGGGCTCGAACTCCGGGGTGATCCAGCGGGTCCAGGCGCCCAGGAGGTCCGAGCGCAGGGCCAGTCCACGGCGGTCCAGGAACTCGGCGAACGACAGGTCTCGGGCGACCAGGGCGGCACGGTCGGCCTCCCAGTCCTCGCCGGTGGTGTCGCCGACGACGGAATCGTCGGTGGGCCCGGCGAGCAGGACGCCCGCCTCCTCGTACGTCTCCCGTACGGCCGCACAGACGATGGCCTGGGCCGCCCCCTCATCGACGCCGAGCCTGAGCGCCCACCACGCGCGCGTGGGGCCCGCCCAGCGGATCCGGTGCTCGTCGCGGGGATCGACACCGCCGCCCGGATAGGCGTACGCCCCGCCGGCGAAGGCCATGGAGGCGCGGCGGCGCAGCATGTGCACGGTCGGCCCGGCGTCGGTGTCCCTGAGCAGCATGACGGTGGCCGCGCGCTTCGGAACGACGGGGGTCAGGCTCCCTTCCGCGAGCGCACGGATGCGGTCCGGCCACTCCGGTGGGTACCACTGCCCGTTTGCCATGGGCGGAGGCTATCTCCTGGTGCGCGGATGTTCGAGGGGTGGCCGCATGCGGCGAGGCCCCGCCTCGTGGTGAGACGGGACCTCGACGTTCTACGACGTGGACGCTGACCGGACGCCTGGGTCGGCCGCGCCTACCGCGACCGCTTGGCCAGCCGCTCCACGTCGAGCAGGATCACCGCACGCGCCTCCAGGCGGAGCCACCCGCGCTGCGCGAAGTCGGCCAGCGCCTTGTTGACCGTCTCGCGGGAGGCGCCGACCAGCTGGGCCAGCTCCTCCTGGGTGAGGTCGTGGACGACGTGGATGCCCTCTTCGGACTGCACGCCGAAGCGGCGGGAGAGGTCGAGGAGCGCGCGGGCCACACGACCGGGGACGTCCGAGAAGACGAGGTCGGACATCGCGTCGTTGGTGCGGCGCAGGCGGCGCGCGACGGCGCGCAGCAGCGCGGTGGCCACCTCGGGGCGGGCGTTCAGCCAGGGCTGGAGGTCGCCGTGGCCCAGACCCAGCAGCTTGACCTCGGTCAGCGCGGTGGCGGTCGCCGTACGCGGACCCGGGTCGAAGAGGGACAGCTCACCGATGAGCTCGCCGGGACCGACGACGGCCAGCATGTTCTCGCGGCCGTCGGGTGAGGTGCGGTGGAGCTTCACCTTGCCCTCGGTGACGACGTAGAGCCGGTCACCGGGGTCGCCCTCGTGAAACAGGGAGTCACCGCGTGCGAGGGTCACCTCACTCATGGAGGCGCGGAGCTCCGCGGACTGCTCGTCATCGAGCGCCGCGAAGAGCGGGTTGCGCCGCAGAACGTCGTCCACGAGTTCTCTCCTTGTCGACCTGCTCAGGGGATCTTGCTCCCCCGCGTACCAGGGGACCGTGGTGCCCATTTTGCCGGACAGTCCAAACAGTGTGATCTGTCACAAGGATGCCGCACAGGTGTCCCGGGGTACGCGGCAGGGGTCCAATTGGGGGCCGATCTTCAGGGTCCGGGGCGGATGTCGGTGCCGGGCTTTAGGCTGGCCGGGTGTCCAAATCGCCGGTGAGAGCACAGGCCAAGGGGGCTGGGCGGGTGGTTGTACGTCGCGATTCCGCTGTGGGCGAACAGAACCCCGGTGGCGGAAGGAAAACCGCAAAAGCGGCGAAAGGGGCGCCGGGTGCGGCGTCGGCGAGTGGCGAGAAAGCGGCGGTGAAGAGGACGTCGACCGCGAAGAAGGCCGCGCCGGCGAAGAGGACGGCGGCCGCCAAGAAAGCGGCGACTCCCAAGAAGGCGACGACCGCCAAGGAGGCGCCGGCCGCCAAGAAGGCAGCCACCGCCAAGAAGGCGTCGGCCGCTAAGAAAGCACCCACCGCCAAGAAGGCGACGGCGATTGCGAAAAAGGTGACCACGAAGCAGGCGATCACCAAGAAACCCGCCATCGCCCCCATAAAGGCCACCGCCGCGGTAAAGGGCGCCTCCCCCGTCAAAACCGTCACCCCGAAGCCCCCCACGGCCGAGTCCCGCACCGCGCTCGTGCGCCGAGCCCGCCGTATCAACCGCGAGCTCGCCGAGGTCTTCCCGTACGCCCACCCCGAGCTGGACTTCGACAACCCCTTCCAGCTCCTGGTCGCCACGGTCCTGTCCGCCCAGACCACCGACCTGCGGGTCAACCAGACGACTCCCGCGCTCTTCACCAAGTACCCCACCCCCGAGGACCTGGCCGCCGCGAACCCCGAGGAGGTGGAGGAGATCCTCCGTCCATGCGGGTTCTTCCGGGCCAAGACCAAGTCGGTGATGGGCCTGTCGAAGGCGCTGGTGGAGAACCACGGCGGCGAGGTCCCGGGCCGGCTCGAGGACCTGGTCAAGCTGCCCGGCGTCGGCCGCAAGACCGCCTTCGTCGTCCTCGGCAACGCCTTCGGCCACCCCGGCATCACCGTGGACACGCACTTCCAGCGGCTGGTGCGGCGCTGGCAGTGGACCGAGCAGACCGACCCGGACAAGATCGAGGCCGAGATCGGCGCGCTGTTCCCCAAGAGCGACTGGACGGACCTCTCGCACCACGTGATCTGGCACGGCCGCCGTATCTGCCACGCCCGCAAGCCCGCGTGCGGCGCCTGCCCCATCGCACCGCTCTGCCCGGCGTACGGCGAGGGCGAGACGGACCCCGAGAAGGCGAAGAAGCTCCTCAAGTACGAGAAGGGCGGCTTCCCCGGCCAGCGCCTCAAGCCCCCGCAGTCCTACCTGGACGCGGGCGGCAGGCCCGCCCCGCCGCTGGGGGCCGGATGACCGTGGGGACCGAAACGGTCGGGGCGCCGCGACGCGGTCGTAGGGCCGGGGCGGAGCGCTCCGGGTGTCGGCCGTTGTGTGGTCGTACGGCCCGGGCGGAACGATCTCGGTGCCCTCGGGCGTTGGAATCGGCAGAACGACGGGGGTGGCGATGACGCGCGCGAGCGGTACGCAGGACGGGCCGGTGGTGCTGAGCAAGAAGGGGCTGCCGGACTGGCTGGATCCGGTGGTGCGGGTCGTGGAGACGGTCGAGCCGTTGCAGCTGAGCCGGTTCCTGCCGCCGAAGAGCGGCGCGGGGCGCCAGTCCGCCGTACTGATCCTCTTCGGCGAGGGCGACCAAGGACCCGAGCTGCTGCTCATGGAGCGGGCCAGCTCGCTGCGTTCGCACGCCGGGCAGCCCTCCTTCCCGGGCGGCGCCCTCGACCCCGAGGACGGTGACCCGAAGGCCGACGGGCCGCTGCGAGCCGCGCTGCGCGAGGCCGAGGAGGAGACCGGGCTCGATCCCGGCGGCGTCCAGCTCTTCGGCGTGCTGCCCAAGCTGTACATCCCGGTCAGCGGCTTCGTCGTCACGCCCGTGCTGGGCTGGTGGCGCGAGCCGAGCCCGGTCGACGTCGTCGATCCGAACGAGACGGCACGCGTCTTCACCGTTCCCGTGGCGGATCTCACGAACCCGGACAACCGCGCCACCACCGTCCATCCCAGCGGCCACCGAGGTCCGGCATTTCTGGTCGAATCGGCCCTGGTCTGGGGTTTCACGGCCGGAATCATCGACCGTCTGCTCCATTTCTCGGGCTGGGAGCGGCCCTGGGACCGGGAGAAGCAGGTCCCGCTCGATTGGCGGTCATGACAGGGTGTCTGCCGTGCTGTGTTGCCCGGGGCGCTCCTGCCCCCGGTCCCCCCGGCCGTCCTGTGGTGATCGGAAAGTGACGAGGCGAGGCCTGAAGCAGTGAACGTGGTGGACATCCTGTTGCTGGTCGCCGCCGTGTGGTTCGCGATCGTGGGCTATCGCCAGGGCTTCGTCGTCGGCATCCTCTCGGTGATCGGGTTCCTCGGCGGCGGCCTGGTGGCCGTGTACCTCCTTCCGGTCATCTGGAACACGCTGACCGACAACGCGGAGGTGAGCACGACCGCCGCCGTCGTCGCGGTCGTCGTCATCATCATCTGCGCCTCCGTCGGCCAGGCCCTGACCACCCACCTCGGCAACAAGCTGCGCCGGTACATCACCTGGTCCCCGGCCCGCGCCCTGGACGCCACCGGCGGCGCCCTCGTCAATGTCGTCGCCATGCTCCTGGTGGCCTGGCTGATCGGTTCCGCCCTCGGGCAGACCACGCTGCCGGGGATGGGCAAGGAGGTCCGCAGCTCCAAGGTGCTGCTGGGCGTCTCCGAGGCGCTGCCCGACCAGGCCGACACCTGGTTCAAGGACTACACATCGGTCCTCGCGCAGAACGGCTTCCCCCAGGTCTTCAGCCCGTTCGCCAACGAGCCGATCAAGGAGGTCGCGCCGCCCGACCCGGCTCTCGCGGGCAGCCCGGTGGCCACCCGCGCCAAGCGCTCCATCGTCAAGGTGATGGGCACGGCGACGAGTTGCGGCAAGGTCCTGGAGGGCACCGGCTTCGTCTTCGCGGACCGCCGCGTCATGACCAACGCGCATGTGGTCGGCGGCGTCGACGAGCCCACCGTCCAGATAGGCGGTGAGGGCAAGCGGTACGACGCCACGGTCGTCCTCTACGACTGGGAGCGCGACATCGCCGTACTCGATGTGCCGGACATGAAGGCGCCCGCTCTGCAGTTCACGGCCACCGACGCCGAGAGCGGCGACAGCGCGATCATCGCGGGCTTCCCGGAGAACGGCTCGTACGACGTGCGTTCCGCGCGGGTGCGCGGGCGCCTGCCGGCCAACGGTCCGGACATCTATCACCGGGGCACCGTGCACCGTGATGTCTACTCGCTGTACGCGACCGTCCGCCAGGGCAACTCCGGCGGCCCGCTCCTCACGCCCGACGGCAAGGTGTACGGCGTGGTCTTCGCCAAGTCCCTCGACGACGCCGAGACCGGCTACGCGCTCACGGCGGACGAGATCCAGGAGGACATCGTCAAGGGCCGTACCGCCAACCAGCAGGTGGACAGCGACAGCTGCGCGCTCTGAGGGTCGGTCGAGTTCAGCCGCGCGGGTGGCGCAGGCGTACCGAGACCCAGCGGGCCCGGCGGCGCAGAATGCGCGGAATGCCCACCCGGGGGTCTGCGCCCGGCATCTGCGGGGCGCTGCCTCGCTGGTGGGGGCTCAGCCCATTGGCCGAGCGGCGATTGCGTGCTGCGTCACTGTAGTCGTGCGTCCAGCCCATACCCCGACGTCTGCCCCTGCCCCAAGGTCGATAACCGCCTCCAGGGCCCCCAATTGGCCTATGCGCCAGGCAATTGGCTGTTCGTAGGACACGTGTTCAGTTCCGGATACCGGGCGCATCGGCGCGGTCACCGATCGGGTTCGGGGTCTTTCAGCCAATTGATCAGTTCGGTCGAGAACGCGACCGGGTCCTCCTCGTGGGGGAAGTGCCCCAGCCCGTCGAACAGCCGCCAGCGGTAGGGCGCTTCGACGTACTCGCCCGAACCGGCCGCGCTGCGCGTGCGCATGACGGGGTCGAGGGAGCCGTGCAGATGGAGCGTCGGCACGCGCACCGGTCGCTTCATGCGCCGGTTGAACTGGATGCCGTCGGGGCGGGCCAGCGAGCGCACCATCCAACGGTACGGCTCGATGGAGCAGTGCGCCGTCGACGGGATGCAGATCGCGCGGCGGTACGCCTCCACCGCCTCGTCGTCCGGCAGGCGTGGGCCCGACCAGTCCCGGATCAGCCGGGCGACGAGGGCACCGTCGTCGGCCGTGAGCTGCCGCTCGGGAATCCAGGGCCGCTGAAACCCCCAGATGTAGGAGCTCGCACTCGTCTGCTTGACGTCCGAGAGCATCGCAGAGCGCCAGCGCCTGGGGTGCGGCATGGACGTGACCGCGAGCCGCCGTACGAGCTTGGGGCGCATCACGGCGGCCGTCCACGCCAGGTATCCGCCCAGGTCGTGGCCGACCAGCGCGGCGTCGGGCTCGCCGAGTGAGCGGATCACGCCGGTGATGTCGAGGGCGAGGTTGGCCGGGTCGTAACCGCGCGGTGTACGGTCGCTGCCGCCGACGCCCCTGAGGTCCATGGCGACGGCCCTGAAGCCCGCGTCGGCGAGGTCGACGAGCTGGTGCCGCCAGGTCCACCAGAACTGCGGGAAGCCGTGCAGCAGCAGCACCAGCGGGCCGTCGCCCATCTCCGCGATGTGGAAGCGCGCACCATTGGCGGCCACGTCCCGGTGCGTCACCTCTTTCCCGCCGGGGACGTCCAGTCGTACGACCGAGGCAGGTGGTTGCGCCGAAGGGGTGGCGGGATCCGTCATGACGACGAGCGTGCCACAGCCTCGATGGCCGCGGGCGCCCGGTCCTGAAGCTCCGGCGTCGTCGCCGGGCCCGGACGGGGGTGCGGCTTGGCCTTCTGCAGGACGCCCGCCGTCTCCTTCATCGAGGCGGCGACCTTCTGCGGACCCTTGCTCTTCTTGGCCTTCTTCGCGAAGACGACGCCGATCAGCACGAGGACGAGTGCGACGAGCACGTTCGCGGCGAAGGACAGCAGGAAGCAGATCGCGAGGTTCCAGTCGCTCCAGGTCCGAATGCCGTACGCCAGGGCGAAGTTCAGCATCGGCAGGGAGAACACCAGCACCGCACCGGCCAGCGTGAACGCGCCGCCGCTCGTCGCGCCGCGCTTGACGTCCTGCTTGAGCTGCGCTTTCGCCAGTGCGATCTCGTCGTGCACCAGCGCCGACATCTCGGTCGTCGCCGAGGCGAACAGCTGGCCGATGCTGCGTTCGGCGCCGACCGGGCTGCCGTCGGGTGCGCTCATCGCGGTCTCCCTCGTAGTTACGGTTCCGTCTTCTGCCTGACTGGGTACGGTTCCGTCTTTTGTACCGTCCCGTCAGATCATGCCCGACGGTGCTCCTCCTCGCTTGCCCTGCCCGCCACTTCGGCAAGCGCGTGGCGTGCGGCGGTCTTCTCCTCGGCGATACGGCGGTGCTCGGCGGCCTTGCGCTCGTGAATGGCGGCCATGCGCAGGTGGTACTCCGGTTCGTCCTGCTCGTAGATGTCCGGAATGCCGCTGGCGTCCTCGTCGAGCTCCTCGGCCTCGACCATCCTGCGGTACTTGGCGTTCCGTATCTTCAGCAGCACGGTCGCCAGGATCGCCGCGGTGAGGGAGCCGACGAGTACGGCGGCCTTGATCTCGTCGGTCATCGCGGCGTCGCCCTCGAAGGCGAGTTCGCCGATGAGCAGCGAGACGGTGAAGCCGATGCCGGCGAGGGTCGCGACGGCGAACACGTCCGCCCACTCCAGGTCGTCGCTGAGCGAGGCCCTGGTGAAACGTGCCGTCAGCCAGGTACCGCCGAAGATGCCGAGCGTCTTGCCGACGACCAGCCCGAGGACGACACCGAGCGTCTCCGGCTGGGTGAACACATCGCCGAGCGCGCCGCCGGAGATGGTCACACCGGCGCTGAACAGCGCGAACAGCGGCACGGCCAGGCCGGCCGACAGGGGGCGTACGAGGTGCTCGATGTGCTCACCGGGGGAGTGCGGCTCGTCCTCGTGCCGGGTGCAGCGCAGCATCAGCCCCATCGCCACGCCGGCGATGGTGGCGTGGACGCCGCTGTTGTACATCAGCCCCCAGATCACGAGGGCGAGCGGGACGTACACGTACCAGCCGCGTACGCCCTTCCTCAGCAGCAGCCAGAAGACGGCCAGGCCGACGACGGCGCCGCCGAGCGCGGCGAAGTTGATCTGGTCGGTGAAGAAGATCGCGATGATCAGGATCGCGAACAGGTCGTCGACGACGGCGAGCGTGAGCAGGAAGGCGCGCAGCGCGCTCGGCAGGGAGGTGCCGATGACGGCCAGCACGGCGAGCGCGAAGGCGATGTCGGTGGCCGTGGGCACGGCCCAGCCCTGCAGTGAGCCGCCGCCGGTGACGTTGGTCAGCGTGTAGACCAGCGCGGGCACCGCCATCCCGCACAGCGCCGCGACGACCGGCAGGGCGGCCGCCTTGGGGTCCTTGAGGTCGCCGGCGACCAGCTCACGCTTGAGCTCGATCCCGGCGACGAAGAAGAAGATCGCGAGGAGTCCGTCGGCGGCCCAGTGCTCGATGGACAGGTTCAGGCCGAGGGCCTCGGGGCCGAGGTGGAAGTGGCCGACGCTCTCGTAGCTGTCGTGCAGCACGGGGACGTTCGCCCAGAGCAGCGCGGTGATCGCGGCGACGAGCAGCAGCACACCACCGACGGTCTCGGTACGCAGCGCCTCCGCGACGAAGTTCCGCTCGGGGAGGGACAGCCGTCCGAAGACCTTGCGGACGGGAGTGGGGGTGCGGGGCGCGGCCACGAGGGGGACCTCCGGTCGGTGGGCAGGACAGAGCACATGCCGACCAGACTTCCCGGCGCACCTGAGGTTGAGCTTGTTTTGCTTAGCTTATCTAAGGGTGCGCCGGAGTGCATCCGCCCAGCTCCACCGTACGTAGCCGAAGGGCACCCGGCGCGCTTGTCGCCGAGTGCCCTCGAAGGCCGAACCCAGTCCTGGCCGGGCTCAGTCCTCGCTGGGTGCGGCGGGGAGCTTGGCCTGGATGAGGTCCATGACCGTCGAGTCGGTCAGCGTCGTGACATCACCGAGCTGGCGGTTCTCGGCGACGTCCCGCAGCAGCCGGCGCATGATCTTGCCGGAGCGGGTCTTGGGCAGCTCGGCCACCGGCAGGATCCGCTTGGGCTTGGCGATCGGGCCGAGGGTGGCGCCCACGTGGTCGCGCAGGGCGCTGACGAGGCCCTCGTCCTCGGCGTTCGCCGTGCCGCGCAGGATGACGAAGGCGACGATGGCCTGCCCGGTGGTCTCGTCGGCGGCGCCGACGACGGCCGCTTCCGCGACGGAGGGGTGGGAGACCAGGGCGGACTCGACCTCGGTGGTGGAGATGTTGTGGCCCGACACGAGCATGACGTCGTCGACGCGCCCGAGGAGCCAGATGTCCCCGTCGTCGTCCTTCTTCGCCCCGTCACCGGCGAAGTACTTGCCCTCGAAGCGCGACCAGTACGTGTCGAGGAAGCGCTGGTCGTCGCCCCAGATGGTGCGCAGCATCGACGGCCACGGCTCGGTCAGGACGAGGTAGCCGCCCCCGCCGTTCGGAACCTCGTTGGCCTCGTCGTCGACGACGGTCGCGGAGATACCGGGCAGCGGCGTCTGCGCGGAACCGGGCTTGGTCGCGGTGACGCCCGGCAGCGGGGAGATCATCATCGCGCCGGTCTCGGTCTGCCACCAGGTGTCCACGATCGGCGTGGTGTCGGCGCCGATGTGCTTGCGGTACCAGATCCACGCCTCGGGGTTGATCGGCTCACCGACCGAGCCGAGGATCCGCAGGGAGGACAGGTCGAACTTCGCGGGGATGTCGTCGCCCCACTTCATGAACGTACGGATGGCGGTCGGCGCCGTGTACAGGATCGTCACCCCGTACTTCTGCACGATCTCCCAGAAACGGCCCTGGTGCGGGGTGTCCGGCGTGCCCTCGTACATGACCTGCGTCGCGCCGTTGGCCAGCGGCCCGTACACGATGTATGAGTGCCCGGTGACCCAGCCGACGTCGGCGGTGCACCAGTACACGTCCGTCTCCGGCTTGAGGTCGAAGACGGCGTGGTGGGTGTAGGCGGCCTGGGTGAGGTAGCCGCCGGAGGTGTGCAGGATGCCCTTCGGCTTCCCCGTCGTCCCGGACGTGTAGAGGATGAACAGCGGCTGCTCGGCGTTGAACGCCTCGGGGGTGTGCTCGGCGGACTGCCGCTCGACGATCTCGTGCCACCAGACGTCACGGCTGTCGTCCCAGGCGACGTCCTGGCCGGTACGCCGTACGACGAGCACGTGCTCGACGTTGTCCACCTTGCCGATCGCCTCGTCCACGGCCGGCTTGAGCGCGGACGGCTTGCCGCGCCGGTAGCCGCCGTCGGAGGTGATGACGACCTTGGCGTCCGCGTCCTGGATGCGGGTGGCGAGGGCGTCCGCCGAGAAGCCGCCGAACACGACGGAGTGCGCGGCGCCGATACGGGCGCACGCCAGCATCGCGACCGCCGTCTCGGGGATCATCGGCATGTAGACGGCGACCCGGTCGCCCTTCTGAACTCCCAGCTCCAGCAGGGCGTTGGCGGCCTTGGAGACCTCGTCCTTGAGCTCGGCGTAGGTGATCGCGCGGCTGTCGCCGGGCTCGCCCTCGAAGTGGATGGCGACCCGGTCACCGAGCCCGGCCTCCACGTGCCGGTCCACGCAGTTGTACGCGACGTTCAGCTCGCCGTCCTTGAACCACTTCGCGAACGGCGGGTTCGACCAGTCCAGCGTCTCCGTCGGCTCCTTGGCCCAGGTCAGCCGACGGGCCTGCTCGGCCCAGAAGCCGAGCCTGTCAGCCTTGGCCTGTTCATACGCCTCCGCAGTGACGTTGGCGCCTGCTGCCAGGTCGGCGGAGGGTGCGAACCTGCGCTCTTCCTTGAGCAGGTTGGCCAGGCTTTCGTTGCTCACGACATCTCCCTTTCCCAGGGTGTCCGTTGTGTCCCAGGCCACAGCTCATCAGACCCGGGGGCCCGATGACAAGGGTCGACGGAAAATTGGTTTAGACCTATCGGCAGGGGGTTGGGCCGGGGTGGCCCGGAGGTTCTTTCGGAACCGGGGTCATCCGTTCCCACGGACGCCGCACGGACGCGGTTCAGCTCTGTAATCCCTTTCACATTCCGGATCACACTCCGGCCCGGCGCAGGTGAAAGGGCCCGTCAACCCGCATCCCTCAGGTTCGGGGTCGTGGCCCCTTCACAAGAGGCCGCGGCCCCGCGCCGAGCGGGGCCGCGTACCTCTCCGCGTCACGCCGACAGATCCGCCACTCCCACGTCGTCGAACACCTCGTCGTCGTTCCCCTCGGTGAGCAGATACGCCTGCGCCTCGCCCACGTGGAAGTACATCCCGTGCAACTCCAACACCCCAGCCCGCAGGGCTTGGGCCACCGACTCGTGGGCGCGCAGGTGCTCCAACTGCTGGACCACGTTGGTCAGACAGAGCTGCTCGACCGCGTCCGCCGGCGCCCGACCGGCGAGTCTGGCCCACGGCCGGCTCTCGTCGGACAGCCGCTCCAGGCTCGGCAGCCCGTGCCTCAGCCACCGCCGGAGCGGGGTCTGCGGACCACCGGGCTCGGAGTTCAGCAACGCCTGCATGGCCCCGCACCCGGAGTGCCCACACACCGTGATGGACCGCACCTGCAGCACGTCCACCGCGTACTCGATCGCCGCCGCCACCGAGTCGTCGCCGCTCTCCTGGCCGGGAAGCGGGATGAGGTTGCCGACGTTGCGCACCACGAACAGGTCGCCTGGACCACTGGAGGTGATCATCGACGTGACCAGCCGTGAATCCGCGCAGGTCAGGAACAGCTGGGAGGGCTGCTGCCCCTCACGCGCCAGCCGCGCCAGCTCACTGCGCACCAGGGGCGCGGTGTTGCGCTGGAACGCGCTGATGCCGCGTGCCAGTTGATGTGCGCTCGGTCGACTCCCTTCGGCTCCACCGGACCCGTCGGCTCTGCTCTCAACGGGGCGGCCGGACCGGGCGGGCCCTTCGGCGCCGTCGGCCTCTCCAACCGCGTCGAGCTCGCCCGCGGCTTTGGAGGCGTCGGCGTCGCAGGACACGCCGTCGGCCCTGTCGCTCTCGCTTTCGCTTTCGCCGGTCCCGGTCGCCTGCGTGTCCCTGGGGTGTCCGTCCTGGGAGGTCACGGACTCCGGGATCTCGCACTGGTGGTTGCGCCAGGCCGTCCAGGGGTGGCACCGGCAGTCGGCCGACTCGGCGGCGTTCCCGGCGTCGAGATGGAGGCCGACCGGTCCCGTCGGCTCGCCGATCCGGACCCCGGCCCTGCGGCCGATCAGCTCGACGGAGCCGCCGTGCGCGGTGTGCGTGTTCTGCCAGTCCTGCAGTGATTCGTACGCCGCGTGGTCCATGAACGAACCGTCCAACTCCACGACGACCTCAGCGCCTTGGGGTACGAGATGCAGGGCCCGGCTGAGCCGTGGCACCGCGAGGAACGTCAGCTGTCCTCGTACATGTACGTGATGGACTCCTTCCTTCTCGTCATGCGTGATCCGGGTGCGGGTGAGGCGGTGCAGGGCGACGGCGACGGCCATGGCGATCCCCACAGCCACGCCCTCCAGGACGCCGAAGAACACCACGCCGAGGGTGGTGACGGCGTACACCAGCACCTCTCGGTGGCGGGTCACCGTGCGGATGTGGTGCAGGGACACCATCTGGATGCCGACGGCCATCACCAGGGCGGCGAGCGAGGCGAGCGGGATGAGCTCCAGGATCGGGACCATCAGCAGCGCGGCGACTACTACGAAAACGCCGTGCAGCATCGTGGAGTTCCGGCTCACGGCACCGGCTTGCACATTCGCCGAACTTCGCACCGCCACACCGGCCACGGGCAGTCCGCCGAGTGTGCCGGAGACGATGTTCGCGGCGCCCTGTCCGAGCAGTTCGCAGTCCAGATCGGAGCGGCCGACGCGACTGGACCGGCCGGGCCGGGCGCCGACCAGATCGGGGCGGGAGGCGACCAGCTTGTCCACCGCGACCGCGCCGAGCAGCGACTGCACGCTGCACACCAACGTGATGGTGAGCACGGCGGCGGCGAGCCCGAGCACCGGGCCCTCGGGGAGCCCGGCCAGGGCGTGGCTGCTCCAGGAGGGCAGGTCGACCTTGGGCAGGGTGAGCCCGGCGAGCGAGGCGGTGGCGGTGGCACCGGTGACGGCGACGAGCGCGGCGGGGACCTTGCGCAGGAGGCGTCCGACGCGCCCGGGGATGCGAGGCCAGAGCAGCAGCAGGGCCAGTGTCAGCGCGCTCACCGATACGGCGGCCGGGTGCAGGTTCGCCAACTGGGCGGGCAGTGCCCGGAGGTTGTCGAGGACGACGCTCTGCGGGGTGCTGCCCAGGACGATGTGCAGCTGCGCCACGGCGATGGTGACGCCGATGCCGGCGAGCATGCCGTGCACGATGGCGGGGCTGACGGCGAGGGCGCTGCGGGCCACGCGCAGGCAGCCCAGCCCCAGTTGGGCGAGGCCGGCCAGCACGGTGATGGCGCAGGTCGTCCGCCAGCCGTAGCGCTGGATGAGGTCGGCGGTGACGACGGTGAGTCCGGCGGCGGGACCGCTGACCTGGAGGGGTGAGCCGCCGAGCCATCCGACGACGATGCCCCCGACGGCGGCGGCGACGAGGCCGGCCTGCAGGGGCGCACCGGTGGCCAGGGCGATGCCCAGGGACAGGGGAAGCGCGATCAGGAAGACCGCGATCGAGGCCGACACGTCGGCGCCCGCGATGCGGAAGCGGCGGGGCCGGGTCGGAGGCGGACTGTGGGGCTCGTGGATGCGCGTCTCTCGACGTGGGTCGTTGGCGCGGGTGGGGACGCAGGCGGACATGTTTCCCGTCTCCTCCGGGGCAGCGCGGTCGCGGATCTGGTGGTCCCTCGCTCCTGGGCGAGGGGTCGGGTCGCGGCCGTGTGGTCACGGCATGCAGCGGCGGGATGCATCAACAGTCGGTAAACGGATCGTAATGCAGAGTAAAGGCCAGGAATAGATTTTCCGAGCAAATGGACTAATAAATCCCCCCAAAGGGTGAAGTGGTTGATTAGTCGGCTTGTCGTACTAATTCCTTCTTGATCCCGTGCGACCTTGGCGGCGCTGTCGGCACCCGAGAGAAGGAAGAAGGTGGACGGAACATGGCCGCCACCCGCAGGTTCGCCGCCCCCCGCAGGATTTCCGCGACGCACAGGATCGTCGTGACGCACAGGATCGCCGCGGGTACCGCGATCGCCGCGGTCTGCGCCGTATCGCTCGCCGGTTGCTCGACCGGCACCGACCCGATCCGGCAGGGAGCGTCCGGACCGCAGAAGCCGCAGCCGGCGGCGCCCGCGCCCCAAAGTGCGGTCCGCCTGATCGGCGACGGGTCCACCGCGTACACCGGAGCCCAGCCACACCTGCCCAGACCCGAACGCCTGAGGTCAGGTCAGACGCCCCCACAGTTCGTGGTGTTCTCCTGGGACGGCGCCGGCGAGGACGGCCAGAAGCTGTTCTCCCACTTCCGCGGGGTCGCCAAGGCGAACAACGCGACGATGACGTACTTCCTCAGCGGCGTGTACATGCTGCCGGACCACAAGCGCGACCTGTACCGCCCGCCGCAGCACTCCCCGGGCCGCTCGGACATCGGCTTCAACGACGTGGAGGGCATCGCCGACACCGTCAAGCAGCTACGTCTGGCATGGCTCGAGGGCAACGAGATCGGCACCCACTTCAACGGCCACTTCTGCGGCAGCGGCGGCGGAGTCGGCGAATGGTCGGTCGAGGAGTGGAAGGACGAGATCACTCAGGCGAAGAGGTTCGTGAAGTCCTGGAAGACCAACACCGGCATGGCGAACGCGGCCCCCCTGCCCTTCGACTACGACAAGGAACTCATCGGCGCCCGTACGCCCTGTCTGGAAGGCCGGAAGAACTTCGTCAGGGCCGCCCGCGAGATGGGCTTCCGCTATGACTCGAGCGGCGTCAACAATCAGGTCTGGCCCGCGAAGAAGGGGGGCCTGTGGGACCTGTCGATGCAGCTCGTGCCCTTCCCCGGGCACTCCTACGAGCAGCTCACCATGGACTACAACTTCATGGTCAACCAGTCGGGCACCACGAGCCAGGGCAACCCCGCCAAGTACGACTTCTGGGGCGACCAGATGCGCGACGGCCTGCTCATGGGCTTCCGCCGGGCCTACGACGGCAACCGAGCGCCCCTGATCATCGGCAACCACTTCGAGTCCTGGAACGGCGGCACCTACATGCGCGCCGTCGAGGACGTCGTCGAGGCCGTCTGCAACAAACCCGACGTGCGCTGCGTCTCCTTCCGACAGCTCGCCGACTGGCTGGACGCCCAGGACCCGACCGTCCTGAGGAAGCTGCGCACGCTGGGGGTCGGCGAGGCCCCGAAGCAGGGCTGGGCGTCCTTCCTCTCGGGACGGCCCGCCCCGGCCCCGAAGGGGGCGCCAGGGGCGCCGGCGGTCAAGCAGTAACGGTCGGCGCGGTCAAGCAGTAACAGGTCAGACCGGTCAAGCAGGAGCGTTCAGGGGCGAGTTGTCCTCACGCAGGCCGGTGACGCTCTCACTGTGTGCCTCACCCGGCACGAACCCGGGGTCGATCTGCGCCGTCAGGTCGGCCCCGGCGCGCTCGTTCCCCCAGGACCGGGCGTTCTTCAGATGGAAGTGCACCATCTGGCGCGTGTATCGCTCCCAGTCCCGCAGCTCGTACGTCGCGTCCACGGCCGTGCGCAGCCGGCGCAGGGCGAGGTGGTTGGCGTCCTCCAGGAGCTCGAACCGGGGCGGGCGGCCCTTCTCCATGGCACGCACCCAGTCGGAGTGCCCGACGGTCACCAGCAGGTCGTCCCCGACCTCGGCGCGGAGGAAGTCGAGGTCGTCCTGTCCCTGCACCTTGTTGCCGACGACCTTCAGGACGACTCCGAAGTCGCGGGCGTACTCCTTGTACTGGCGATAGACGCAGACCCCCTTCCGGGTCGGCTCGGCGACGAGGAACGTGATGTCGAAGCGGGTGAACATGCCGGAGGCGAAGGAGTCCGAGCCCGCCGTCATGTCGACCACGACGTACTCGTCGGGGCCGTCCACCAGGTGGTTCAGGAACAGCTCCACCGCCCCCGTCTTGGAGTGGTAGCAGGCGACCCCGAGGTCGGAGTCCGTGAAGGGGCCGGTGACCATCAAACGGACGGCGCCGCCGTCGAGTTCCACCGGCCGGGCGCAGGCGTCGTAGACCGGATTGTTCTCGCGTACGCGCAGCAGCCGCGAACCCTCGCCGGGCGGCGTCGTCTTGATCATCACCTGGGCGGAGGCGATCCGCGGATTGGAGCCGCGCAGGTAGTCCTTGATCAGCGGCAGCCGCTCGCCCATCGCGGGCAGCGCGGCGGCCTCCCGCTCGTCGAGGCCGAGCGCGGCTCCCAGGTGCTGGTTGATATCGGCGTCGATGGCGACGACCGGCGCGCCCGTGGCGGCGAGGTGGCGGACGAACAAGGAGGACAGCGTGGTCTTGCCGCTGCCGCCCTTCCCGACGAAAGCAATTTTCATGTTCACGAAGGGTAGTGGCGTAGTAGCTGTATGTGGCAGGCGTGCGTGAAGAAGGCCACTCGATCGTGGGGTGAGGGCTCGGGGTGCGTAATGTCGTACTCATGAGTACGACAGGTGCGACCGCCGACCCGCTCGCGGCCCTCGGTTCACTGCCCGGTGTGCCCGAGTCCGTGGAGTGCGTGCGCAAGGCCGTGGACCGGGTCTACGGGCACCGGATCATGCGGCGTCGCAGCAACGAGATCACCTCCGAGGCGGCGCTGCGCGGTGCCCGTGGTTCCGGGGCGCTGTCGGGTGCCGACTGGGAGCTCGAAGAGGTGCGTCGGCGCACCGACTTCAGCGGTGACGACGAGGCGCGCGTCATGGGTGCGGCCCTGCGGCTCACGGCCGAGGCGGGCCAACTGCTGTCCATCTGGCGGCAGTCGCCGCTTCGGGTGCTGGCCCGGCTGCACCTCGTGGCTGCTGCGAGCAAGGACGACAAGGTCGGGCGGCCGCGCCAGGAGGGCGAGTCGGTCGACGAGCCGTTGGTCGAGCTGCCGCTGCCGAGCGCGGCGGAGGTGCACGGCCGTCTGGAAGGCCTGTCCGAGCTGATCATCGTCGGCGGATCGGCGCCCGCCCTGGTGACGGCCGCTGTCGTGCACGGCGAGATCCTCGCGCTGCGCCCCTTCACTTCCCGCAACGGCCTCGTCGCGCGCGCGGCCGAGCGCATCGTCCTGGTCGGCAGCGGTCTCGACCCGAAGTCCGTCTGCCCGGCGGAGGTCGGCCACGCCGAACTGGGCCGCGCCGCCTATCTGGCGGCGCTCGAAGGCTATGTCTCCGGCACGCCCGAGGGCATGGCCGCCTGGATCGCCCACTGCGGCAAGGCCATCCAGCTCGGCGCGCGCGAGTCGACGGCGGTGTGCGAGGCGCTGCAGCGTGGGGCGGCGTAACCGCGGCCGCCTCGGCGGCAGCACGCGAGCGAGTGTGGGTCGCGGTGACGCACGCGCGCGTGGGGTGTCGGGCATGGGGGCGTGGGACTGTCGTAACGCACGCGCGCGTGAGGCGTCGTAGGTCGGACCGAGAGTCGTCGGGCCGAGAATCGTCGGACCGAGAGTCGTCGGACCGAGAGTCGTAGGGCGCGAAAAAAGCCCCGCACGGGGGCTCATATGAGTTGCGGCGGTACGAGGATTCGTACCGCCGCTGGCATGTCCACCGGGTTACCAAGCGTCCTCGATATGTTGCCCATCAGGTCGGGAACTTTGCCCGTCACCTGGTGTGGCTGGCCCGTAATCGACGGGTCGACGTCGCGTGGGTGCCCGGTGTTCATGCTCGGTCCGTGGGGCCAAATGCGTATTAAAGGTGATCCTCGCGGATGTCCTTGGTCTCGCGGGCCGTTGAGTCCTTTGTACTCCAGGACCCAACCAAGTGGAAGGCCTGGTTGCAGTTCTTTACTTTTACTCTCAAAACCGCGTCAAAAGGGCGCTGATACCTCGAACTGGGCACAGGGAAACCGGGAGGCGCAGGTCAGGTGAGAGCCGTACGGCGTCGACTCGCGTACCAGACCAGCCCTGCGGTGGCCGCGGCTGCTCCTACGGCCGCCGCCGCGACGAGGGCGGGTCGCGGCGGCACGGAGAAGGAGGGGATCCGCTGCTTGAGCCGGACCGGGCGGTGGAAGTCGAGAATCGGCCACCCGCGCGCGAGTGCCTCGCGGCGCAGCGCGCGGTCGGGGTTCACGGCGTGCGGGTTGCCTACGGACTGAAGCATCGGCACGTCGGTGGCTGAATCGCTGTAGGCGTAGCAACGGGAGAGGTCGTAGCCCTCGGACTCCGCCAGCTCCTTGATCGCCTCGGCCTTCGTCGGGCCGTAGGCGTAGTACTCCACCTCGCCGGTGAAGCAGCCGTCGTCGCCCACGACCATGCGCGTGGCCACCACGCGGTCGGCGCCGAGCAACTCGCCGATCGGCTCGACCACCTCGGCACCCGACGTGGAAACGATCACGACGTCGCGGCCGGCGGTGTGGTGCTCCTCGATGAGGGAGGCGGCCTCGTCGTAGATGATCGGGTCGATCAGATCGTGCAGCGTCTCGGCGACGATCTCCTTGACCTGCTGGACGTTCCAGCCGCGGACGAGCGCCGAGAGGTACTCGCGCGTGCGCTCCATCTGGTCATGGTCCATACCGCCCAGGCGGAAGACGAACTGGGCATATGCGGTCCGCAAGGCGGCCCTGCGGTTGATCAGACCGCCTTGGTAGAAGGACTTGCTGAACGTGAGCGTGCTCGACTTCGCAATGACCGTCTTGTCCAGGTCAAAGAAGGCCGCTGTGCGGGGCAAGGAGTGGTTTTCCACAACCCTGAGCATAGGGGCAGCCCATTCGGCGTAAGGTGGGCGCGTGGGTTTGCCTGAGAGGGCTCTCGGGTACACCATGGAAGTCACGGATCGTTCGCGACCGTGCTAACCCGGTCCGACTCCTCCCCCCCCCGAGTCGGCCGTGGAGACGACCCCCGCTCTCCCCCCCGGCGGGGGTCGTCGCATGTCCGGGTGGGTTTTTCTCTTCTGATCCTGGCCGAGAGGCCGAGGCGAGGCGGCTGCGGCCGCCTCTTCGGCGCGTCCATGATCCGTGACTGTGTGTAGCTGTCGCGCTGCTCTGCGGAAGTCGTACAGAGGTCGGTGCGGGGGTCACCGGTATGGGTGACGGCCATATTCACAACCGTCGAGTTGTCCACAGTTATCGACCAAGATCCACACGATTTCCGGGATCGCTGCACCGTGATTCCAGCGCGTCCCGCTCAGGCCGACTTCATGGCCGGTTCTGGTTAGTCGGGCGAGTTTGGCCGGTTCGTATCGGCCGTTCATATGGAGGCCGGTTGCCGGTTCTTCACACGTTTGGGAATCGCGGGGCCGCAGGGCCGCGCGAGCGATGCAGCGAAGGGGGACGGAAACCGTGACCGCAGCCGTCACACACGATCAGCCGCCCGCCGCCTCCGGGCAGCCGGGCAAGCCGTTGATCGTCACGGAGGACGCCGACCTGCTCGACGACCTGCTGCGCCTGTGCGCGGCGGCCGGCGCCACACCGGAGGTCCACCACGGGGTGCCCGAGCCCCGAGGCAGCTGGGAGGCCGCACCGCTCGTCCTGGTCGGCGACGACGCCGCGCGCCGCGTGCGCGGAGCCGGACGCAGACGGGGAGTGGTGCTGGTCGGCCGGGACCAGGACGACTCGGGCGTCTGGCGCCGAGCCGTCGAGATCGGCGCCGACCACGTCCTGATGCTGCCCGACGGCGAACAGTGGCTGGTCGACCGCATCGCCGACGTCGCCGAGGGCGTCGGGCGGCCCGCCCTCACCGTCGGGGTCATCGGCGGCCGCGGCGGGGCCGGAGCGTCCACACTCGCCTGTGCCCTCGCCGTCACCGCCGCGCGTGAAGGGCTGCGCACGCTGCTCGTGGACGCGGATCCGCTGGGCGGCGGACTCGACGTCCTCCTCGGCGGCGAGGCCGCCGAGGGCCTGCGCTGGCCCGCCTTCGCCGGCTCGCGCGGGCGGCTCGGCAGCGGCGCCCTGGAGGAGTCCCTGCCGAAGCTGCACTCCCTACGGGTACTGAGCTGGGACCGCGGCGACTGCCTCGCCGTCCCGCCACAGGCGATGCGTGCGGTACTCGCCGCGGCCCGGCGACGCGGAGGCGCCGTCGTCGTCGACCTGCCCCGCCGCATCGACGACGGCGTCGCGGAGGCCCTCGCCCAGCTCGACATGGGGATCCTCGTGGTCCCCGCCGAACTGCGCGCCCTCACCGCCGCTCGGCAGGTGGCCTGCGCGGTCCGGATGGTCCTGCGGGATCTGCGGGTGGCGGTACGCGGGCCGTACGCGCCCGGGCTGGACGACCGCGAGGTGGCCCGCCTGCTGGAGCTGCCGCTGGTGGGCGAGGTGCCGGTCGAGGCGGGCCTGCTGCGACCGCACGAGACCAAGGCCCCGCCGGGGACGGTGGGGCGGGGACCGCTGGCGCGGTTCTGCGGGGAGTTCTGGGAGCGCGCGGTGCTTGAGGCGAGGGCGGCATGAGGAGTGGCGTGAGTAACGGCACGAGTGCGGGTGGGAGCAGCGGCACGAGTGAGGGTGGGCGCAGTGGCGTGAGTGAGGGCGTGCGCGGTGGCGCGAGTGACGGCCTGAGTACGGCTACGGGTCTCGGGCTCGACTGGGTGAGCGGTGGCTCGGGTGGTTCGGTGCGGGCGTCCCCCGAGCGGTGGCGGTCGAGCGGGACGGCGGCCGGGAGGGTGCGTAGGGCCACGCCGCGATGGGCGTTGGGCGGTTCGGTGAGTGCTGGTGTGGTGCGGGCTCGGGCGTCGGACGGTTCGGTGAGTGATGGTCTGGCGCGGCCTCGGATGTCGGGCGGTTCGGTCAGTGCCGGGGTGGTGCGGGCCAGGGTGTCGGAAGGCTCGACGAGCGCCGCTGTGGTGTCGCGCGTGGCGGAGGTGGGGGCGAGTACGTCCACCGGGCGCTGGGAGTCGGTCGACCGGGGCGGTCCGTCCGCTGGGCGGTGGGCGTCGGCTGGGACGGCGTCCGAGGCCGCGGCCGGGGCTGGCATGCCGACGGGGCTGCTCGACGGGGTGCGGCAGTGGCTGGCCGAGAGCGGCGCCGAGCCCACGCCCGCGCGCGTGGCGCAGGCCCTGCGAGAGCAGGGCAGGGTGCTGGGGGACGCCGAAGTCCTCGGAGCGGCCGAGCAGTTACGGTCCGAACTGGTCGGAAGCGGCCCGCTGGAGCCACTGCTCGCCGATCCGTCGGTGACGGATGTGCTGGTGTCGGCGCCGGACCGGGTCTGGGTGGACCGGGGCGGAGGCCTGGAGCTGACCTCCGTGTCCTTCCCGGACGCGGCGGCCGTACGACGCCTTGCCCAGCGCCTGGCCGCGGTGGCCGGGCGGCGGCTGGACGACGCGCGCCCCTGGGTGGACGCCCGGCTGCCCGACGGGACCCGGCTGCATGCGGTACTGCCACCGGTCGCCGTCGGCTGTACGTGTCTGTCGCTGCGGGTCGTACGGCCGCGGGCGTTCACGCTCGACGAACTGGTCGCGGCCGGCACGGTGCCGCCGGGCGGGGACCGGGTACTGCGGGCGTTGGTCGACGCGCGGCTGTCCTTCCTCATCAGCGGCGGGACCGGCAGTGGCAAGACGACGTTGCTGAGCGCGTTGCTCGGGCTGGCCGGGCCGGGCGAGCGGATCGTGCTCGCGGAGGACTCGGCGGAGCTCAGGCCGGACCATCCCCATGTCGTACGGCTGGAGACTCGACCAGCCAACCAGGAGGGCGCCGGTCTCGTCAGCCTCGAGGACCTGGTGCGGCAGGCGCTGCGGATGCGGCCGGATCGGCTGGTCGTGGGTGAGGTACGCGGGCCCGAAGTGGTGCATCTGCTGGCCGCTCTGAACACCGGTCACGAAGGAGGCTGCGGAACCGTCCACGCGAACGCGGCGGCCGACGTGCCGGCCCGGCTGGAGGCGCTCGGCACGGCGGCCGGGCTGGACCGGGCCGCCCTGCACAGCCAGTTGGCGGCCGCGCTGTCGGTCGTACTCCATCTCGTGCGCGACCGGGCCGGGCGGCGGCGGATCTCGGAGGTGCATGTGCTGGAGCGGGACTCATCGGGGCTGGTGCGGACGGTGCCGGCGCTGCGCTGGGACGCGGGGGCGTTCGCGTACGAGCGGGGGTGGGAGCGGCTGCGGGGTCTCCTTCGGGACGCCGGCGATGAGGGATGTGTGCCGTGAGAGGGCCGGGGGCGTGGATGGGGCGTGGGCGTGGTGAGGGGGTCCGAAGCGGTGAGGAGTCGGTGGCGTGAGGGGGGCGGTGGTCTGAATGGGTGAGATGTCGTTGGGCGTGGCAGCGGCGTGTCTCGGGGCGGCGGTCTGTCTGCTGGGCGGGCGGAACTCCGGGACACGGCGGGCCGAGTTGCTGCTTGCGGGCGGTGGGGTGGTGGGTGCCGGGCCGCCCGACTGGCGGCAGATGGCCGGGGAACTGCGTCGGCTGCGGGGGCGGTTGCGGGCCGAATGGTGGGCGCCGGCCGTCGGGTTGGTGCTCGGTGTGCTGGGGGCGTCGTTGCTGCCGGTCGTCGCGGGGGCGGCCGGGGTGCCGTTGCTGCGGAGGGTGCGGCTGGCCCGGGAGGCGCGCCGGACGCGGGAGCGTTGCGGGGACGCGGTGATCACGCTGTGCGGGGCGCTTGCCGGGGAGGTACGGGCCGGGCGGCAGCCGGGTGAGGCGTTGCTGCGGGTGGCGCGGGACTGCGGTGGGCTCGGTGAAGCGCAGGCCGCGGTGTTGGCGGCGGCGCGGTTCGGTGGTGATGTCCCGGGCGCGCTCACCTCCGCGGCACGGCAGCCGGGCGCTGAGGGCCTTTCGGGCCTTGCCGCGTGCTGGCGGGTGGCCGTCGACCAGGGCGCGGGACTTGCGGCCGGACTCGACCGGCTGGAAGGCGCACTTCGGGCCGAGCGAGACCAACGTGCCGACCTCCGTGCCCAGTTGGCGGGCGCCCGGTCGACGGTGGTGATGCTCGCCGGGTTGCCGGTCCTGGGGCTGCTCCTGGGTGCCGTGATGGGAGCCGACCCGCTGCATGTGCTGCTGCACACCGGGGCGGGGCTCGGGTGCGTGGTGGTCGGCGGGGTGCTGGAGGGGCTGGGGATGTGGTGGGCGATGCGGATCGTGCGGGGAGCTGAGGCGGTGTGAGGACTGGGGTGAGTCGGGGCGTGCGAAGGAGACGGTGGCGTGAGGACTTGGGCGGGACGGGGCGTGCGAGGGAGGTGGCGGCGTGAGCGCGGAGATTGTCCACAGGCTGGGGGCAGCCGTGGGGGCGGCGTTGGTCGTCGGGTGGCTGTTGCGGTGGCCCGTGGCGGCGCGGCGTGAACGGAGGGTGCGACGACGTTTGGCCGAGTTGATGACGATTGCCGACGTGACGTCGATACGCCGACGGTGCGACGTCCGGGCGGGGATGCGGCAAGGGCTGCCCCTGGCGGCGGTCGTGGGCGCGGGTTGGGCGCTGGTCGGCGGCGTCGCGGGCCTGGCTGTGGGGCTGATCGTCGCCGGCGGTATGTGGATGTGGCGGCGTCGGCAGGGGGCCGTTGGCGCCGAGGAGGAGCCGGAGGCCGGTGAGGTGGCTCGCCAGCTGCCGCTCGCCGCCGATCTGTTGGCGGCCTGTATCGCGGCGGGAGCCGGTCCGGTGATCGCGGCGCAGGCCGTGGGCGAGGCCTTGGGCGGCCCCGTCGGGGACGGGTTGGCGCGAGGGGCGGCGGAGGTGCGACTCGGCGGTGAACCGGGCGAGGCATGGCGACGGCTGGCCTCGATGCCGGGGGCCGGCCCGCTGGCGCGGTTGCTCGAAAGAGCCGGTGTGTCGGGACTTCCGGCGGCCGGACCGGTCGCTCGGCTCGCCGCGGAGGCCCGCGCCGACTGGGCGCGCTCCGCGACGGAGCGGGCCCGGCGCGCGGCCGTCATGGTCACCGCGCCGGTGGGGTTGTGCTTTCTGCCCGCGTTCATCGCGGTGGGCGTGGCGCCGGTGGTGATCGGGCTCGCGGGCGGGGTGCTGGGAGGGGGTGGTGGATGAGCAGGTGAGGGGCGGCGACGGTCGCCGGTCAGTGGACGGGCTCGGCTCGGCAGCAGGCGAGTTCGGGCTTCGGCAGCAGACGTTCAACAGCTGGTTTCAACAGGACTGAGCCTTACGGGGGTTGAGATGTACAAGGCGGTACGGGCACGGATGCGTGCCCTGGTGTGCGGGATGCGGGCGGCGCGGAGGGACGCGGGGATGGTCACCTCCGAATACGCGATGGGGATCGTGGCGGCGGTGGCGTTCGCCGTGGTGCTCTACAAGGTCGTGACGAGCGGGCAGGTCAGCGCGGAATTGCAGGCCATCGTGAAGCAGGCGCTCGATGCGCGGATGTGAGCGGGGCATCGAGCGAGGAACGGACCGGGGCGCCGATCGGGCGCCCGGTCGGGGATCGGACGAGGGGTTCGTGACGGCGGAGTCGGCTGTCGTGCTGCCCGTCCTGGTGATGTTCGCGATGGCGCTGGTGTGGGGGCTGCTCGTGGTGGCCGCCCAGATCCAGTGCGTGGACGCGGCCCGGACGGGCGCCCGCGCGGCGGCCCGGCAGGACCCGGCCGACGCGGTCATCGAGGTGACCCGTGAGGCCGCACCGCGAGGCGCGACGGTCACGGTCGGCCGCGAGGGGGACGAAGTCCGCGTGGTCGTGGTGGCCAAGCCACCGGTGCTGCGGGGACTCCCGTTCGAGGTACGGGAGGAAGCCGTGGCAGCGGCGGAGGAGATGGTGGGGGCGGGGACATGACGGGGGGACTCCCAGAGACCGGCCGCACGACCGTCGGCTGGGGGCCCGGCCGCGGGCCCGCCGCCGGCCGAGAACCTGACCACATGCCCCTGACCGGTCGGGCCGCCAGGCCCAGCCCCCGCATCGAGCGGCATACGGCCCGCAGGCCCGCCACCGCCCGGCATGTTGCCCAGCGCCTTGCCGTCGGCATGCGCTCCGACCGCGGTTCAGCCACCGTCTGGAGCCTCGGCGCCATCGCCGTGCTGTGTGTCGTCTTCGGCGTCGTACTCGCCCTGGGCCAAGCAGTTGTGACCCGGCACCGTGCGGCCGGCGGTGCGGATCTGGCGGCGCTCGCGGCGGCCGATCACTGGGCGGAGGGCGGTACGACCGCCTGCGCCCGTGCGGAGCGGGTGGCCCGGGCGCAGGGCGTGCGGCTCGTACGGTGCGTGGTGGTGGGCGAGGTCTCGGACGTGACGGCGGCGGTGGGCCGGGGGCCGTTCGCGGCGGAGGTCAGGGCACGGGCGGGGCCTGCGGCTCCGGAGGCGGCGACCCCGCCGCAGGGGCCTCCGTCGGGCGGCGCCGCGGGGGCGGACCGGCCGCCGGCGGCTCCATGAGGCGATTGCGCGGCCGACATCGGCTCCTCGCCCTCCCCACTCAGCAGCGAGGCGGCGCGGGCGCGGGCGGCGCGCGGCAGCAGCGAGGCGGACGCGTTCGTCGCCGCCTCGCCTCCCCAGCCAGGGCATGCTGCCTGTCCTCGCGGCGGCGCCCTCCTCACTGGAGGCACCCTCTCCCTCGCCCCTCAGGGCACGTCCACCCCACCGCGCCCCAGGAAGCCCGTCTGCCCCTGCTCGGGGCAGTTCCCCGTCCCTGCCAGGGCAGCAGGCCGTCCGTCACCCGCCCCGGCACGCGAGCCGTCCTCAGCTGGTTTCAGGGGCCCACGTCGTTCGCCGGGGGACCGTCCCCCGCTGGACCAGACCGCCCACCCCTCGCCGGGACCGGCTCCCCCTCCCCAGCTGTGGCAGGTCCCTCCTCCCTGCTCCCGGCAACCTCTCCCTCCGCCGCCCCCCGCAACAGAACCGTCAGCAGCCGCACAGCCCCCCTCTTGTGCAGCGGATCGTTCCCGTTGCCGCACTTGGGGGACTGGATGCAGGACGGGCAGCCGGCGTCGCACTCGCAGGAGGCGATGGCCTGGCGGGTGGCGGTGAGCCAGGCGCGGGCGGTGTGGAAGGCGCGCTCCGCGAAGCCCGCGCCGCCGGGGTGGCCGTCGTAGACGAAGACCGTCGGGAGCAGGGTGTCGGGGTGCAGCGGGATCGAGACGCCGCCGATGTCCCAGCGGTCGCAGGTCGCGAAGAGGGGCAGCAGGCCGATCGAGGCGTGCTCGGCGGCGTGCAGGGCGCCGCCGAGGATCTCGGGGTTGATCCGGGCCTCGTCCAGCTGGTCCTCGGTGACCGTCCACCACACCGCGCGCGTGCGCAGCGTACGAGGAGGGAGGTCGAGTTTCGTCTCGCCCAGTACCTCACCCGTGATGAGCCGACGACGCAGGAAGGAGACGACTTGGTTGGTGACCTCGACGGAGCCGTAGCACAGGCGGCCGTCGCCCCACGGGACCTCGATGTCGGTCTCCAGGACGGCGATCGACGTGGTGTCGCGGGCGACCGTCGAATACGGCGGTGCGGCCTCCTCGACCAGGGCGACCGAGTCCTCCAGGTCGAGGGAGCGGACGAGATACGTGCGGCCCTGGTGCAGGTGGACCGCGCCCTCGTGCACCGTGCCGTGCGCGGCGCCCGCGTCCACCGTGCCGAGCAGCCGCCCCGTTCCGGCCTCGACCACCTGGACCGGGCGGCCGCCCTCGCCGCGGATGTCGGTGAGGTCGGCGGCCCGTTCGCGGCGCGTCCAGTGCCAGGCCTTCGTGCGGCGGCGCAGCAGCTTCGCGGCCTCCAGTTGCGGCAGCAGTTCCTCGGTCTCGGGGCCGAAAAGCGCCAAGTCCTCGTCCGTCAGAGGGATTTCCGCGGCCGCCGCGCACAGGTGCGGAGCCAGGACGTACGGGTTGTCGGGGTCGAGGACCGTCGACTCCACCGGTCGGTCGAAGAGGGCCTCGGGGTGGTGGACGAGGTAGGTGTCCAGCGGGTCGTCGCGGGCGACCAGGACGGCCAGCGCGCCCTGTCCGGAGCGGCCCGCCCGGCCCGCCTGCTGCCACAGGGACGCGCGTGTGCCCGGATAGCCGGCGATCAGTACGGCGTCCAGGCCGGAGACGTCGATGCCGAGTTCCAGGGCGGTGGTGGCGGCGAGGCCGAGGAGTTCGCCGGAGTGCAGGGCCTGTTCCAGGGCGCGGCGCTCCTCGGGGAGATAGCCGCCGCGGTAGGCCGCGACACGCCGGGCGAGGGAGCGGTCGACCTCGGCGAGGCGTTCCTGGGCGATGACCGAGATCAGCTCGGCGCCGCGCCGGGAGCGTACGAAGGCGACCGACCGCACACCCTGCACGGCCAGGTCCGTCAGAAGGTCCGCCGTCTCGGCGGTGGCGGTACGGCGGACCGGGGCGCCCTTCTCGCCCTGGAGCTCGGTGAGCGGCGGCTCCCAGAGGGCGAAGACCAGTTCCCCGCGCGGGGAGGCGTCGTCGGCGACCTCCACCACCGGCAGGCCCGTGAGGCGGCCGGCGGCCACCGCGGGCTCGGCGGCGGTCGCGGAGGCCAGCAGGAAGACGGGAGAGGCGCCGTAGCGGGCGCACAGGCGGCGTAGGCGGCGCAGGACCTGGGCGACGTGGGAGCCGAAGACGCCGCGGTAGGTGTGGCACTCGTCGATGACGACGTACTTCAGCGCCTTCAGGAAGGAGGACCAGCGGGGATGGGAGGGAAGTATGCCCCGGTGCAGCATGTCGGGGTTGGTGAGGACGTAGTTGGCGTACTGGCGGATCCACTCGCGTTCCTCGAACGGAGTATCGCCGTCGTACACAGCCGGCCGTACGGAATTGCCGAGCGGATGTGAAAGTTCCTTCACCGAACGGCACTGATCCGCCGCAAGGGCCTTGGTCGGGGCCAGGTAGAGGGCGGTGGCGCCACGGCCGTTGGGGGCCTCGGAGCCGTCCAGGAGCGTCGAGAGGACCGGCACGAGGTAGGCCAGCGACTTGCCGGACGCCGTGCCCGTGGCGACGACCACGGAGTCGCCGTCCAGGGCGTGCTCGGCGGCGCGTGCCTGGTGGGCCCAGGGATGTTCGATTCCGGCCGTCTGGACTGCGGAGATGACCTCCGCGCGGATCCGGTCAGGCCAGACGGCATGGCGACCCTCCCGCGGGGGCACATGCTCCGTATGAGTGATGCGCGAAGCCCGGCTCGGCCCCGAGGCGAGCCGGCCCAGCACCGTACCCGGGTCCACCCGGGAAACGGGGCCCGTCGGGGATCGATCGGATCGGTGATTCTTGGCCATCGGCACCGAGTGTGTCACTGGCGTGACGGACAATGGGACCAAGGCGTCGTGCACGCCTGCCGGTAAGTGATTGAATGCCATCGCGGCTGGCGAACCGTCCTGGGGGCTGTAAGCCGAGGTGTCCCGAGGGACGACCGCTCGATAGCAAGGTGCTGGAGGATCCGTGGACCTGTCCCTGTCGACCCGTACCGTCGGCGATCGTACGGTCGTCGAGGTCGGTGGCGAAATCGACGTATATACCGCGCCCAAGCTGCGCGAGCAGCTGGTCGAGCTGGTGAACGACGGGAGTTTCCACCTCGTCGTCGACATGGAGGGCGTGGACTTCCTCGACTCCACCGGGCTCGGCGTGCTGGTCGGCGGCCTGAAGCGTGTGCGAGCCCATGAGGGCTCACTGCGCCTGGTCTGCAACCAGGAGCGCATTCTGAAGATCTTCCGTATCACCGGTCTCACCAAGGTGTTCCCGATCCACACCTCGGTCGAGGAAGCGGTCGCGGCGACCGACTGATCACCGGACCCGGGCGCGCCGCTGAGCGTGCCCGGGGCGGCGGAAGTTGAAAGAGAAGGGGGACCGGGCTTTCGGCAGCCCGGCCCTCTGGACAGCACGCCCGTTGTTCCGAGGGGGATGCATGGCCACCGTTGAACTCCGCTTCAGCGCGCTGCCCGAGCACGTCAGGACCGCCCGGTTGGTGGCGGCAGCGGTGGCGCGCAGGGCCGGAGTGGACGAGGCCGTACTCGACGAGGTGCGACTCGCCGTCGGCGAAGCCTGCAGCCGTGCCGTCGGACTGCACCAGAGCGTCGGCATCACGGCGCCGGTGAAGGTGTCGCTGATCGAGGAGGAGAAACAGTTCTCCATCGAGGTCGGCGACGAGGCGCCGCACGCCACCCCCGGTGAGCGGGCATCAGGCGCCGCGGGCGACGACGGCGAGATCGAGGCCGAAGAGGACGAAATGGGCCTCGCGGTCATCAGCGGTCTCGTCGACGACGTGGAGGTCTCCGCGGGGGAGCACGGTGGGCTGATCCGTATGACCTGGCCGACCACGCCGCCGGCCGTGGTGCTTCCCTGAACGACCCCGCCGAGGCGAACCTCATCGCGAAAGGGCCCTGCTCAGCAGGGCCCTTTCGCGTTTCCGCGTCAACACCGGGAATTAGTGAAGGAATTCACGATCAATCTCCCGATAATTCGATCAAGAGCCAATGCTCACGTCAATGGTTTTGAGGCATTAGCACTTTCGGGTTCACTGGCGTGACGTCGATCATTTGCTGAACGGCATGTGAAGGCCAATTCCGTTTACCGCGCTCTGTTTTGATCAGGTTCCGGTACCTAGAATCCGTCCACATCTTGAGCTCAGCCCAAGCGTCAAGGAGGACGAATGGCGGGGCTTTCTACCCCTCATCAGCTGGACCATCCCACAACCCTCGCAGCCGCAGTGCTGACCGACGACAACCGGATCATCATCACGGTCATCGGCGTCGTGGCACTGGCAGCGCTCGTGGTCGCCGGCGTCCTGGTGCGCCAGGTGCTCGCGGCGGGCGAGGGCACCGACAGCATGAAGAAGATCGCGGCAGCCGTCCAGGAAGGCGCGAACGCCTATCTGGCCCGGCAACTGCGCACGCTCGGCGTATTCGCCGTCGTCGTGTTCTTCCTGCTCATGCTGCTGCCCGCGGACGACTGGAATCAGCGCATCGGCCGATCGGTGTTCTTCTTGATCGGCGCCGCGTTCTCGGCGGCCACCGGTTATATCGGCATGTGGCTCGCCGTCCGCAGCAATGTGCGCGTCGCCGCGGCCGCACGGGAAGCGACCCCGGCGCCGGGAGAGCCGGAAAAGGATCTCACCGCCGTCTCGCACAAAGCCATGAAGATCGCTTTCCGCACGGGCGGCGTCGTCGGCATGTTCACAGTGGGGCTCGGTCTGCTGGGCGCCTCCTGTGTGGTGCTGGTGTACGCGGCCGACGCGCCGAAGGTGCTCGAAGGATTCGGTCTCGGTGCCGCACTGATTGCGATGTTCATGCGAGTCGGCGGCGGCATCTTCACCAAGGCCGCCGACGTCGGCGCCGACCTGGTCGGAAAGGTCGAACAGGGCATTCCGGAGGACGACCCGCGCAATGCCGCGACCATCGCCGACAACGTGGGCGACAACGTCGGCGACTGCGCGGGCATGGCGGCCGACCTCTTCGAGTCGTACGCCGTGACCCTGGTCGCCGCCCTGATCCTCGGGTCGGCGGCCTTCGGCGACTCCGGGCTCGCCTTCCCGCTGATCGTGCCCGCGATCGGCGTGATCACCGCGATGATCGGCATCTTCGCGGTGGCCCCGCGCCGCTCGGACCGCAGCGGCATGACGGCCATCAACCGCGGGTTCTTCATCTCCGCGGTGATCTCGATCGTGCTGGTCGCGGCCGCCGTGTTCATCTACCTGCCGTCGTCGTACGCCGACCTCGACGGCGTCACCGACGCCGCGATCGCGGGCAAGGACGGCGACCCGCGGATCCTCGCGCTCGTCGCGGTGGCGATCGGCATCGTGCTGGCCGCTGTCATCCAGCAGCTGACCGGCTACTTCACCGAGACCAACCGCCGCCCGGTCATGGACATCGGCAAGACCTCGCTGACCGGCCCGGCCACCGTCGTCCTCGCCGGTATCTCGGTCGGTCTCGAATCGGCCGTCTACACGGCCCTGCTGATCGGCCTCGGCGTCTACGGGGCGTTCCTGCTCGGCGGCACGTCGATCATGCTGGCGCTGTTCGCGGTGGCGCTGGCCGGCACCGGCCTGCTCACCACGGTCGGGGTGATCGTCGCCATGGACACCTTCGGGCCCGTCTCCGACAACGCGCAGGGCATCGCCGAGATGTCCGGCGACGTCGAGGGCGCGGGCGCCCAGGTGCTCACCAACCTGGACGCGGTCGGCAACACCACCAAGGCCATCACCAAGGGCATCGCCATCGCCACCGCCGTCCTGGCGGCGGCGGCGCTCTTCGGGTCGTACCGCGACGCCATCACCACCGGCGCGCGGGACGTGGGCGAGAAGCTCACCGGCGAAGGCGCGCCGATGAACCTGATGATGGACATCTCGCAGCCCAACAACCTCGTCGGCCTGATCGCGGGCGCGGCGGTCGTCTTCCTCTTCTCGGGACTCGCCATCAACGCCGTCTCGCGGTCGGCGGGTGCCGTGGTGTACGAGGTGCGGCGGCAGTTCCGCGAGAAGCCCGGGATCATGGACTACAGCGAGAAGCCGGAGTACGGCAAGGTCGTCGACATCTGCACCAAGGACGCGCTCCGGGAACTCGCGACGCCCGGTCTGCTCGCCGTGATGGCGCCGATCTTCATCGGATTCACGCTCGGCGTCGGCGCCCTCGGCTCGTTCCTCGCGGGCGCGATCGGCGCCGGCACGCTGATGGCGGTGTTCCTGGCCAACTCCGGTGGCGCCTGGGACAACGCCAAGAAGCTCGTCGAGGACGGCCACCACGGCGGCAAGGGCAGCGAGGCCCACGCCGCCACGGTGATCGGCGACACGGTCGGCGACCCCTTCAAGGACACCGCCGGTCCCGCGATCAACCCGCTGCTGAAGGTGATGAACCTGGTGTCGCTGCTCATCGCGCCCGCGGTCATCCAGTTCAGCTACGGCGAGGACAAGAACGTCGGAGTACGGGTCGTGATCGCCGTGCTCTCGCTCCTCGTGATCGTCGCCGCGGTCTACGTCTCCAAGCGGCGAGGCATCGCCATGGGTGACGAAGGCAACGCCGAAAGGGTGGCCAAACCGGTCGATCCCGCGGTGGTTTCGTAGGCGGTCTTACGACGGCCCAGTTCAAGGGGCGGGCGGGCGGCGCGTGTTGACGTGCCGCCCGCCCGCCTCGTGCTTGTTCACGCCCTTGCCGTGACCCTTCTCTCACATGGTGTAAATCGTAATAAGAGCCGCAGATATGCCATTGGGGGCACGGCCGTCCACCGCCCGGCGTGTAAGGTCCGTTGGCCGAGAGCCACGGAAGGGACCGAACCGGTGAACAAGAAGCTCGCGGCCGCACTGTCCGGCGGTGCGGTACTGGTACTGGCGCTGACGGGATGCACGAGCGACGAGGGCAACCCGGAGCTGGACGCCTGGGCCAAGAAGGTCTGCGACGCCGTGCCCGCGCAGAACGCGAAGATCTCGGCGGCCTACGTCGCGATCACGAAGGCGGCCAAGGACACCACCAGCACGCCCAAGGAGCTCCAGCAGGCCGACGCCAAGGCCTTCCAGGACCTGGCCGACGGCTACCAGGCACGCGCAAGCCTCATCAGCAAGGCCGGGGCGCCTCCGGGGGTCGAGGGCGGCGCGAAGATCCAGCAGGACGTCGTCAAGAAGCTCACCGCCCTCTCCGCGGCATACGCCGACCTGAAGAAGCAGGTCGACGGGCTGAACACGAAGGACCAGGCGAAGTTCGCGTCCGGCCTGAAGGACGTGTCGGCCGAGATGAAGCAGGTGGAGACCCAGCGCAAGAGCGCGGTCCAGGCGCTGAAGAAGCTGGAGTCGGGCGACACCAAGAAGGCGCTGACGTCTCAGGAAGGCTGCAAGGCGGCCGCCTCGGCGTCCGCGTCGGCCGCGGCGACCGACAGCTGAGCCACCCTCAGGGGCGGCCGCGGGTCACAATGAGGGCGTGAGTGACTCCAGCCTGTCTGCCCTGCCCGCCTCCGACCGCCCCGATGTCGCCGCCCGGCTGAGGGATGCCCTGCTCGGGGCCTCCTTCACCGCCGACGGGCTGCTAGAGCTGCTCGGCGTGCCCGCGTACACGGCGCTCGCCCGGAGCGAGACCGTGCCCGCGCTCCGGGCGACCCGGGGAGACACGCCGCTCGAGGCGCTCGTACGGCTGTTCCTGTTGCAGCAACCCGTGCCGCACGCGCGCGTGGCGGGCGTTCTGCCCGTCGACTCCTGCCTGGAGAGCGGGTGGCTGGTCCGGGTCGGCGACGACCTCGCCGCGACCGTGGACGTACGGCCGTACGGCGGGCCCGACGGCGAGGACTGGTTCATCGTGTCCGACCTCGGATGCGCGGTCGGCGGGGCGGGCGGCATCGGCAGCAAGGAGGAGGGCGTCGTCCTCGGCGTCGGCGGCGCGTCCACCACTCTCGCCGGCATCACCGTCCGTACGCCCGTCGCCTCCGCCCTCGACCTCGGCACCGGCTCCGGCATCCAGGCGCTGCACGCCGCACAGCACGCCACGCGCGTGACGGCGACCGACCTCAACCCGCGCGCGCTGCACATCACCGCCTTGACGCTCGCGCTGTCCGGCGCGCCCTCCGTGGACCTGCGCGAGGGCTCGCTGTTCGAACCGCTCAAGAACGGCGAGACGTACGACCTGATCGTGTCGAACCCGCCCTTCGTGATCTCGCCGGGCGCGCGGCTGACGTACCGCGACGGTGGGATGGGCGGGGACGATCTGTGCCGGTCGATCGTTCAGGGGGCGGGGGAGCGGCTGAACGAGGGCGGGTTCGCGCAGTTCCTCGCCAACTGGCAGCACGTGGAAGGGGAGGACTGGCAGGACCGCCTGCGGTCGTGGGTGCCGCGCGGATGCGACGCGTGGATCGTGCAGCGCGAGGTCCAGGACGTCACGCAGTACGCCGAGCTGTGGCTCAGGGACGCCGGGGACCACCGGGGCGACACGGCCGAGTACCAGGCGCGCTACGACGCGTGGCTGGACGAGTTCGAGGCGCGCAAGGTGAAGGCCGTGGGCTTCGGTTGGATCACCCTGCGCAAGGCGGCGGCCGCCGTGCCCTCGATCACGGTGGAGGAGTGGCCGCACCCGGTCGAGCAGCCGCTCGGTGACACGGTACGGGCGCACTTCGGCCGGCTCGACTACCTGCGCGCCCGCGACGACGCGGCCCTGCTGGAGGACCACTTCAAGCTCGTCGGCGAGGTCGTGCAGGAGCAGGTCGGGCTGCCCGGCGCCGAGGACCCGGAGCATGTGGTGCTGCGCCAGCACCGCGGCATGCGCCGGGCCACTCAGGTGGACACGGTCGGCGCGGGCTTCGCCGGCGTGTGCGACGGTTCGCTGAGCGCGGGCCGCATTCTGGACGCGATCGCCCAACTGATGGGCGAGGACCCGGTGCTGCTGCGCGACCGTACGCCCGCGCAGATCAGGCTGCTGGTGGAGCAGGGGTTCCTCGAACCGGCGCGGTGACCCGCCGGGGGCTTGACGGCGGGGCGACGCCGGGTCGTGGCGAGCCCCGGAAGGGGCCGCTGACGCCTGCCCAGGTACCGCTTCCGGGGACCGCCGTGCCAGGTGGGCTCGCCAGGGTGCACCGCATTCCGGCGCTTGTCCCGCCGTGCCTTCGAGCCCTCGTGGGCTTCGTCAGGAACGTCGTCATAACGCCGGCTCGAAGCGCTCCACGGCTACTTCGGCGTTGCTCCCGAACGACAGTCGTGGCGCCCCTTGATCACTCGCCCTTGATCAACAACACCGGACCAAGCATCGACCAGGTCATGGACACCGTTCGGGCACCCGGTGAAATGAGCCACAGGAAGATCTCCGGCAACGCGGACAAGCTGTGGGCAACAAATTCGAGTCGATCCGAGTGGCGGGACGGGGACCCTCCACAAGCCCCTCTGCACGGTCGGCAGAGCCGACGGCGAGAAGAAGACGACCGGAAAGATACCCGCGCCCGGCGAGGCGCGATGCGGCTGAGGCCGGCGAGGTCGACGATGGCGATGAGCTCGCTGAGGTCGGCGTGGCGCCGGGTGCGCACGGTCCCGGGAGTCCACAGCCGCGTCGGCCCCGCGTTCACCTGAGGTTCGCCTGTGCGCCGTCCGCGCGTGTCAGCCTCGCCGGGCTGGGCACTCAAGGACAGGAGAAAAGGGGCAAGCGGAACCATGGAAACGGGACCGGCGATCTTCGCCGGAGCGGTGTTCGCCCTGTTCGGAGGTGGGCTGCTGGTGTGGACCGCGGTCCGGGTCGGGCAGCGTCGGCCCGTTGCCCACAGTGTGAGCCCGGTCGCATCGGCGACGCTTGCGGGCCTTGTCTCGGTGATCGCGTTGATGCTCGGAACATGGTGCTTCTCCCGCCTGTGAGAACGGCCCACGAGCTGCGCGGCCGATAATTGGGAGGGCCTCTTCCGGAAAGGCTCGAAAAGGCCGGTGGGCACTCCGGGCGGCAGGAATGGCGGAAGTCGGGTTACCGTTCGAGTGGCCGTTGCGGGCTTTTCCCGTTTGACAACGGGGCGGGATGTACCGTCACACTCCGCAGCGTCACCACCACCCGACCCCGGGCTGCAAACGACCCTGGGGAGGCCCCAGCGTCGACCGGAGAGAAGAGCGAAGTTGTCCCCGACAAGCGAGACCGCACAGGGCGGCCGCCGACTCGTCATCGTCGAGTCGCCTGCCAAGGCGAAGACGATCAAGGGCTACCTGGGCCCCGGCTACGTAGTCGAAGCGAGCGTCGGGCACATCCGCGACCTCCCCAACGGTGCCGCGGAGGTGCCGGAGAAGTACACCGGCGAGGTCCGCCGGCTCGGCGTGGACGTCGAGCACGACTTCGAGCCGATCTATGTGGTCAACGCAGACAAGAAGGCCCAGGTCAAGAAGCTCAAGGACCTGCTGAAGGACTCCGACGAGCTCTTCCTCGCCACCGATGAGGACCGCGAGGGCGAGGCCATCGCCTGGCACCTCCAAGAGGTGCTCAAGCCCAAGGTCCCGGTCAAGCGGATGGTCTTCCACGAGATCACCAAGGCCGCGATCCAGGCCGCCGTGGCCAACCCGCGCGAGCTGAACCAGAAGCTGGTCGACGCCCAGGAGACCCGCCGCATCCTCGACCGCCTCTACGGCTACGAGGTCTCGCCGGTCCTGTGGAAGAAGGTCATGCCGCGCCTGTCGGCCGGCCGGGTCCAGTCGGTCGCCACACGACTCGTCGTGGAGCGGGAACGCGAGCGCATCGCGTTTCGTTCTGCTGAGTACTGGGACCTGACGGGCACCTTCGCGACCGGCCGCGCGGGAGACTCGTCGGACCCGTCGTCGCTGGTCGCCCGCCTGCAGACCGTCGACGGCAGGCGGGTCGCGCAGGGCCGCGACTTCGACTCCCTGGGACAACTCAAGAGCGCGAACACCCTCCACCTCGACGAGGCGAACGCCCGCGCCCTCGCCGCCGCCCTGGAGCAGACGCGGTTCGCCGTCCGCTCCGTCGAGTCCAAGCCGTACCGCCGCTCGCCGTACGCCCCCTTCCGTACGACGACGCTGCAGCAGGAGGCGAGCCGCAAGCTCGGCTTCGGCGCGAAGGCCACCATGCAGGTCGCGCAGAAGCTGTACGAGAACGGCTACATCACCTACATGCGTACGGACTCCACGACGCTGAGCGACACCGCCGTCGCGGCAGCCCGTGCCCAGGTCACGCAGCTGTACGGCGCCGACTACCTGCCCTCGTCCCCGCGGACGTACGCCGGCAAGGTCAAGAACGCGCAGGAGGCGCACGAGGCGATCCGCCCCTCCGGCGACCGCTTCCGCACGCCTGCCGAGACCGGGCTGACCGGCGACCAGTTCAAGCTCTACGAGCTGATCTGGAAGCGGACCGTCGCCTCCCAGATGAAGGACGCGACCGGTAACTCGGTCACGGTCAAGATCGGCGGCACTGCGGCCGACGGGCGCGACGTCGAGTTCAGCGCGTCCGGCAAGACGATCACCTTCCATGGCTTCCTGAAGGCCTACGTCGAGGGCGCCGACGACCCGAACGCCGAGCTGGACGACCGCGAGCGCCGGCTGCCGCAGGTCAACGAGGGCGACGCCCTGAGCGCCGAGGAGATCACGGTCGACGGGCACGCCACCAAGCCCCCGGCCCGCTACACCGAGGCTTCGCTGGTCAAGGAGCTGGAAGAGCGCGAGATCGGCCGCCCGTCGACGTACGCGTCGATCATCGGCACGATCCTCGACCGCGGATATGTGTTCAAGAAGGGCACGGCCCTGGTGCCGTCCTTCCTGTCCTTCGCCGTGGTCAACCTCCTGGAGAAGCACTTCGGCCGGCTCGTCGACTACGACTTCACCGCCAAGATGGAGGACGACCTCGACCGCATCGCCCGCGGCGAGGCCCAGTCCGTGCCGTGGCTGAAGCGCTTCTACTTCGGCGAGGGCACGCACAACGGCGGCGCGGCCGAGGCGGGCAACGGCGACGGGGACCACCTCGGTGGCCTCAAGGAGCTGGTGACCGACCTGGGCGCGATCGACGCGCGCGAGGTGTCGTCCTTCCCCGTCGGCAACGACATCGTGCTGCGGGTCGGGCGCTACGGCCCGTACATCGAGCGCGGCGAGAAGGACTCCGAGCAGCACCAGCGGGCGGACGTGCCCGAGGATCTGGCCCCGGACGAGCTGTCCGTCGAGCTCGCGGAGGAACTGCTCGCCAAGCCGAGCGGCGACTTCGAACTCGGCGCCGACCCGCAGACCGGCCACCAGATCATCGCCCGCGACGGCCGCTACGGCCCGTATGTCACCGAGGTGCTCCCCGAGGGCACCCCGAAGACCGGCAAGAACGCCGTCAAGCCGCGTACGGCCTCGCTGTTCAAGTCGATGTCGCTGGACACGGTGACGCTCGAGGACGCGCTCAGGCTGATGTCGCTGCCGCGCGTTGTCGGCACCGACGCGGACGGCGTGGAGATCACCGCGCAGAACGGCCGCTACGGCCCCTACCTGAAGAAGGGCACGGACTCGCGCTCGCTGCAGTCCGAGGAGCAGCTCTTCACGATCACGCTGGAGGAGGCCCAGGCGATCTACGCCCAGCCCAAGCAGCGTGGCCGCGCGGCCGCCAAGCCGCCGCTGAAGGAGCTGGGCACCGACCCGGTGAGCGAGAAGCCGGTCGTCGTCAAGGACGGTCGTTTCGGGCCGTACGTGACGGACGGGGAGACCAACGCGACCCTGCGCTCCGGCGACAGCGTCGAGACGATCACCCCGGAGCGCGGCTTCGAGCTGCTCGCCGAGAAGCGCGCGAAGGGGCCCGCCAAGAAGACGGCGAAGAAGGCCCCCGCGAAGAAGACGACCGCCAAGAAGGCCGCCCCGGCCAAGAAGGCGGCCGCCAAGAAGACCGCGGCGAAGAAGACGACGACGGCCGCGAAGAAGACGACGGCGAAGAAGACGGCCGCGAAGAAGGCGACGGCTTCGAAGTCGGCGAGCGAGGACTGATCCGGGAGAACCGGACTCGCAACAGGGCTCTTTCCGCGCCCGGTTGAGGGTTCGGTTCTTCACGTCCGGTTCGCAAAACGAACGCCTCGGCATCAGTTTGGTGTCGGGGCGCGCGTACGTTCGGGCGCGCGCGCCGGGCTGTCAGTGGCTCCCGATAGGCTGAAAGCATGACGCGAGCCGAGCAGCCAACGGCCCCCCACCCCGCCTCCGACGACGCCCTTGCCGCGGACTCCCGCGAGCGTGCCGTGCGCGCCCTGCTGCGCCGACCGCAGCTCAAGCGCTTGTGGAGCGCGCAGTTGGTGGGCGGTGTCGGCGACATGCTCGCCCTCCTGGTGCTGGTCCTGCTGGCCCTTCAGGCGGCGATCGCCGAGGGGGCGTTCGGCGGTGGGTACCGGGGTGTGGCGTTCGCAGTGGCGACCGTCTTCGGCGTGCGCCTCCTGGCGACGCTGCTCTTCGGCGCCGTACTCCTGGGGCCCCTGACGTCGCTGACCGCCCAGGAGGGCCCCCTCGACCGGCGCTGGACCATGGTCGGCGCGGACGGCCTGCGGGTCGCCCTGCTGATCGTCGCGCCCCTGTGGATCGACTGGACGCCGGACGACGCGCTGGCCGTCCTGCTGGTCACCGCCTTCGTCACCGGCACCGCCGAGCGTTTCTGGACGGTGTGCCGGGAGAGCGCGGCGCCCGCGCTGCTGCCGCCCCCGCCGCCGGAGGGCGCGACGGTACGGCCGCTGCCGGACCACATGGACGCCCTGCGCCGCCTGTCGCTGCGTACGGGTTTCGTGGCGATCCCCCTGGCCGCCGCCGCACTCGTCGTCGCCTCCCTGCTCAACAACCTGCTCGGCGCCGGACTCGACTGGTTCGACCAGCACCAGGCGGCCCTCGCGTCGTATGTCGCGGCCGGTCTGTTCGCCGCGTCCCTGTCCGTGCTGACCTTCCTGGAGCTGCCCGGCACGCGCACCCCGCGCGCGCGGTCGCCGCTGGAGGGCCTGCGCCGCCCCAAGACGGGCTCGGGCGTCGACAAGGGCCGTACCGGCGCCATCCCGCTGCTGGTGGCGGCCTGCGCGGCGGTCGCCGGTTCGGTGTCCGCCGCGGTCGCCGTGGCCGTGCTGCACGCCAAGGACCTGGGCGGCGGGCCGGTGATGTACGGCCTGCTGGTGCTCGGGCTGAGCGGCGGCGTGGTCGTCGGCATCCGTACGGCGCCCTCCGTGGTGCCCACCCTGTCGAGGCGCCGGCTGCTGGCGCTGGCGATCGCCTTCACCGGCATCGCGCTGCTGGCCGCGGGACTCGTCCCGGACGTCACCACCGTGCTGCTGATCGTCGCGCTGGCCGGCGTCGGCGCGGGCGTGGCCGCCAACACCGGGCACACGCTGCTCGACCAGGAGGCCGAGGAATTCCGGCGGCCGCGCACGACCGAGCATCTGCACGCGGTCGTACGGGTCTGTGTGGCGCTCGGCGCGGTGATCGCGCCGCTGGTGGCCGCGCTCATCGGACCGCACCGGCTGGAGAGCGGCAAGTTCACCTTCGCGCACGGCGGAGCGGCGTTCACGCTGATGCTGGTCGGGGCGCTGCTGCTGCCGGTGGCCGTGCTGGTGCTGGCCAAGGTCGACGACCGTTCCGGTGTGCCGCTGAGGCAGGACCTGCGGGACGCGCTGCTCGGCGGCGACGACCCCGACCAGGTGCCCGCGACGTCCGGCTTCTTCATCGCCCTGGAAGGTGGCGACGGTGCTGGGAAGTCCACCCAGGCCGAAGCGCTCGCCGAGTGGATCCGGGGCAAGGGCCACGAGGTCGTCGTCACACGTGAGCCGGGGGCGACGCCGGTCGGCAAGCGGCTGCGGTCGATCCTGCTGGACGTGTCGAGCGCGGGGCTGTCGCACCGGGCGGAGGCGCTGCTGTACGCGGCGGACCGCGCGGAGCACGTCGACACGGTGGTCCGGCCCGCCCTGGAGCGCGGCGCGGTCGTGATCTCGGACCGGTACGTCGACTCCTCGGTCGCCTACCAAGGGGCGGGCCGTGACCTGTCGCCGACGGAGATCGCCCGCATCAACCGCTGGGCGACAAACGGACTCGCGCCGCATCTGACCGTGCTGCTGGACGTTTCGCCGGAGATCGCCCGCGAGCGGTTCACCGAGGCGCCGGACCGCCTGGAGTCGGAGCCGGCCGAGTTCCACGCACGCGTGCGGTCCGGATTCCTGACGCTGGCCGCGGCCGACCCCGGGCGCTACCTGGTGGTGGACGCCGGTCAGGAGCCGGAAGCCGTGACGACCGTCGTCCGGCACCGGCTCGACCAGATGCTGCCGCTGTCCGAGGCGGAGATCCAGGCCCAGGAGGAGGCTCGGCGCAAGGCCGAGGAGGAGGCCCGCCGCAAGGCCGAGGAAGAGGCCGCCCGCAAGGCCGAGGAGGAGCGCCTGGAGCGCGAGCGCCAGGAGCAGCTCGCTCGGCTGCGCGCCGAGGAGGAGGAGCGCAAGCGGCGCGAGCTGGAGGAGGCGCAGCGCCGCGAGGCCGAACGGCAGGCGGAGGAGGCCCGGCTGCGGGCCGAGGAAGCGCGTCGGCGTGCCGAGGAGGAGCGACAGCGGCTCCTCGCGGAGGAGAAGGCACGCGCCGAGGAGGAAGCGCGCCGCAAGGCCGACGAGGAACGGCGCCGCAAGCAGGCCGAGGAAGAGGCCCGGGTGCGCGCCGAGGCGGAGGCGCTCCGCCTGGACAAGCAGCGCAAGGCGGAGGAGGCTCTGCTGCGGGCCGAGGAGGCGCGGCGGCTGGCGGAGCAGGCGGCGGCCGCGGCTGAGGCGGGGCCGAGGCCGGCGGGGCCCGGGGCCGGGGCTCCCTTCGGGGACGCGGCGACGGTTCCTACGCCGGTGGTGACGCCGGGGAAGGCGCCGGACGGGGCGTCGGACGAGACGACCGTGTTGCGGCCGGTGCGGGATGAACGGCCTGGCGGCGAGCGTTCTGCCGGTGGCCCTGCTTCCGGTGAGCGGGTTTCCGGGGAGTCCGAGTCCGAGGTGACGGCGAAGCTGCCGCAGCCGCCCGTGCCTTCGGGGGCGGCGGACGAGACGGCTGTGCTTCCGCCGGTGACGCCCGGTGCGGCCGATGAGACCGCTGTGCTTCCGCCGGTGGTGCCGGGGGCCGCGGACGAGACGGCTGTGCTGCCTCCCGTGTCGGGGACGGGGGAGGAGTCTGCGGGCCGGGTTCCGCCGGGGTACTTCCGGGACGAGGAACGTACGCGCGAGATGCCTCAGGTCGACGAGTCGGGGACGCCCAGGCGCAGGACGCGGTCCGACTGGGCCGAGGAGACGCCGCTGGATGATCTGCCGACGCTGGCGGATGAGCTGTTGGGGCCGCATGAGGACGAGTACGACGAGGACGGGGGCCGCGGGCGGCGACGCTGAGGTCGTCGGCGCTCGGACCGACCGGCACCGAGGTCGGTTGGTCAGCCGGGCCGGGCGGTGCTCGGCGTGGGGCGCGGGCGCTCGTCGGCGTCGGCGGGGTGCCGGTTGTGCCCGCAGGGGTGCCGGTTCTGCCCGCTCCGGCACCCGTTGTCAGTGCAGGCCCGCACAATGGATCCCGCACCGCGAAATGTGAGCGAAGGGCGGCTGGACCCATGAGCGTGTGGGACGACCTGGTGGGGCAGGAGAGGGTCAGTGAGCAGCTGGGTGCTGCCGCTCGGGACGCCGATGCCCTCGTCACCGCCGCCGCTGCCGACGCGCCTCCCCCCGAGGCCTCCAAGATGACGCATGCCTGGTTGTTCACGGGGCCGCCCGGGGCGGGGCGGAATCAGGCGGCGCGGGCCTTCGCCGCCGCTCTGCAGTGCGTCAGCCCTGATCGGGCGCTGGGCGGCGCCCCCGGATGCGGGTTCTGCGACGGATGCCATACGGCACTCGTCGGCACGCATGCCGACGTCACCACCGTCGCCGCCGTGGGCTCCCAGATCCTCGCCGACGACATGCGGGACACGGTCCGCAAGTCGTTCACCTCACCGGCGAACGGTCGCTGGCAGGTCATCCTCGTCGAGGACGCCGAGCGGTTGAACGAGAAGTCGGCCAACGCCGTCCTGAAGGCCGTCGAGGAACCCGCCCCCCGTACTGTCTGGCTGCTCTGCGCCCCCTCCATCGAGGACGTCCTGCCCACCATCCGCTCCCGCTGCCGCCACCTGAACCTGAGCACGCCCTCGGTCGACGCCGTCGCCGACATGCTCGTACGGCGGGAGGGCATCGAGCCCGAGGTCGCCGCCGCCGCGGCCCGCGCCACGCAGGGGCACGTCGACCGGGCCCGCCGCCTGGCCACCGACCCGGCCGCCCGTGAGCGTCGGGCCGCCGTGCTCAAGCTGCCCCTCCGGCTCGGCGATGTCGGCGGTTGCCTCAAGGCCGCCCAGGAGCTCGTCGACGCCGCCGCCGAGGACGCCAAGCAGCTCGCCGAGGAGATGGACGGCAAGGAGACCGAGGAGCTGAAGGCGGCGATGGGCGCGGCCCAGGGCGGCAGGATGCCGCGCGGCACGGCGGGCGTGATGAAGGAGTTGGAGGACAAGCAGAAGCGGCGCCGGACGCGGACCCAGCGCGACAGCCTCGACCTGGCGCTGACCGACCTCACCGCCTTCTACCGCGATGTCCTCGCCCTCCAGCTCGGCTCCCGCGTCGCCCTCGCCAACACCGATGCGGAGGACGCCCTGGAGCGCCTCGCCCGCGACAGCGCCCCGGAGTCCACACTGCGCCGCATCGAGGCGATCGCCGCCTGCCGCGACGCCCTCGACCGCAATGTGGCACCGCTGCTCGCGGTGGAGGCGATGACCATGGCACTCAGAGCGGGGTGAACCGGCTGCCGCCCGCGTCCACTTGTCCCACCCCTCTCACCCGCAAGTGATCAACAGGAGGCCTGCCATGTAACCCGTACGAGCCGTGCTGTGCACGCACAGCATCCGAATCACTGCACAGAGTTACGCTCGCCTGATGCACACCAGGCGCACTCCAGTCAGCACTGACCCGAGCCCTACCGGCCACGGCCCACGCACCCGCCGCCCGAACCCCCGGCGAGCCCGCGCGGTCGGTACCCTCCTCACCGTCGCCGCGCTGCTCGTCTCCGCCTGTTCCTCCGGGGGGTCGACGCACTCGGGGAACCCGGCGGCCTCCGGGAAACCTGCGGCCGAGGCGGCGCTGGCCGCACTGCCGCGGTCGACGCCGGCCGCGCTCACGCCGTACTACCGGCAGAAGCTGACCTGGCGCAGCTGCGGGACGCCCGGCTTCCAGTGCGCCACGATGAAGGCGCCTCTGGACTACGCGGAGCCGGCCGCCGGGGACATCAAGCTCGCCGTGGCCCGCAAGAAGGCGACGGGGCCGGGCGGGCGGCTCGGGTCGCTGCTCGTGAACCCGGGCGGTCCGGGCGGCTCGGCGATCGCCTATCTCCAGCAGTACGCGGGGATCGGCTACCCGGTCGCCGTGCGCGCCCGGTACGACATGGTCGCGGTCGACCCGCGCGGAGTCGCCCGCAGCGAGCCCGTCGAATGCCTGGACGGCCGCCAGATGGACAGGTACACGCAGACGGACTTCACGCCGGACGACGCGAAGGAGGCCGACGAACTCGTCGCCACCTACAAGAGGTTCGCGGAGGGATGCGGCGCGGATGCGCCCGGCCTCCTGCGCCACGTCTCCACCGCCGAGGCGGCCCGGGACATGGACCTCCTGCGGGCGGCGCTGGGCGACGAGAGGCTGACGTACGTGGGGGCGTCGTACGGCACCTTCCTCGGGGCGACGTACGCCGGGCTCTTCCCGGACCGGGTGGGCAGGCTGGTCCTGGACGGGGCGATGGATCCCTCCTTGCCAGCCCGCCGGATGAACCTCGACCAGACGGCGGGATTCGAGACGGCGTTCCGGGCGTTCGCGAGGGACTGCGTACGGCAGCGGGACTGTCCGCTGGGCAGCAAGGCCGGTGACGTCGGCAAGAACCTCAAGGCCTTCTTCAGGAAGCTCGACGGGCGGCCCATCCCGACCGGCGACCCGGACGGACGCGTACTCGGCGAATCCCTCGCCACCACCGGCGTGATCGCGGCGATGTACGACGAGGGAGCCTGGGCGCAACTGCGGGACGCGCTGTCCTCGGCGATGCGGGAGAAGGACGGCGCGGGTCTCCTCGCCCTGTCCGACAGCTACTACGAGCGCGACTCCGACGGCAGCTACACGAACCTGATGTTCGCCAACGCGGCCGTGAACTGCCTGGACCTCCCGGCGGCCTTCGCCACCCCCGAAGACGTCCGCGAATCCCTCCCCGCGTTCGAAAAGGCGTCCCCCGTCTTCGGCGAGGGCCTCGCCTGGGCCACCCTGAACTGCGCGTACTGGCCGGTGGCGCCCACCGGTGAACCGCGCCGCATCGAGGCGAGGGGCGCGGCCCCGATCGTCGTGGTCGGCACCACCCGCGACCCGGCGACCCCGTACCGCTGGGCCCGCGCCCTCTCCGGCCAGCTCTCCTCGGCCCGGCTGCTCACCTATGACGGCGACGGTCACACGGCGTACGGGCGGGGCAGCAAGTGCATCGACAAGACGATCAACGCGTATCTCCTCCGGGGGACGCCGCCCACCCGCGACAAGCGCTGCTCGTAGCTTCTCGGTCGGCCCTGTTCCGGCCCTGCTCCCAACCTTGTGCCGGCCCTGTTGCGGTGCCGGAAGCCCTCGCTCCGGGGTCGGGAGGGGCCTGGGGCAGGGCCGGGACAGGGCCTGGGCGGGGGCGGTACGGAGCACCCTCGGAAACTGTGTAGACTTACCGACGTTGCTGATCGCACCATAGTGCGGACGGCGCGCCGCCTTAGCTCAGATGGCCAGAGCAACGCACTCGTAATGCGTAGGTCTCGGGTTCGAATCCCGAAGGCGGCTCCATGGGAAACCGCAGGCCAGGCATCTGACCTGCGGTTTCTTTGTTTCCTGGACCTTGGAATGTGCGCATGCAGCGCCTCTTGCGCCTGTGCATGGAATGCGCAGGTCGGAGCTTCACTCCGTAGGTTCACTGAGGCGGCTCTCGCGTCAGATATGGCGCTGGCCTGCGGTTTCTTGGAGATCACTCACGGGTGAGCCGACACGTTCGAGGGGCGGGGCGGCCAAGGGGTGGCCATCTGTGCAATGGCGGTGCATGGGGGAGCTCTCGGCGGTCGCCGTGCCAAGCTCTGTCTTTGTGGTCACTCGACAAAACAGAGTGCGGACACGAGGTTAACTCGTTCGCACGACCGGGTCGCTCGCCGTCCCGACCGAGCCCGTGGGCGGCAACGGCATCTGGACTGGGCCTTGTTGGTGGGTCTCGTGTACGACAAAAGCCAATTTGACATTTCCTTGACACTTGCAGGCCTCTACATGTGTCATGTGCACCACTTGTGTTGATCACGTGCAAGCAAGGGGTGGGGCGGGTGGGGGACGGGCGGCAGCGTGCCCGAAGAGGCGCTGGACGGCGGGTCGGCCTGGCGTGGCTGACAGCGCTTGCCGCGCTGGTGACGGTGGTGGCAGTTACCCCAGTTTCGGCGGCGTAGACAGCGTTTGCTGCGGAGAGTGGCGATCTGTCGGAGTCGGAGCGCGCGCAGGAGCAGGCGGCCGAGTCGGGTGAGCGGGTCGAGGTGGTGGGCGAGCGCACCGAACGGGAGACGGTGTTCGCCAATCCGGATGGCAGGACGTTCACGCTTCGGAAGTCGATTGCTCCGGTGCGGGTGGAGAGAGCCGACGGCAGTTGGACCGCTCCGGATGCGACGCTGGTGAAGAGGGCGGACGGGTCCGTCGAGCCGAAGGCCGCCGCAGTGGATCTGTCGTTCTCCGGTGGTGGGGACGGCAAGGACCTGGTGACGATCGCCGAGGGCGGCCAGTCGGTCACGCTCGACTGGCCGGGCAAGCTTCCGGTGCCGAGGTTGGATGGCACGCGGGCGATCTACGAGAACGTGCGCTCTGACGTGAATCTGATCCTGACGGCGACGGTGGAGGGCTTCCGGCAGGTGCTGGAGGTCGAGACGTTGGAAGCGGCGAAGGATCCGGAGCTTGCGTCGCTGAAGTACTCGATGGACGTCGAGGGCCTGCGGGTGCGTGAAGGCGCGGCCGGGACGATGGAGGCCGTGGACGGCAACGGGCAGGTCGTCTTCCGATCGCCGTCGGCGCGGATGTGGAACTCCGCGGGGCAGGCAGGGAGCGCTGAAGGCCTTGGCGCGCAGAGTCTCGCAGTGCGACCACTGGGCACGCCCCTGACGGAGGAGTCGCCCGAGACGACGCCGTCCCCGACCTCGGTGGAGGAACGACCGGTCGGTCCCATGGAAGAGGGCGATCCGCTGGCCGGTCCTGGTGTCGGGGACGAAGCGGCCGTCATGGACGTCGATGTGACGCAGACGCAAGTTACCGTCACACCCGACGCCGACCTGATCGCGGACACCACAAGTGCCGAACTCCCGCTCTACATAGACCCGTCGGTGGAGATGAACGAGTCCGAGCGCACGGTGCTCTCCTCGGACGGGGACGTCTTCTACAACTTCTCCGGCGGCGACAACGGCGTGAGTGTCGGCCGTTGCAGCTCCGCCGTGATCGGCGGGGTGCGCTACTACTGCACCGCAGGCAGTGCCTATACCAACCGCATGTACTTCGAGTTCACGCCAGGAAAGCTCAAGGGCAAGCAGGTGCTGGACGCGACGTTCGCGGTGACGGAGACGTGGTCGTTCTCGTGTGACGCGCGCTGGGTGGACCTGGAGCGCACGGATGGCATCTCGTCCTCGACGCACTGGCCGGGTCCCGGTGGTCCGAAGTCCGACAACTCCTGGGATCAGATGGGTGACCGGAACATCTCGGCGGGCCGGGGCGACGCGTGTAGCCCGTCGCAGCCGCGCAAGCCGATCGAGTTCAACGACGACCCGCAGGAGACGGACGAGAATCTCACCTCGACGGTGAAGGCGTTCGCCGACGGTAAGTTCAAGACGTTGACGCTGATGCTGAAGGCGAAGGACGAGTCGGACCCGATCGCGTGGAAGCGTTTCGACGACGACGCCGTCATCGACGTGACGTACGTCGGCAAGCCGGCCGTGCCGACCGAGTACGGCCTCGAGACCGGCACCAACCAGATCTGCTCCAAGAGCTCGACTGCGCCAACCACATGGTCGGACCCGACCCCGAATCTGGCCGCGACGCCGCAGACCGTCGCGGGAGGTGAGGCGTCCGCCTCGCTGCGCGTCTACTTCGACCTGGACGTGAAGAACACGGACGGCACGTGGGCGGATGCGAAGGAGCCCGCCACCGGCTCGGAGAGCCCGACCACCGGCTATGTCGGTGACGGCCATGACCTGAACAAGACGTGGGATGCGACGCTCACGGACGGCAAGCAGTACCGCTACCGCGCCTGGACCCGCTCGTACTACAACAGCGGGGACAGCATTCTGGGCGGCTCCGCGACTCCGTTCTGCTACTTCAAGATCGACAGCAGTGCGCCGAAGCCGCCGTCGATCACCTTCACCTCGACGTATTCGGTGTGTGTACCAGGTGACTGCGCGCCCAAGGGTGCTCCGGGCAAGTCGGGGACGGTGACGTTCGGGCCGGCTAGTGGGGACACGAACACCAGTTACGCCTACAAGCTGTCCACGGACAGTTCGTGGCGGCCATGGAAGTCCGGGGCGACGGTGACCGAGACCATTACTCCGGTCGACTCGGGCACGCTCACCCTGGAGGTCATGGCCAAGGACTCGGTGGGCCGCACGGGACAGAACAAGATCCGCTTTCTGGTCGACGAGGGTGACGGTCCCGTCGGTAAGTGGACGTTCAACGAGGCTTCCGGTGCAGCCGTCGATGTCTCCGCTGCAGCTGCGGCCCAGCGCGATGACGCGACCATCAGCGGCGCTACCCGGGTGACCACGGGCCGGCGTGGTGTGGTCACCGAGAACGGTGTGACCGGCGAGGACAAGGCGTTGAAGGTCGGCGGCATCCGTTATGCGGCGACTGCGGGGAAGGTGCTGGAGACACAGGCGTCGTACACCGTGTCGGCCTGGGCACGCCTGGATGCCACCGGTGTGGCGGCCACGGTCCTGGGGCAGGACGGCACGTACTACAGCCCGTTCTTCCTCGGGTACTGCGCCGGTGCAGACCGGTGGTGCCTGCGCCTGGCCGATGCGGACGCGGTCACGACCTCGCTGGACAACCAGCGGGTGGACTCGCTGGACGCTCCGCAGGTCAAGGTGTGGACTCATCTGGCGGCGGTCATCGACACCAGTGCCAAGACTCTTGCCCTCTACGTCAACGGCGTGCCGCAGGGCAGTGACACTCTCACCACTGGTGCCTGGTCGGCGGCGGGTGCGTTGCAGATCGGCCGGGTGAAGTACAAGGGCTCCTACGTCGATTACTTCCCTGGCGAGGTGGATGAGGTCACTGTCTGGCAGGACATCAAGCTGACCGATGCGATCGCCCGTGAGGCCAGCCCGGTCGACGCGGTCGGCAAGGCGTATGCCGAGTTGGTTGCCCAGTACACGCCGGAAGGCGCGACGGGCGCCACACTGACCGACACCTCCGGGTACGGCAACACCCTCACCCTCTCGTCCTCGGGTGCGTCCCTGGACGGCGAGGCCCTCGTGCTGGACGGCACGGCGGGTGCGGCGACGGCGTCGCGGCCGTTGGTGTCCGACACCGGCTCCTTCACCGCCGCCACCACCGTCAGCGTCGACACGCAGTCACTGACGGGCAAGCCCGACGGCTATCGTGCCCAGGTCCTTGGTCAGCGCACGGCGTCGGGTTCGTCGTGGAGTCTATGGGTGGAGAAGACCGGGACGGAGAACGAGCCAGTCCTGGACGACGACGGCAATCCCGTCCTGGACGACAACGGGGTCCCGCAGACCCGCACGGTCGCGGTGGCCCGCTGGCACTTCGGCCGGCTCACAGCCGACGGCAGCGGCACCTCAGTTGTCAGCGACGAGGCCGCGGTTCTGGACAGTGAGGTGGGCTTGGTCGGCGCCTATGACGCCCGGACGCGCGAGATCACTCTGTTCGTCGGCAGCATGCGGCAGGGCGACCCGCTCGCCTACACCGCTGTGGTCGGGAGCGGAGAGTTCGCGGCGGGCAAGGGCTACACCAGCGCGTGGGGCAACCACCTGTCCGGCCGGATCACGGACATCCGCTTGTGGGCGGGCGCAGTGACCGACGCCACTCAGGTCGAGAACCTCATCGGCTACTGATCCCCCGCTGCGGTGCCCGCACCAGCCCTGATGAGGAGAGGTGTGGGCACTAGGCAGCCGTCTTCACTTCCTTGGAGAACCCCTGTGCCCCCTCGCTTGTATCCACCAGGCCCACACGCCCGGCGGAGCGCGCTGACCGTGCTCCTCGCGGTACTGCTGTCCGTGCCGGCCTCGCTGACTCCGTTGGCGCAGGCGGCCGAACTGCCGGGCCGCCCCGACGTGCCCGGAGTGAAATCCACCAAGGTACGAGAGATCACCATCCCCCAGGCCAAGGCCGCCCGCACCAAGGTGGCCCAGCAGAAGAAGGCCAACGAGAAGCTCGTCGAATCGGCCCGGGCGGAGCGCGCGTCGGCATGGCCGAAGGCCTCCACCTCGACCACGGACCTGGCTCGCGCGTCCAAGGCGAAGTCCGTTGTCGAAGTCGAGTCGGTGAAGGCCAAGGCCACCTCCGCCTCGGGCAAGGCGAAGGTCACCGTCCTGGACCAGAAGGCAGCCCGCCGCGCCGGCGTGACGGGCGTGCTTTTCACGGTCGCCGCGGAGCAGCCGGGCTCGGCTCGGGTCACTGTCAACTACGGCGCGTTCGCGTCGGCCGTGGGCGGCAACTGGGCCTCCCGCCTTGGCCTGGCCCGGCTTCCGGCCTGCGCGCTGACGACTCCCGAGAAGGCGGTCTGCCGTACCACCACCCCTGTGGCCTCGGACAACGACGTCACCGAGGAGTTGGTCACCTCCCGTACCTCGGTCGCCTCGACCGCCGCTCCTACTGTCATGGCCCTGACTGCGACGGCGGCCGCGACCTCCACGGCCGGCTCTGGTGACTTCAAGGCCACCCCGCTGGCGGCTTCGTCGACCTGGGAGGCCGGAGGCTCCTCTGGCGCGTTCGCCTGGTCGTATCCGATCGCGGCGCCTCCCGCCGCCGCGGGCCCGGCGCCCGCCCTGGAGCTTTCCTACAACTCGGCCGCCATCGACGGGCGGACGGCCAACACCAACAACCAGGGCTCGATGGTCGGTGAGGGCTTCGACCTGACCTCGTCGTACATCGAGCGCAAGTACGGCGTCTGTGAGGACGACGGTCACGCCGACAAGTCCGACCTGTGCTGGAAGTACGACAACGCCTCCCTGGTGCTGAACGGTTCCGCCAGCGAACTCGTCAAGGACGACACCAGCGGCGAGTGGCGCCTGAAGGACGACGACGCCTCCGTCGTCACCCACTCCACAGGCGCCGACAACGGCGATGAGGGCGACGCCGACATCGATGGTGAGGGCGAGTACTGGAAGGTCGTGACCGGCGACGGTACGACGTACACGTTCGGCTTGAACAAGCTGCCGGGTGCGGGGGGTGAGCGCACCGACTCGGTGTGGACCACCCCGGTGTTCGGCGACGACAGCGACGAGCCCGGCTACGACAAGGGCAGCGAGTTCAAGAGCCGTTCGATGAGGCAGGCCTGGCGCTGGAACCTCGACCTGGTCGAAGACCCGCGTGGCAATGCGGCGACGTACTGGTACAAGGCGGAGAGCAACAACTACGCGAAGAACAGCGACAAGACGGCGTTGGCGTCCTACACGCGCGGCGGCTACCTGGAGGAGATCCGCTACGGCCAGCGCCGGGACACTCTGTTCAGCGCGCCCGCCTCGAACAAGGTGACCTTCACCTACAAGGAGCGCTGCACCGCCTCCGACTGCTCCTCGCTGACCGAGGACACCGCAAACAACTGGCCCGACGTGCCCTTCGACGCGATCTGTTCCGCGGAGGAGGACGACTGCAACTCCAACGGTCCGTCCTTCTTCACGCGCAAGCGTCTGGCGTCGATCAACACGTACTTCTGGTCGCGGGCGGCCGAGCCGGACGCGTTCCTGCCAGTCGACTCCTACACGCTGGACCAGGACTTCTTCAACGGCCAGGACATCGGCAACAGCTCCGACCAGGTCCTGGTCCTGGAGTCCCTGACCCGCACAGGCAAGAACGGCACGGACATCTCAGTACCGCCCATCGACTTCATCTACCAGCAGCGCCCGAACCGGGTCGACTCCACCGACGACGACATTCTGGCCCTGACCCGCCCACGCATCGCCTCCATCATCGCGGAGACCGGTGCGATCACGTCGGTCACCTTCTCCGACCCGGAGTGCGTGCGGGGCAGCAACATGCCCGCCGCCGAAGACAACAACAGCATGTCCTGCTACCCGGTGTACTGGCCGGTCAACGGCGGCGACCCGCAGCTGGACTGGTTCCACAAGTACCGGGTCACCGGGGTCACCACGAACGACCCCGGCGCGGGCAACCCCGGTACGCAGACGTCGTACGACTACGCAACGCCCGGCTGGCACTACGACGACGACCCCTTCACCAAGGAGAAGGAACGGACCTGGTCGATCTGGCGGGGCTACCAAAAGGTCACCGTCTACAAAGGTGACGCAGGCGCGACCCGGTCGAAGACCGTGAAGCTGTTCGCGCGAGGCATGGACGGCGACAAGAAGAAGGACGGCACAACCCGTACAGCCGTCGTCACAGGCATCGATCTGGACAACACCACTGCGGTCACAACCGACAACCTCAACGTCGCAGACCTCGAGGACCGCGACTACTACGCGGGCCAGCTGCGTCAGGAGATCATCTACGACGGTGCCACCGCAGTCTCCGCGACGGTCAACAACCTCTGGGCGCAGCGGACCGCCAGCCAGCAGAAGTCGTACGCGAACATCGAGTCATACTTCGTCAGGACCGCCCGCACTCACAGCTACACCTACCTGACGGTCGCGAAGAAGTGGCGGGCCGGAGTGGTCACCACCACCTACGACTCCAAGTACGGTATGACCACGTCCGTAGAGAACCACGGCGACTGGTCGGTGGACGGGGACGAAACCTGTACGCGTACCTGGTACGCGCGCAACGACGCCAAGGGCCTGACCTCGCTGGTCTCGCGGACCCGTACCGTGGCCAGGTCCTGTGCCACGACCGAAGCTTCGCTCACCCTCCCGGCCGACTCCGGCACCCGCGGGGACGTGCTGTCCGACACCGCGACGGTGTACGACAGCCCTTCGGCCACGGGCTGGGCGCCGGACCAGGTTCCGACCCTGGGCCTGCCCACTTGGACCGGTCGCGCGAAGGCGTACCCGGCGGCCTCGGGTACCGCCGAGCGCAACCCTCTGCCGGCCACCGGCTGGCAGACCGTCACCACGACGACATACGACACTGCCGCAGCCAAGCTGGGCCGCCCCCTGTCGGTCACCGACGCCAAGGGCCGCACCACGACCACGGCCTACTACCCAGCAGCCGCTGGGCCGATGACCACGAAGGTCATCACGCAGCCGAAGCTGGCCTCCAACAGCCAGGCCCACCAGACGACCACCCTCTACGACCCGGCCCGCGGCTCTGTGAACTACACCCTCGACCAGAACACCAAGCGGACCGAGAACACCTACGACTCCCTCGGCCGCGTCACGGCGACCTGGCTGCCCAACCGTTCCAAGTCCGCGGGCGACAGCCCGAACGTCAAGTACGGCTATGGCATGGAACGCGACAAGGCGCCCTGGACCTCCGTGGCCACGCTCAAGGCCGACGGCGCCACGTACACCATCTCGTACGCGCTGTACGACGCGCAGCTGCGGCCGATCCAGACACAGCTCACGTCGCCGCAAGGCGGCCGGGTCCTGACCGATACCCGCTACGACAGCCGCGGTCTGGCCTACGAGACCTACGCCGACGTCTACGACAACACCACCGGGCCCACCAGCAAGTACAGCCAGGTACCGTACGGCGGCGGCAGCCAGACCAACACGGAGTTCGATGGCACCGAGCGGCCCACCACGTCGACGCTGCTCGTCGACGGGGTGAAGAAGTGGTCGACGACCACCACCTACACCGGTGACTCGACGGCAACCACAGCCGTCCAGGGCGGCAACGCCACCCGCGCCATCACCGACGTCTTCGGGCGCACGGTCGAGACCCGCACCTACGGCGGCACCGCGCCCAATGACACGGCCTACGGTGCGACCACTGGTACGTCCTACACCAGCGTGCGCAACAGCTACACGGGAGATGACAAGCCGGACACCATCACCGGTCCGGACAACGCCAAGTGGTCCTACACGTATGACCTGTTCGGCCGTCAGATCAAGTCGGTCGACCCGGACAAGGGCACCACGGTCACCAGCTACACCGAGCTCGATCAGATCGACACGGCAAAGGACGCCGAGAACCGAGTCCTGCTGTACGGCTACGACGAGCTGGGCCGCAAGACGGGCATGTGGCAGACCAGCCGCACAGAAGCGAACAAGCTCGCAGCCTGGACCTTTGACACTGTGCTGAAGGGCCTGCCCACCGCGTCCACCCGCTACCAGGGCGGCAAGGCCTACACCAAGCAGGTCACGGCCTACGACAGCCTTTATCGACCCACCGCTACCAGCCTCACCCTGCCATCCGACGACGCGCTGGTGACCTCCGGTGCGATTGCACCAACCGCCACCTTTGAAACGACGTACCGGCTCGACGGCACGGTCGGCAGCACGAAGTCGCCCGCGGCCGGCGGCCTGACGTCCGAGACCGTAGAGACCCGTTACAACAGTGCGGGCCTGCCCAACGAGCTCTCCGGCGCCTCCGGTTACCTGCTTGCAGCCGACTACACGGCACTCGGTCAGGTCGGTCAGCTCCAGCTCGGAACCGCGGCAGGCACCAAGCGGGTCTTCGTCACCAACACCTGGGAGAAGGGCACGGGCCGGCTGCTGAACGCGGCCGTCGACGACCAGACCCGCGGGCCGGTCCAGGAGCTGACCTACGGCTACGACCAAGCTGGCAATGTCACCTCCATCGCCGACAGTGCCGACATCGGCACCGGCACCGACAACCAGTGCTTCGCCTACGACACCCAGCGCCGCCTGACAGAGGCCTGGACGCCGAAGACCGCCGACTGCGCGACCTCCGGCCGTACCACCGCCAACCTCGGCGGTCCGGCACCGTACTGGACCTCGTACACGTACACCACATCCGGCCAGCGCAAAACAGAGAAGCAGAACACGGCCACCCCGGTCACCACCACCTACTGCTACAACGACACCACCCGCCCGCACGCCCTGACCGCCACCACGACCGGCAGCACCTGCACCGGTGTGGCCGCGCAGTACACCTACGACGCCACCGGCAACACGGACAAGCGCGTCGAGAAGGCCGGTTCCAGCACCACCCAGAGCCTCGCCTGGGGCGCCGAGGGCAAGCTCACCCGAGTCACCGAGGGAGCGGCAGCCACCGCCACCAACTACCTCTACGACGCCGACGGCGAGCTCCTCATCCGCCGGGACAACGCCACGGACGGTGAGACCGTCCTCTACCTGGGCAACACCGAGGTCCACCTCAAGACCGGGCAGAAGTGGGCCAACCGCTACTACGGCGTGGCCGGCTCCACCATCGCCCTGCGCACCAACCAGTCGGGCTCCGAGAAGCTCAGCTTCCTCGCCGCCGACCGGCATGGCACGACTTCGGTCTCCGTCACCGCCGACTCCACCCAGGCGCTGACCAAGCGCTACAGCACGCCCTTCGGGGCGGGCCGGGGAGCGACGATCGGCGTCTGGCCCGACGACAAGGGCTTCCTCGGCAAGTCTGCCGATGCCGGGACGGGGCTGACGCACATCGGGGCGCGCGAATACGACCCGTCCATCGGCCAGTTCATCAGCGTCGACCCGATCCTGGATCCGGCTGCACCGCAGACCGTCAACGGCTACAGCTACGCCGGCAACAACCCCGTCTCGTTCAGCGACCCGACCGGCACCATCCGGCTCAATCCCGACGGCACGCAATGCGAGGGCGGCTGGAACGAATGCGGGCCTGGACCCGGACCCAAGCCGTCCGACTCCGGAGACGGTGCCCAGACAGGTACGGGCACCGGGTATGACAGCAGCGGGTGGGTCGCCAACCACTCGCCGACCACCAACGACCTCGACGAACTGATGAAGTGGTTCTCGGAGTGCAGCCCGAACGGCCACTGCGCGGACGGCGACTACTGGAACACGCCCGTCATGGAGAACAGCGGGCAAGCTCAGGCATGCTTCGGCAAACTCGCCTGCGCCAAGGCCCTTCGTTTCCTCCTCACCAGCGATGACGTTGAGGAGGCCAAGCACATCGCCGCCACCTACTGCCTGGCTAACTTCAACGCGTGCATGGAGGACGCCAAGGCGTACGAGCGCGGCAAACTGATCGAGAGCTTTGTCGGAGCCTTGCTCACCGGTGGTGCGGGCATCAAGGGTTCCAAGGGAACGGCCGGAGGCTGTAACTGTTTCCTGGCAGGGACCGACGTCCTCATGGCCGAAGGCAGGACCCAGAACATCGAGGACATCGAGGTTGGCGACAAGGTGGTGGCCACCGACCCCGAAACAGGGGAGACCGGGCTCCGTGAAGTCACGCACATAATCGTTACCGGCAGCGACAAGCATTTCAACGAACTCACCCTCGCTACGGATGAGGGCACGGAGAAGTTGACGGCGACCTACGAACACCCCTTCTGGTCACCCTCCCAGCAGCGCTGGATTGAAGCTGCCAGCCTTGCAGTCGGCATGAGCCTGCGCACCGACGACGGTAGTAACGTAACCGTGACGGCGAACAGACCGTTCACACGGCTCGTTCGCACCTACAACCTCACGGTCGAAGGTCTGCACTCGTACTACGTGCTGGCCGGTGAGACACCGATCCTCGTGCACAACAGCGGGCCCGGATGCGGATCGAACTGGATCTCGGAGGACAGGCTTCCGCATCACTATATGAGGAAGAACGACCAGGGAATCATGCACGCCGAGGAGTTCGGCGTGATCGGGTCCTACAACAAGGCGAACAGAGACAAGTTCATCAAGAAGATCGAGGAGTTGGTGAAGAACCCGGGAACGCGCATGATCGAGGGCACCTACCGGAAAATGCCGGCCATCCACTTCGTAGACGACTCGGGACTGCACGCCTCCTTCGCTGCGAGCGGTCCGAACGTCGGAGAGTACCTCGGAGGATGGCGGTCCCAAGGCGAGCAGCTAAGGCATCTGCGCGAAGAAGGGGTTCTGTGAAGATCGAGCTCACGGCCGACCAGGCACTCGTCCTGTCTGATTGGCTGGATCGTGTCATGCACCGGAAGGAGTTCTCGGCGATCGTCGACGATCGTGCCGTCTGGTCCCCGCTGTTCAGCATCAGCGGGTCACTGGAAACGCAGCTGTCGTCGATCTTCGATGCCTCCTATGGTGAGCAATTGGAAGCGGCTCGGCAGCGGTTGATCGGCGAATTGGGTGACTTCGGCGAGATGCCCGGTGGTGACTCGCCATAGTCTTGCCAGCTGTCAGGTGCTTCCAAGGCCGGGCATGCCGAAACTCGTAGACAGGTGCCCGCCGCCGCAACACGTTGCGGCGGCGGGCGTCTTTCGATCCAGATGCTTTCGCTCTGCGGAGCCACTCGTGATCGGCCTTAGTGGGAACCAGTTACTTTCGGCAGTGCCCTGCTCCGGGCCTGCGGGAACCTGTGGGTATCCGACAAACTGCTGCGTGTAGGCGTTGAGGTGCAGCGAGGATGGCCAGGGTGGCCAGCGGGTGGCCGGACGCCTTTGGACACTGCAGCATGAGGTACCGGCATTAAGTACGGCGCACACGCTCTGATCAGGCGCAACAGCATCCGGCAGCATTAGCCGTCATCATCCAGCCTGATCACTTGTGGCCTCGTAATGCGTAGGTCTCGGGTTCGAATCCCGAAGGCGGCTCCATCTAAACCCCAGGTCAGGCATCTGACCTGGGGTTTTGTTTTGTTCGTGCTGCCTGGTCCGGGCGAGAGTACGGCTGCTGACCTGCGCAGACGGAATGCGTAGGTCTGGGGTTCGCTGGTGAAGGCGGTTCACGGGAATGGGCGTGTGGACATGCCCTGCAGTGCTGTTTCACGGACGGTTGATGCCTCATCAGTCCTGCTTGTCGATCAGGCGCGCACAAGGGGAGCGCATCGGTGCGTTGATCGTGTGACAGACGGCGTCTCATGGCGGTTGAGTCGGTGGTCGTCGCTGAGTGTGCTGAGGTTGCCGATGCCGGACAACGAGAGGCAGGTTCGGCCTCTACGTCCCGGGGTCGGCTCGATCTGTGCACCTGGGAGTGCTGGCCGGCGGTCACTGATGAGCGGAGCCCGGACCTTCGGCAGAGGAGGCGGACGATCCCGAGCGACGACTGTCCGTTTCGGCTCTGTGCTCCAGGGCCCGGTGCCGGGACATGGAGCTGTTCATCGACGGGCTCAGCGCGACGTGTCCGCACGCATGTTCCGGAACGGACAGCCGACCCCAGGGTTACCTTCCACCTGGGCCTCGCCAACTCCGGCAAGACGCATGACGCCATCGCCCTGCTGGGCCAGCTGCGAGATCAAAAAATTGAACACCAGCATTCCTCATGTGATTGGCTGACCAGGTTCGGGAAGGTCTGTTGGATTCTTTCTGGTCCGCCATACCCGGTCGTGGATGGTCGGCGAAGAATGGGGGGCGAACCATGCCGGATATCTTCGACCAAATCGAATGGAAGGCTCGGAATCTCTTTGGCAAAGATCCGGTTTGTGTGCATGTGGGAAATGTTAAGGAGTGTGAGATCAAGCGCCATCCCGCTTATTCAAAGTTCCGCGCCGACGCGATCCGGGCGGGGGTCCAGTCAGCTCCGAGTTCCCGTCTCTGGGAGTCCATTATTGCCATGGGGGGGCTGTGTGACCTGGATGGCGACGATACGTGGCGGCTGGTCATCCTCGACTGCACCGTCCCCTGTTTCCGTTCGCTCTCCACGAAAATCGCTCGTGATTTCCAAGTTGAGCGCGAAGAAATCCGGTCGGCCATGGTGGCAACCGCATTGGAGGTATGGGTAGGCACTGTTATTGGCGTTCCGCCGCGTCACGTCAGGGATCGAATGGTGAAGGCGGCCTTTGAGGTGGCCTTCCGGTATGGGAGGGGCATCTCCTCGGAGCGCTCGATGGACGACGTCGAAGTATTGTTCCGGCCGGAGATGCCAGCTCAGGGCTCCGCGCTGAGGGCTGCATCGATCATCGATGTCAACAAGATCCGTGACGCTGGGGTCGCGGAACAGATCAGGGGCGAGCGAATCGGAGCGCTGCTTCAAGGGCTGGGATGCCTTGACGCCGTGCGGGTTTTTCATAACGAAATTCGAACTGGTCGCCGTTCGGGGTCGGTCAATCAGGTGGTGATGCCCCGATCCCGGATTTCTAACTCGAACCTCTATTACTACGTCTCGGACCTCTACCCCTCGTTCACCGGACTCCGAGAAGCCGCAAGCGTGATGGGGATTGTCGAATCTGCAGCGCACCGACTCATCAGGGCAGGGGAGTTCCCTTTCCCCGTGGCGAGGGCCGGACGGAGTTACAAGGTCTCTGTCAGGGCCCTCATGCACTTCATGGATATTCCGGACGCCATTGTCCATGTCGACGACGTTGAGAACGGCGCCCTCCATGCGACCGGCGGCGTACGGTGAGCCATGGTGCCGTTAGCCGAATGCTTTGTCCTTCCGGAGCTGCGGAGATCCTCTGGCGTCGGTCGAGGAGCGCGAAGTCATTGGTGCGCAAGGCCACAGGAAAACCGCCTGGAGAGCGGGCGGACGACACCCTCACCGTTGCCCGCGACGACTCCGGGCAGCTCACCGGCCTGGTTCCTCTGGGCGACCTGTCGGCGCCTTCCCTGCTCGAGGCAGGTCTCGTGGGCACGAAGATGCAGTGCGGTTCAGATCTTGATCACACGGAGGCCGGGGCCGCACAGCATGCGGAGGTCTTCGGGGTCTGATGTCAGAACCGTCACGGGGGCAGGGGAGGCGAGTGCCGTGGCGGCCACGATCGCGTCGAGGGCGTATTTGTGACCGTGCAGCCCTGCTGCGGCGAGGAGTTTGCTGGCGTGGCGGGCGATGGATTCGGTGGGCGGGACGATGTTCACGCGGGAGACGGCGTAGTCGAAACGGGCCTGGTTGGTCTTCGGGTCACGTGCTTCGACGAGGGTGACAGAACTGGTGACGACGCGGATGTCCTCGGCCTCGGCTGCGGCCAGCCACTCGGTGAGCTCGGGCGTGCGTCGTACGAGTTTGGACAGGCCCTCGCAGTCCAGGACGAGCGTGCCGCTCACGCGGCGTCCGCCGAGCCTGCCGTGTCACCGCGCAGGAGCGCTCGCTTGGCCTCGACGGCTGCTTGGTCGACCGGTCCGTGTTCGGCTTCGGCGTCTGCAATGAGCTCGTGCAGTCGGTCCCGCTCCAGCTGGCGCTGAATGAGGGCTTCGACGTAGGCGGACATACCTCGCTTGCCGGTGCGTGCCTTGAGGGCGGCGATGGTGCCTTCGTGGAGCGAGACGGAGACCGGGCGGACGGGGCCTTCGCCCGGAGCGGGATCGGGAGAGGTAGTCATGGAGTTATTTTAACAAAACTCTTGTTATTCGGATGGGTGATTCTGGCTCCGCAGCCCGGTCCTAAGGCGGGTGGTGGGCTGCATCGTGGGGTAGAGAGCTTCGGTGATCGCCAAGAAGGCTGGTACGTCCTCCCATGGGCTGACGCCTGGGCAGCTGCTTGCGCTGCCCGCGGCTGTGGACCTGGAGACAGCGAACCGCGCGACTGTCCCTCAGTCGGACCACGGGGTACGACCTTGCCAAGCGCGGCCGGTATCCGTGTACGGTCCTGCGTCTGGGTAACGCCTATCGTGTTCACCGCCGACCTGCTCAAGCTGCTCCACATCGACGTACCCGAGCGCTCAGGTGTCGAAGAGTCGATGGCCGTGACACCCGAGGCCGAAACGAACCGTCCCTCGTCGGCCTGCTGTTGCTGCTGCGCGTGCCGCTGTGCACGTCGGCATGATGGATGTGGGCGTGGGCTCTGCGAGTGATGACGGTCATCTCGTATGTGCGATCTCGACAAGGTGCGCCAGCATGGTGTCCCCACACAGCTACACAGGCCGATTCGGCGCTCTGTCATGGGACGGGGAGCGCAAGGGGAGCGCGTACGCCTGTGGACGGTGCAACACGGCGTACGGGCGGCGGGACTGTGATCAGTGCCCTGATCTGCGAAAACTGGATCTGATGGGATCGCGGGCACGACTCGTCACGATCGCTATCGCCCTCGTAATGCGTAGGTCTCGGGTTCGAATCCCGAAGGCGGCTCCATGGGAAACCGCAGGTCAGGCCTCTGACCTGCGGTTTTTTCGTTTCCTTGATCATGGAATGTGTACGTGGGGTGCACTCGACGGCCTGTACTGACGCTTGAGTCAGTATGGGAGGGGCGTGGGGTGGCCAAGGGGTGGCCGCGCGTGCAGGGGCCGGGCACGGCAGAAGGCTGCGGAGCTGTTCTGCGGGAGCTCTGCCGAGCTCCGACCTTGCGGTTATCCGAGAACGTGGAGTCCGGGCATGTCGTTTGCGGTACGCGACGAGCACAAGACCAACGCCGGGCAGAGGGTGGCCGACAGGAAGGTCAGGCCGCCGTCCAGTGCCCCGTGCCCCGTTCAGCCCGGTCATCGCCGCTGTCATCAGCGGGATGCCGCACACGCTCCACGCGAACACGCCGAAGAGCGTCGCGACCCGTCGGCCTCGCGCGCTCTTGGGTCTGCCGTATCGCTCCTGGACCGCCGGTGGACAGTCGTTCAGCAGGAAGTCCCGGCCGGCCGCGGCACCGGCGAACACCGCCACGGTGAAGAGGTGCTCAGCGCCAACCCGTAGCCGAACTCGGCCGCTCGCTACGATGGCTCGCGCCCAACGGAGAGGTCGCCATGGGGCGCCGCAAGCGGCCCGGGTTCCGTGCCGGACGACCCACCTTGGCCAGGGAGAACATCGCCCGGGCGGCGCTGGAGATGCCTCGTGACGCGGGTCCGGGTGAGCTGACGATGCGTAACGGGGGCCGTCGCCTCGGTGTTTCGCCGCGCGCTGTACAACTACGTGGCCGACCGCCGTGACCTGATCGGCGAGATCGTGGCGTCTGCCAGGCCGACCGGCCCGAACCGCGGCTCGACCCCCGACGGTGGCGGCCCAGTCTGCGCGCGTACTGCCGGGACCTGCGCGCCTGGTACCGGGTGCACCCCGGCATGCTCGCCCTCGCCCACACCGAGGACCTGACGCCCTTCGCCTCAGGTGGAGTTCCTCCTCGCCATCGGGCTGCCGGCCCAGGACGCCCAGCGGGCGAGGTCTGGGACGCCTGGCACGATCGACCGCCGCCCGGGGTGGACCCGGCGGCTGGACCGGGATCCCGCCGCGCACCCGCCGCGACGCACTTCCCCCTCTACGACAGCTCGCCGTGGAGTCCACCGCCGAATCGCCGGACGCCCTGTTCGAGACGGTGGTGACCATGCTGATCGCCGGCATCGAGTCGATGCTGCGCCGCAACCGGCGCGCGCCGCGTCCGCCGGTGGGTCACTGAAGCGGGAGCGGGGACTTGTCACGGCGTCCCGCCCGGCGCTGTTCCACCAGCGCCTCGAGGCCGTCCAGGATCCGTTGCAGGCCGAACTCGAAGTGGTCGAAGGCGGAGCCCCAGGTGTCCTCGGCGAGGGTGGCGAGGACCGGATAGCGGCCGGTGGCCACGACCTTCTCGAGGAACGGCGACTGGGCCGCGTAGAAGTCGGCGGTCGTCATGCCCGAGGCGCGCTCCGCCTCCTCGTGGTGGACGTGCGTGCGTGCGGCCCCTACGACGTACCCGTCGATCATGATGATCGCCGAGACCAGTTCGGGGTCGGACAGCCCCATCGGCCGGATACGGCCCAGCACCTTCTCCATGCCGTCCAGTGCGCTCGGGCCGAGCAGCGGGCGGGCCTGGTTGACGCCGAGCAGCCAGGGGTGGCGGGTGTGCAGGGCGCGGGTGGCGCGGGCCATCGCTTCCAGGGCCGAGCGCCAGCTGCCGTCGCCGAGGTCGGCCGGGTTCTCAGAGGGGCGCTGGACGCGGTCCAGCATCAGGTCGAGCAGTTCGGCCTTGCCGGGGACGTAGCGGTACAGCGACATGGCGCCGGTGCCGAGCTCGGCAGCGACCCGGCGCATCGAGACCCCGTCCAGCCCTTCCGCATCCGCGATCCGGACGGCCACCTCCACGATCCGGTCCACCGTCAGACCCGGTCTGGGGCCTCGGCTGGGGCGCTTGCCCGTGTCCCACAGCAGTTCGAGGGTGCGGGCGATGTCGCCGCTGCCGCTGGTGTCCGCACTGCTCTTCATGGAGCGGCAGCTTAGGTCCGGAAACCCATCGGGTGCAGCGTGCTCTCAAGCGATCCTTTAGTGGTGCATAAGGGGGGCGGACCAAGGCGGAAAAAGGGAGTCCCGGCCCCCGCGAATTTGCTTTTCGGTACCGGTGCAGAAATTGGCCACGGAATTCTGGTACGGCACGGGTAAGGCTCGGTTTTCGGACGGAATGGCTGAGATCGTCATCCTCGATCAGTGCTCTGACCAGGCACGAGTGTCGCATTGCCGAGATTTGAGTCAGCCACTAGCGGCGAAACTAAGATCGAGATCGAGCCGCCCACCGCAGCATGACGAAAGGAATCAAGAGTGTCCTTGGAGATACGCAGGATCGGCGGGCGCATCGGCGCCGAAGTAGTCGGGATCGATCTGGGGTCCGACCTGTCGGAGTCGGACTTCTCGCAGGTCCACCAGGCACTGCTCGACCACAAGGTGCTCTTCTTCCGGGACCAGGAGATCACCGATGAAGACCAGTTGGCCTTCGCCGGCCGGTTCGGCCCGCTGACCCAGAAGCATCCGATGATGCGCACCGTGGACGGGCAGCCGCAGGTCATCGCCGTCGACGGTGAGGACCAGCGAGCCGACCACTGGCACACCGACATCAGCTTCACGCTGACCCCGTCCCTGGGGACGACGCTGCGCAGCATCGTCCTGCCGCCCTACGGCGGCGACACCATGGTCGCCAACAGCGAGGCCGCCTACAAGCAACTCCCCGCGGAACTGCGGGAGATCGCCGACCGGCTGTGGGCCGTGCACACCAACCACGCCGAGCAGCCGCGGCTGGGCACCGAGCGGGGTGAGGCGACCCGCAAGGCGTTCCTGGCCAAGCGGTTCGAAGCGGCGCACCCGGTGGTGCGGGTGCATCCGGAGTCGGGTGAACCCTCCTTGTTCCTCGGCGGTTTCGCCCAGCGTCTGGTCGGCATGACCCTGCGGGAGTCGCGGCCGATCATCGACGTCCTGCAGTCCTATGTGCACCGGCCGGAGAACGTGGCCCGGTGGACCTGGCGGCCCGGTGACGTACTGATCTTCGACAACCGCAACACCCAGCACTTCGCCGTCAACGACTACGACAGCCACAAGCGGGTGCTCAACCGGGTGTCGATCACCGGTGACGTGCCGGTGAGCCTCGACGGCAAGAACAGCTACGTGATCGAGGAGGGCGAATGACACCGGGGCGGCACGACCCGGCGGACTTCGTGGGCCGGCTGCGCCGCCGGGAGCGGCTGGTCGGGTACTGGATCGCCTGCGACAACCCGGCCGGCACTGAGCGCATCGCGGGCGTGGGCTACGACTACATCGGCGTCGACGGCCAGCACGGCGTCATGCACCAGCCGGGCTGGCAGTCCGCGATGCTCGCCGTGGACGCCATGGGGCGCTCGGCCGGTGTGATCCGGGTGCCCTCGGTCGACCCGATCGCCATCGGAGCGGCACTGGACGCCGGAGCGCGCGCTGTCATCGTCCCCATGGTCGAGACCGCCGAGGAGGCGTCGGTCGCCGCCCGCGCCTGCCGGCACTGGCCCGCGGGCACCCGCAGTCTGGGGGGTCCGGTCCGTGCCGAACTGCGGCTCGGTTCGGTGCCCGGCGAGCTGGACGAGGCGGTGGCGTGCATCGCGATGATCGAGACCGCCGCCGCGATGGAGAACCTGGCGGCCATCTGCGCCACGCCAGGTCTGGACGCGGTGTACGTCGGCCCGGCGGACCTGTCCGTCGTGCTGGGCGCGCGGTACTTCGGTGACCCGGCGGCGCAGGACGAACTGGAGCGGGCCCTGAAGGAGGTCACCGCGGCCGCCGCGGAGGCGGGCATCGCCTGCGGCATCCACTGCCTGGACGGCGCCACCGCGGCCAACCGGCTGACCGAGGGGTTCACCTTCGCCACGGTGTCGAGCGACATCACCCATCTGCAGCAGGCGGCGGCCGCCCATCTGACGGCGGCGCTGGGCGCGGAACCGGATCGTGAGCGGTGATGACACGGACTTCCGCCGGCTTCGCGCCGGTCCGTTCGCTGGAGGAGCTGGTCGGCGGCACCCCGATCCTGGAGGTGGCGCTGCCCGGACTTCCCGATGACGTCCGGCTGCTGGCCAAGCTGGAGATGTTCAACCCGCTGTTCAACGTGAAGGACCGGGCCGTCCTGTACATGCTGCGGGAGGCCGAGGAGACGGGACTGCTGCCCGCTGAGGGGGGCACGGTCATCGAGTGCTCGTCCGGCAGCACCGGCATCTCGCTCGCGGCCATGTGCGCCGTACGCGGTCACCGCTGTGTCATCGTCATGCCGGACAACGCGACCGAGGAGAGGCGCCAGATCCTGCGTGAACTGGGCGCCGAGATCGTCCTGGTGCCGCACGAGGAAGGGCTGCTGCCCGCCTGGAAGTTCGCGGAGGAGATGCAGCGCGACCTGCCCGGCTCGTGGCTGCCGCACCAGGATCAGAACCCGGCGAACGTCCGCGCGCACTACGAGACGACCGGGCCGGAGATCCTGGAGGCCTGCGCCGGGAAGGTCGACGTCTTCGTGTGCGGCGTGGGCACCGGCGGCACGCTGACCGGCGTGGCGCGATACCTCAAGGAGCACGGGGACACGCATGTCGTCGCCGTCGAGCCGGCCTCCTCGGCCGTCCTCAGCGGTGGGGACGCGGGGCCGCACGGCATCCCCGGCATCGGGGCGGGTTACGTCTCCGACCTCACCGATCTCAAGCTGATCGACGAGGTCATCGCCGTACCGGACGAGGCGGCGGCCACCACCCGGCGGGAGATCGCCCTGGCGACCGGCCTGCTCGTCGGATTCTCCGCGGGGGCCTCGGCGCACGCCGCGCGGGTGCTGGCCCGGCGTGAGCGGTGGGCCGGATCGACCATCGTCACCGTGTTCCCCGACAGCGGGGAGCGCTACCTGTCCACGGCATCGGACACCACGCCCGGCACCGGGTCGGACTAGCTCACCGGGACCGCCGTCCGCACGGCGGTCCCACGGGGAGGAAGAGCGTTATGTGCCGTATCTACGGCTATTTCAACTCCACTGCGTCACCGAACGAGATGCGGGGCGTCGGCGCGCTGCAGCGCCATGGCGGGCCCGACCACACGGGGACGGCGCGGGCTCCCGGCTGGGGGCTGGGCAACAACAGGCTCGCGATCGTCGACCTCGACGGGGGCAGGCAGCCGTATCGACTCGACGGGATCACCGTCGTGTTCAACGGCGAGATCTACAACCACGACGCCGTGCGGGCGCATCTGACGCGGCGTGGCCACCGCTTCGCCGACCGGTGCGACGGCGCGATCATCCCCGCCCTGTACGCGGAGTACGGCGAGCGGTTCACCGATCTGCTCGACGGCATGTACGCGGTCGCCGTGCTGGACACGCGGGAGCGGCCGACGCTGCTGCTCGCCACCGACGAGTCGGGTATGAAGCCGCTGTACCACCGCTGGGACCCGGTGGCGCGGTCGCTGCACTTCTCGTCGGAGATCCCGGCCCTGCTGGGCTTCGAGGGGATCGGTACGTCGGAGTGGGGACCGGGGCTCGACGCGTATCTCGCGAGCAAGACGCCGTTCGGCGAGCAGACCATGTTCGAGCAGATCAAGGTGGTGCCGCCGGCCACCACGCTGCGATGCGTGCTGGGCGAGACACCGGTGACGACCCGTCGTCGGACCGACCCCGCGCCGGTGCCGACCGAGCAGGACAAGGCCGCCGATCTGGTGCGCGACAGCCTGCGTACGGAGGTCGGGCAGCTGCTGGTCGCCGATGTCCCGGTCGCGCTGATCACCTCGGGCGGTCTCGACTCCTCGCTGGTGACGGCGCTCGCCGCGGAGTACGGGCCCGTGCACTCGTTCAACATCGCCTACCGGGGGACGTGGCCGTTCGACGAGCGGCACTACGCGCGACAGGCGGCCGAGCATGTCGGCGCCGTGTACCACCAGGTCGAGCTGGACCCGGCGACGCTGCCCGACCGGATCGAGGACGTGGTCTGGCATCTGGGCCAGCCCAACGCCGACCCGATCACCGTGAGCACCCACGCGCTGTTCGCCGCGGTGCACGAGGCGGGGTTCAAGGTCGCGCTCACCGGGGACGCCGCGGACGAGGTGTTCGGCGGCTACGCAAGGATGCACGCGGCCTTCGAGACCGCCGCGTCCGGCGGCGACTGGTACACGCCGTACCTCGACGCGCTGGCGGTCCTGCCGGCCGGCCGACGGCACGCGCTGTACACCGACGAGTACCGGAAGCTGGTCGAGGACGTCCCGCCGATCCCCGCCGAGGCGCTGGCCCGGCTGCGGCAGGGCGAGGGCACCGTGCTCGAGCGGATCACCGAGTTCGAGCTGGGCTATCGGCTGCCCGCCTATCACCTGCGCCGGGTCGACCATCTCAGCATGGCGCACTCGGTGGAGGCGCGGCTGCCGTTCTGCCAGCGCGGCGTCGTCGCCCTCGGCCGGGCGCTGCCCGACCCGCTGCGGATCGGCGAGGGCCAGGTCAAGCGGACGCTGTACGGCGCGGCGGCCGGCCTCGTCCCGGACGGCGTGCACAGCAGGGTGAAGCAGCCGTTCACCCTGCCCGTGACGGCCATGCTGGCACCCGGCACCCCACTGTGGGAGTTCGCGCACGACGTCCTCACGCCGAGCCGGCTGCGTGCGGCCGGCCGACTCGAACCGGCCGCCGTGGACGCCCTGTTCGAGACTCAAGCCGTACGGCCCGACGACACCACGGCGCTGACGCTCTGGGCGCTGATGACGTACGAGGTGTGGCAGGACCAGTTCCGGGGGGCGACGAGGCCGGCCGGCGTCGTCGCGGGCGCGGCATGATCGCGCATCTCGCCTACGCCACGGGCAGCCCCTGCCCCACGCTGGTCCTTGACGCCGACGAAGTCCCGTCCGCGGGAACGCTGCTGACGGACCGTCTGGCCGCCGCGCGGCGTTCCCTCGAAGCGGCGGGCCGGGCGCATGTGCTCAAGATCGCGCTGGTACGGCCGTCCCCGCATCCGATGTTCGACCTCGACTACCGGTTCGTGCAGGCGCTGCCGGACGCGGTGGACTCGTTCGACCTGCGCGGGTCGTGCGGGCACTCGATCCTGTCCTCGGCCGTCGCCGCCGAGCGGATGGGCATGCTCCCCAAGCTGTCCGTCGGCGCCCGGGTACGGGTCCAGGTCCTCAACAACGGGGACAGCGTGGTGTGCGAGGTCGACGAGGTGAGGCGCGACGAGGCGCAGTTCACGGTGCACTTCGTGCGCACGACCGCCGTACCGGTGCACGGGCTGCTGATCACCGGCGAGCCGCGGACCACGGTGACCGTCGACGGTGAGCTGCACGAGGTGTCGCTGGTGTCGTCGGGCAACGCCTACGCGTTCCTCGACGCCCGCACGATCGGCGTCAAGGACACCGAGGCCCTGTTCGCCGACGACGCCTCGCTCTTCGAGAGGCTCGGCCGGATCCGGGCCGCCGTGACCGAGCAGCTGGGCTGGCCCGGCGGCGGCGCCTTCCCCAAGATCGCCGCCCTGCTGCCGCTGGAGGCGGGGCGGATCGCCGCCCGCGCCATCTCCGTGCCGTCCTGGCATCCGACCATCGCGCTGACCGGCGCGGTGTGTCTGGGCTCCGCCATCCGGATTCCCGACACGGTGCCGTGGCGGGTGGCGCAGGAGGTGGGCTGCCCGGACGGGCTCGAGATCGTCACCCCGGGAGGCCGTACCGCGGTCGCGGCGGACGTCCGGGACATGGACGGGGTGCCCGCCCTGCGCTGGGCCTCCGTGGACCGAAAACGGGTGACCTTCCAGGGGTCGTTCCCGCTGGAACCGTCGGCATCAGCCGCATTGTGAGGAGTTCGCCGAAATTGGCTGGCATCGTCAATGACGTCCGTACAGACGACGTCCGTACCTACGCAGAGGGACGGACCGATATCCATCTGGGCCCCGAACTGGCCCGGACGCTGCGGGAGGCCGCGGTCACGAGCGCCGTCTCCGGACGGCCCGAACCGGGGGCGCTGGCCGCGCTGCGCGCGTCCGGTCTGCTCGCCACCGCGGTCCCCCGCGAGTACGGCGGGGCCGGAGGCGACGCGTCCGACGTGAACCGGGTCGTGGAGCGGTTGGCCCAGCTGAACGCGTCCCTCGCCATCATGGCCTTCCAGCACTTCGCGGTGAGTTCGCGGATCGCCGAGTGGGGTTCGGAGGAGCAGAAGGGGAAGCTGCTGCCCGCGTTGGCGGACGGCAGCTGCCTGGCCGCCTCCGCGTGGAGCGAGCAGGGGGCCGGCGCGGCCAAGCGCAACGTCAGCAGTACGGCGGTGCGCAGGGCGGACGGGACCTGGGTGCTCGACGGGGCGAAGTCCTTCACCACCACCGCGTCGGTCGCCGATCTGTATCTCGTGCTGGTGCGGACCGGGGAGGCGCAGGACGACCCGGGCAGCGGCTACGGCTCGACGGGGCAGACCTTCTTCCTCGTCGACGCGGGCAATCCGGGGCTGGTCCCGGATCTGAGCCTGGATCTCGTCGGCATGCGCGGTTCGGCCACCGGGTTCGTCACGATGCGCGAGTGCGCCGTCGGCGACCCGGACCGGCTCGGCCCCGAGGGGCACGCGGCCCGGATCATCGCCGGGGTGCGGGAGTCGGGGGCGACGCTGGGTGCGGTCGCCGTGGGCGTCGCGCAGGCCGCGTTCGAGCTGCTGGTCGAACACCAGCGGAAGCGGGGCGGCTTGGCCTCGCCCGTCGTACGGGACCGGCTCGTCCCGTTGGCGACCAAGGTGGAGTCGGCGCGCGCGATGGTCGAACGGGCCGGCGCCCGCTCGTCGTCCGACCCCGGCATGACCACGCTGCACAGCAAGCTGCACGCGTCCGAGGCCGCCGAGGCGGTCTGTCTGGAGGCGGCCCGGATGCTCGGCTCGACCGGGTACACGGTCGCGTCCGAGCTGAACCGGCTGCTCGCCGACGCCCGGGCCGTGGCCCTGATGGGACCGACCAACGACCTCTGCCGAGAGCTGGTGGCTTCGACATGGCCGAACTGACCACGGCTGACCTCGCGGTCACCGCCGGGAAACTGGTGACCCCCACGGGAGTGCGCGCGGGCACCGTACTGATCGCGGACGGGCGGATCATCGCCGTACAGGACCCCGGGACCGTGCCGCCGCCCGGCGTGCCGGTCCTCGACGCCGGTGACGCCTATGTCCTGCCGGGCCTGATCGACTCTCATGTCCACTTCCGTACCCCGGGTCTGACGCACAAGGAGGACTGGGAGCACGGCAGCCGGGCCGCGGTGGCGGGCGGGGTCACCACGGTGCTGGACATGCCGAACACGGTGCCGCCCACCCTGACCCCCGACGACGTAGAGGCGAAGGCCGAGCTGGTGCGCGGTCACTCCCTGGTCGACCACCGGTTCCACATCGGCGCCGACCCGGAACGGCCCGAGGCGCTCGCCGAGCTCGATCCCGCCATCGCCTCCAGCGCGAAGATCTTCATGGCAGGACACCACACGGCGCCGACCGTGTTCCGTGACCCGGCGCAGCTGGAGAAGGCGTTCATCGCCGCGGCCGAGGGCGATGTGCAGGTCGTGCTGCACGCCGAGGACGGCGAGCTGTTCGCGCTGCTCGACCAGTGGTGGGGCACCCCGGACAGCTATCTGGACTACGAGGCACGCCGGCCGCGCACCGGGGGCATCGCCGCGGTGGCCAAGGTGCTCGAACTCGTCCGCCGCCACCACACCAAGGCGCACATCCTCCATCTCTCCAGCCGCGAGGAGGCGGACCTGGTGTGCGCCGCCCGCGCCGCCGGACTGCCGGTGTCGTTCGAGGTGACGGGGCATCATCTGTCGTTCACCGACACCGACACCCGGCGCCTGGGTGCCCGGACCAGGCTGTCGCCGTCGATCCGGGCCCAGAGCGACCAGGACCGGCTGTGGCAGGCGCTGGTGGCGGGCGACGCGGACACGATCGGCAGCGACCACGCGCCCCACACGGTCGAGGAGAAGACCCGCACGGTCCAGGAGTCCCCGCCCGGCCTGCCCGGTGTCCAGGAACTCGCGGTCGCGGTGTGGACGGGGATGCGCCGACGGCGGCCCGAGGAGCATCCCGATGTCGCCGTGACACGTCTGGTACGCCATCTCTCCGAGCGGCCCGCCGAGCTCTTCGGCCTGCCCGCCAAGGGCCGGATCCGCCCCGGCGCCGACGCCGACCTCGTGTTCTTCGCCCCCGACGACACCTGGATGCTGTCGGCGCACGACGTACAGGCGAAGTGCGGCTGGTCGGCGTACGAGGGCTGGACGATGACCGGCCGAGTCAGCAGGACGATACGGCGGGGGGAGACCGTCTGGGACGCGGACAGCGGGACGTTCGGCTCGTACGAGGGCAGGTGGATCCGATGACCGGCGCACGTACCGTCGTGATCGCGGGCGGCGGCATCGGCGGCCTCGCCGCGGCGGCGGCGCTGGCTCACTCCGGGCTCGCGGTCACCGTGGTCGAACGGGCCTCGCGCATCGAGGACGTCGGCGCCGGACTGATGCTCTATCAGAACGGCATCGCGGCCGCCGACGCCATCAGCACCCGGCTCGGCCAGGGCATCCGGGCGGCCGGACATGTGGTGGGCTCCGACGACGTACGGGTCCTGATGGACTCCACCGGCCAGGTCCTGGCCAGGGAACCGATCGGCGAGGTGGGCCGCCGCCTCGGCCTGCCTCAAGTCCCCATCCTGCGTACGGCGCTGCAGAACCTGCTGTTCCGGGAGGCGGTCGCGGCGGGGGCGGAGGTACGCCTCGGGACGGCCGTCGAGGGATACGACCAGGACAGCGCCGGTGTGACGGTGTCCCTGTCGGACGGCGGCGCGTTGGACGCCGAGGTGCTGGTGGCGGCGGACGGCCTCAACTCCGTTGTCCGCGCCGCCCTGTTGGGGGACGGTCCGCCGCGGTACCTGGGGTACACCTCGGTGCGGGGCCGGGTCGTGGACAGCGCGCTGCACCCCATGTCGTTCGTCGTCAACGGGCTCGGCGTGCAGATCTTCGTGGCGCCGGCCGATGCACGGACCCTGTACTGGACCGCGAAGATCACCGCCCCGCAGGGTGTCTGGCCGGCCATGGGGCAGGCGGCCGCGCTGTCGGTGCTGGCCGACCAACTCGCCGACTGGCACGAGCCGGTCGTCCAGATGATCCGTGACACGTCCGTGGCGGACGTCTCGGTGACCGACATCCACGACCGGGACCCGATCTCACGCTGGGTCGACGGCCGGGTGGCCCTCCTCGGCGACGCGGCCCACCCGATGGCACCGGCGATGGGGCAGGGCGCGAACACGGCGTTGGAGGACGCGGTGGTGCTCGCGCAGGCGTTGCGCTCGATTGCCGACCCTGGCGAGGCGCTGCTGCGTTACCAGTCCCTGCGGGTCGAGCGGACCACCGCGATCGTGCTGCACTCGCGCAGGCAGGGCGCGGTCGATCAGGGGGCGAGCCGGGAGGAGGCGGAGTCCCGGGACAGCGTCATGAGGTCGAGAGGGCGGAAGGACGAGGCGACGTTCGATGTCGTCGACTGGCGGCCTGATGAGGGCAGTTGCGGGGCGGAGACAGACGCCCAGGACCGGACCGATTCCCGCCCCCAGACGGACACTCGCGACGTCGCACTGGCCCACGGAACACGTCTCGGCGAGGCCCGCTCATGACATCGACGGAGGTTCTCGCAGTAGTGGACATACCGAACATCGTGCTGATCAGCGGCTCGCTCAGAGTGGGCTCGACCTCGGACCGCGTGGCGCACTGGTGCGCACGACGCTGCATGGAACAGGGCGCCGACGCCCGGGTGTTCACCGGGGCCGAGTTGCAGTTCCCCTTCTATCGGCCCGGCCTGTCCGAAACCGACGAGGTGATCGGCGAGTTCGTACGCGCACTTGAGCGCGCGGACGGGGTCGTACTCGTCTCCCCCACCTACCACGGCACCGTCTCCGGGCTCCTCAAGAACGCCCTGGACTACGTCAACGACATCGTCGCGCCCCGGATGTTCCTGGAGGGCGTGCCCGTGGGGTGCGTGGCGGTAGGTGCCGGCGCGCAGGGCATGGCGTCCACCCTGACCACCCTGCGTACGGTCAGTCACGCCCTGCGTGCCTGGCCGACCCCGCTGGGCGTGACCGCCCGTGTCTGGGACGACGACACGGGCCCGGCGGCGGTGGATGCCCTGTCGCCCGAACAGCGGCAGGCCCGCGAGCAGATGGCCGTAATGCTCACGCAGGTGCTCTCCATGGCATCCGTGAACGCCACCACCGCGGCCGAGCAGCGCCTCGCGCCCAGCCGTGGCTGACCGTCAGCAAACACCAACCAACAGGAGGAACCCCATGTCCGAGCAGCAGACCACCACCTTCACCGCCGGCCCCATCTGGCGGGACGCCAACGTCCGCTCCGGCCCCTCGCTGAACAGCCCCATCCTCCAGCTCCTGCTCCCGGACGACGGCGTGAGCTACGAGGCGGTCGGCTGGGCGCGTGGTGACGAGGTCATCGAGGGGACGATCATCAGCGACATCTGGCTGCTGCTGTCTCCCGGCCGCTGGTGCAGTGCCGTCAACTTCAACCAGGACACGATGGCCGGCATCCCCGCGGACGCGGAACTGGCCGGCTGATGAACGCCGTTGACAAAGATCGCTTGCCAAGCCGGGCCTTCGCTCGTACGCTGACGCTGACCAATATTCTAAAGATCAGCGGAATTAGAGAATGTGGGCGGGGGTTGGGGCGGTGAGTCGGTCACGCACGCTGCTGCGGACGCTCGGCGAGGATCTGCGGACCGTCGTCGAGCGGGACCCGTCGGTGCGCAGCCGTACGGAGGCCGTGTTGCACCCCGCGCTGCCCGCTCTGTGGAGCCACCGGGTCGCTCACCGGCTGCACCGGCGTGGACTGCGCGTCCCCGCGCGGGCGTTGATGGGTGCCGTCCGCGCGGTCACCGGCGTGGAGATCCACCCGGGCGCGGAACTCGGCCGCCGCGTCTTCATCGATCACGGCGCGGCCGTGGTCATCGGCGAGACCGCGCGGGTCGGCGACGATGTGACGATCTATCACCAGGTGACCCTCGGCGCGGTCGGCTGGTGGCACGACAACGCCCGGGCCGAGGGCGAGCGACGCCACCCGGTCGTCGGGGACGGCGTGGTGCTGGGCACCGGCGCGACGGTCCTCGGACCGGTGACCGTAGGGGCCGGCGCGATCGTCGGAGCCCAGGCGCTGGTCGTCAAGGACCTGCCGGAGAAGGCGCGCGCGCTGGCCCCGGCCGCGACGGTCACACCGCGCCGCGACAGCCCCCAGTACGCCATCGAACTGCTGCGTCACACCGCCTCGGCGGGCTCCTGGTGACCGGGTCCGCAGGGACCGAGAGATTGGAGAAGAACCCCATGCCCGAGTCACCGCCGAAGGTGCTGCCCGGTGCCCGGCCCCGTATCGCGGGCGACATCGGGGAGTTGATCGGTCATACGCCCCTGCTGGAGATCCCCGTTCCGGACGCGCCGGACGCCGCGCGGGTCCTCGCGAAGCTCGAGTCGGCCAACCCGCTCGCCAGCGTGAAGGACCGTGCCGCCCGGTGGATGCTGGACTCCGCAGCGGCGACAGGGCAGTTGGCTCCCGGCGGCACCGTCATCGAGGCGACGTCGGGCAACACCGGCATCGCGCTGGCCGCCCTGTCCGCGGCCCGCGGCTACCGCTGTGTGATCGTGCTGCCGGACAGCGCGACCAGCGAGCGGATCGGACTGCTGCGGGCGCTGGGCGCCGAGGTGGTGCTGACCGATCACGAACTCCGCTTCCAGGGCGCCATCGACCGCGCCGAGGAGATCCACCAGTCAACCCCGGGCTCCTGGTACGCCCGTCAGCACGAGAACGACGACAACGTCCGCGCCCACCGCGAGACCACCGGCCCGGAGATCTGGTCCGACACCGAGGGCCACGTCGACCTCCTGGTCTGCGGCATCGGCACCGGCGGCACGCTCTGCGGCACGGCCGGCTTCCTCAAGGAGCGCAATCCGCGGCTCAGGGCCGTCGCCGTGGAGCCGGAGAGCTCGCCGGTGCTGTCCAAGGGCTACGCCGGTACGCATGCCATTCCCGGGCTGACCGGCGGGTTCGTCGCCCCCACCACCGACCTCGACCTGATCGACGAGGTGCTGACGGTCACGGACGACGAGGCGATGGACACCGCCCGCTGGCTCGCCCGCGGCCTCGGGGTGCTCGCCGGTGTCTCCTCCGGCGCGGCCGTACACGCGGCGCACCGCCTCGCCCGGCTCCCCGAGAACACGGGCCGGACCATCGTCACGGTCCTGCCCGACACGGGGGAGCGCTACCTCAGCGTCTGGTCCCCGAGCACGGAAGGGTGAACCACCGCCCGCACCCGCCACTCCCCTGATCACCCCTGCCGCACATCACTCACAGGAAAGGAACGGCCGCTTGAACCCGGACACCACGCTGCTGCTCGTAGGAGCCAACGACGAGACCGTGCAGAAGGCGAAGCAACTCGGCCTGCACGTACTGCTGTTGCAGCATCCAAGCAAGCTCAGTGCCGAACAGGAGCGACTCGCGGATGTCGTCCGGGTCCTCGACTACACCGAGTGGGGCGAGGTGGAACCGGTTGCCCGGGAGCTGCGGCAGTCACCCGGGTTCGCGGCCGCCCTGTCCATCACCGAGGCGGGGCTGGAGAACGCGGGGCGGATCAACGACCTGTTCGGCCTCGGCGGCACCGGCTACGAGGTGGCCCGGCGCATCCGCGACAAGGTGGCCATGCGCCGGCACCTGGCCGAGCGGGACCCGGCGGCGATCGGCGCGGCCCCGCTCACCGCACGCGAGGACCTCGACGCCTTCGCGGCCCGCCACGGCTACCCGTTCATCGTGAAGCCGGCCGACGGCACCGCAAGCCTGGGTGTCTTCCGGGTCGGCGCGCCCGCCGACGCCGACCGGGTCTGGGCCGAGGTGGAGCGGCTGCGCGGCACCCGCACCGACCGGGTGTCGACGCTGTTCGTGCTGCGGGACTTCCTGATGGAGGAGTACATCGACGGGCCCGAGTTCAGCGTCGAGTCGTTCAGCTTCGCCGGCCGGCACGTCATCGTGGCGATCACCGAGAAGTTCGTCGACCCCGACCGCTTCGCGGAACTCGGCCATGCCGTGCCGGCCCGCGTGGACGCTGCCGTGGCCGACGAGGTGCGGGCACGGGTGAGCGGGTTCCTGGATCTGATCGGCATCAGGGACGGCGTCTGCCACACCGAGGTGCGGATCGGGGCGCGCGGCCCCGCGATCATCGAGAGCCACAACCGCATCGCCGGTGACGCCATCACCGACCTGGTGGAGGGGGCATACGGCATCGACCTGGTGACCTACGCCCTCGGCTGGCCGTTCGGTCTGGTGCCGGAGCTGCCGGACACGCCCGAGGCCAAGGGCGGGGCAAGCACCCGGTTCCTGGTCGGCGATCCGGGGCGGGTCGCGTCGGTGGCCGGGGTCGAGGAGGCCCTGACCAGCCCGGACGTCCTTGTCGTCCGGCTGAGCGTAAAGCCGGGTGACGAGGTGCGCGCCCTGAACGACAACTGGGACCGGCTGGGTTTGGTGGCCGTCACCGGGCCGGACGCCACGGCCGCGATACGGCGGGGCGCGGAGCTGATCCGCGACACGGTCGAGATCCGGATCACCGACGCCGACGGCAACAGCAGCCGCGGCCGGGTCGCCGAGGTCGAGAACCTCGCGTTCGTCACGGGGGGCACGGCATGAGCGTACTGATTCTGCACCGGAACCCGTTCGAGCCGTTCCCGTACGGGCGTTGGCTGCACGACCACCCGGGCGACATCGTGGTGCTGGCCGCCCGCGACAAGCTGACGGCGTTCGGCGAGGAGGTGCCGACCGGGGATCACGGCTTCACGCATCTGGAGGTCCTGGACGACTTCGAGGACGAGGACCTGGTGCGGGCGCGGGCCTTGAAGCTCGCGGCCGAGTTCGAGGTCCGGCATGTCGTCGCGCATCACGAGGGCGATGTGATCCTGGCGGCCTGGCTGCGCGAGTGCCTCGGGCTCGAGGGTGCCTGGACCGCCGATGTCCAGCCGTTCCGGGACAAGGCACTGATGAAGGAGCACCTGGAGCAGGCGGGCATCGACATCGCGCCCTACACGGTGCCGCAGAACATCACGGAGGTCCTGGCCTTCGCCGAGCAGCACGGATTCCCGCTGGTGCTCAAGGACCGGGCGGGTTTCAACGCGATCGGCCTGCGCATCCTGCGCGACCGGGACGAACTGCTGCGGGCCGCCGCGGAGGCCTTCGGCGGCGCGCCGCGCGACGACCTGATCCTGGAGTCGTACGTGCCGGGCCGGATGTGCCACGTCGACGGTCTCGTCCTCGACGGCCGCACCGCGGTGGCCTGGCCGTCCCAGTACCAGTACGACCTCGCCTCCTACGGCTCGGACCCGGGCGCCCGCGTCGATCTGACCCTCGACCCGGACGACCCGCTGACCGAGCGTCTGCTGTCCCTGACCAACCGGGTGCTGGCCGCCCTGCGCCGGCCCGACAGCAGGCTGCAGGCCCATGGCTTCCACGCGGAGATCTTCCACACCCCGGACGACCGTCTCGTGGTGTGCGAGATCGCCTGCCGGCCGGGCGGCGCCAAGGTCCGTGAGGTCTTCCACACGCTGTTCGGCTTCAACCTCGGCGAGTACGCGACCAGGGCGGGCCTCGGGCTCCCGCTTCCCCTGCTCGAACCGAGCCTGCACGGCGGCACCCGCCCACGGCCGCGGTCCATGTCGGGGCAGGTGCTGATGATGAAGCGGCCGGGCCACGTCCGCTCCCTGCCGGCCGTCCCGGCCGACCCCTGGGTGGAGCGCTTCTGGCTCTACGGCCAGGTGGGCCAGGTCATTCCGCCTGCCTCGGGCTCGTCGGACTTCCTGACCTGTGCCGTCGCGTCGGCACCCACGCGCGCGGAGTGCGAGCGCAGGCTGCGGGAGCTCGGTGCGCGCTTCGAGGCCCAGACCGAGATAGCGACGACGCCGTGAAGCGCCTCTCCGTGCAGACCCGCTACATGCTCGGCATGGTGGTCGACGCGACCGGTAGCGGCATGTATCTGCCGCTGTCGCTGCTGTACTTCCACCACGTCACCGGGCTGTCGGTCACCCAGGTCGGCGCGATCATGACCACCGCGGCGCTGCTGGGCCTGGCGGGCAACCCGATCACCGGCGTCCTCATCGACCGCTACGGCGCCCGGACCGTCGTGGTCGGCGGATATGTGCTGCGGGCCGCGGGCTTCGCCGCCTATCCGCTGGCGGACTCGGCGGTCGCGATGTTCGCCGTGGTGGCCGTGGTCGCCTTCGGCGATGTCTCGTTCTCGCCGTCGATCCAGTCGTTCGTCGCGGAGATCGTGCAGGGCAGCGCCCGGGACAAGCTGCTCGCGGCCCAGCGCAGTCTGCGCAACGCGGGGCTCGGCGCGGGTGGTCTGATCGCGGGTGCCGCGCTCGCGCTGGGCGCCGGCACCGCCTTCCAGGCGATCGTCGTCGGCACCGCCGTGGCCTATCTGGCCGCCGCCGCGCTGATCCGCTCGATCCCGCTGCCCCCCAAGCCGGACGGGCCGCCGCCCGCCCGCGCCAAGCGCGGCTACCGGCTGGTCGCGCACAACCGCCCGTTCCTGGGGCTGACGTTGCTGAACGTGCCGACGGCGTTCGGGTACATGGTGCTTTCGGTCAGCCTGCCGGTGTACATCACGCAGGAGTTGGACGCGTCGGACTCGCTGGTCGGTGTCCTGTACGCCACCAACACGGTGGGGATCGCGCTGCTGCAGATCCCGGTGACCCGGCTGCTCACCCGCTACCGGCGCACCCGGGTCGCCGCGCTCGGTGGCGGGGTGTTCTGCGTGGCGTTCCTGTCGTTCGCCGCACTGGGCCTGATCTCGGCCCGGACGCCGATCCTGATCGGCGTCTTCGCCGCCACCCTGCTCTTCACGCTGGGCGAGCTGATGCACGGGGCGACCGCGTCGGCGCTGGTGGCCAGTACGGCACCGGAGGCCACCCGGGGCCGTCATATGGCGGTCTACCAGTTGTCCTGGGCGATCCCGACCGCGCTGGCCCCCGCCGTACTGACCGGGCTGCTCCAATTGTCCCCGGCGGGCATGTGGCTGCTGCTCGCGGCGGGGGTCGCCGGTTCGGCACTGGCCCTGGTCCGTCTCGAACCGCGGCTGCCGGCGCAGGCGGTGCGGGCGGGGACGGCGGCCGAGCCGGCTGTCGTCAAGGAGGAGGCGGGGCCGCGGGCCCCGCAGTCGTGACGAGTTCCGGCCGCGGGAAGCGAGAATGACACCCATGGGAGAGTTCATCGAAGCCGAGGTCTACTCGCAGCTGGCCCGGATCGGGAAGGCCCTGTCGAACCCGGTACGGCTGCGGCTGCTGGACCTGCTGGAGAACGGCGAGAGCGATGTGGAGGGCCTCGTCACCGCCTCCGGCGTCGGCCTGAAGAACACCTCGGCCCAGCTCCAGCAGCTCCGCGCCGCCAACCTGGTGAGCACTCGGCGGCAGGGCACCCGGATCTTCTACCGGCTGGCGGGACCCGAGGTGTCACGGCTCCTGGGCACCCTGCAGTCCTGCGCGGAACTCCGGCTCGCGGATCTGCGCCTCGCGATAGACGAGCTGCTGGGCAACGCCGATGAACTGAAACCGGTCACGGTGGACGAACTGCGAGCGCACATCGACGACCCACGGATCATGGTGGTCGATGTGCGCTCGGCGGCGGAGTACGCGCGGGGCCACGTGCCCGGCGCGATCTCGCTGCCCGCGGCGGAGCTGAGAGAGAAGGTCGACAGCTTCCCGCAGGACGTGGAGGTCATCGCCTACTGCCAGGGTCCGTACTGCGTCCTCTCCCCCGACCTGGTCCGCCTGCTACGCGGACACGAGATCCCGGCCCGGCCGCTGGAGGGCGGGCTGATCAGATGGCAGCGCGAGGGTGGGGCGCTGGAAACGGACGAGGAGTCCGCGGACACGGCTGCGCCCTGACGGATTCCGGCGCACCACCGGTGAATTATTGGGCCTCTTCGTCGGTGAGCAGGAACGCCGGTTTGGTGCGGTCCCAACTCGGCACGTTCAGCTCATTCAGCGCCGAGACGATCCGCTTTTCCTCGTAGGTGAAGTGAGTCTCGATGAGCGCGGCGAGACTGTCCAACTCGCGCTGGAATTCGGTGGGATCCGTCTCCCGGTTCAGTTCACGGACGAGCGTCTCGAGCCGTTGCAGGGAGTCGTCCACGAGTTGATGGTCGCGCCGCAATTCGTCCAGCACGGGACGCAGTTCCGGGAACTGTTCGGCGACCTTGACGAAGGCGAAGTCGTTTTCACCGTTGTGGTGTCGGTCCAATGCCGAACAGAAGGTCAGGCAGTGGGTGCGCAACTCGCGGACTCGGGTGCCGCCGGCGAGATAGGCGTCGACGTCCTGGCGCAGCGCTGCGAGCTCCTCGCGGAGCCATAGGTGTACTTCGATCAGCTGGTTGCCGAACGCGGTCAGACGACCGTGGGATTTAACCAAGGTTGTTCCATAAGCTTCGACGCCTCCATGCCCTCGACGGTCTCTTCGCCGGGTGCACGCGACGCTGATCCAAGGTCCTATCAACGCCACAAACGGTCTGTCAATCGCAATGGCTCGAAACAGACGCCGACCTGAAGCCGTCCGAACCCGCCTTGAGCCATTCTCCGGCGCGTTCTGTGAGCCTCCGCAGCGACACCGACAACGTCACTCACGGGGGCTGGCATGCAGAACACGGCACTCACTCGGCGAGGGTTCCTCGGGCTCGGCGCGGCCCTCGGTGGCGCCGCCGCGCTCGGCACCGTAGGCGGGACGGCGCGGGCGGCGGCAGGGCCCCGGCGGGACCCGTGGCCCACCACGCTGCAGCTGCCAAACGGTTTCCATCCGGCCGGTATCGGCCTCGGCCGCGCACCGTACGCGTACTTCGGGTCCCTGCTCGGTGGCGCGATCTATCGCGTGAGCCTGGCGACCGGCGAGGGCAAGGTCATCAACCCCGGCCTGGGTGAGGGCCACAACGCCGTAGGACTGCAGGTGGACCCGTATGGGCGGCTGTTCGTCGCGGGCGGCTGGGGGCGGATCATCACCGTCATGGACGCGGCGACCGGCGCGGTGCTGAAGACCTACCAGGTGGGCACCACCAACACCGCGGTCAACCACGTGGTCGTCACGGCGCGGGCGGTGTGGTTCACGGACGCCTTCAACGGGCTGCTGTTCGGGGTGCCGTTCGGTCCGCGGGGTGAGCTGCCGGCCCAGGACGAGGTCATCACGCTGCCGCTGTCCGGTGACTGGATCCAGGAGACGCCGGAGCAGATCACCGCCACTGGCATTTCGGAGACACCGGACAAGAGCGCCCTCCTCGTGGTCAATGCGTCCGCCGACGGTGGCACGCTCTTCCGCGTCGACCCTGCTGACGGAAAAGCGCGCCGCGTCGAGCTCGGCGGGCTGAAGCTGCCGACCACGAACGGAATCGCCGTACGGGGATGCACGTTGTACGCGCCCCGTCAGTACGACCTCGCAGTGCTTCGCCTCGGTCGCACCGGTGAGAGCGGCAGGCTGGTCCAAGAGGTCTCCGACCCCCGGTTCGACGTACCGTGTGCGGTTGGGGTATACGGCAACAGGTTGTACCTGCCGAACTCGCGATTCCCCCTGAATCCGACACCGGATACGAAATACACCGCTGTCGCCATACCGGTTCCCGCGCAATAGAATAATCTCGCTCGAATCTCACTAGAGGCGGCAGGTCGCCAATTGGTGTGACCCCGGTCACAGTCTATTCGAGCATCCCTCGGGTACGATCCCGGACCGGGGATCGATTCGATTCTCAAAATATGGCTGGCTGATTTCAACGGTGACTTTCGACCGATTTCACCGAGCATTGGCCGGGATTTCATTCCGGCAGCCAGAAGGGGGAAAAATGGCAGGAGTGTCTGCCGCGCAAATTAATAGCGTGCCCATTGCCGCAGAGGCGAGGGAAGTGGCGGCGCGTCATGCCGTATCGGCCGAAAAGGAGTGGCGTCCCGCTCCCGAATCCATCGAGGCCGTGGTGGCCGCCGGCTTCGCCCGGCACTTCGTGCCCCTCGACTGCGGTGGCAACGCGGGTTCCTTCACGGCGCTGAGCCAGGCGGTCGCCGAGCTCGGCGAGGCCTGTCCCGCGACGGCCTGGTGCGCCTCGGTCACCGCCCATCTCGCGCGGATGGCTGCCTATCTGCCGGTCGAGGGCTTCCGTGAGATCTGGCGGGACGGCCCGGACGCGGTGGTCGTGGGCTCGCTGATTCCCGGCGGTCACGCCGAACCGGCCCCCGGCGGCTGGCGGTTGACGGGGCGTTGGTCGTACGTCAGCGCGGTCGACCACTCGGACTGGGCGCTGCTCTGCGGCATGATCCCGACCGAGGAGGGGCCGCAGGCCCGGATGTTCGCGGTGGCACGCGCGGACTACACCGTGGTCGACAGCTGGTCCGACATCGGCATGCGGGCCACCGGGAGCCATTCCCTGTTCGTGGAGGGCGTCTTCGTGCCCGAGCGGCGGGTGATGGACCGGAACATCCTGCTGAACGGGCGCTCCGCCGGCTCCCCGGCGCCGTGCCACGCGGTACCGCTGCGCGCGGTCAACGCGCTGTCGTTCGCCACTCCGGCACTCGGGGCGGCACGCGGCATGCTCAAGCTGTGGCAGGACGGCGTCGCGGCGAAACTGCGCAAGCCATCGCCCGGCCCCGGGGTCTCCCGGGCGCCTTACGAAACGGCGCTGGCGCGCGCCGCGGGTGAGATCGACTCGGCGGAACTGCTGCTGGACCGCGCGGCACGGATCGCGGACGGGACGAGCGAACTGACCGCACTGCTCGAGGCGCGCAACCTCCGGGACTGCGCGCTCGGGATGGACCTGCTGGTGACCGCGGCGGACCGTCTCTTCAGAACCGCGGGCACCAGCGCTCATTCCGTTGACGCGCCTTTGCAGCGTTACTGGCGCGACGTCCACTCGATGGCCTCACACGTCGTCCTGCAGTTCGATGCGGCGGCAGGCATTTACGCGAGGGAAGTATGGGAGACATCCGCAGGTACTCCGCTCGCCACTTAGTGGCCTGAGTCGGAGAATGTTTGTGCTACGGGGGAGGGGCGGAATGCCGATTATCCATTGACTCGCACAGTGTCCTCAGGAATTGGAACGCTGATCGCCGGAATTTGATTCCGGAAAAGTCGAGAAATGGTGCAGAATTGCATTCGATGGAAATTGATGTCCTGGGATCGGTATCGGTTCGCTGGCAAGGCAAGTCGATAGTCCCGACCGCGGGAAAGCCCCGGCAGTTGTTGCTGCTGCTGGCCCTGCACTGCGGCAGCGTCGTACCGGTGTCGACGCTGATGGAGGAGCTCTGGGGCGACGCGATACCCCGCAGTGGGTCGACCACGCTCCAGACCTATGTGCTGCAACTGCGCAGGCTGATCACGGAGTCGCTGCCGCCCGACTCACCGCACACCGCGAAGGAACTCCTGGCCACGCACTTCAACGGGTACCAGCTGACGGTGGACCCGGGCTGGTTCGACCTGAGGGAGTTCGAGCGGATGGCGGGCCGCGGTGACGCGGCGCTCGAGGCCAGCGACGCCGAGGGTGCCTCCCGGTACCTCTCGCAGGCGCTGAACCTGTGGCGCGGCCCGGCACTCATGGACGTGCCCGCCGGCCGGGTGCTCGCCATGGAGGTGATCGGTATGGAAGAGGCCCGGATGCGCGTGCACGAGCAGCGGATCATCGCCGATCTGAGCCTCGGCAAGCACGGGATGCTGATACCCGAGCTGTGCATGCTGGTCGCCCAGCACCCGATGCACGAGAACTTCAGCGGTCTGCTGATGATCGCCTTCCAGCGGTCCGGCGCCTCGTGGCGCGCGCTCCAGGTCTTCCAGCAACTGCGCAAGACGCTGATCGAAGAGCTGGGTGTGGAGCCGTCCGGCCGACTGCAGCGGCTGCACCAGGCGGTGTTGTCCAACACCCCGAACCTGTCGCTCCCGCAATTCAGCCTGTCCTGACCGGCACCGACCGCATCACGAGCAACGAGGAGATTCCCATGACCCCGACACGAAGAACGGTCGCCGGTGAACCCGTGCTGCAGGAAGTGGCCGACGGTGTCTTCGCCTACGTGCAGCCCGACGGCGGTTGGTGTGTGAACAACGCGGGACTCATCGTCTCCGGCGAGGTGTCCGCGCTCGTCGACACCACGGCGACCGAGGCACGTTCACGAAGGCTCAGGGAGCAGGTGCTGGCACGGGGGCGTCGCGCGCCCGCCATGCTGGTCAACACGCACTCCCACGGCGACCACACCTTCGGCAACTACCTCTTCCCCGAGGCGACGGTGTACGCGCACGCCGAGGCGCGGCGGGAGATGCAGCAGGCGGGACTGCATCTCACCCAGTTGTGGCCGCAGGTCGTCTGGGGCGACATCGAAGTGGCCCTGCCACAGGTGACGTACGAGGGCGGGATGACGCTGCACGTGGGCGAACTCGCGGTCGAGCTGCTGCACCCGGGGCCCGCGCACACGGTCAACGACACCGTTGTCTGGGTGCCGGAGCGCGGGGTGCTGTTCACCGGGGACATCGTCATGTCCGGCGTGACGCCGTTCTGCCCGCTGGGCTCGATCACGGGGTCCCTGAAGGCCATCGAGCAGTTGCGCGGCCTGGAGCCCGTCGTCGTCGTGACCGGGCACGGTCCGGTCGCGGGGCCCGAGGTCCTCGACGTCGCCGAGGACTATCTGCGCTGGGTCCAGGGGCTGGCCAAGCAGGGCCTGGACGCGGGGCTCGCGCCGAAGGAGATGGCCCGCGAGGCCGACCTGGGCGCGTTCGCCGAACTCCTCGAGAAGGAACGGCTGATCCCGAACCTGCACCGCGCCTACGCCGAGGAGCGCAACGCGGCACACGGCGAGGCCTTGGACATCGGCGCCATGATCAAGGAGATGGGCACCGTCTTTCAGGAGATGGTCGCCTACAACGGTGGCCCGCTGACCTGCCACGCGTGAACCACCGCGGTGCTCGCCCTGCCGAAAGACAGGGCGAGCACCGCTTTCACGCGCCGGCGGACAGCAGATGCTCGCCCGCCCGCCGCAGGGTGGTCAGGCTGTTGCCGCTCAGCAGCTCCGTTGTCCTGGCACGGGCCTGCTCGGGCGTGGTGCCGGCGCCGAAGACGTCCTCGAGAGCGGCCGGGTCCAGGGCAACCTCATGACGCGCGACCACGGTGACACCGCCGTCGGTGGGGACGAGCCGCCATTCCCCGCTGTGTGCGCGCAGCGGCCGCGGCACCGCCGTCTGCTTGTAGACGATGCGCTCGTCCGGGAAACACAGCCTGATGGATCGCGTGCTGTGCGTGCTCCCGTCCTTGCCCGTCGTCTCCATCGTCATCGTCTGCACCTCGGCCCCGGCGGTCAGTTCCGAAGCCGCGGCCGTCTCCAGATCCAGCGCCGCCACGTGCGGCAGCCGCTCCGGCCACAGATCGGCCCGTTGCAGGAAGTCGTAGACCGCCGACGCGGGGGCGGCGATGTGGACCTCCTCGCTGAAGCCGAAGACCAGGCTGTCGAAGTCGTCGCCGTACTCCGCCCACTCCCGCACCGACGCCGTCTCGGCGTTGCTGTTGCGGTCCAGGGCCTCCTTCGCCCACCGCTCCGACTCCGGCGTCGGGTCGCTCAGCGCCCAGGTGTGCGCGAGGACCAGCCGGGCACCGTCGTCCACCCGCCAGTGCCCGCCCATGGAGGCCAGCGGCGGCCGGCTGTTCTCCTGCTCGAAGTCGACCCGTGCGGCAGCGGCGTCCAGCCGCCGCCGGGAGGTCCAGCTGCGCACCGAGTCCCCGGTGATCGCCCACAGCCGGATACGGTCCGCGCCGGGCTCCCGTTCGAGGACCTCGGCGTGCACACACGGCGCGAACATCAAGGGCCAGCGCGTCACATCGGAAATCAGCTCGAAAACGCGGGAGGACGAGGCGTCGAATTCGATGTCGTGTTCCGCGTAGTGGCTTCGGGATTCAGTAGACGTCATGGTCGCCGAGCCTTCCGGAAGCAACTCGAGGCGACCTCAAGGTTCTGTCGAGCGGCGCCGGTCACAGTGGGCCGAGTTCCCTGACCTCTTTTATCCAGTGGAGACCGCGTGCCCATTCCGTCAACGCCGCAGAACGGTACTTTCACCGATCTCTATGTGGAGATCCAGCAGTTCTACGCCCATCAGGTGCACCACCTCGACGCGCTGCACGCCGAGGAGTTCGCCGCCACCTTCGCCGAGGACGGCGTCTTCCACCACTCCGTGGGCGCACCGCCGGCGAAGGGCCGGGGCGAGATCGTCGCGGCGATCCGCGCCCATCAGGAGCGTAAGTACGGCACCGATCCCGCGCAGCGCCGCCACTGGTTCAACATGCTCCAGGTGATGCCGCAGGACGACGGGTCGATCGTCACCGAGTACTACGCGCTGGTCCTCGTCACCCGGCCCGGCGAGCCCGTCGCGGTGACGGCGCCGAGTTGCTTCGTACGGGACGTACTGGTGCGGGAGTCGGGGCAGTTGCTGAACCTCGAGCGCACCGTCGTCGCCGACCACACGCTGTGAGCGTCGGGGGACGGCCATGGCTCACGGCCGTCCCCCGCCTCTTGAGCTACGAGCCGACGCCGGACAGTTCGAGTGCCTCGGTCGCCTGCCGCAGGATCTGCAGGCGGCCGTCGAGGGTGGTGTCGTTCGCCGTGACCAGGATGCTGAGGGTGGTGACGCCCGCCTCGGCGAAGGCCCGCATCCGCTCGGAGATCCGCTCGAGCGGCCCGATCAGCGCGGTGGCGTCGATGAACTGCACCGGGATCGCGGCGGCGGCGCCCACTCGGTCACCGGCCAGGAGACGTTCGCGGAACTCGTTGATCTCCCGGCCGAACCCCATTGTCCTGGCAAGCGCGCAGTAGAAGTTGTCCGCGGGGTCGCCGACGCCGAGCAGCAGCGCGTAGTGCGCACGGAGCCGGTCGGCGGCATCAGCGAGATCGTCGCCGACCTGCATCGGTACGAACGGGACGACCTCGAAGCCCGTCAGGTCGAGACCGGCCCGCTCACGGCCGGTACGGATCTCGGCCACCGATTTGGCCACCTGGTCCGGGGTGGTGAAGCCGCTCAGCCAGCCGTCCGCGATCTCCCCGGCGAGCTGCAGGCTCTTCGGGCCCACCCCGGCCAGATAGAGCGGGATACCCCGGTTCGGCCGCTCGGTGAACAGGTGCAGGGGCGCGCCTTCGCGGCCGTGCGCGGGCAGCGTGAAGTGGTCGCCGGTGTACCGCACGGGGCCACCGTCCAGGGCCTGCCGGACGATCTCCACGTACTCGCGGGTGCGGCCGAGCGGCCGGTCGAACCGTACGCCGTACCAACCGTCCGAGACGTGCGGGTTGGATACCCCGAGGCCGAGCCGGAACCGCCCGTCGCTCAGCGCGTCCAGCGTGGCCGCGGTGAGGGCCGCCGTGCCGGGCGGCCGGGCCGGGATCTGCATGATCCCGGAGGCCAGGCCGATGCGCTCGGTCTGGCCGGCGACAAGTCCGAGCACGGTCGCGGCATCCGAGCGGAAGCCCTCGGAGGCCAGCGCGAGGTCGTATCCGAGGCGCTCCGCCTCCCGCGCCAGCTCTCCGGCGCACTGGTAGACGAGGTTCACTCCGAGACGCATGAAAACCCTTCCTTGGTGGGCGGAATCTGGGGGTTGGGCCGGTTCAGACCAGGTGCGCGCCACCGTCGACCAGCAGGACCTGACCCGTGGTGTACGTAGCCCCGATCAGCGACTCCACCGCCTCGGCGACGTCCTCGGTCTGGCCCACCCTGCGCAGCGGCGTCAGCGCCTTGACCTGTTCGGCGATGGGCGCGAAGAAGTCCTTGCCCTGGGTCCACGGTGTCTCGACCAGGCCGGGCGCGACCGCGTTGACGCGGATGTCCGGGCCGACGGTCTTCGCCAGCAGCCGCGTCATGTGTTCCAGCGCGGCTTTGCTGACGGCGTAGGGGATGGAGCTGCCGGCGGGGCGGCTGCCCGCGATGGACGAGACGTTGACCACGACACCGTTGCCGCTCTTGCGCAGCGCGGGAACAGCGGCGACGGTCGTCTGCCAGGTGCCGAAGACGTTGACCGCGAAGATCCGCTGCCATACGGCGAGATCGGCGGCGTCGAGGTCGCTGTGCGGGATGGGCTGGGACACGCCCGCGTTGTTGACGAGGACGTCGAGGCGGCCGTAGTGCTCCACGGCCGAGGCGACCAACTGCCTGGCCTCGTCCTCGACCGCGATGTCGGCGCGCAGATACACCGCGTCGGGCAGCTCGGAGGCCAGTTTCTCGCCGGCCTCCACCGACCGGGCGGAGTTGATCACGATCCGCATGCCCCGGCCGGCGAGCCTTCGGGCCACTTCCGCCCCGATGCCCGACGAGGATCCGGTGATCAGGGCGACGCGCTTCTCGCTCACAGCACTCCTTGGGTGCTCGATGCCACTTCGGACAGGGGGGATTCACTGGACAGGCCCTCGTCCCGCAGTACCCGCAGGCAGCGTTCGACGGCGGCGCGCTCGGCCTCCGGGGTGCCGGGGCGGGCGGGCAGCAGGGCGGTCACCGCGCTGCGCCCGGCCTGGACCTCGGGGTGACGCCGGGCGAGCGTGGCCAGGCCCTGTCCGGGCCCGACGTCGGCCAGCAGGTAATTGCCGGTGCCGAGCAGCTTGTCCAGGGTCGGCCAGAACAGGACCGGTGCGGCGGGCTGGTCCGCCCACATGCCGGGGTCGATGGAGTCGACCGGCCCGGTGGTGAAGGCCGACCAGAGCGGGATCCGCGGGCTGCCCAGTCGGAACTCCGACAGGGGCCGCGGATCGGTGAACAACGGGGCCAGTACGGGGCTGTGGAAGGCCGTGGTGGCGGCCACCCTGCGGACGGTGAATCCCGCCGCGCGCAGGTCCTCCTCGACGGCCAGCAACGGACCGTCGAGCGCCGCGAGGGCGATCTGCCGCGGGGCGTTCACCGCGCCCACGGCGACGCCCGGATGCCGGGCCAGTACGGGCGCCACATCGTGCTCCGCCGCGGAGACGGTGAGCATGCCGCCCGGCGGGGTCGCCTCGAGCCGGGTGACACGGTCGCGCATGAGCGTGACGGCGTCACCGACACCGAACACCCCGGCCAGCGTCGCGGCTACGAGCTCACCGACGCTGTGGCCGAGCAGCGCGGCCGGCCTGGCCCCGCGGCTCAACAGCATCCGCCCCAGCGCGTAGCCAACGGTGAACAGCAACGGCTGCGCCAGGCGTACGTCGTCAATGGGCACCGACGGCCGCTCGGACAGCCAGTCCGCGCGCATCCGTTCGGCGTCCCCGAACCGCTCGAGTACCTCGTCCACGGTCTCGGTGAACACCGGATCATGAGCGTACAGCCCCGCTGCCATACGGACGTGCTGGGCCCCCTGGCCCGGAAAGAGCAACACCAGTTGCCGGGTGCTTGATCCCATGCGCCGAGGCTGACGGTCCCGCTTCGAGGTTCACTAGAGCGCAGCTCTAGCCGGGTTCCACACCGGACGATCAACCTGGGCCGTCGGCGAACCTGGGAGGACCGGCGTGCGGTGGGAAGATGTCTATGTCCGTTCTTGTGCGACCTGGCTCCCGCCGGTGATGCCTGCCGAAGAGGCCGTCGCCGAGGGTCTGGTCGAGGCCGAGATCGTACGGCGGGCGCAGGTCACCGGCGTCACGGTGGCCGATCGGTCGGCGCCGGACATGGCCGTGGACGCCGCGCGGGAGGCGATGGCGAGGTCCGGCTGCGCGCCGGACGACATCTCGCTGCTGCTGCACGCGTCGTCGTACTACCAGGGCCACGACATGTGGGCGCCGGCCTCCTATGTGCAGCGCCTCGCGGTGGGCAACCACTGCCCGGCCATGGAGCTGCGGCAGACCTCCAACGGCGGCATGGCATCACTGGAGTTGGCGGCGGCCCACCTCGTGGGGACCGGTGGCACGGCGGCGCTCCTCACCACCGCGGACCGGTTCAGCCTGCCCGGCATCGACCGGTGGCGGTCGGACGAGGGCACGGTGCTCGCCGACGGCGCGACCGCGCTGGTGCTGGCCCGCGGCTCGGGGTTCGCGAGGCTCCGTTCCCTCGTGCTGCTGAGCGAACCGGAGTTGGAGGAAATGCACCGGGGCGAGGACCCGTTCGCTCTCGCGCCGCTGTCGGTCCGCAGCCCGCTCAGCGTGGGGGAGACGACCAAGGCGTATCTGCGCACCCCGGAAGGGCAGCGGTCCGTCGTCCTCATGGCGGCCCGGCAGCGCGAGTCGGTCGCCCGCGCCCTCGAAGAGGCCGAGGCCGAACTCGCCGGCATCGACTGGTTCGTCCTGCCCCACTTCGGACGGCGTCGACTGGACGTCAACTACACCCGGCGGATGGGCATCGACCCCGCGCGCACCCTGTGGTCGTGGAGCCGGGGTGTGGGGCATCTCGGGGCGGGTGACCAGTTCGCCGGGCTCACTCATCTGATCGAGACCGGTGCCGTACGGCCGGGTGAGCGCTGTCTGCTCCTCGGGGTGGGCGGCGGCTTCACCTGGTCGGCCGCGGTGCTCGACATCGCGGATGTGCCGGAATGGACCTCGCCCTTTTCTGCCGGAACTCGAGTGGATCTTTAGCCCTGCCGAGCAGAGTCGGCCCGAACCGCTGGAACTGGAGGGGAATCCCATGACGATCGATGATCTCCGCAGGATTCTGACCGAGTGCGCCGGAATGGACGAGGGCGTGAATCTGGACGGCGACATTCTCGACACGTCGTTCACGGATCTCGGTTATGACTCGCTGGCGTTGATGGAGACCGCGAGCCGCATCAAGGAAGAGTTCGGAGTGCGGATCTCCGACGAGGAGATCGCCGTGGTGGAGACGCCCCGGCTCCTGCTCGAGGCCGTGGCACAGGCGGCATGACCCGACAGCGCACAGGCACCGTAGGGACCGGTGCGACCTCAGGACGGAGAGGACGGTCGTGGCACGACGCTCGGTGATCACGGGAATCGGGGTGGTGGCCCCCGGCGGAGACAACACCAAGGCGTTCTGGGAACTTCTCACCGCGGGGCGCACCGCGACCCGCCGGATCACCGCCTTCGACGCGGACGCGTTCCGTTCGCAGGTCGCGGCCGAGGTCGACTTCGACCCGGCGGCGCACGGTCTGACCCACCGTGAGATCCGCCGGATGGACCGGGTCACCCAGTTCGCCGTCACGTGCACGCGTGAGGCGCTCGCCGACAGCGGGCTGGACCTCGACGCGGTGGACCCCGGCCGGCTCGGGGTGAGCGTCGGGAGCGCGGTCGGCGCGGCCACCAGCCTGGAGCGGGAGTACCTGGTGCTGTCCGACACCGGGCGGGACTGGCTGGTCGACCACCGCTATGCGACGCCGCATCTGTTCAACCACCTCACGCCGACCACGATCGCGACGGAGGTCGCGTGGGAGGTGGGCGCCGAGGGGCCGGTGGGACTGCTGTCCACCGGGTGCACCTCCGGGATCGACTCCGTCGGTTACGCCCATCAGCTGATCAGCGAGGGCAGCGCCGACATCATGGTGACCGGGGCGACCGAGGCTGCGGTGTCGCCGCTGGCCGCTGCCTGCTTCGACGCGATCAAGGCGACCACCCCGCGCAACGACGACCCCGAGCATGCGGCCCGCCCGTTCGACCGCACCCGTAACGGCTTCGTACTGGCCGAAGGCGCGGCCATGTTCGTCGTGGAGGACTACGAGCACGCCCGTCGCCGCGGTGCCCGTATCTACGCGGAGATCGGCGGCTATGCGACCCGCTGCAACGCGTACCACATGACCGGTCTGAAGGTGGACGGCCGGGAGATGGCCGCGGCGATCACCGCGGCGCTGGACGAGGCGCGCATGCCGGTCGACGCGGTCGACTATGTCAACGCGCACGGTTCGGGCACCAAGCAGAACGACCGGCACGAGACCGGGGCGTTCAAGCGCGCGCTGGGCGACCACGCCTATCGGACGCCGGTCAGCTCCATCAAGTCCATGATCGGGCACTCGCTGGGCGCGATCGGCTCGATCGAGATCGCGGCGTGCGCGCTCGCCATCGAGCACGGGGTCGTGCCCCCGACGGCCAACCTGCACGAGAAGGACCCGGAGTGCGACCTGGACTATGTGCCGCTGGTCGCCCGTGAGCGCCGGGTCGACGCCGCGCTCACGGTGGGCAGTGGCTTCGGCGGTTTCCAGAGCGCGATGGTCCTGCGCAAGGGGCGAGGAGGGGACGCATGAAAACGGTCTTCACCGGGCTGGGCGTGATGGCGCCCAACGGGACGAGCGCGGAGGCCTACTGGGCGGCGACCCTGGAACAGCGCAGCGGCATCACCGAGCTGGAGCGCTTCGACGCCTCCGGGTATCCGGCCCGGCTCGCCGGGCAGTTGCGGGACTTCAAGGCCGAGCAGTTCCTGTCGAGCCGTCTGCTGCCGCAGACCGACCGGGTCACCCGGCTGGCGCTGATCGCGGCGGACCAGGCGCTGCAGGACGCCGGCGTGGACCCGAAGTCCTTCGACGACTTCGACATGAGCGTGATCGGTTCGAACGCCACGGGCGGCTTCGAGTTCACCCACCGCGAGATCCAGAAACTGTGGACGCACGGGCCCGAGCGGGTCAGCGTGTACGAGTCCTTCGCCTGGTTCAACGCGGCCAACACCGGCCAGATCTCCATCCGGCACGGCATGCGCGGCCCGGGCAGCGTGCTGGTGGCCGAGCAGGCGGGCGGACTCGACGCGATCGCCCACGCCCGACGGGTCGTACGCCGCGGGGTCCCGCTGTCCGTCACCGGTGGCGTCGAGTCGTCGTACGACCCGTGGGGCTGGGTCTCCCATCTGGCCACCGGCCGGATCAGTACCGTGCCCGACCCGCAGCGGGCCTACCTGCCGTTCGACGCGGCCGCCGGCGGCTACGTCCCCGGCGAGGGCGGTGCCTATCTGATCCTCGAGGACGAGCAGGCGGCGAAGCAGCGAGGTGCCGCCCGCATCTACGGTGAGCTGGCCGGGCACGCGTCCACCTTCGATCCCCGGCCGGGCTCCGGTCGCCCGCCGGGGCTGGCCCGGGCCATCCGCCTCGCGCTGGCCGACGCCCGGCTCGAGCCCGGCGACATCGACGTGGTCTTCGCCGACGCCGGCGGCATCCCGGAACTGGACCGGGCCGAGGCCGAGGCCATCGCGGACGTGTTCGGCCCGCGCGGTGTCCCGGTCAGCGTGCCCAAGGCCCTGGTCGGCAGGCTCTACGCCGGTGGCGGCCCGCTCGACCTGGTGTGTGCCCTGCTGTCGCTGCGCGACGCCGTCATTCCGGCCACCGCGCACGTCCGGGACGTACCCGCGGACTACCGCATCGACCTCGTACGGGGCGAGCACCGCAGCGCCCCGGTACGCACCGCTCTCGTGCTCGCGCGCGGCAACGGCGGCTACAACTCGGCGATGGTCGTACGTCGATAACACGTCGGCCAGACATACGTGAGGGAAGAACAATGGCTGTTTCCTTGAGTGATTCCTCGATTCGGGAAGAACTGCGCGTGCATCTCGCGGAGGTCCTCTATCTGGAGACCTCCGAAATAGACGACGAGGCGACCTTCGCCGATCTCAGCCTGGACTCGGTGCTGGGTGTCGAGCTCGTCTCGGTCATCAACACCAAGTACGGGCTGGATGAAAGCGTCGACGCGGTCTTCGAGCACCCGACGGTGACGAAGCTCGCCGACTACATCCGCGAGCGGGTGGCCGCACAGACATGACCTCGCCTGTGACCCTGCGGGCGCCGGTGCTCCTGGACGGCAGCTGCGTGGCCCGGCACGTGACGGTCTCTCCACACATGTGCGGCGGCAGCTCGTCGATCTTCGCGCAGCTGGGCGACTGGACCTGGGAGACGGTCGCCGCGACCTGCGAGACGAACGTCTACGACGCGCACACCGTCGACGGGCTGCCCGCCTACCTGTCGTTCTACTACTTCCATGTGCGGGGCAACGCCGAGGTCCACCCGCATGGGCTGACGTTCGGCGACGAACTGACCGTCACCTCGCGGGCGTTCGACTTCGGAGGGGAATCCGTGCTCACCCTGCACCGGCTGTCCAAGGCCGACGCGGCGCTCGATGTGCTGGACCCCGTGGAGTTCTACGAGCGGCCGCGGGCCGACAGCCTGTATGTGCAGAACTTCAACCGCTGGATCTCCCGGGGCCGGCCGGACAGCAACGAGGCGCTGGTCCAGTCCTCGCCGCCGGATTTCCGCCACGACCATCTGCCCGTACTGCCGGAGCGGTACTCCCCGCGCGGGATCGCCTCCCGCGCGCGGAAGAACGGGTCGTTCCACCCCGACGGCATCGCCGGATACGTCGCCGGGGAGGAGTTCACCACCGAGTACGACCTCGATGTGGTGCATGACTTCAACGGGGTGGGCCTGCTCTATTTCGCCTCGTACTTCTCCATCATCGACACCGCGCTGTTGCGGCTGTGGCGGGAACTCGGCCGCACCGACCGGGAATTCCTGGCCAGGCGAATCCTGGACCACAAGCTCGGCTACTTCGGCAACGCCGATTTCGGTGCCCGGCTCACGATCAGTGTGCGGCTCTGGCACAACAGCGACGCACCCGGTGACGAGATGGCCGATATCGCCGTGCGTGAGGCCCGTTCGGGGCGGCTGCTCGCGGTGTGTGTGATGCACCTTCTCAGGGAGCGGGCATGAGCCGTCGCAGTCAGGTCGAGGAGACGGTGCGGGCGGTGATCGGGGAGATCCTGCCGGACCTGCCCGCCACCGACGTCACCTTGGACAAGAACCTGCGCGACCTCGGCGCGGACTCGGTCGACCGGGTGGAGATCATCTCTCTGCTCATCCACCGGCTGGCGAGCAAGGAACCGATCTCCGACTTCGCCGACATCCCGCACATCGGGGCGCTCATCGACCATCTGAGCAAGGGGAGCGAGTGATGCGGCCGATCGGCATCGAAGGGCTGAACGCCTACTGCGGGCTCGCCCAACTGCCCGTGCCCGCCCTGTTCGAGGGCCGTGGCCTGGACCCGGACCGGATCGGCAACCTCATGGCGGACCACCGTTCGGTGCTCCTGCCGTGGGAGGACCCGATCACCAACGCGGTCAACGCCGCGAAGCCCCTGGTGGACGCGCTCGGTGCGGACGCGGAGCAGATCGAGCTGCTCGTCACCTCCACCGAGTCGGGAGTCGACTTCAGCAAGTCGATCGCGTCGTACGCCCACCGGTATCTCAACCTGTCGCCGCGCTGCCGGATCATGGAGGTCAAGCAGGCCTGCTACGGCACCACCGGGATGCTCCAGCTCGCCGCCGGATATCTGGCGGGGCAGCCGAACCCCGGTGCCAAGGCCCTGGTGATCGCCACTGACATCAGCCCGATGGACGAGCGCGCCCGGTACGCCGAGCCCACCATGGGCAACGGCGCGGTCGCGGTGCTGGTGTCCGCCGAGCCCCGGGTGCTGACCCTGGACCAGGGCCGGTCGGGTCTGCACACCTTCGAGGTCATGGACACCGCCCGGCCGGCCCCCGACCTGGACTTCGTCAACCCCGACCTGTCCCTGCTCAGCTATCTGCAATGCCTGTCGGCCAGTTACCAGGACTACGTCCGGCAGGCCCCGGAGACGGACTTCACCGGCACCTTCGATCACCTGGTGATGCATACGCCGTTCCCCGGCATGGTGAAGGCGGCGCACCGCAAGCTGATGCGCGAGGTCGCGCCGGCGAAACCGGCCGTCGTCGAGGCCGACTTCACCCGTCGCGTCGTCCCGTCGCTGACGTACGCACGCACCGTCGGGAACCTGTGCTCCGGGTCCATCTATCTCGCCCTGGCGAGTCTGATCGACCACGGGTCCGACGTCGAGGGTGCGCGGGTGGGGCTGTATTCGTACGGCTCCGGCTGTGCCTCGGAGTTCTTCAGCGGGGTCGTCACGCCCGGCGCCCCGCGGGTGCTGGCAGCGATGGGCATCGGGGACCGGGTGCGCGCCAGGCGGGAGATCACCTTCGAGGAGTACGAGAAGCTGCTGCCCGCGGCCCGCTCCTGCCTGGTGCCCCAGCAGGACCGCAGCGTCGACCTCTCCGCCTGCGACGAGTTCCTGGAGCCGTTCCGCTCGCACGGGCCGACGCTGGTGCTGACGGGGGTCGACAACTTCCACCGGGCCTACGCATGGCGCTGAGCCGCATCGCCGTCGACCGGTCACGGCCCCCCGTCGTCCGCGTCACCCTCGACAGCGAGGCCACCGGGAACCGGCTGGACGAGCCCATGCTTGCGGAGCTGACCGCCGTACTGGACGAGGCCGAAGCCACCCCGGGCGTCCGGGTGTTCGTCCTGGACGCCGTCGGGGACACGTTCTGCGCCGGCTGGGCGCTGGACGCCCTCGAATCGGCCTGGCGCGAGCGCATCGCGGCGGTCGGCGGGCTGCTCACCCGGCTCATGGCGTCGCCCCTGATCACCATTGCGTCGGTGGACGGAGCCGCCCTCGGCGGTGGCGTCGGGCTGGCGGCGGCCTGCGACCAGGTCGTCGTCGGGGAGCACGCCACGTTCCGGATGACCGAGGTCCTGCTGGGGCTGATCCCGGCGGCGATCCTCCCGGTGGTGGCCCGGCGCGTGGGCGGGCATCGCGCCTACGGGCTGGCGCTGACCGCGCGGGAACTGTCGGGGCCTGAGGCCGTCGAGGCCGGGCTGGCGGACCGTCAGGGCGGGAAGGCCGGGCTGCGCCGGATCCTGCTCGCGCTGCGTGCCGCCGATCCCGCGGCGCTGGTGGCGCTCAAGCAGTACTACGCCGAACTGGTCCCGGCCCCGGCACAGCAGGAAGAACTTTTCATCGAGGCCCTCGGCCGGCGGCTCGCCGATCCTCAAGTGCACCGCAGGCTGGCCGAGTTCCGGGAACAGGGGTTGATAGCGTGACCGCCACTGCAGCAGTCGTCCTCGAGGTGGACGGGCCCCTGGCCACCGTCCGGCTCGGGGACGCGGCCGGACACAACCGGCTCTCCGCCGAACTGCGCACGGGAATGACCGACGCGCTCCGGGACGCGGCTGCCGATCCGCGGGTGCGGGTCGTCGTCCTCGAAGGGCTCCCCGAGATGTTCTGCGCGGGCGGCTCCATCGACCAGATGCTGAGCCCCCATGAGCAACGCATCGTGCCCGTATGGCAGTTCCTGCGCGCCGTGGTCGACTGCCCGGTGCCCGTGGTCGCCGCCGCGCAGGGCCACGCCCTGGGGGGCGGGTTCCTGCTCGCGCTCTACTGCGACGTCGTCGTCCTCAGCGACCGGTCCCGCTACGCCGCGAACTTCCTCACCTACGGCTTCACGCCCGTCCTCGGCGCCACCTATCTGCTGCCCGCCAAACTGGGTGCCGCGCTGGGCTCCGAGATGCTGTACTCGGCCCGCAGCTACCGCGGCCGGGAGCTCGCCGAACGCGGCGCCGGCGTGGCCGTGACGGCTCATGACAAGGTCCGCGCCGAGGCGCAGCGGACCGCGCTGCGGATCGCCCAGGCACCGCGGGACGCTCTGGAGCGGCTGAAGGCACAGCTGCGCGAGGAGACCCTCGGGCGCGCGGAGGCGGCGCTGGCCCGGGAGATCCCGGACCACGAGGCCACCATCGGCGGCGCCGAGGCCCGCCGCCGCATCCGGACCCTGCACGGCGAGCGGATCGGCGCAGGCCAGGGGCCGTCCTGATGCGCACCGCCCCCGACAATCCCATCCCGTTGACCCGGCAGGCCTCGTGTCGCCGTACCCAGGTTGGTGGTCCCCGATGAAAGACGATGACCTCGTACCGATCGCGATCATCGGCATGTCCTGCCGGGCGGCCGGCGTCGAAACGCCGGCCGCGCTGTGGGACATGCTGGCGAAGGGCGAGCGGCGCTTCATGCCGGTCCCCGAGGACCGCTGGCACGGTCTCGACCCGGGGATCGAGCTGCCGACCCCGCCCGCCGCGTCGCTGCTGGACCGGATCGACACCTTCGACGCCCGGTTCTTCGGCATCGCGCCCCGGATGGCGGCGTGGATGGATCCGCAGCACCGGATGATGCTGGAACTGGCCTGGCACGCCGTGGAGAACGCCGGCATCGATCCGGACCGCCTCGACGGCGAGCCGGTCGCGGTGTTCGTCGGGTCGTTCATGTCCGACTACCGCGAGCGGATCAACGCCCGCGGCCTCGCCGACAGCGCGGCCTTCCCCGGCGGGATGACGGCGTTCAGCGCCAACCGGGTCTCCTACCAGTTCGGCTGGACCGGGCCGAGCATGGTGATCGACTCGGCCTGCTCGTCCAGCCTGACCGCCCTCGCCCTCGCGGTGCAGGGACTTCAGCACGGCGCGTACCCGATGGCGCTGGTCGGCACGCCGAGCGTGATCAGCAACGGCTTCTACGCGAACACCGCCTACCGCGGCGGTGCCCTCTCACCCACCGGGGACTCGGTTCCGTTCGGCACGGAGCGGGACGGCTATGTGCGGGGCGAGGGCGGCGCGTGCGTCCTGCTCAAGCGCCTCGACCAGGCGCTCGCCGACGGTGACCCCGTGCACGCGGTCATCCGGGCGGTCGACACCGCGCACAACGGGCGGGGTGGCGGGCTCACCGGCACGGACATCGACTCGCAGGTGCAGTTGCTGCGCCGGACCGCGGCCGCCGCCGGCCGGTCGGTCGCCGACATCGGCTACCTCGAGGCACACGGCTCGGGCACGCCCAGCGGTGACGCGGTCGAGGTGGCCGCGCTCGCGGAGGCACTGACCGGCCCTGATGGGCGTACGGCCACACCGGCCGGGCCCGGTGGCAAGGTCTGGGTCGGCTCGATCAAGGCCAGCATCGGCCATCTCGAAGCGGCCGCCGGTCTGATGGGCCTGGTCAAGACGGTGCTGGTGCTGCGGCACGGCCGTATCCCGCGGATCGCGGGCCTGACCGAGGCCGATCCGGAACTGCCCATCGCGGGCACGGACGTCGCCATCGCCGTGGACGACGTGTCCTGGCAGCGCGGCGACGTGCCCCGGCTCGCCGGGGTCAACTCCTTCGGCCTCGGCGGCGGGATCTCCCATGTGCTCCTTGAGGAGGCCCCCGTGGTCCGGGAGCCCGAACGGCACGGGCGGTATGTCGTGCCGCTGTCAGGCCAGGACGAGGCATGCCTGAAGGAGCTCGCCGACCAGCTGCTCGCGGAGCTCGACGGCGCCGAACCGCCGAGCCTGGCCGCGGTGGCGCGGTCCCTGCAGAGCGGTCGCCGTGCGCAGGCGGTGCGGGCGGTCGTCGTCGCCGAGGACCTGTCACAATTCCGCGACGGACTGCACGAGTTGTCGGCGGGCAGGGTCCCGGACGGTGCTGAGGACCCGGTGGCGCAGGCGTGGCTGCGGGGGGAGCAGGTGGACTGGGAGACCTTGTGGGAGCCGGGCGAGTCCCGTGCGCGCGCGCATCTTCCGGGGTCGCCGTTCCGTCGCCGGTCGCACTGGTTCGACAGGATGCCGCCGGGCGCTGCCGCCGGGTGAACCAGAGCGAGTGAATCCCCTGTGAATCCAGACATTCTGAGTGATTTCAGCCAGTGGGTGGTCGCGGAGTTCCGGGCGAACAGGGGCCGTGTGGGCCGCCCGTTCGCCCATGAGCACCTGATCCTGCTCACCAGCGGTGGCCTGCGGACCGGTCGGCCGCGCACGACGCCGCTTCTGTACGTCCCGGACGGCGACGGGATCCTTGTGGTCGCGTCGGCGCCGGGTACGTCCGGCCATCCGGACTGGTATCTCGACCTGGTGGTCGATCCGCGGGTCACCGTGGAGGCCGGCGTGGAGATCTACACCGCGCTCGCCACGGTCATGGAGGGCACGGAACGCGACCGCTGTTTCGCCCTCGTGGTGGCGAGCCTGCCCGGCTTCGCCGAACGCCGGACCGGGAGTTCGCGTGTCCTGCCCGTGGTGCGGCTGCGTCCGGTGGAGCGGGACAGCTGCGTGCCGGGGACCTGGACCCGCGGCGACGAGGTCCTGCTGTGCTGCGAGCGGCAGCGCCGTACCGCGCTGGGCGTCTGCGTCGCACTCGCCGGGGTGGTCGCCGCCGAGGGTCCCGCCGCCCGTCCGGGACCGGACCTGCTCGCCTCCTGCCGGGCCGTGTGCGACACCCTCCGCCAACAGCAGCTGAGCCAGGACGCCGAGTGGTACGCCGAACTGGAGCAGCGGCTCCCGGAGTTCGCGCCGGTGCTGGACCGGCTGCGCCGGGAGCGCCAGGTCATCGAGGTGATCCTGGACGAGCTGCAGCAGAGCCTGAGCCTGCCGGGCGGCTGCCCCGCCGCGGCCGCGAAGGCCGGGTTCGACCGGCTGTGGGCGGTGCTGGCGCATCACCTCGCGGTGAAGGAGGCGCATCTGGTGCCGGCGTTGAACGCGCTCGACTGACGTCTGTAGCGGCACGCCCCGTGTGATGGGCGTGCCGCTCCTCTGCGTCTCAGGGGTTCACGCGTCCGCGCGGTTCCGCAGAGCCAGATCCACCGCGATCCTGTCGAACACCGCCGCAGGGCTCGGCTGCCCGGCGATCTCCGCCCGCACCTCCGCCGCCGCGTCCGCGAACGCCTTCTCGGAGAGCAGCCGTTCAACCGCCGTACGCACCGTCGGGACGTCCACCTGGGACGGCTCGATGGACAGGCCCACCTTCCGGTCCACCACCCGCTGCGCGCACAGCGCGTTGTCCGCGCCGCCCGGCACGACCAGCTGGGGCACCCCGTGGTGCAGGGCCGCCGCGGTCGTACCCGAGCCGCCGTGGTGCACGACCAGCGAGCAGTCCCGCAGGATCCCCGACAGCGGCACGAAACCGGCCGGGTGGAGGTTGTCCGGGAGCGTGCCGAACTGGCTCAGGTCCGTCTCGCCGTCGGCCAGCATCACATCGGCGTCCAGGCCGGACAGTGCCTCGATCAGCAGGCCGAGCCCTCCGCCCCCGGGAAGCAGCGGCGCGACGGTCCCCAGGGTCAGGCAGATCCGCGGCCGGTCCGGCCGGCGCATGGCCCAACTCGGCAGTACCGCGCCCCCGTTGAAGGGGACGAAACGCATGGGGCGCCACGGCACTCCGTCCGAGACATCCGGTTCCTCCTGGGCCAGGCCGCCCATGCTGGGCGCACGGGGGTCGATGCGCGCGACCAGGTCGGGCACGGTCTCCCGCAGCCCGAGCCGCTCGCGCAGCGCCGTCACCACCGGAGCGTCGTCGGGCAGGATGCCCGTACGGGCGTTGTGCTCGCGGCCGTCACGGAACTCCTCGTCCCGCATGGACCAGGACACCCGGTTGCCGACCTCCAGCGCGGGCACTCCCAGTGCGATCGCGGCCAGCTTGCCCGCCATGTGGTCCGAGCAGTAGACGACCAGGTCGGCGTCGAACTCACGGCCCGCGGCGATCGTGCCCTCGGTCATGGCCAGCGTGAACAGCTCGAAGGGCCGTACGGCGCTGACCAGTTCCCAGTAGCCGGGCGGGGCGTCGTCGGTGGCCTCCGCGGTGCCGGCGGCGCCCGCGACCAGGTCCGAGCCGATGTCCCGCGCCGGGAACACGTCGGCGACCGCCAGGCCCGATTCGGCACCGACCTCCTTCATATGGGCCGTGGTGGCGAGCAGTACCTCATGTCCGGCCGCGCGTGCGGCCCAGGCGAGCGGGACGAGCGGGAGCATGAGTCCGTATCCCGGTGCAGCGGTGAACAGGACGCGCATGTCGGAACCTTTCTGGGGGTGCGGGCCGGCGTTCGGTCACAGGACGCCGATGCTTCGGTAGGTGGCTTCGACGAGGTGGCGCGCACGGTCGTCGATGCGGCCGATCACCTGCGTGCCCGCGTTCTGGACATAGGCGAAGGCGAGTTCGTTCTCCGGGTCGGCGAAGGCGAAGTTCCCGTTGGCGCCGCCGAGTCCGAAGGCACTGCCCAGTCCCGACGAGGCGGGGAACATCGGTCCGTCGGGCAGCATGAGGCCGAGGCCCCAGGTGCTGGGCAGCAGCGTCGTACGGCAGGTGCCGGTGGAGTGGACGGTACGGAGCTGCTCGGTGGTCTCCGGCTTGGTCAGCCGGAAGCCGCCGATCTCGCCGATGAACGAGGCGTGGAAGCGGGCGAGTGACTGTGCGCTGGCCAGCCCGTCGTACGACGGGTTCTCGACCACCGGGTCCGGTGTGAGATCCAGCGACATGCTGCCGAGCACGGCCCGATACGTCAGGGACGTCGGGTCGCCCAGCGCGACCATCATGGCCATGCCGTCACCCGGGTCGGCGCCCGCCATCAGCTCCTCCGCCCTGGACTCGAGCATGGTCGCCAGGTGGGCGGCGTCAGGGTCCTGCAGGCCGATGTGGCAGTCCAGGCCCAGCGGGGTGGCGATCTCCTTGGCGAAGAAATCACCGACGGTGTGGCCGGTGCGGCGGCGCACCAACTCGCTGATCAGATGGCCGAAAGTGGTCGCGTGATAGCCGTGCGCGGTGTCCGGTTCCCACTCCGGGCGGGCGGCGGCGAGGGCCTCGGCGATCGGGGTGTGCGCGCGCAGATGTTCCTCGACGATCGGGGCGTGGTCGAGACAGACCACCCCGGAGCGGTGGGCCAGCACCATGCGCAGGGTGATCCCCGCCTTGCCGTGGGCCGCGAACTCGGGCCAGTACTCGGCGACGGGCGTGTCGAGGTCCAGCAGGCCCCGGTCGACCAGCAGCAGGGCCGCGCCGGTGACCAGCGCCTTCGTGGGGGACGCCAGGATGCCCATGGTGTCGGGGCGCCAGGGATCGGTGCGGGCCTCGTTGGCGAAGCCGCCCCACACGTCCACCACCGGCCGGCCGCGGTGGTAGACGCAGACGCCGGCGCCGACTTCGGCGCCCGAGTCGAAGTTCTCGCGGAAGGCCTGGGCCACTTCGGCGAAGGAGGGCTCCGCCGTCCCCCCCTGCGGGAAATCTCTCACTGGGTGTGAACCTCCATGTCGCGTACCTACTCATCAAGAGCTTCTGGCCTGTGCGCTCGGCGCCCGCTCGAATTTCGCTCATGCCGTACTCGGGTACGTACGGAATCCGGCAGGAGAGGGCAGACCGGACGCCGCACATCTGGCAAGGTCATCTCCATGCGGATCCGCCGGCAGGCCAAATGCCCGGAAGCGTACGGGAAGCCGATTCCGTCGCTGGAGGTGACCAAATGTTCTCCGCGATAGCGGATTTTCATGTCTGGTACCGGAATCGGTGCCGGGCCCAGCAATACCGCACGACCAAAATTCCGTTGGAGGAACTCGACGGCTGGGCGGCCGATCCCGAATCGGGCAATCTCGTCCATCGCACGGGGCGGTTCTTCGCCGTGGAAGGCCTCGATGTGTCCCGCTCCGGGCGGGGGGTGGAGGCATGGCAACAGCCGATCATCGTCCAGCCGGAGCAGGGCGTACTGGGCATCCTGGTGAAGGAGTTCGACGGCGTCCCCCATTGCCTTCTGCAGGTCAAGATGGAACCGGGCAACGTCAACGGATTCCAGCTGTCCCCGACGGTCCAGGCGACCCGGAGCAACTTCACCGGTGTGCACGGCGGGAAGCGGGTCCCGTACCTCGACTACTTCACCGCGCCGCGCAGCGGGCGGACCCTGTCCGATGTGCTCCAGTCGGAGCAGGCGTCCTGGTTCCTCGCCAAGCGCAACCGGAACATGATCGTGCAGGTCGAGGACGACGTCCCGGTGCTGGACGACTTCTGCTGGCTGAGCTACGAGCAGATAGCCGGGCTGCTGCGGGAACCCAATCTGATCAACATGGACACCCGCACGGTCCTGGCGGGCCTGGCGTCACAGCGCTACGACGACGCCGAGGAGCCGACCGGTGACGGGTTCCGTGCCGCCCTGGCCCGCTCCTGGTCGCCCCAGGGTCGTGCGCTGCACTCCACCGTGGAACTGCTGAGCTGGTTCACCGAGGCCAAGGGCCGCTGCACCCTGACCCGGCGCGGTATCCCGCTGGCCAAGGTGGACGGCTGGTCGTGGGTCGACGGCGAGATCGTGCACGACCGGGGCCAGCACTTCGCGGTCATCGGGGTCGACGTCGAGGCCAGCAGCCGCGAGGTGACCGGCTGGCAGCAGCCGATGTTCGAGCCGACGAGCCAGGGCGTCATCGCCTTCCTCAACCGCCGTATCGACGGGGTGCTGCATCTGCTCGTCCAGGCCCGGATCGAGACCGGCGCTCTCGACGGCGTCGAAATGGCGCCGACCGTGCAGTGCCAGCCGGACAACTACCGCTTTCTGCCCGATGAACAGAAGCCGCTGTTTCTCGATGAGGTTCTCGGCGCACCGCCCGGGCGTATCCACTTCGACAGTGTCCATTCGGAGGAAGGGGGGCGCTTCTACCATGCGCAGAACCGATATCTGCTCGTGGAGGTCGCCGATGATTTCCCCCTCGAAGTCCCGGAGAACTACTCGTGGGTCACGCTGCGCCAGCTCGCGGAGTTCGTGCGCTACGGCAGCCACCTCAATGTGGAGGCCAGAAGCTTGCTGACATTTCTCGGTTTCCACAAGGAGGACGACAGGTGACCACCCACGTCTGGGACTACCTCGCGGAGTACGCGGCGGAGAAGGCGGACATCCTCGATGCGGTGCAGAAGGTCTTCGGCTCCGGCCGGCTCGTGCTCGGCGAGAGCGTGCGGGGGTTCGAGGCCGAGTACGCGTCGTATCTCGGTGTGTCCCACTGCGTCGGCGTGGACAACGGCACCAATGCCGTGAAGCTGGCCCTGGAGGCGGTCGGTGTGGGCCCGGGTGACGAGGTGATCACCGTCTCCAACACGGCCGCTCCCACCGTCGTGGCCATCGACGGGACCGGGGCCACCCCGGTGTTCGTCGACGTCAGGGCGGAGGACTACCTGATGGACACCGACCTGGTCGCGGCGGCCGTCACCCCGCGCACCAAGGCCATCGTTCCCGTCCATCTGTACGGGCAGTGTGTCGACATGGCGCCCCTGGAAGCGCTGGCCGCGGAGCACGGTCTGACGATCGTGGAGGACTGCGCACAGGCCCACGGAGCGCGCCGGAACGGCCGGCTCGCCGGGACGATGGGCCGGGCGGCCGCGTTCTCCTTCTACCCGACCAAGGTGCTCGGCGCCTACGGCGACGGCGGCGCCGTGGTCACCGACGACCCCGACGTCGACCGTGCGCTCCGGCGACTGCGCTACTACGGCATGGAGGACGTGTACTACGTCGAGCAGACCCCCGGCCACAACAGCCGCCTCGACGAAGTGCAGGCCGAGATCCTGCGCCGCAAGCTCGGCCGCCTCGACACCTACATAGCACGACGGCAGGCGATCGCCGACCGCTACGCGGAGGGCCTCGGGGACCTGTGCGGGCCGGGCGGCCTGGAGCTTCCGGCGGTGACCGACGGCAACGACCACGTCTACTACGTCTATGTGGTCCGCCACCCCCGCCGGGACGACATCATCAGGACGCTCAGAGAGCGTTTCGACATCTCACTGAACATCAGCTATCCGTGGCCGGTGCACACGATGCGCGGGTTCGCCCATCTCGGCGTGGCGCAGGGCTCGTTGCCGGTCACCGAGGCGCTGGCGGAGCAGATCTTCTCCCTGCCGATGTATCCGTCCCTGTCGGAAGGGCTGCAGGACAAGGTGATCGCCGCCCTGCGCGACGTACTGCGCACTCTGTGACCACGCCAGCGAGGAGGCATTCCATGACGACCAGTACGGACACTCTGATCTACCGGCGCGCCGACGTCTACCACGACTTCTACCAGGGCCGCGGCAAGGACTACAGGGGCGAGGCGGCGGCGGTGCTGGCCCTCGTCCACGAGCGGGTGCCACGGGCCACGTCGCTGCTCGACGTCGCCTGCGGCACCGGCGCCCATCTGCGCGAGCTGAGCGGCTCCTTCGGCGAGGCGGTCGGCGTCGACCTCTCTCCCGAGATGCTGGCCGTCGCCGCCCGGAACAACCCCGGACTCCCCCTGCATCAGGGAGACATGCGCGACTTCCGGCTCGGGCGCCGCTTCTCCGCGGTCACCTGCATGTTCAGTTCGATCGGCTATCTGCGGAGCACGGCCGATCTGAAGCAGGCCGTACGCAACCTCGCCGACCATCTCACCCCCGACGGCGTGCTCGTCGTGGAGCCCTGGTGGTTCCCGGACACGTTCCTCACGGGCTGGGTCGGCGCCGATGTGGTGACCGCGGACGGTCGGACCATCTCCCGGGTCTCGCACTCGGTCCGCGAAGGCTCCGCCAGCCGGATGGAGGTCCACTACACCGTGGCCGCACCCGAGACGGGCATCGAGCACTTCACCGACACGCATGTCATGTCGCTGTTCGACCGCGAGACCTATGAGGCCGCGTTCCGCGAGGCGGGCCTCGAGCCGCACTACACCAGGGACGACGCCGCCAGCCCGGGCATCTTCGTGGGCACGCGCGAGAGTGCCTTGGCATGAAGGTGCGCGAGCTGAGTATCCCGGGCGCCTACGCGTTCACCCCCGAGGTGTTCCACGACGACCGCGGCGCGTTCACCTCGCCGTTCCACGAGGACGCCTTCGGTGAGACGCTCGGCCGGCCGCTCTTCCCCGTGGCGCAGGCCAGCACCAGCCGGTCAAGGCGCGGAGTGGTGCGCGGCGTCCATTTCACGGCGTTGCCGGGTTCGATGGCCAAGTACGTGCAGTGCGCGGGCGGTCGGGCGCTGGACTTCGTCATCGACGTCCGGGCGGGATCGCCGACCTTCGGGCGCTCCGAGGCGGTGGAGCTGGCCGCCGACGAGGGGACCGCGCTGTATCTGCCCATCGGCGTGGGGCATCTCTTCGTGGCGCTCGAGGACGACACGACCATGGTGTACCTGCTGTCCGCGGCCTACCGGGCGGAGAAGGAGCGCGCGGTTCACCCCCTGGACCCGCAGCTGTCCCTTGAGTTGCCGGCCGGCCTGGAGCTGTCGATGTCCGAACGCGACCGGACGGCGCCGACGCTGGCCGACGCCCTGGCTCAGGGGCTGCTGCCGGACTACGGCGCCTGCCTCGCGGAGGAGACCGGTGATGGCCGCGACTGACCGACCGCTCGTCGTCGTCCTCGGCGCCTCGGGGTTCCTGGGCTCCGCGGTCGTCCGGGCGCTGGCGGAGCTGCCGGTGCGGGTGCGCGCGGTCGCCCGCCGGGAACTCGAAGTGGCGGGCTCCGTCGAGGTTCGCCGGGCGGATCTGGCCCGGCCGGGCGCCCTGGCGGAGGCGGTGGCCGGCTGTGACGCGGTGTTCCCGTTCGCCGCGCACATCCGGGGCGCCTCCGGCTGGCGGATCGCGGAGGGCGACGCGGTGGCCGAGCGCATCCACGTCGGCCTCGTCCGAGACCTGGTGGCCGCCCTGCGGGGCCGTGGCGACGGGCCGCCCCCGGTGGTGGTGTTCCCCGGCAGCAACACCCAGGTCGGCAAGGTCACGGCGGACCGCATCGACGGCAGCGAGGAGGACCGCCCGGAAGGCGTGTACGACCGGCAGAAGCACACCGCGGAACGACTGCTCATGGCCGCGACCGAGGCCGGGCACATCCGTGCGACCAGCCTGCGCCTGCCGCCCGTGTTCGGCCCGCCCGCCGCCGGTACTACGGACGACCGGGGTGTGGTGTCAACCATGATCCGCAAGGCCCTGGCAGGCGAACCGCTCACCATGTGGCACGACGGCACCGTGCGCCGCGACCTGCTGAACATCTACGACGCGGCGCGCGCGTTCGTCACCGCCCTGGACCACGCCGACGAACTGGCCGGACGCCACTACCTGCTGGGCACGGGCCAGGCTCCGGCCCTCGGTGACGTGTTCCGCGCCATCTCCCGTACCGTCGCCCGGCACACCGGCAAGGAGCCCGTGCCGGTGGTCTCGGTGCCGCCGCCCCCGCACGTCGAGGGCTCGGACTTCCGTAGCGTCGAGGTCGACCCGTCGGCGTTCACGGCGGTCACGGGCTGGACCTGCCGGGTGCTGCTCGAGGAGGCGCTGGAGCGCACGGTGGCCGCGTTGGCCGAGAGCTGAGCCCATGACGCCGTTGAGAATCGCCGTCATGGGGTGCGCGGACATCGCGACGCGCCGCGTACTGCCCGCCATCGCGCGCTCCGACAAGGTCGACCTGGTCGCTCTGGCCAGCCGGGACCCGGAGAAGGCCAGAGCCACCGCGCGCCCCTACGGGTGCCGTGCGGTGCACGGATACCCCGGGCTGCTGGAGGATCCCGACGTCGAGGCGGTCTATCTCCCGCTGCCCTGTGCCCTGCACGCGGACTGGGTGGAGGCATCGCTGCGGGCGGGCAAGCACGTCCTCGCGGAGAAACCGCTCACCCCCGAGCCGGAGCGGACGGCGGCGCTGTTCGCGCTGGCGGACGAGCGCGGTCTCGCGCTGATGGAGAACATCATGTTCCTCCACCACCCCTCGCACACGGCCGTGTCCGGTCTGGTGGCGCAGGGGATCATCGGCGAACCGCGTTCGTTCCGCGCCGAGTTCACGGTGCCCCGGCGGCCCGCGGGTGACATCCGCTACCAGTCGGCGCTGGGCGGCGGGGCGTTGCTGGACACCGGGGTCTATCCGATCCGGGCGGCCGTCCAACTGGTCGGCGCGGAGCTGACGACGGTGGCGGCCACCTTGGTGCGCGGCCCCGGATTCGAGGTCGACACCGGCGGCGCGGCCGTACTGCGCACCCCGGAAGGTGTGCTCGTGCAGATCGCCTTCGGCCTGGACCACGGGTACCGGTCCGCCTACGAACTGACCGGAACCCATGGCCGTATCACCGTCGACCAGGCCTTCACTCCGTCGGCCGACCACGAACCGGTGCTCCGTCTGGAGCGGCGGTCGGGCACCGAGGAGCGGCGGCTGCCCGCACACGACCAGGTCGTCGCGACGCTGGACGCCTTCGCGCACGCGGCGGCCGTCGGCAGATCCCCCGACCCGTACCGGAGCATGCGTCTGGCCGCGCTGCTGCACGACATACGCGAACATGCCGGGAGCCCGTCCTGAGCGGACGGGCTCCCGGGCTCTCGCTCACTCCTGGGTATCGGCCTTCAGACCGTCCCCGCCCCATTCGACGTTGGTCATCTCCTCGTACGTCATCCGGGTCCGGGGGATCCAGGACGGGCTGGGGCCCTCCTGGTTCACGCCCTTGTCGAAGATCGCGAGACTGCGGTAGAAGTGCGCGCCCGTGAGGGTGCGTGAGATCTCGTCCGGCTCGACCCCGCCAGCCTCGTGGTCCTCGTGGGCGAGGCCGTCCAGCAGCTTCTTCAGGTAGCCCATGCTGGTGGCCGGGTCGTCCCGCCGCACGGAGCTGCCGCCGTATCCCTCCCAGTACGACGTCTGCAGATCCTCCACGACGTAGAGTCCACCGGGCCGCACCAGCCCGAACATGGCGCGGAACGCGGAGATGACGTCCGGGCAGTAATGGCTGCCGTCGTCGATCACGATGTCGATGGGCCCGATCTCCTCCCTCAGCGACGTGAGGAAGGCCGGGTCGGAGAGGTCGCCCTGGATGGTGTTGATGCGCGGCTCCCGCAGCGCCGACTTGTCGAAGATGTCCACGCCGTGGATGACGGCACGCGGGAAGTACCGCTTCCACATCCGCAGCGAGGCGCCGCCGGCCGCCGGGTCGCCGTATCCGCCGATGCCGAGCTCGACGATGGTCAGGGGGCGGTCCCGCAGCGGGCCGAAGTGCCTTTCGTAGTGGGGCGTGTAGTAATGCAGCCCCCATTTGTCGGACCCGTTGCGCAGCGACAGTTCCGAGAGGTCGGCCTGCTGCTCCGTCGTACCGCGGACCAGGCGCTGCACGACGTGGAAGACGTGCATGGAAGAGCTGAGCGCCGCGATGTCCTCGATGTCGTTCCACCGGATGCGCAGGTTCTGGCAGCCCGGCGAGCGCCAGCCGCCGAAAGTGGCCCGCAGCAGTTCCAGCAGGCCGACCTCGATCGTGGCGTGGGCGGCCTTGGGGGCGCCCGGGTGGTGCTCGGCGGACTTGCCCGCGACGACGTGGTGCGACACGGTGCCGCCGTCGAAGGCGAGCTCGAAGGCGACCGTGATCGGCGTCTGGTTCAGCCCCGGCACCTCGTCGAGGTCGGCCCGGTCGATGAGCTCGCCCACCAGCAGGGCTGCCGTCCGCGGCGCCCCCACCTCACGTACGACCTGCTCGGCATCGCCCTCCGCAGCGAGGATGAGCGCCCGGACATCATGATGCGCGCGATTGGTTGTCATGTCGGCCGATGCTGGTGGGCGGGGCTATAGCCCGCCTCGAGCTGCCATGGACGGCAGCCTTCGGTCCGGTCAGGGGCGACGTGCCAGCACGATGTACACGCTGCCGCCCTTGAAGACCTCCTGCTGCTCGTACTCGACCTGGAAGCCCTTGTCCTTCAGCAGGTCCACGGTCTGAGCGAGCCTGTCCTCCACGTCGTGCACCTCGACGGCGATGTTGCGGATCCTCGGCCAGTTGGCCTCGCCGACGCCGCGCAGCACCGCGAGTTCGGACCGCTCGACGTCGATCTTGAGCAGGTCCACGGACTCGACCTGGTGCTCGGCGATCAGTTCGGCCACGGTGGTCACGGGCACGGTGTAGCGCTCGACCTTGCTGCGGAAGTTCTCCCAGTAAGCGGCCTGTTCCTTCTCGCCGACCCCGAGGTTGGTCAGCACGGCCTCGATGTTGCGCTGGTCGTCGCGCTCGTCCTCCTCGAGCGTCGCCATGGTCTCGTCGGCCGGGTAGAAGGTGAACTCGGCGCTACCCGGCTTGTCGGCGACGGCCTTGTTGAGCGCGATGCCGCCCGGCAGATGGTCGGCGAAGTTCTGGGCGAGGCACGCGAAGGTGGCACGGGCCGGCTCGCAGGCGATGACCCGGACGCCGGGCACCCGGTCGGAGACGAAGAGCGAGCTGAGGCCGAGGTGGGCGCCGATGTCGATGACCGTGTCGCCCTCCCGCAGGTGCTGAAGGTCGGTCAGGTAGATGCTGGTGGAGACCTCGTGCCAGACGATCTTCGTGGTCTCCGCGTTCAGGCCGCTGATCACACGGCCGTCCGGCAGCGTGTAGTTCTCGGCGGGGTCCGGGATGCTCTCCGTCATGGCGGGCACGGCTCCTTCACTTCAGTTCACTGGAAACCACTTCGCCGACCCAGCCTGAGGCCCCGCACTAGCGGATGGCTCGACCGAGCCTCGTGACCCCTCTCGACACAGGATCCAGCGGTCTTCAAGCAGCCATGCACATCCTCGGCTGGGTTGTTCGATGTGAAGTGGGAGGGTGGCATGTCCGAGGCGACCAAGCGGGTAGCCCTGGTGACCGGTGGTACCAGCGGGATCGGGCTGGAGATCGCCTCCAGACTTGCCGCGGGCGGAGTCGGCGTCTACGTATGCGGCCGCCAGGCGGACGCGGTGACCGCCACGGTGAAGAACCTTCGGGACGAGGGCTGGGAGGCCGACGGCTCGACCTGCGACGTGTCCCGGCCCGAGGAGCTCAAGCGGCTCGTCGCCGACGTGGTCGCGCGCTACGGCCGGGTGGACATCCTGGTCAACAATGCCGGGCGGAGCGGGGGCGGCCCCACCACCGGCATCACCGACGAGCTGTGGAACGACGTCGTCGCGACCAACCTCACGAGTGTCTTCCTGCTGACCAGGGAAGTGCTCACGGCCGGCGGGATGCTGGCGGCGGGACACGGCCGGATCGTCAACATCGCGTCGACCGGGGGTAAGCAGGGCGTGGTGTTCGCCGCTCCCTACTCGGCGTCGAAGCACGGTGTGGTGGGCTTCACCAAGGCGCTCGGCCTGGAGCTGGCGCGTACCGGAATCACCGTGAACGCCGTGTGCCCCGGCTTCGTCGAGACGCCGATGGCCGCCAAGGTGCGCGAGGGATACGCCGATGTGTGGGGCGTCTCGGTGGACGAGGCCCACGACCGCATCACGACCAAAGTGCCGATGGGCCGGTATGTGCAGCCCAGGGAGGTGGCCGCCATGGTCGAGTACCTGGTGGGCGACGATGCCGCCGCGGTGACGGCCCAGGCGCTCAATGTCTGCGGTGGCCTCGGAAACTACTGACCGAAGGTGGAAGAGACGCCCATGCATCTGGCATTCCTCACTCCGAACGCCTACGGGCATGTCACGCCCGCGCTGCCGCTGGCGCGCGAACTCGTCCGGCGGGGTCACCGCGTCAGCTTCGCCGTCGGGCCCGATCTGGAACATCTGGTCCGGCAGACGGGCGCGGAACCGGTGGTGCTGCCGACGGATCTGCAGAACCCTCCGATGTTCGAGCACTTCACCACCGAGGACCTCACCGAGGTGCTGCGGATCGGGCTCGCCGAGCGGCGCACGTCGATGCCGGTGCTGATGGACTACTACCGCGACAACAAGCCGGACGTCGTGTGCACCGATCAACTGGACTACCACGGCCAGCTGCTCGCCGAGGCGCTCGACGTGCCGTACGCCTACCTCGTGCCCACCATGGCGACCAACGAGGAGGACTCGCTCACCGACCTGCTGATGTCGGAGCCGCTGGACTTCACCTACCCGCCGCTGGTCCAGGCGCAGCAGGAGTGCCGCGACTTCTTCGCGGGCTACGGCGTGTACAAGGAGCTGAACGCCGCGGAGCCGGCGCGGCTGAACCTGGTCTTCGTACCGGACGAGTTCCAGACCAACGCGGAAAAATTCGATGACACCTTCCACTTCATCGGGCCTGGGATCGGCGACCGGAGTCAGGAGGGCGAGTACCGGCCGAAGGTCCCGGGCGCCCGGCTGCTCTACATCGCGCTCGGCACCATCTGGAACGACCGGCCGGAGTTCTTCCACAACTGCATGGACGCCTTCGCGGACACCGACTGGCAGGTGGTGATGGCGGTGGGCGGCAAGGTGGACCTCGGGGGCCGTGTCCCGCCGGCGAACTTCGACATCCATCGGCATCTGCCGCAGCTCGCGGTGTTGCGGCAGGCCGATGTGTTCCTCACCCACAACGGCATGGGTTCCACGATGGGCGCGGTGTACTGCGGGGTGCCGATGGTCTCCGCCGCCCAGGTCCCTGAGCAGATGGCCAACGCCCGGCGCGTCGAGGAACTCGGGCTCGGCCGCAGGCTGTCCGACACATCCGCCGATGGGATCTTCGCGGCGGTCCGGGACGTGGCCGACGACGCCTCCATCCGGGCCAATGTGGCGGAGCTGTGCCACCGCGTGAACAGCAAGGCCAACGGTGCGGCGCTCGGCGCCGACCTCCTGGAGGCGTTCGTGCGATGAAGATGCTCTTCCTCACCGGCGGCAGCCCGGCAACGGTGTTCGCCCTGGCTCCGCTCGCGACCGCGGCCCGGCTCCAGGGCCATGAGGTTCTCGTCGCCTCGCCCGACGAGATGGTCGCGTTCGCGTCCGCCGTGGGCCTGCCGACCGTTCCCGTCACCGACGGAACCATGCGCCGGTTCATGTTCAGCGACCGTGACAACCGCGCCCTCGACCTCCCGGCGGGCCCGCAGGAGCGCCTGCACTTCAACGGCCGCGGCTTCGGCAGGTTCGCCGCCGCGAGCCTCCCCGCCCTGCGCGAGCTGGTCGCGGACTGGGCCCCGGACCTGGTGGTCGGCGGGTCGCTCTGCTACGCGGCTCCGCTGATCGCCCACGAGATCGGCGTACCGTTCGTCCGGCACACCTGGGACCTCGGCGAGCCGCCGGGCATCGACGCCGGCGCCGCCGACGAGCTCGCCCCGGAGCTGTCGGCGCTGGGCCTCGCCGGGCTCCCCGAGACCCATCTGTGGGTCGACATCTGTCCCCCGAGCCTGCGCGCCCCCTCCTCGCTGGGGCCGCGGCAGAGCATGCGGTTCGTCCCGTACAACGAGCAGCGTGCGCTGAAGCCCTGGATGTACCGGAGCGGCGACCGGCCGCGTGTGTGCGTCACCGCGGGCAGCAGGGTCTCGCACGAGGCCGAGCTGGCGTATCTGCAGGAACTCCTCGACAGCGTCGCCGACCTGGACGTCGAGCTGGTCGTCGCCGCGCCGGAGGCGGTCGCCAAGGACCTGAAGGCGGACCCGGACCGGGTGCGGGCCGGCTGGATTCCCCTCGATGTCCTGCTCACCACCTGTCGGCTGATCGTCCATCACGGCGGCGGGCAGACCTCGCTCACCGCGCTGAACGCGGGCGTCCCCCAGCTGCTGATCCCGAACATCCCGAAGATGCTGCCGCCGTGCGAGCGCATCTCCGACCGGGGCGCGGCCATCACCCTGCCGGAAGACCGACAGACCCCGGCCCGGCTGCGCGCCGCCGCCGAGGAGATCCTGCACACCCCGTCCTACCTGGCCTCGGCCCGCGCGATCCGCGCGGAGATCGCGGAACAGCCCGTTCCCGCCGAGGTGGTGGCCGGGCTGGAGGCTCTCGTCCATGGATAGCCGGGCCACCGAGCCGGCCCCACCGGCCGTGTGCGACGACGTCACCTGCGAAGGAACCGAGGGAGCCGAATGAAGGCGCTGGTCTTGGCAGGCGGGACTGGTACCCGTCTGCGACCCATCACCCACACCTCCGCCAAACAACTGGTGCCGGTGGCCAACAAACCCGTTCTCTTCTACGGCCTCGAGGCGATCGCCGAGTCCGGCATCACCGAGGTCGGCGTCGTCGTCGGGGACACCGCGGACGAGATCCGCGGTGCTGTGGGGGACGGCTCCCGGTTCGGCATCGACGTGACCTACATTCCGCAGGGTGCGCCGCTCGGGCTCGCGCATGCCGTGCTCATCGCCCGGGACTTCCTCGGTGACGACGACTTCGTGATGTACCTCGGCGACAACTTCATCGTCGGCGGGATCACCGGCCTGGTAGCCGACTTCCGGGCCGGCCGGCCCGACGCGAGCATCCTGCTGACGCGGGTGCCCGACCCGCGGTCGTTCGGGGTGGCGGAGCTGGATTCCGGCGGCCGGGTTGTGTCGTTGACGGAGAAGCCGGAGTTCCCCAAGAGCGACCTCGCACTGGTGGGCGTCTATCTGTTCACCCCGGCCATTCACGACGCGGTACGCGCCATCACGCCGTCGCAGCGCGGCGAGCTCGAGATCACGCATGCCATCCAGTGGCTGATCGACCAGCGCCGGGACGTCCGGTCGACCACCATCTCGGGCTACTGGAAGGACACCGGCAACGTCACCGACATGCTGGAGGTCAACCGTTCGGTGCTGGAGGGCATCGAGTCCGGCGTGGAGGGAACGGTCGACGACCACACCGAGATCATCGGCCGGGTCCGGATCGAGAAGGGTGCGCGGATCAGCGGCAGCCGCATCGTCGGTCCCGCGATCATCGGGGCCTCCACCGTGGTCCGCGACTCCTACGTCGGCCCCTTCACCTCCATCTCGGAGGGCTGCCGTATCGAGGACAGCGAGATCGAGTACTCCATCGTGCTCCGTGACTCCGCACTCGCGGGCGTCCGTCGCGTCGAGGCCTCGCTCATCGGCCGGGGCGTGCGCGTCCTGCCCGCCCCACGTAACTCTTCCGCCCATCGGCTGGTGCTGGGTGATCACAGCGAGGTGCAGGTCCCGTCATGACAACGCGCATTCTGGTGACCGGCGGTGCCGGTTTCATCGGGTCCCACTACGTCCGTACGCTGCTGGGTCCGCGGGGGCCCCGGGACGTGTCGGTGACCGTGCTGGACAAGCTCACCTACGCCGGAAACACCGCCAATCTGGACGCGGTGCGCGGGCATGAGGCATTCGGCTTCGTGCGGGGCGACATCTGCGACGCGGAGCTGGTCGCGCGGCTGATGGGCGAGCACGACCAGGTGGTGCATTTCGCGGCCGAGTCCCATGTGGACCGCTCCATCGACGGCGGCGCGGAGTTCGTCCGCACCAATGTGCTGGGCACGCACACGCTGGTCGACGCCGCCCATCGGGCCGGCGTCGAGACCGTCGTGCACATCTCGACGGACGAGGTGTACGGGTCGATAGCAGAAGGTTCGTGGACCGAGGACGAGCCGCTGCGGCCCAATTCCCCGTACTCGTCCTCGAAGGCATCCAGTGACCTGATCGCGCTGTCCTACCACCGCACACATGGCCTGGACGTACGCGTGACCCGCTGCTCCAACAACTACGGTCACCATCACTTCCCCGAGAAACTGATCCCGCTCTTCGTCACCAACCTGCTGGACGGCAAGAAGGTGCCCCTGTACGGCGATGGCGGCAACGTCCGGGACTGGCTCCATGTGGACGACCACGTCCGAGCCATCGAACTCGTGCGCACCCGTGGCCGCGCGGGCGAGGTCTACAACATCGGTGGTGGGACCGAGCTCGCCAACAAGGAGCTCACCGCCCTGATCCTCGACGCGTGCGGGGCTCGGTGGGACGACAGCGTGATGTATGTGGAGGACCGCAAGGGCCACGACCAGCGGTACTCCGTCGACTGGACCAAGATCCGCGAAGAGCTCGGTTACCAGCCCCGGGTGAAGCTCGAGCAGGGCCTGCGCGAGACCGTGCAGTGGTACCGCGACCAGCGTGTGTGGTGGGAACCGCTGCTGGAGCGGGCCGCACTGTGACGACCCCCGATGAGCCGGTCTGGCTCGTGACCGGAGCCGACGGGATGCTGGCCCGCGATCTCCTGCCCCGGCTGGAGCGGGCCGGCATCCGCGCGGTCGGGGTCGGCCGTTCCGGCCTCGACATCACCGACCCCGACGCCGTACGGAGTGTCCTCGAGGCCCACCGTCCGGCCCTGGTGGTCAACTGCGCGGCGTGGACCGCGGTGGACGAGGCGGAGGAGAAGGAGGCCGAGGCGCACGCCGTCAACGGGACGGGCCCCCGCCTCCTCGCCGAGGAGTGCGGCGCCCTGCGCGCCGTACTGCTGCAGGTCTCGACGGACTACGTCTTCGACGGCACCGCCACACGGCCGTACCCCGAGGACGCGCCGCCCGCTCCGCGGACCGTCTACGGCCGAAGCAAGCTGGCAGGGGAACGGGCCGTACTGGAGGCACTCCCTCACACCGGCTACGTGGTGCGCACAGCGTGGCTGTTCGGGGAGCATGGGAACAGTTTCGTGCGAACGATGATCCGGCTGGCGGGCGGGACGGGCCCGGTCGAGGTCGTCGACGATCAGCGGGGCCAGCCCACCTGGACGGGAGATCTCGCCGATCGCCTGGTCCTGCTGGGGCGCGCCGCGCTTGCGGGGACCGCCCCGTCCGGGATCTATCACGGCACGAGCAGCGGAGACGCCACGTGGTTCGAGCTCGCCGCGGAGGTCTTCACCCTGCTCGGCGCGGATGCCTCACGGGTGCGCCCCGTCTCCAGTGACAGGTTCGTGCGACCCGCGGCCCGGCCGGCGTACAGCGTGCTGGGGCACGACCGCTGGCAAGAGGCCGGCATGGAGCGGATGAGCCATTGGCGGGAGGCGGTGGCCAGGGCCTGGCCCGGCGTATGCCGCGCCGAAGCGGCTGCCATACGGAGCTCTCCGCGCACCCGCCGTCCTTAGACCACCGCACACCGCCCTACCGAGGTGCCCATACCCATGCGACCGCTCTCCATCGAAGGCTCGTGGATTCACGAGCCGAATGTCTTCCCCGATGAGCGGGGGAGAGTCCACGAGTTGCTGCAGGGCAGCATCTTGCGTGGAGCCCTGGGCCAGGAATTCAAACTCGCCCAGGCGAACTGCTCCATTTCCCGGCGCGGCACCCTGCGCGGCATTCACTTCGCCGACGTCCCACCGGGCCAGGCGAAATACGTGTCCTGTGTGAGGGGCGCGGTGCTGGACGTCATCGTGGACATCCGCGTCGGTTCACCGACCTTCGGTGAGTGGGAGGGCGTACGCCTTGACGATCAGGCCCATCACGCCGTCTACCTCTCCGAGGGCCTCGGGCACGCCTTTCTCGCGCTGACCGACGACGCCACCGTCGTCTATCTGTGCTCGGAGGGCTACAATCCGGTCCGCGAACACGGAATCCACCCCCTCGATCCAGATCTCGCCATCGAGTGGCCCGACGACGTTCCCTTCCTGATATCGCCGAAGGACGAGCAGGCACCGACGCTCGCGTCCGCAGGGCGAAGCGGTCTGCTGCCCGTGTACGAGCACTGCGTGGCTTTCCGCCGCGGGCTGCGCGACAGCTGAGCCGCATGCCAGTGGGGCACGGGCGGAGTTCCGCCCGTGCCCCACTTGGTCGTTCAGCCGCGCTCGGGCGCGGGGCCCATGGCGTTCAGCGCGGTGACGAGTTGGTGTTCCTCCTCGTCGAAGTGCGCTTCGAGCCGGCTCGCGAGGTCTTCCACCTCCGCGCGCAGCCGCACCGGATCGTCCCGGTCGGGAGCGAAGTCCTCGACCAGTGCCTTGATCCGGTTCTGCAGTTCGACCACGACCTTGTGTTCCTCGGCGAACTTGTCCAGCACCGGCGCCAGTGCCGGGAACCGCTCGCGCAGCACCGGGAAGGCACCGATGTCCTCGCCGGCGTGGTGGATGTGCAGCGCGTGGCAGAAGTCCAGGCAGTGCGACCGCAGTTCGGCGAGTACGCCGCCGTCCTCGCCCTCGGCCGGGGGCGCGACGCCGTCGGCCCTGCCCTCGACCACGTCGTCGATCCGCTTGCGCAGGTCCTTGAGTTCGCCGCGCAACCAGTCATGCATCTCGACCAGTTCGTCGCCGAGGTGCTTGACGCGGTCGGGTGCGAGGTCGACCGGGTGCAGTGCGACGACCGGAATGATGCGTTCGGTCTTCGTCTGGTACTCGCCGTACCCGGGCTCCTGCTCCACGATCGCCGCGAAGAGCCGGTCGCGCTCCTCGCCCGGAGGGATCGAGGCGATCGCCCGGAACGGGCGATCACCCTTCTCGACCGTCACGATCGGGTTCTTACGGATGTTGTGGTACCAGGCCGGGTGGGTCGGGGCGCCGCCCGCCGAGGCGACGACCAAGTCCTGTCCGTCGACCTGCATCAGGCCGAGGGGCTGGGTGCGGGGCCGGCCGGTGCGCGCCCCCGTCGTGGTGAGGAGGCAGAGGGTGGAGCCTTCGAACATCCCGCCGACTTTGCCGTCGTTGGCGCGGAACTCGTCGATGATCCCCTGCTGGAATTTGAAGAATTCCTCGAGTTGATTCTGGTCTGACATGTGGTGGGAAACCCCTGAAGGTTTGTGCCCGCCCACCGCGTACCCTGCGGGGTACGCCGCCTGCGGGACACGGTCGGGAGGCTATCACCGACCCGCGCCGGCTGCGCCGGCCGCGTCGGTCGTCGCCAGGTCGCGCGGGGTGGAGACAGCGAGGGACCAGCGTGGTCTGCCGAACTTGCGCATCAGCGGGCGTTCCAGGCCGACGAACATGGCCAGGCCGATCAGCTGCGTGACCACGAACAGCACGATCACGATCAGCGTCGCGGTCCAGAACCCGAAGCGGTCGGTCTCACCCGTGAGGTAGCGGGCCAGGCCGAGCAGCGGGAAGTGCACCAGGTAGGCCGCGTAGGAGGAGTTGCCGAGCAGCACCATGGGCCGGTTGTCCAGCCACGACGGCTTCCCCTCGATGTCGCGCGCCGCGATCAGCGGGACGAACAGGGCGATGCCGAGGGTGAGCAGTCCACTGCTGCGGAACGTCGCGGGGAGCACATGCAGCAGCCCCCAAAGGCCCACGCACAGCAGGGCGATCCACCACACGTTCACCCGGGGCCACCACCGCCCGGTCTGCACGATCCTCGCCAGGAGCACGCCCATCAGGAACTCGGGCAGGCGGCTGAGCGGGAAGAAGTAGGTCAGGAACGCCTGCCAGAAGGACAGCGGCGCCCAGTAGTCCCACACCGGCCCGGCGAGGAACAGGTGCGTCGCGGTGGGGATGGCGATGAGCGAGGCGGCCGTCACACCGAGCCACAGCCACAGCCGGTCCGCGCGGATCTTGAGGATCGGCCGGATCAGCAGCGGCAGCAGCAGGTAGAACGCGATCTCGCAGGACACCGACCAGTTCACGCCGTACACGCTGAACAGATAGGGGATGTCGGGTATCCACGCCTGCACCAGGAACAGGTTGGCCACCACCGGACCGGCCGAGGTCTCGGCGAGCGAACCCATCAGCAGCATCGGGCCGATCAGCCACAGCATGAGCAGCGTGGCCGCCCAGGTGATCACATGCCCCGGATAGATCTTGAGCACGCGACGCCACCAGAAGTTGCGCACCGTGCTGCGCCATGGCTCACCCCACGTGAGCACGAAGCCGCTGAGCACGAAGAACGTCGAGAGGGCCGAGGTGCCGTACGGCAGGATGGTGCCGAGTTCATTGATGTCGGCGTCCGCGTAGAACTGGCCCGCGCCGAGCGTGTGCGTCAGGAATACGGCGACGAACAGGACCGCGCGGTAGCCGGTCAGTGAGGGCAACTGGCGGATCGGTGGTGAGGCAGCGGTCATGTACGCATGCTCCTGTGATCGTCGGTTTCACCGGGACGGTTTCACCGGGAACGGGCGAGGGAGATCGGTCGCGCAGACGGCCGTCCGCCGCGCATCGCCACGGGACGCTAGGCCGGATCGCTCGACTATCGCTGGAAATCGACTGTGGGTGGCGGGCCTGCGCTGGACCGGCGTGGGGTCCGCCCTCGAGTCAACTCCTAGCGCCCGCGCATAGCTTCCACAGGCCTGTCGGCACCAGACCAAGGAGTTCCCGTGACGACGACCCCGGAGCAAGGCATCCCGGAACCGGCGATACCGGCGATGAAGTACCCCTTTCCCGACGGCCACCGGCTGGACGTACCGCCGGAGTTCGAGGAGTTGCGTGCGAAGTGCCCGGTCCGGCGAGTGGAGTTGCCGTACGGCGGTGAGGGCTGGCTGGTGACGCGGCAAGCCGAGGTCAAGACGGTGCTCGGCGACCCCCGCTTCTCGCGGGCCGCCAGTGTGCAGGCGGACATCCCGCGGACGCAGGAATGGCTGAACCCGGGCGGCGACATCCTGTCCCTGGACCCGCCGGAGCACTCCCGGATGCGCAGGCTGATCTCGGGGGCGTTCTCACGCCGGAACGTCGAAGTGTGGCGGCCCCGCATCGAGGAGCTCGTCGGCGAGCTGGTCGCCGGCATGCGGGCCGCCGGTTCGCCGGTGGACCTGGTCGACTCGTTCTCGATGCCGCTGCCGATCACGGTGATCTGCGAGATGCTGGGCGTGCCCGCCTCGGACCAGCACTTCTTCCAGCGCTTCTCCGAGCTGGTGTTCAGCGGCGTCGGCGTCCCGGCCGAGGATGTCGAGGCCGCCAGCGACGCGCTGATGTCCTACCTCGCCGAACACATCGCCCGTCACCGAGCCGAACCGCAGGACGACCTGCTGTCCGAACTCATCGCCGCGCGCGACGAGGACGAGGGACGGCTGTCCGAGGAGGAGCTGGTGACCCTGGGAGTGACCATTCTGGCGGCGGGCCACGAGACCACGGCCAACGCGATCGCCAACTCCGTCCTCACGCTGCTCGTCGACGGCTTGTGGACGGAGCTGGCGGAGCACCCGGAGCGGATCGACACAGCGGTCGAGGAACTGCTGCGGTTCATCCCGCTGGGCGGCAGCGAGTCGCTGCCGAGGATCGCCGCCGAGGACGTGACGCTGGGCGATGTGACCGTGCGCGAGGGAGAGGCGGTCTTCCCCGCGATGGTCTCGGCCAACTTCGACGAGGAGGTGTTCACCGAGCCCAAGGTCCTCGATCTCGAGCGGTCGCACAACCCGCACCTGGCCTTTGGCTTCGGCCCGCACTTCTGCCCCGGCGCCCAGCTGGCCAGAACCGAGATCCGGGTCGCCCTCGCGACGCTCCTACGGGAGTTCCCGGACCTCCGCCTGGCCGTCCCCTCAGCCGAAGTGCCCTGGCGCGAGGACACCGCGTTGATCCGCGGCCCACGCCACCTCCCGGTCGCCTGGCACCCCTAGTAGTGCTTGGTCAGGTTGAGGGTCCTGAGCTGGTTCTTCCGAGGCGCTGGCTCGGAGCGGAGGCGAAGCACCGTCGACGGCGGCCGGGTGACCGACTGGTGGAACGGCGTGGTCGATCCGGAACGCGACACCGGGCCACTCAGGATGGCGGTCCATAGCGTGCAGTGATCGCGGCTGCGCGGTTGCACAGGGAGGTGCGCAGCCACTGCGGGGCCAGGACTTCCGCGTCGGTGGCGTGCTGCCACAGGGCCCATTCGGCATGGCGCGAATCCTGGAAGATCACGTTCAGCCGCAGCCAGCCGTCCGCGTCGGCTTCCTCGGCGCAGACGGCCAGGGCGGTGCCCACGAGGTGTTCCCGCCGGGCCGGGTCCACCCGTACCAGCACGGCGACCTTGTCACCGCCGGTCCGGAACCGGGCGTTACGTTCCTGCCAGGCTCGGTCCAGGTCGACGGTGTCCGGTCGCTGCGCGGGTTCGTCGAGTTCCTCGGCGGCCAGTACCCGGGACAGCCGGTAGGTGCGGTCCTCGCCGGCCCTCTTGGCCAGCAGGTAACCCTGTTCGCGTACGGTGACCAGGCCGACCGGGTCCACCGTGCGCCACCTCGGGGCCTGGTCCACTGCCGCATAGTGGATGCGCAACTTGTGTCCGGCGAACACCGCGCGCCGGACCTCGGCCACGATGGCGTCGGACATCTCCTCGACGGCCACGCGGCGCGAGAGGAGGTCGGTCTCCGGGTCGATGAGTAATCGCTGCGCCGCATCGGCCGCCCTGTCCCGAAGTCCCTCGGGCAACGCGTCGACCACCTTGAGCATGGCCGAGGCGAGCGCCGAACCGAGGCCGAACAGCTGTGCGCCGCGCCGCGATCCGGCCACGAGCAGGGCGAGCGCCTCGTCGTGATTCAGTCCGGTGAGCGCCGTCTGGAAGTCGGGCAACAGTGCGAAACCGCCGTGTCGGCCGCGCTCGGCGTACACCGGGACGCCTGCCGCGGACAGCGCCTCTATGTCGCGCAGCACTGTACGGGTGGATACCTCAAGCTCGCGAGCCAGTGTCTCCGCGGTCATCCGTCCGCGCTGACGCAACAGGAGCACCAAGGAAACCAACCGGTCAGCGCGCATGCGAAAACACTAAGCAAATACATGACCAAGGATGTCACGTTTTGCTGGAAGGCTCCTTTGTGCGACGACAAAGCCCGGCGGATGCCGAGTAGTTGAGCGTACGTAATTCAGTGAACCGAATGGATGGAGCGAGTCGGCAATGGAACGTAGCGCGGTCAACCCGGTGACGTGGTCGGTCGAGATGGGCTTCAACCAGGGTGAGGTCGTCTCCGGGCACTCGCGGACCCTGTACATCTCGGGGCAGACCGCGATGAGCAAGGAAGGCAGGCCCGAGCACGACGGCGACATGGCGGCGCAGCTGGCGCTGAGCATCGACAACATCGAGGCGGTGCTCGCCGAGGCCGGCATGTCCCTCTCGAACCTCGTCCGGCTCAACGTCTACACGACCGACGTCGACCTGCTCTTCCAGCACTACGGTGTGCTGGCGGGTCGGCTCGGCGCCGCCAGGGTCGCGCCGACCACCACCATGCTCGGTGTGACGCGCCTGGCGATCCCCGGCCAGATGGTCGAGCTCGAGGGCACCGCTGTCGCGTGATGTGACCCCGTCTCCTCCGCCGCCCGTGCCCGTGAACCGGCACGGGCAGCGGGCACGTGGTGAATGCCGAGTCTCATAGCGGTGATGTCCACGCCACAGGCTTCGACCACGGACCCTGTCTGCGACGACTGCGGCACGTGGACACCCGCCTGCTGCTCGACGCTCGGCGCCCGCCCGGACGTCGGCCATGGCTTCGTCAATGCCGGTGATCACCGCGTTCGACTTCGGCGCCATGGCCAGGTGCATGATGGCCTGTGCCAAGGCGAGGCGGGCCTCGGGCATGCCGATGAGCTGAACCGTCTGTGCACCGCGACGGCGGCCTGCAGTGCCGTGGGGTCGGCCAGCCCGACATCCTCACTGGCGTGCACCACCAGCCGCCGCGCGATGAACCGCGGGTCCTCCACGGCCCGGCGCAGCAGCTCGCGGACCTCGTCCTCGGTCAGGGACTGGAGTTGCAGCACCAGTAGGCGTGAGAGCAGCCGCGACGAGCAGCACGAGCCTGTCCTCCACGGCGCCGAGAAGCGCGTCCTGCTGGGTCTTGGAGAAGCGGTGCACCTTGTCGATGAACAGCACGGTCTGCCGGTTCTGGCGGTCGCGGCGACGCCGCGCGTCGTTCATCACGGCCGTAGAGCAGCACCGACGCCGCCTCCCCGCCCTCAGCCAACCGCCGCAGCGGCGCGCCGGCCCGCACGGGCTCGGCGGGCGGAGTGTCGTCCGGCGTGGGTAACGCGAACAGCCCGTCGTCCTCGGCGGTCATCACTCCACCCGTCCTTCGGCGCGGAGCACGCCGTGTTGCCGTGGCCGACCGGTCGACCGAGGACCTCGGTTGCCCCGGCCTGGCGCGACCCGGATGATCGGCCGCACCTCGGGACGGTCGAGGGACGATGCTCTGCTGGACACGTGCGGCGGCCCTTCCTCTGGGACAGGTCACTCATACGTTCTTGGCGGCTACGCGTACAGCGTCCCCCGGGCGACGACCACGGCAGCCCCCGACACCTGGACCGAATCGATCCGTGTGTGAGACCCACGGCGGATCGGTACACGGCCGCCGCCCGAAGGCGGCTCCACCGAAGCCCGGGGACCCGTCAACTCGTCGGCTCAGGACAGCCCGTTAGGCTGCCATGCGCACACGGGAAACCAACCTCGAGGCGGGCAGTGGCAGTGACGGGGGAGAGTCGTGCGAAGGGTGACGGCAGGCTGATCGCCGGCCGGTACCGCACAGTGGAGCGGCTGGGGCGCGGTGGCATGGGCACCGTGTGGCGGGCCGTCGACGAAACCCTCGGCCGCCAGGTCGCGGTGAAGGAACTCCGCGACTTCGCCGACGACCACGACGCGGACAGGCTGGCCGGGCTGCGGCAGCGCATGCAGCGCGAGGCCCGTGCGGCGGCCCGGATACATCACCCCGGTGTGGTGGCCGTGCACGACGTCACCGATCACGACGGCCACCCCGTCATCGTCATGGAGCTGATCGAGGGCGCCTCCCTGGACGAGGTGATGCGCCGGCAAGGCGCCCTCGACCCCCGGCACGCGGCCGAGATCGGCTCCAAGGTCCTCGACGCCCTGGCCGCCGCCCACCGGGTCGGCGTACTCCATCGCGATGTGAAGCCCGCCAACATCCTGCTCGAACACGGGGGGCGGGTGGTGCTGACCGACTTCGGCATCGCAGCCATCGACGACCCCGACCACGCCGACACCCAGCTCACGCGCAGCGGCGAACTCGTCGGCTCCCTCGACTACCTCGCGCCCGAGCGGGCTCGCGGGGAGCAGCCGGGACCCCCTTCGGACGTCTGGTCACTGGGCGCCACTCTCTACGCCGCCGTCGAGGGCGGTACCCCCTTCCGCCGCACCTCCACCTGGTCGACCATCACCGCGATCGTCACCGAACCGCTGCCCGAGCCTCGCCGGGCCGGACCGCTCACCCCCGTCCTGCACGAGCTGCTGGCCAAGGACCCCGCGTCCCGCCCGGACGCCGCCCAGGCGGCACAGCTCCTCGGCGCGATCGCCACGGGCCGGTCCGTGCCCTCCGCGTCCTCCGACGCACCCGGCACCGCGCAGCCCGACCCGGCGGTCACGATGCACCTCGGCCGCTCCGCCCCATCGGCGCGGACGCCCGAGGCGCCCTCCGTCCCGTCGGCGCGGACGCCCGACACGCCCCCCACCCCTGCGGCCCCCGAGCGGGAGAACGTACGTCCTCCCGCACCAGCGGGACCGTTCGGCCCGCCGCCCGTCCTCAACCACGATGCGGCGCCGTTCCGGCCGCAGCCCGACACAGCGGCCGTCGACGAACGAGCCTCCACCGGCCCCCGTTCCGGTCGCAGCCGTTCACTGACGATCGCCGCCGCCGCGCTCGCGGTGCTCCTCATCGGTGGTGGCGTCACCTACCTGGCCGTCGGCGCCGGCTCCGACGACAACGACGGCAAGGGCGCGGCCGCCGCCTCCGAGGCCGACCGCGCATCGGCCGCGGGGGACGACAACACCCCGTCGCAGCAGCCCAGCAGCGCTCGGCCGAGCAAGTCCGGGGACAAGGGTGACAAGGACGGGAAGGAGGCGGGAGATCAGGGCAAGGCCGTGGCGGATCCCGCGCAGAGCCCGGCGCCTTCGGCCGACTCCCCTGACTCCACTGCCTCTTCCGGCGAGGCGGAGGCGGCCCCGAGCGCCTCGGCCTCCGAAGCGACGGGGAACGGGACCACGTACCGGCTCGTCAACGCCAAGAGCGGGAAGTGTCTGTCCCTCGACAACGGCGGCAGCGCGGTGAACGGCACCAGCGCCATCCAGTGGGCCTGCAACGGAGGGGACGAGCAGCGGTGGTACTGGGCCGGTCCCTCGTCCGACATGCTCAAGAACGTCAAGACCGGTAAGTGCCTGTCCATCGCGGACCACGGCAGCACCGCCAACGGCGCCCGGGCCATCCAGTCCACCTGCATCAGCGACTGGGACGCTCCCGAGCAGCGATGGGCCAGGGCCACGGGCGGCCAGATCAAGAACGGCAAGAGCGCCAGGTGCCTGTCGATCGAAGGCGGCGGCAACACCGACAACGGCGCGCAGGCCATCCAGTCGACCTGCATCACCGAGTGGAACGCCCCCGAGCAGCAGTGGAAGCTGACCAGTTGAGGACGGCGCCGGAGCTGGGCGGCCCGACCACGGCTGACGACGCCAACTGTTCCGTACCGCAAGGCCGTTGACCCGCCCCACCCGTACCAGCAGAATGACCCCCGCACTCATGAGAGCGCTCTCAAAGCCCGGCAAGGGAGACCCATGGACGGCACAGACGGCACGAACGGCATGACCGACAGTCGAGGCCCGGCGTTCAGCCGTCGCACCCTCATCGGGGCCGCGCTCGGTGCCGCCGTGCTCACCTCGGCCGGGGCGGGCACCGCCCACGCCGACACGCCCTCCGCCCAGCGCCGCGCCCGCGCCTTCCTCGCCGCCGCCATGGACGCCTACCCCGAGCACGGCAGCATCCGGCTCGCCCAGAGCTACACCGACCAGGCGGGGTTGTTCAGTACCGCTTTCACCTACGACAACGGCCTCGCGATCCTCGCCCTCCTCGCCACCCGCTCCACCGACGGACGTGCCCGGGCCGTCGTACTCGGGGACGCGCTGCTGTACGCCCAGGAGCATGACCCGGTCCATGACGACGGCCGACTGAGGCAGGCCTACAACGTGGGGCCGTACACCTTCTACGACGGCTCGCGGCAGCCGGACGGGTTCGTGCGGGCGGACGGGACCGCCAACGTCGGGACACAGTTCGGGTTCACGGGGACGGCCGTGGGCGACATGGCCTGGGCCGGGATCGCGCTCAGCGCGCTCGCGCGGCGGACCGGGGAGCGGCGGTTCCTCGACGGGGCCGTGCGGATCGGGGAGTGGATCGAGCGGAACGGGCGTACCGAGGAACCGCTCGGGGGTTACAAGTTCGGGGTCAACGGGGCCAACGAGAAGCTGCCCTTCACCTCCACCGAGCACAACACCGACCTCGTCTGCCTCTTCGGGCGGCTCGCCCGGCTCACGGGGGACCGGGAGTGGCTGGCGCGGCGGGCGCGTGCCGAGGCCTTCGTCAGGAAGATGTGGGAGCCCTCCGGCGGGTTCTTCTACACCGGGACCAACGACGGGACGACGATCAACACCTCTCCCGTTCCCGAGGACACCCAGACCTGGACCCACCTCGCCCTCGACTCCCGTGCCCACGCCCGTTCGTTGGACTGGGCCGCGCGTGAGCTGGCCGTTGTCGACCATGCCGAGCGGCGCAACAGCACGGTGCCGGCGGGGCAGTCGTACGAAGGTGTCACTTTCAGCTCGGCCAGCCTCCTCGCGAACGAGGACGCTCCGATCGCCGACTCCCAGCCCAAGCCCGACCGCAACGGTGTGTGGTTCGAGGGGACCGCTCATCTCGCGCTCGCCCTGCGGGAGCGGAGCGGGCGGGGTGACGAGGCGTGCGCCCGGCGGCTGATCGGCTCCATCGAGCGGGCCCAGGACCTGCTCGGGGGCGGGCAGACCGTCGGCGGGTGGGCGCTTCCCGGGAGTTGCGGGGTCGTCGCGGCGAGCAGCCCGCTCGACACCGGCTTCGGATTCGGCTACTACCCGTACCGGCACACGGGGGCGACCGCCTGGTATCTGATGGCGGCCACGCGCTTCAATCCGCTCGGAGTCTGACGTCCCGTTTCCCGGTTCTCCGAGCGGCACACCCGGCTCACCCCCGGACGCTGCCCGCGGTCAGTCCGCCGACGATGAAGCGCTGGAACAGGGCGAACACGCAGACCACGGGCACGCTGATGAGGGTGGCCGTGGCCATCAGGGCGCCCCACGCTGTGCCGTGCTGTCCGATGAAGGCGTTCAGCAGGACGGTGACGGGCTGGACGTCCGGACCCTCGGCCAGCGTGAGGCCGAACAGGAACTCCCCCCAGCCGATCAGGAAGCACAGCCCGGCCGTGGCGACCAGGCTCGGCGCCATGAGCGGCAGGACGACCCGCAGCAGTACGCCGGGCAGCCCGCAGCCGTCGACCAGCGCGGCCTCCTCCAACTCCGGTGGGAAGGACCGCAGTACGGGGCGCAGCACGATCACCGCGAAGGGGAGAGTGAGGGTCGTGTCGGCGGCGATCAGGCCCAGGTAGGTGTCGTCGAGACCGGCCCGGCGTTCGAGGATGAACAGCGGTGCCGCCAGCACGATGGCGGGCGGGAGCTGGGCGACCAGCAGGGCGAGCACCATCACGCCCGAGCCGCGCATCCGGACGCGGGCGAGCGCGTAGGCGAGCGGGACGCCGAGCAGAAGGGTGAGTGCCACGACTCCGCTGGAGATCACCACGCTGTTGAGGAGGGCCCGGGGCAGGCCTTCGTAGTCCAGGGCCGTCCGGTAGTTCTCGCCGGTGAGCGGGGCGGGCAGCCACTGCGGGGTCGGGGACTGGATCCGGTCCGGGCGGGTGAGGCTGGTCTTGGCCATCCAGTACACCGGCAGCAGGAAGGCCCCGGTGATCAGCGCGGCGAACGCCGAGAGCAGCCAAGGGTGTTGGGGATGTTTCACGTGGAACCTCCCACCGCGTCCTCGCGCCGCAGTCGTCGTACGTAGAACACGCCCGTGAGCAGCGGTACGACGAGCAGCAGCAGGCCGGCGGCGGCGCCCTCGCCGAACCGGAAGAACCGGAAGAAGACCTCGTAGACGTAGAGCGAGAGCACGCGGGTGGCGTCGACCGGGCCGCCGCCCGTCATGGCGAAGACCAGGTCGAAGACCTTGAAGGTGTAGATGAGACCGAGCAGGAGGACGGTCACGGAGACCGGGCGCATCAGCGGCAGGGTGATGCGGCGAAAGCGCTGCCAGGCGCTCGCTCCGTCGATGGCGGCGGCCTCGTGCAGTTCGGGGTCGATGGTGTGCAGTCCGACCAGGAGCAGCAGCATGTTGAAGGGCACGCCGATCCAGATGTTGGCGAGGATCACGCCGGCCAGGGAGGTGGCCGGGTCGGTGAGCCAGGCGTGGGAGAGGGCGTCCAGGCCGACCGCCCTCAGGAGGGCGTTGTAGGCGCCGGATTCCGCGTCCAGCAGCCAGCGGAAGAGGGTGCCGCTGACCACGGGAGGCAGCAGCCAGGCCACCAGGAGCAGGGAGCGCAGGAGGCCGTTCAGGGGGAACGGGCGGGCGAAGAGCAGGGCCAGGGCGAAGCCGAGCGTGAACTGGCATGCCAGGGAGGCCAGGGTGAACAGCAGCGACAGGCGTACGGAGTGCCAGAACGCCGGGTCGTCGAGCACCGCCCGGTGGTTGGCGAGGCCGTTGAAGCGTTCGGCCCCGCCGAGCAGGCCGCTCAGCCGTACGTCGTGGACGGAGGTCCAGGCGTTGTAGAAGAGCGGGTAGGCCAGGAAGAGGGCGAGGAAGGCCAGCCCGGGGAGGCAGAAGAGGTAGCCGGCGCGGCGGCGGCGCGCGGAGGGGGAGAGGTGGCCCGGCGGGCGGGCGGCCCTTCTGCGGTGGACCTCCAGCGCCAGGCCCTGACGCCCTCGCATCACCCGCCCAGCGCCTTGTCGATCTTGCCGGCCGCCGTCCTCGCCGCCGCGGAGGGGGACGCCGAGCCGGTCAGTACGGCCTGTTCCGCCTCCGCGACGGCCTGGGAGGCGTCGGCGTAGTGCGCGCCGTACTGGCGGGGACGGGCCAGGGGAAGCTGGTTCAGGAAGAGCCGCAGGGCCGGGTCGGAGGCCCAGGTGCCTCGGTCGGCGAGGTCCTTGCGGGCGGGCAAGTTGCCGAAGGAGACGAGGTACGGCGTCAGCACCGACGGGCGCTGGGTGTACTCCAGCACCTCCCACGCCTTGTCCAGATGGTCGCTGCTCGCCATCAGCACCCAGTTCTCCCCGCCCAGACAGGTGGCCGCCTCCTTGTCGCGGGGCAGGGCGACGACCGCCCAGTCGAAGTCGGCCTCCTTCAGCGTGGGGATCTGCCAGGGGCCGTTGATCTGCATGGCGGCACGCTGGTTGAGGAACCGGGTGTTGACGTCCTGCTGCGTCCAGCCCACGCACTGTTCGGACAGGGAGCCCTTGGCGATCAGGTCGTCCAGGAACGACAGGGCGGTGGCGCCGTCGGTGGCGAAGGTGTCCAGGTCACCGCCCGCCTGCCACAGGAACGGCAGGAACTGGAAGACGCCCTCCTCGGTCCTGATCGCGCTCAGCGCCAGTCCGTACCGGTCGCCGCTCGTCAACCGCTCGGCGGCGGAGGCCAGCTCGTCCCAGGTGGTGGGGGGTTCCACGCCGGCGTCCTGGAGCATCCGGGTGTTGTAGTAGAGGGCCAGGCAGTTGCTCTGGTTGGGGATGCCGAGCGTCTTGCCGCCGACCTGGCAGCCGTCCCAGGGGCCCTTGTAGTACTGGTCGGCCTGGCCCCACTCCTCGACCCGGTCGGTGAGGTCGGCGAGCAGATCGCTGCCGCCGAGCGTGTTCATGGAGACGTTGTCGACGATCGCGATGTCGGGCAGGTCGCCCGAGATCGCGCCCAGGGTGATCTGCCGCTCCAGCTCCGCGAACGGGAAGGTCCGCCGCTCGATCCGTACGTCCGGCACCCCGGCCTCGATGTCCTTGATCAGACGGGTCATGCCGGGTTGGAAGTTGTCCAGCGTGAAGTAGTCCCACCAGGTGAGGGTGGTCGTGCTCGGCTCGTCGGAGCCACAGGAGGCCAGGGCCCCGCCGAGGCCGAGCACAGCGGCTCCCGCGCCGGCGGTACGCAGAAGGCCGCGGCGGTCGAGCGGGTATGGCATGCTCCCCTCCCAGGGGGTGTGATCAGCGGACGGGAATCGGCGGCCTGCATCAGCGAGCGTGGAACCCGCGGACATGGCGGAAACCGGCGTATCAGAAATTCACGTCGAAATCGGGGAATTCCGGCTCGGGTTCCGAACCGGGCACCGGATGGCACCGTCCCGTGCTGGAGCGCAGGGTGATGAGGGGTTTCAGCAGGATGTGCCGGGGTGTCGAGCCGGGGGAGCGCAGACGTTCCACCATCAGTTCGACGGCGACCCGGCTCATCTCCTTGGCGGGGATCTCGGCGGCGGTGAGCTGCGGCGTCACCTGCTCGGCCCATGGGCTCGCCGCCACGCCGACGACCGAGAAGTCGCGTGGCACGCTGCGGCCGTGCCGGGTCAGCCCGCGGTAGACGCCCTCCAGGGCCGCCTCGTTCATGGTGACCAGTGAGGTGGTGGCCGGATCGTCCGCCAGGATCCGGGACACGACCTCCTCGCCCGAGGCGAGGTCGTCGCCGCACAGGTAGGCGTGCGGCTCGTACCCCAGGTCGGTCATCGCGGTGACGTATCCCTCCTGGCCGAGCCGGGCGAACCCGTAACCGCTGTTGTAGAGCTGCTCCGACCGGTTGACGAAGGCGATCCTGCGATGTCCCAGGTCGGCGAGGTGCCGTACACAGCCGATCGCCAGCCCTGCGAAGTCCAGATCGACCCAGCCCACCTCGTCGGCGCGGTGGTTGCGGCCGATGGCGACGAACGGGAGGCCCGCCTCGGCCAGATACTCCACCCGGTCGTCCTCGCGGAGGATCTCCATCACGATCACGCCGTCCACACGGGGCCGGCTGTCGCCGTGCCGTTCGGCGCCCGCACGTGGTTCGCCGGCCCTGACCGGCTTGCCACCCGCTCGCCGCTCACCGCCCGTATCCGGCTCGCCGCCCCCGCCCTCCTCCCCGCCCGCACGCCGCCCACCGGTCCAGCGCCCTTCCCCGGCGACCGGCCGCTCCCCGACCATCCGCCGGAACGAGTCGTCGGCGTTCTTGCCGGCCGGCGAGAGCAGCACGTCGTAGCCGTACTGCGCCGCGGCCTCGGCGACGCCGCCGATGAACGCGAGCTGCATGGTGGTGTAGTCCCCGGCCCGGCCGGCCGGCGGGTAGAGCAGCCCGATCGTTTGCGTGGCGTCCCCACTGCCGGCCCGCGGTGCCGTCGCCCCGCCCGTGCGCGCGGTCATGGTCAGCCGACGGGAAGGGGCTGTTCGGCCCAGATCGTCTTGCCGGTGGGGGTCTGGCGGGTGCCCCAGCCCTGGGTGAGCTGGGCGACCATGTGCAGCCCGCGGCCGCCCTCGTCGTAGGTGCGGGCGCGGCGCAGGTGCGGGGCGGTGCTGCTGGCGTCGGACACCTCGCAGATCAGGGTGCGGTCCCGGATCAGGCGCAGCCCGATCGGTACGTCGCCGTAGCGGATGGCGTTGGTGACCAGCTCGCTCACCACCAGCTCGGTGACGAACGCGGCCTCCTGAAGCCCCCAGGCGGCGAGCTGCCGGGAGGCCTGCGCGCGGGCGTCGGCCACGATCGCGGGGTCGGACGGCAGGGCCCAGGCGGCGACCTGGTCGGCGTGCAGGGCGCGGGTACGGGCGAGCAGGAGAGCCACGTCATCGGCGGGATTCTCGGGGAGCAGCGCCTTGAGGATGGCGTCGCAGGTGACCTCCAGCGACGGCACCGGGGAGGCCAGGGCAGAGCAGAGCCGTTCCAGGCCGACGCCGACATCGCGCTCCCGGGCGAGCAGACCGTCGGTGTAGAAGGCGAGCAGGCTGCCCTCGGGCAGCTCCAGCTCGGTCGCCTCGAAGGGCAGCCCGCCGACGCCGAGCAGCGGACCGGGGGTGAGGTGGACGACGCTGACCGACCCGTCGGGCAGCAGCACGGCGGGCGGCACGTGGCCGGCGCTGGCGATGGTGCAGATCCGGGAGACCGGGTCGTACACGGCGTACAGGCAGGTCGCGCCGACCCCTCCGGTGTACGGCAGCTCCCGCACGACGCTGTCGTCGTCCGAGGTGAGATGGCTGACCAGGTCGTCGAGGTGGGTGAGCAGCTCGTCCGGGGGCAGGTCCACGTCGGCGAGAGTGCGTACGGCGGTGCGCAGCCGCCCCATGGTGGCGGAGGCATGGATGCCGTGCCCGACGACATCGCCGACCACCAGGGCGACGCGGGTGCCCGACAGCGGTACGACGTCGAACCAGTCGCCGCCCACCCCGGCGCCGGTGCCGGCGGGCAGATAGCGGTACGCCACCTCCACGGCCGCCTGTTTCGGCAGGTCGCGGGGGAGCAGGCTGCGCTGGAGGGTGAGCGCGTTGGTGCGCTCGCGGGTGTAGCGGCGGGCGTTGTCCACGCCGACGGCCGCCCGGCCCGCGAGTTCCTCGGCGAGGATCAGGTCGTCCTGCTGGAAGGGCGGGGAGTTCTTGCTGCGGACGAAGACCGCGACCCCGAGGGTGATGCCGCGGGCCCGCAGCGGGGTGGCCATGACCGAGTGGAAGCCGTGTTCCCGGACGATGGCGGCCCGCGCCTCGTGCGCGGCGACCCACCGCTGGAAGTCGGGGTCGGCCTTGCCGCTGAGGACCGGGCGGCCGCTGGTCAGGCAGCGAGCGGGCGGTGAGAACGGGGGATAGGTGTCGATCCCGCCGAGCTCGACGGCGGCCTCCGGCACACCTCCGCCCTCGGCGGCCGACTGATGGGCGATCCGGCGCAGCACCACGGCCGCGTCGACCGGCCCCGGCACCGGCTCCTCCCCGCGGATCACCGAGTCGAGCAGGTCCACGCTGGCGAAGTCGGCGAGCCGCGGCACGGCCAGATCGGCGAGCTCCTGGGCGGTGCGGCCGACGTTCAGTGTGGTGCCGATGCGGGTGCCCGCCTCGTTCAGCAGGGCCAGCCGCTGCCGGGCGGCGTACTGCTCGCTGCTGTCGAAGGCGGCGGTGCCGACCCCGGCCACCTCGCCGGACTCGGGATCCCGCACGGGCCACAGCTCGACGATCCAGGAGCGCTGCCGGGCAGCCGCGGCCTGGGCCGGGGCGAACCCCTCGTACCGCATCGGCATGGCCTCCTCGGCGACCCGCCTGACACACCTGAGGAACCCCGCGTCGGAGCGCGCTTCCCCGAGCGGGTCGGCCTCGGCGCCCGCGTTCAGCCGCCACGATCCCGACGCGGCGCTGTAGGTGGACAGGGCGATCGAGGACTGGGCGAAGGCCCACTCCACCATCCACCGGTCGCGCTGGGAGGCGGGGGTTCCGGTGGTGGCGGTGACGACGAACGCCTGGGTCGCGCCGTCGCCGTCGAGGGAGGGCTGGGCATGCAGCGTCAGTTCGACGCGGTGTCCGTCGCGGTGCCGCAGCGTCGCCGTGCCGCTCCACTCCTGGGAGCCGACGGGCGAGAAGCCGGTCGCCTCCCGGTCCACCAGGAGGTCGGCCGCGGCCCGCCCCACGACCTCGGAGGCGCGGTATCCCAGCAGCCGCCGGGCGCCCTCGCTCCACCCCGTGACGATGCCCTCCAGGCCGATCGTGGCTGTCGCGGCATCCGGTGACCACCCGTAGTGACCGAGGTTCTGATCAAAAGTGGTCATTATGGCTCACTTCGCAGTGGTGATGTTACTCACGGTTCCAGCGTGCGCGTTGCGCGAGAATCGGACAAGTCGGATTCCTATGCATGAATTCTCGTGCTTGAGGGGGGTCGCCATGGGCTACTCCAGTACGCCGCTCGCCAAGAAGATCGGCATCAAGCCGGGCCACCGGGTCCGCCTCCGCCACGCGCCGGCGCGCTGGGACATTCCCGGACTGCCGGAGGGGTGCGAGGTGGCCGAGGGAGGCCCGCGGGGCGCGGACGTCGCCGTCGCGTTCTACCGGTCGTACGGCGATCTCGTCGCCGAAGGCCCCGGGCTGGCCGGCGACCTCGCGGACCACGCCATGCTCTGGATCGCCTGGCCCCGCCGGGCGGCAGGCCACGTCAGCGACATCACCGAGAACGCGCTGCGGGACCTCTTCCTCCCGCTCGGTGTGGTCGACGTGAAGGTCGCGGCGCTGGGGGAGGACTGGTCGGGCCTGAAGTTCGTACGGCGCAGGGAGAACCGCGGCGCATGACCTGCCGAGGCGGGAGCGGGGCGCGGAGGGAAGGGACGCGGGTCCCGGTCGCTCACCTCCGGCGACCGGGACCCGCCTGCGTCCCCGGATCCGGCCGCGGCGGCGACACTCCCCCGAGTTGCGCGTCGTACGCGCGCGCCGTCGGGCCAGATCCGATGAAGTGATCACATCAGGTCGCGCCAACGGATCGCTAACATATGGCCAACGGCGTTCCGCTTCGAGGCCGTTCGGTTGGCGTGAAGTCGACGGACGGTAACGGGAAAGGCCCAGCGGGGAACGGTTTCCCTGCGGAGGGCGTCGAGAAGGGTGGCGGGAAACCGTCGTAACGGGGGCGGATCTCCGCCAGGCGCGGCATTTTCGCCGTGCTGTGTGGATGTTCGTCGTGGAGCGCGGGTGCGAGTGCGGGCCCGCCGCGCGGGAAGGCAGTGGGCGGCGTGAAGCGGTGCGGGCTGCGGTTCGGACTGCTGGGGCCGCCGGTGGTGTACGAGGACGGCAGCGATTCCGGCGATGGCGGGGACGCTGACGGCCGGGGCTTCGGCGGGCGGGAACCTGACGGCCGGGACCCTGGCGGCCAGGATCTCGGTGGTCAGGACTCTGACGGCCGGGATCTCGGTGGTCGGGCGTCGAGCGGCCGGAACCTCGACGGTCAGGATGTGGACGACGTCCAGGGCCGCGACGCCGACTCGCCGGCCGTGACCGGCCGCGTTGTCCGGACCATCCGCAGCCCCAAGGTGCGTGCCCTGCTCGCCGCGCTGCTGCTCGAAGGCGGCCGGGTCGTCTCCGTGGAATCGCTGACGGACGTGCTGTGGGGCGGGGCGCCGCCCGCGTCCGCGCGTGCCTCGCTGCACAACCATGTGGCCCGCCTGCGGCGGCTGCTCGACGACCCCGAACGGCTGCGGGCGGTGCCGCCCGGCTATGTGCTCCGCGTCGACGAGGGCGAGCTGGACGTCGACGTCTTCGTGAGCCGCGTCGCCGCGGCCCGCGCCGCGCATGCCGCGCGGGACTGGGAGCGCACGGTGCGCGAATGCACGGCGGCGCTCGCGCTGTGGCGGGGCACGCCCCTGGCCGGTCTGCCCGCCGACGTGGGCGGCTACGCGCTCGGGCAGCGCCTGCGGGAGGCGCGGCTCCTGCTCCTGGAGTGGCGCTACGACGCCGAGCTGGCCCTCGCCGGTCCACGACTCGACGGCCTCGTGCCCGAACTGGCGGCCCTCGCCGCCGAACACCCCCTACGGGAGTCCTTCCACCGCCACCTGATGCTCGCCCTGCACCGCACGGGCCGGCGCGCCGAGGCCCTGGCCGTCCACCGCGATCTGCGCACGCGCCTGATCGAGGAGCTCGGTGTGGAGCCGGGGGCGGGGGTGCGAGAGGCGCATATAGAGGTGTTGCGGGGGACCGGGGACGCCGGTGGTGCGGGGGAGCCGGGGGCGGTGGGCGGCGCAGGTCGCGGGGTGCGTGGCGTAGGCGCGGCGTCCGGTGACTACGAGGTGAGTGGGACTGAGGAGGCTGCGGGAGGATCAGCCGGGCGGGAGGGTGACGTCCTTCGGCGCGTCGCCGAGGCCACCACCGCCCACGCCGACAACGTGCTCCACGGCGCCGCGCCCCTTGAAGCTACGCGCGATGACGACGCCGTCCGCCACCCGACATCCGCCGACGGCTTCCACGGGACGGCAGCTCCGGCCCGCCGCGAGACGGAGGCCTCGGCTGCCCAGCCGATCCCGGAAACGGACGTGCCCGCGAGCTCGGCCCGCCACGAGACGGACGCCCCGGTTGCCCAGTCCCTCCGGCATGCGAACCCACCCGCCGTCCCGACCCTCCGCACGACGGACACCTCGACCGCCCCGATCCCCCGGGATTCCGACGCACCCGCCGCCCCGGCCTCTCCCCAGCCGGAGGACACACCTCCCACCCCGGCCTCTCCCCACCAGCCGGAAGAGACACCCCCGACCCCACCTCAGCAACAGGGCCCCCCTCCACCACCCCGCCCCGCCCAACTCCCCCCACCCCCCGCCTACTTCACCGGCCGTACCGCCGTACTCGACGACCTGCGCCGCACCCTCGCGCCCGCGCCCGCGCCTCAGCCCACCGTCGCGGTAGCCGTGATCAGCGGTATGGCCGGCGTCGGCAAGAGCGCGCTCGCGCTGCAGGCCGCGCACGGGCTGGCGAATCGTTTCCCCGACGGTCAGCTCTACGTCAACCTGCACGGCGCCACCCCCGGCATGCCCCCGCTCACCCCCGGCCAGGCGCTCGCCGCACTGCTGCGCGACCTCGGCGCCGACCCCCGCTCCATCCCCGAACACCCGGACGCGGCCACCGCCTTGCTGCGCTCGCTGCTCGCCCCGACCCGCACGCTGATGGTCCTGGACGACGCCGCGAGTGCCGCGCAGGTACGCCCGCTGCTCCCAGCCGGCCCCGGCTGTGCCGTGATCGTCACCAGCCGCTCCCCGCTGACGGCCCTGGACGGCGTCCGCCGCATCCCGCTCACGCCCCTGACGGCGGAGGACAGCGCGGCCCTGCTGAGGGCGGCGTCGGGGCGCGACGCGCAGGACGTGCAGGGCACGCGCCCCCGGCACGACGCACAGAACTGGCACGACCCGCAGGACCACCACGCCCCGCAGCACCGGCACCACGCCCCACAGCACCGGCACCACGAAGGCGACCAGCGCACAGGACCAGCCGCCCACCACGCTCACGACGGCCTCGACGCCGCCCACCCCCTCATCGAGCTGACCGGCCGCCTCCCCCTCGCCCTGCGCGTCGTCGCCGCCCGCCTCGCCGCCCGCCGTGCCCTCACCCTCGACGTGCTCGCCGATCAACTGGCCGCCGCCGAGAGCCGGTTGCACCACCTGGAGTACGACGACCTCAGCGTGCGCCGCTCCCTCGCCGTCGCCCACGACGCCCTCGCCGCCTCCGACCACGAGGCCGACCGGGACGCGGCCCTCGCCCTGCGCCGCATCGGCGCCGTCGACCTGCCCACGTACGGCGCACACCTGCTGGCCCGCCTGACCGGCACCGATGAGCGCCGGGCCGAGGCCGCCCTCGACCGCCTCGTCGACGTGGCCCTCCTGGAGGAGATCGCGTACGGCCGCTACGCCCCGCACGACTTGGTGCGCGACTTCGCCCGTGAGCTCGCGGGAGCGGAAGCGGACGGCGAGACGGACACCGCGGAAGCCGCCCTGCGCTGGTACGCCGCCGTCGCCGAACGCACCCTCACCGCCATCGTCGAACCCGGTCTCGACCAGGACGACCGTTGCAGGCCGACGGCCGCACAGCCACCGGAGCACACGGCCGACGTGCGCACGGCCGCTCCCTTCGGCAGCCCCGAAGAGGCCTTCGCCTGGGGCGACCTGGAGCTGGGGAACGTCGTCGTGCTGGTCGAGCGGTATGCGAACGCCGTCGGCGACGGCACCGCCGCCCACATCTCCACCCTCAGCCGCCTCCTCTTCCCGTGCGTCCAACGCGCCGGCCGTGTCGCCGAGATGGAGGTGCTCGGCCGGGCCGCCCTGCGCGTGGCGCGACGGCTCGGAGACGAGGCCGCGGAGGCGTACGCGCTGGGCGACCTCGCCGGCCTGCACTTCCTGACCGGCCGCAACAACGAGGCCCTCACCCTCAACGACCGGTCCCTGGCGATCTGGCGGCGGCTGGACGTGGCCTCCCGGATCTGGCGCTGCCTCAACAACCGGGGACTGCTGCTGGAGAATCTCGGCCGGTACGCCGAGTCCGGGCAGGCGCTGCGCCAGAGCCTGGAGTACTCACGGCAGTTGGACGACCCCTACGGCGAGGCCGTGACGTACCAGCACCTCGGCAACCTCTACGAGCACACCGACCCCCGGGCCGCCATCGAGCAGCACCGGCGCTCGCTCGCGATCGGCGACCGGATCGGCAACGTCGTCGTGCGGCACTCCGCCCACTGCAACATCGGCTACGCCCATGTCACCCTCGGCGAACCGGCCGCCGCCGTACCTCACTTCGACGAGAGCCTGCGCATCCTCGGCGGCCACAGCGACTGGCACGGCGAGTCGCAGACCCGCCTCGGTCTGGTCCGCGCCCTGCGCCTCCTCGGCCGCGGCGAACGCGCCGAGCGCGAGTGCGCCGAGCTGCTCCACCGCGCCGACGCCCGCGCCGACCGCTACACCGCCGGCCTCGCCCGCCACCTGCACGGCCTCCTGCTGCGCGAACGCGGACGTATCCAGGAGGCGTACGACGCCTGGCGCACGGCCCTGGAGGCCCTGGACGGCACGGACGAGAAGACGGTCCTCACGGAACTCAGGGAGCTGCTCGCCGACGACGGGCTCGCCGAAACGAAGTCCGCCGACCCCGGACACCACTGATCACTGGGCGTCCGCATAACACTCCACCACAGCCGTGGTGAACGGAAACCGCACCGGCGTCTCCCCGAACGTCAGCCGCCCCGCCAGCTCCGCCGCCTCCCGGATCGCCGTCACGACCGCCTCGGCCTCCTCCTCGGGACAGTGCACGATCACCTCGTCGTGCTGGAAGAAGACCAGTTCCGCCGCCATGCCCGCGCAGGCCTGTCGCAACGCGGCGAGCAGCAGCAGGGCCCAGTCGGCGGCGCTGCCCTGCACGACGAAGTTGCGGGCGAAGCGGCCCCGGGCGCGGGCGTCGGAGGAGGCGTAGCCCGGCACCCACTCCTGCGGACCGGAGCCCCCGGCCGCCGACTCGTCCGGCCCGTCCAGGCCCGGGATCCCCGCCTCCTCGGCGGTGTCGTCCGCCGCCCCGACCGCCGGCGGACACGTCCGCCCCAGCCACGTCCGCACGAGCCGCCCCTCCTCCCCGGCCCGCGCCGCCTCGTCGACGTACGCCACCGCCTTGGGGAAGCGGCGTCTGAGCGCGGCGAGGTTCTTCAGTCCGTCGCCGGAGGTCTGTCCGTAGACGGCACCCAGCACGGCGAGCTTGGCCTGCGCACGGTCGCCGGAGAAGGCCCGGTCGGAGACGGACTGGTAGAGGTCGCTTTCCCGCCCGGCCACCTCCATCAGCCCGGGATCACGGGAGATCGCGGCGAGCACCCGCGGTTCCATCTGGTCGGCGTCGGCCACCACCAGCCGCCAGCCGGGGTCGGCGACCACCGCACGCCGGATCACCTTCGGGATCTGCAGCCCGCCCCCGCCGTTGGTCACCCACCGCCCGGTGACCGTCCCGCCCGCGAGGAACTCCGGACGGAACCGCCCGTCCCGCACCCAGTCCTGCAGCCAGGACCAGCCGTGGGCCACCCGGATCCGGTACAGCTTCTTGTATTCGACGAGCGGCTTCACCGCCGGATGGTCGAGGGACTCGATCTCCCAGCGCCGGGTCGATCTGATCTTGATCCCGGCCTGCGCGAAGGCCTTGATCACATCGGCCGGCAGATCGGGCCGCACCCGGCGCCCGAACGCGGCCGACACCTCGTCCGCCAGCTCGGCGAGGCGCCGTGGCTCACCGCCGCCCGCGTACCGCTCGCCGAGCAGCTCGTGCAGCACCCGGCGGTGCACCTCGGCGCTCCAGGGCAGCCCGGCCCGGTTCATCTCGGCGGCCACGAGCATCCCCGCCGACTCGGCCGCCGTCAGCAGCCGCATCCGCTCCGGGTGCGCGGCCAGGTCGTGCCGGCGCTGCTGGTCGGCGTACACCTCGACGAGGTCGGCCAGCGGCACATGGACGGCCTGCGGCTCGAAGAGCGAGGACTGCGAGCCCGGTTCGGCCGCCCGCTGGGGCGGATCGGGCGGCACGGGGCCGCCCCGGAGCCGGGCGAGGGCGGCGGCGGCCGACCTCGGTTCGCCGTACCGCCCCTCGTGGCCGAGCAGGAGCGTCTCCGCGTCCTCGATGTCGTAGCACCGCTCCACCCGCACCCCCGTGGCGAGCAGCCGCGGATAGACCTCGGCGGTGGACCGCCACACCCACCGCGCCACCTCGGGCCGCCCCCGCACGGCCTCACCCAGGTCCGCCTCCCACCGCACCGGCCCCGCGGGCAGCCCGTCCGGACCGAGGGGGGCGATCTCCACGCCACCGTCCTCGGCCGGAGCGAGCGCCCACCGGTCGGCCATGGAAGCGAGTGTGGCACCCGGGTCTGACAACGGCCCTAGCTCTGCGCCTCCCCCTCCTCCCGGGCCGCCTTGCTCGTCTGCTCACCGCTCTTCAGGAACTGAGAGAGCATCTCGACGACGTACTCCTCCACCGCCTGCTTGGTGAGGCCGAGGCCGGACAGGACGCCGGTGCCGTTCTCGAACTCCAGCAGGGCCAGCAGGATGTGCTCGGTGCCGATGTAGTTGTGGCCGAGGCGCAGGGCCTCGCGGAAGGTGAGCTCCAGCACCTTCTTGGCGTCGGAGCCGTAGGGGACGAGGTCGGGGACCTCGTCGGCGGCGGGCGGCAGTGCGGCGGTGGCGGCCTGGCGTACGGCGTCCAGGAGGATGCCCCGCGCGGTGATCGCCTTCGCGGCCAGAGCGTCCGGCTCGGCCAGCAGGCCGAGGACCAGGTGCTCGGGCCGGCCCTCGGCGTTGCGGGCCGCGATGGCCTCGTTGTGGGCGGCCATCACCGTGTTGCGGGCACGCGGCGTGTAGCGGCCGAAGCCCTGCTGGGGGTCGAGGTCGGCCGACTCCTTCGGCACGAACCGCTTCTGCGCGGCCTGCCGGGTGACGCCCATGCTCTTGCCGATGTCGGTCCAGGAGGCGCCCGATCGCCGGGCCTGGTCCACGAAGTGGCCGATCAGGTGGTCGGCCACTTCACCGAGGTGATCGGCGGCGATCACCGCGTCCTGGAGCTGGTCGAGGGGCTCTTCGTGGACCTTCTTGATGGCCGCGATGAGTTCGTCGAGACGTACGGATGACGTGATGGTCGGGTTCGTCGACATGTGTCAACCGTAGGTTGACACCCCCACTCTGTCAACCTGTGGTTGACATCCGTCGCCCGGCGCGCGGTCACAGCGGCTTGGCGAAGCAACGGCTGTCGGAATAGCCCCTGTAGGGACCGAAGTTGGCCGTCGGGACGTATCCGCAGGCGACGTACAGCCCCATGGCCTCGTGCAGCGGCGTCCCCGTCTCCAGCACCATGCGGCCCCGCCCGGCGTCCCGCGCACTGTCCTCCAGCGCCCGAAGAATGCCGCGGGCGAGCCCCCGCCCCCGCGCCTCGGGCACCACGAACATCCGCTTGATCTCGGCGTCCCCGTCCGCGTACCCCTCGTCGCCCGCCTCCTGGGCACGCCAGCCGCCGCAGGCCACGGGCTTGTCGGCGCGGTACGCGATGAGGAAGAGGCCGTCCGGCGGGTCGAAGTGGGCCGGGTGCAGCGGGGTCATGTCGTCGTAGCCGTAGCGCCGCAGGTACTCGGCCTGCACGAGGTCGGAGAGCTTCACGGCGTCGGGATGGTCGAAACGTACGGGGCGAATCTCGTCCATGGGCCGGAAGCTAGGCGTCGCCCACCCCGCGCCTCAACGGGATTTCGCCGGCCGCCCCAGCCGGGCCGCGCCCGCCCCGTGGCACCATCGCCGGGTGAGCAGCACGAACAGTTCGAGCGGTACGCCCGGCCCCGTCGACCGGGCCTTCGAGCACGCCCTCTACGCCGACACCGACACCGCCCTCGACACCGGCGCCTCCCTCCTCGCCGCGGACCCCGCCACGGACGCCGAACTCACGCGGCGCGGCATCGAGTTCGTCGCCGCGGCCTGGCGGCGCGGCTGGCAGCCCGCCGACGTCGTACGGCTGGTGCGCCGCGACCTGGACGACGTACACGTACGACTGCTCTCGGCGCTGATCCGCTCCCAGACGCCGTACGACCGCCCCCGCGGCCCCCGCTGGACGGCACAGCTCGACGACCTGCCCACCGAAGCCCCACCCCGGACCGACCGCTTCTCGCACGCGACGGCCGTCCTGGAGCTGTACCGCCTCCTGCTGCGCCTGCCCGCGCTGGAGCCCCTGGAAGAGCAGGCCGAGCAGCCCGCAAGGGGCCCCGGGCACCCCAGGCCCGAGTCCCGCATGCTCACCCGCATCCGCGCGCTGCTGGCGAAGGCGGAGGCGACCGGCTTCCCGCAGGAGGCGGAGGCGCTCAGCGCCAAGGCGCAGGAGCTGATGGCCCGGCACAGCATCGACGAGGCGCTGCTGGACGCGCAGGCGCCGTCGCACGACGCGCCCGGCGCCTGCCGGATCGGTGTGGAACCGCCGTACGAGCAGGCGAAGGCCGTCCTGCTGGACGCGGTGGCGACCGTCAACCACTGCCGTGCCGTGTGGAACGAACCGTTCGGCTTCTCCACGGTCGTCGGTTTCGAGGCCGACCTGGAAGTGGTCGAACTCCTCTACACCTCGCTCCTCGTGCAGGCCCAGGCGGCGATGACCAAGGCGGAGGCCGCCCAGCGCGCGGGCGGCCGCAAGCGGACCAAGACCTTCCGGCAGTCGTTCCTGGCGGCCTACGCCCACCGCGTCGGAACCCGGCTGCGGGCCGCCGCCGAGGCGCCGGTGAGCGACGACCTGCTCCCGGTCCTCGCCTCCCGCGAGGTGGCGGTCGCCGACCGGCTGGACCGCATGTTCCCGGAGACGACCACGACCCGCCTGCGCGGCGTCAGCGACGAGGCGGGCTGGGTGGAGGGCGCGGAGGCGGCCGACCGGGCGCAGATGGCCCACCGCCGACCGCTCGACTGAACCCGCGCGCCGAACCCCGTCAGTCCCCGGACCGCTGGAACCCGCTCACCGAGGCTTCCGGCGCCTGCCCGTCGCTCTTCAGCGCGACATCGCCGTACGACCACTTGAAGCTGTGCGTCTCGGCGGACCCGGGCAGATGGATCTTCACCTGCCGCACGGCGAGGCTCGTGCTGCCGCCCTTCTCGCCCCGGACGTAGGTGAGGGTGAAGGACGTGACCGCCTCCTTCGCGAGGACCGTCTTCTTCGCCCCCGCGGCCTTGTCGGTCGGGACGTCGGTCACGGTGTTGCCCGCGGAGAGCTCGACGGCGGGCAGCCCGTCCAGGGTGCACTCGGCGCCGCTGCGGTTGGTGATCGTGACCGGCACGTTGCCGGTGTCACCGGCGGCGGGGGCGGCGTTGGCGGGCCCGAACTGCACGGCCACCTCGTCGGCGCAGACGGAACTGGCCGCACTGTCCTTGCTGTCGTCCCCGCCCCCGCCGTCGTCGCAGGCGGTCAGGAGGAGGGCCGCGGCGAGGGCGGCGACGGTGAGGGGAGTGGCGCGCATGGGTCCTCTTGGAGTCACGCCGGTGATCGGACGGCGATCACCGAACTGATCGGGGCTCACTGATCGGACATCAGGATCCCAGACCGGCCGTGGCCAGGCCCGTAGGCAGCTTCCCGCCCTGCGCCCTGGTGTAGGTCTCCGCGCCGAGACCGCCCTCGCCCTGCCAGGTCACCTTCAGCCGCGTCTTGCCGACGGAGTCGACCATCCCGACGGCCCGGTCCTTGCTGCCGTCGGGGCACTTGAAGCGGATCATCCGCATCCCGTCCTGCTCACCGGCGGTCCCGCTGCACACGGTCCCGCCGGTCGAGAAGAGCGCGGCCTCCGTGCCGGTGACGACCAGCGCGATCGCCTTGCCGTCGGTCGTGGCCAGCCAGCTGCCCTCCAGGCCACCGGATGCCGACGCCGACCCTCCGGTCCCGCCGCCGGTGTCGGCACTGGCGGACGCGGAAGCGCTGGGACCGGAGTCGCCCTCGGCGTCGGAGCCGCCGTCGCCGCTGCACGCGGTCAGCGCGAGCGCACCCGCCAGGGAGGCGGCCACGGCCGCGACCCGCATCCGCCGGCCCGACATCGTGCGCGCACGCGAGAAATTCGCCGAGGTCACTGGAGGCTCCCAAGCTGTAGCGGTCGGCATACGGCCGAGCCGGCCCACCGGGCCGAGACGACCGCAGCAAGTTACCAGGCAGTCGTAGCCGATCTTCAGGAACTCCCGGACCCGCCCGGCCTACCAGGACGACTTGCGCACGCCCGGCAGATATCCCGCGTGCGCCTGCTCCCGCAGCGAGACCCGGGACAGCCCGAACGCACGGAAGTACCCGCGCGGCCGCCCGTCCACCTGGTCCCGGTTGCGCACCCGCGTCGCGCTGGCGTCCCGCGGCTGCCTGCTCAGCTCCTGCCGTGCCGCCAGCCGTTCGGCGTCGGTGGACGACGGCCGACGGATGATCTCCTTCAGCTCGGCCCGCCGCTCGGCGTACCGCGCGACGATCTCCTGCCGCCGCTCGTTCTTCGCGATCTTGCTCTTCTTCGCCATCAGACCTTCACTCCCCGCGCGCGGATACGGGCGACGGCCGCCTCGACACCGATGACGTCGACCGTCTTGATCCCCTTGGCACTCAGCCGCAGCCGCACATGCCGGCCCTCGCTCGGCAGCCAGTAGCGCTTGGTCTGGATGTTGGGGTCGAAGCGGCGGGAGGTCCGCCGATGGGAGTGGGAAATGGTGTTGCCGAAACCGGGCTGGGCGCCGGTCAGCATGCAGTGGGCGGACACGGTGACGAACCTCTCCTCAGACGCAGCTGTTAATGGAATTCATTTTCAGTAAGATAGCAGCATGGCACGCAACGAACTACGCCCGGTCATCAAGCTCCGGTCCACCGCCGGCACCGGCTACACCTACGTGACCCGAAAGAACCGCCGCAACGACCCGGACCGCATGACCCTGCGCAAGTACGACCCGGTCGCCGGCCGCCACGTCGACTTCCGAGAGGAGCGCTGACCACCGCCATGCGCAACGGAATCCACCCCGCCTACGGCCCCGTCGTCTTCCGCGACCGAGCCGCGAACCACGCCTTCCTCACCCGCTCGACGCTCGCCGGTGTCCCCACCGAAAAGACGATCGAGTGGGAGGACGGCAACACCTACCCGGTCGTCGACGTCGAGATCTCCAACGTCAGCCACCCCTTCTACACCGGCACGGCCCGCGTCCTGGACACCGCCGGCCGCGTGGAGCGCTTCGAGCGCCGGTACGGAAAGCAGGGCTGAGCCTTGCCCGACCTCTCCGTCGTGATCGTCGGCGGGCTGCACACCGAGGCCCGCAGGGCGGCCGTGGCGCAGCTGCTCGCCGACGTCCCCGACAGCGTCGTACTCCACCACGACCTGGCGACGGCCACCGCCGGCACGGTCGTCCGCACCATCCGCGACGCCACCGGAATCGTGACCGCCGGCGAGACCCCCCTCGTCAACGACTGTGCCTGCTGCGCCCTGCGCGAGGACCTGGTCCCGGAGCTGATCCGGCTCCGGGACGCCGGCGCCACCCGTATGGCGATCGTCGAATTGTGGGACTCGGTCGAACCCAAGGCCATGGCCGAGGTGGTCACGGCCGGCGGACTGACGCTCACCGGCGTGGTCACCGCGGTCGACCCGGCGCTGGTCCTGCCCTACCTGGGCAACGGCGACGACCTGGCCGAGCGGGGCCTGGCGGCGGCACCGACCGACCAGCGCACGGTCGCCGACACCTTCGCACGCCAGCTGGAGTACGCCCCCGTCCTGGCCGTCACCGATTCCCCGGAGGCGGACGAGGAGGACCGCGAACTCCTCGCCCAACTCCACCCGACGGCCCGCCAGGTCCCGATCAACACCGGCGACGACCTGACGGTGCCGCGTCCACGCCACGGCTCCCCTCTCTCCCAGGCGGCCCTGGCGGGCTTCGACGTCGAATCGGCCGCAGCCGCCCAGCACCCGGCGTGCGCCCTGCTCCCCGCCGAGGCGGACGCGCACGGAGTCTCCACCCTCGTCTGGCACCGTCGCCGCCCCTTCCACCCCGAGCGGCTGTACGAGGCACTGGAAGACCTCACCTGCGCGGCCGCCCGCAGCCGGGGCCGCTTCTGGCTGGCCGACAAACCCGACGTCCTCCTCCACTGGGACGCGGCGGGCGGCGCCCTGTGCGTGGAGAGCGCGGGCCCCTGGCTCGCCTCGCTCCCCGACGCGGCCTGGGACATGGTCCCGCCGGTCCGCCGGGCCGCCGCCGCGCTGGACTGGCACCCCGAGCACGGCGACTGCTGCCAGCACCTGGTCTTCACGTCCCCCGCCCTGGACCGCGACGGCCTGGAGCACCTCCTCGAGTCCTGCCTCCTGACCGACGCCGAGTACGCCGCCGGCCGCGACGCCTGGAAACAACTCCCGCCCGCCTTCGACACCCTCCTGGAGGTCTGACCCCATGCCCCGCAAGCCCGAGCGCAAGCCCGCCAAGAACCGCCCCAACCCCCTGGACCAGGCCAAGATCACCTACATCGACTACAAGGACACCGACCTCCTGCGAAAGTTCATCTCCGACCGAGGCAAGATCCGCAGCCGCCGAGTCACCCGAGTCACGGCCCAACAGCAGAAGCAACTGGCCAAGGCCATCAAGAACGCAAGGGAAATGGCCCTCCTGCCCTACGCGAGCCGCTGACCCCGGCCCGCGCCCAACTGAATAGCCCCCTTCACCTTGAAGGGGCCTCCCCCTCAAACGCCGGACGGGCTGAATGCCCGGACCGGCGTTGCGAGTTTTCGGGGCATGACGCGCACCCCCACCACCCCGCAGCCGCCCGCGGCGGGAAGGGGACGTGCCGGGGGGTGTCCGCCCGCAGAGTCCGGTGTCAAGAAACGGCACCTCCTGGCAGTACGCCCACCACCGAACCGAGGACGGACACCCCCCGGCACGGCCCCGACCCACACCCCACCCCCACGCGCTACGCGCACCCCCACCCCACAGCAACAGGCCGCCGCAGGCATGGAACAGAAAGGCCGCGGAACGCGTCTGTTCCAGTACGCGAGGGGATTAGGACCCGCACGCCCCACTCAGCTGACGCTGGAACGAAAACAGGGCCGCGTACGTCACAGGAGTAACCGCAGCAACACCCCGCGTGCACGTGCATCTGCTCATGCAGCTGCACGTGAAACACAGCTATGATCCGGGAGCAGTTGACGACTGCACCACCACTGCAATCACTGCACCACCTCTCGCATCAATGGCATCAGCCACCGCACCACCGGGGAGCGACCTGTGGACCACGACGTGTACAACGGCATGGCAGCCACGGATCTGAACGGGGTGGCCTGGCAGAAGAGCAGGCACAGCAACTCACAGGGCTCCTGCGTGGAGTTCGCCCGCCTGCCCGGCGGAGACGTGGCCGTACGCAACTCGCGCTTCCCGGACGGCCCGGCCCTCGTCTACACCCGCGCCGAGATCGAGGCCATGCTCCTGGGCGTCAAGGACGGCGAGTTCGACCACCTGGTCGCGGGCTGACGCAGGCCCACCCGGCACGCCCGGCCCCAACCAGCGGCACAACTCGGGGCAATCAGCACCAAGCGCCCCAGTAACGCGCGTAGAACCGCGGCAATCGAGCACCGCGGTTCATTCAGTCCCCAGCCCCAGCCCCCGCCGCCCCCGCGCCGGGCCCCGTCGGCAGCCGGAACAACGCCCAGACCACCTTCCCGCTCAACGCCCCCGCGAGCGGATGCCACCCCCAGCTGTCACTGAAGGAGTCGACAAGGAACAACCCCCGCCCCGACTCCGCCGAGAAGTCGTCGGAGTCGCGCGCGACCGGACTGTCGTGGCTGGGATCACGCACCGCGCACACCAGCCGCTCGGTCCACCGCATCAGATGCAGCCGCACGGGCGGCGCCTGCTCGGGTATGCGCTGCGCACCCGCCGGCAGCGCATGCCGCAGCGCGTTGGTCACCAGCTCGGAGACGACGAGGCACACGTCGTCGAAGCGATGGCCCAGTTCCCACTGGTCAAGGGTGCGGCGCGTGAACTGCCGCGCCTCGCGCACCGCTTCGTAGCGGGCGGGCAGAGCACAGGAGGCGGCGTTGGAGACGGCTGCGGGATCCAGCGGCGGAAGGCCCTGCCGTAACGGCTCGAGCATGGTCGATCCATTCGTCCCCATGCGAGGCACTCCCGGGAGTTCGCGGTCGTTGCGATGCAGCGGTTGCGCGGGACCATGGTTTCCGATGCGCAGAGCAGATGCAAGGGCAGATGCACGTGCACGTGACCGAATTGGACGCTCCCGTACCGCTTGTTGGCCATTTTTTCCGCCAACTTCACTCCCTCTCCTTGTCTTCCGCTCACCGTTTCCTGACAGGAATCATTGGCTTCTTTCCATCTCTGTAATCGGACGAGTACTGCTCGAAGTGATTTAGTGGCAGACTGCGGGCCCTGAAGACGGTTGGGGAGGCTGGCGAACGTGAGCGCGGGAGAGCCCGGATCGGTGGTGCGGCGCATGCTGCTCGGCTCGCAACTGAGGCGACTGCGGGAAGCGCGCGGGATCACGCGCGAGGCGGCGGGTTACTCGATCCGCGCCTCCGAGTCGAAGATCAGCCGGATGGAGCTGGGCCGGGTGAGCTTCAAGACGCGGGACGTCGAAGACCTGTTGACGCTGTACGGCATCTCGGACGAACAGGAGCGTGCCTCGCTCCTCTCCCTGGCCCGCGAGGCCAACGTCGCGGGCTGGTGGCACAGCTACTCGGACGTCCTGCCCAGCTGGTTCCCCACCTACGTCGGCCTGGAGGGCGCGGCCAGCCTCATCCGCGCGTACGAAGTGCAGTTCGTGCACGGCCTGTTGCAGACCGAGGCGTACGCCCGCGCGGTCGTCGAGCGCGGCATGAAGGGCGCGAGCAGGTCCGACATCGAAAAGCGCGTGGCGCTGCGGCTGGAGCGGCAGAAGTACCTCGTCGCCGAGAGCGCTCCCGAGTTCCACATCGTCCTGGACGAGGCCGCCCTGCGCCGCCCCTACGGCGACCGCGAGGTCATGCGCGGCCAGCTCCAGCACCTGATCGAGATCTCCGAACACCCGAACGTGCGCCTGCAGATCATGCCGTTCAGCTTCGGCGGCCACTCCGGCGAGTCCGGCGCCTTCACCATCCTCAGCTTCCCCGAGTCCGACCTCTCGGACGTCGTCTACCTGGAGCAGCTCACCAGTGCGCTCTACCTCGACAAGCACGAGGACGTCGCCCAGTACGAGCGGGCGCTGAAGGAGCTTCAGCAGGACAGCCCGGGTCCGGACGAGAGCCGGGATCTTCTCCGGGGACTCCTTCAACTCTCTTGAAACACAAGTACGATGACGTGTGATCAGACCGTGAAGACGATCAAGGCCGATCAAGCCCGATCGAGGCGATCCAGGCGTCCGTGATCAGTCGATCGGGTGTCCGCTAGGGATTGAGGGATCACATGTCGTCCTACTTCACCGACCTGGCTCAGCAGTACATCGACGGTGAGTGGCGCCCGGGCACAGGCTCCTGGGACATCATCGACTTCAACCCGTACGACGGCGAGAAGCTGGCGTCGATCACCATAGCCACGGTCGACGAGGTGGATCAGGCCTACCAGGCGGCCGCCCGCGCCCAGAAGCAGTGGGCCGCGACCAATCCCTACGCCCGTCGCGCCGTCTTCGAGAAGGCGCTGCGCCTGATAGAGGACCGTGAGCAGGAGCTCAGCGAGGCGATCATCGCCGAGCTCGGCGGCACCCGGTTGAAGGCGGCCTTCGAACTCCACCTCGCCAAGGAGTTCCTGCGCGAGGCGGTCCACCTGGCGCTGCGCCCCGAGGGCAAGATCATCCCGTCGCCGACGGACGGCAAGGAGAACCGCGTCTACCGCGTTCCGGTCGGCGTCGTGGGCGTCATCAGCCCCTTCAACTTCCCCTTCCTGCTCTCCATCAAGTCGGTCGCCCCGGCCCTCGCGCTCGGCAACGGCGTGGTCCTCAAGCCGCACCAGAACACCCCGATCTGCGGCGGCTCCCTGGTCGCGAAGATCTTCGAGGACGCGGGCCTGCCCGCCGGCCTCCTCAACGTCGTCATCACGGACATCGCGGAGATCGGCGACGCCTTCATCGAGCACCCGACCCCGAAGGTCATCTCCTTCACCGGCTCCGACAAGGTCGGCCGCCACGTCGCCACCGTCTGCGCCTCGCTCTTCAAGCGCTCGGTCCTCGAACTCGGCGGCAACAGCGCGCTGGTGGTCCTCGACGACGCCGACATCGACTACGCGGTCGACGCGGCGGTCTTCAGCCGGTACGTCCACCAGGGCCAGGTCTGCATGGCCGCCAACCGGGTCCTCGTGGACCGCTCGGTCGCGGACGAGTTCACCGAGAAGTTCGTCGCCAAGGTGAAGACCCTCAAGGCCGGCGACCCGCGCGACCCCGAGACCGTCATCGGCCCCGTCATCAACTCCTCGCAGGCCGAGGCGATTTCCGCCACCGTCGAGCAGGCGATCGCCGAGGGCGCGACGGCCCTGGTGCACGGCACGACGACGGACAACCTGGTCGAGCCCTCCGTCCTCACGAACGTCCCCGCCGACTCGGCCCTCCTCCGGCAGGAGGTCTTCGGCCCGGTCGCCTTCCTCATCCCGTTCGACGGCGAGGAGGAGGCCGTACGCCTCGTCAACGACACCCCGTACGGCCTGAGCGGCGCCGTCCACACCGGCAACGTCGAGCGGGGCGTCGCCTTCGCCAAGCGGATCGACACCGGCATGTTCCACGTGAACGACGGCACCGTCCACGACGAGCCGATCGTCCCCTTCGGCGGCGAGAAGCACTCCGGTCTCGGCCGCCTGAACGGCGAGACGATGCTGGACGCGTTCACGACGATCAAGTGGATCTCGGTGCAGCACGGGCGGAGCGGGTTCCCCTTCTGAGCCGGTCGGCTTCCATATGCCCCGGCAGGCATGCATCCAGGTGTTCACCGGGTGCATGCCTGCTACCTGTCCCGTCGCCGAGGCACAGCACAAGCTCGGCGAACTCGTCCGCCGAGCGGCCCGGCACGAGCGCATCACGCTGACGGACCGCGGTGTCCCGGTTGCCGTTCTCGTCTGCCTGGCCGAGCTGGAGAACCTCCAAGACGCCCTGGCCTTGGCCCGCCTGGAGCGTGACCGCGCACACGGCCGAACCGAGCTGTCCGTCCCGCATGCCCCGGCGCGCCGAGCACTGCTCCGGGCGGCCGGGAGGGGCGAGTGACCTGGCGGGTCCTCTGGGAACCGGCCGCGCGTCCCTGGACGGCGCCACCGCCTCGAACCGGTGGTCGAGAGCAGGGCGCTTCCTGGGGCTGATCTCCGCCCCCACCCGCCCCCGCCCTAATCTGGACCGCATGTCAGCGATCCGTCTCCTCGTGCTCGGCGCCGTCCGTCAGCACGGGCGGGCCCATGGCTACCAGGTGCGCAACGACCTGGAGTACTGGGGCGCGCACGAGTGGTCCAACGCCAAGCCCGGCTCGATCTACCACGCCCTGAAGCAGATGGCGAAGCAGGGACTGCTGCACGCCCACGAGATCGCGCCGTCCACGGCCGGCGGGCCGCCGCGCACGGAGTACGAGATCACCGAGAAGGGCACCGAGGAGTACCTCGGGCTGGTGCGCCAGTACCTCACGGCCTACGACCAGCGACCGGACGTACTCACCGCCGCGCTCGGTTTCATGGTCGACCTGGACCGCGAGGAGGTCCTCGCCCTCCTCGAGGAGCGGGTGCGCAGCATCGAGGAGTGGCGCAAGGCCGTCACCGAGTACTACACGCCCGAGGACGGCCCCGGCCAGCTCGGGCACATCGGCGAGATCATGAACTTCTGGGTCCACTCCGCCGACACCGGCGCCGAGTGGACCCGCGGCCTCATCGAACGCATCCGGGGCGGCGCCTACACCTTCTCGGGGGAGGGCGATCCGTTCGTCGGCATCCTCGCCGAGGACCAGGAGAACCCGTACGCGACGGGGGAGCGGCATCCGGAGGACCGCCACTAATCAAGTTTGACTATGCCTATCTCCGGGCACTAGCTTCGAGCTGGTAGTCAAGTTTGACTAGCGAGGGGGTCTCAGTGGCCGACACGGCGATCACCGTCGAAAAGGCACGCAAGAAGTACGGCGGCAAAGCCGGCAAGAACGCACTGGACGGGCTCGACCTCACGGTCGCGCGCGGCACGGTGCACGGAGTGCTCGGGCCGAACGGCGCGGGCAAGACGACCCTGGTCCGGATCCTGTCCACCCTCCTGCGGCCGGACAGCGGCCGCGTCGAGGTGGCCGGGCACGACGTGGTGCGGCAGGCGTACGAGGTACGCCTCCGTATCGGCCTGCTCGGCCAGCACGCCGCCCTGGACGAGGAGTTGGGCGGCCACCAGAACCTGGAGATGTTCGGCCGCCTCTACCACCTGGGCGCCCGCCACGCGCGCGTGCGCGCCGGTGAGCTCCTGGACCGCTTCGGGCTCGCCGACACCGGCCGCAAGCCGGTGAAGCAGTACAGCGGCGGCATGCGCCGGCGACTGGACCTGGCGGCCTCGCTCATCACCGACCCGGAGGTGCTCTTCCTGGACGAACCCACCACCGGCCTCGACCCGCGCGGCCGCACCGAGGTCTGGTCCGCGGTCCGCTCCCTGGTCGGCGGCGGTACGACGGTCCTGCTCACCACCCAGTACCTGGAAGAGGCCGACCAGCTCGCCGACCGCATCTCGGTCGTCGACGCCGGCCGCGTGGTCGCCGACGGCACGGCGGACGAACTCAAGGCGCTGACCGGCGGCGACCGCATCGACGTCGTCCTGCGCGACGCCGGTCAGCTGGGCGCCGCCGTGGCCCTGTTGCCCGTACCGAAGGCCGACATCTCCGTCGACCCCGACCGCCGCCTGCTCAGCGCCCCGGTCACCGACCGGATGACGGCGCTCTCCGGCGTCGTACGGGCACTGGAGGAGGCCGGAATCGAGGCGGAGGACGTCGCGCTGCGGCGGCCGACGCTGGACGAGGTGTTCCTGCACCTCACCGGGGACCGCCGACGTGTGAAGGAGGCCGTGTGACCGCGTACGCACTGACCGACTCCTGGACCATGACCCGCCGCGAACTCGCCCACTGGGCGCGGCAACCCGTGCAGGTCGTGGTCAACCTGGCCTTCCCCGTGATGCTGCTGCTGATGTTCGGCTACCTCATCGGCGGCGGCCGGGGCGTCCAGGGTTCCTACATCGACTACGTCCTCCCCGGCATGCTCGCGCTCACCATGGCCTTCGGCCTGGAGGGCACGATGATCGCGGTCACCCAGGACCTCAACAAGGGCGTGATCGACCGCTTCCGGTCCATGCCGATGGCCAACGGCGCGGTGCTGGTGGGCCGTTCGGTGGCTGACATGCTCCAGTCGGCGCTGACCCTGTGCGTCCTCATGGGCGTCGGACACGCGCTCGGCTGGCGCGCGGACGGCGGCGCGGGGGCCTTCCTGGGCGCCGTGGGACTGCTCCTGCTCTTCCGCTTCGCCATGCTGTGGATCGGCATCCACCTGGCACTGGTGGCCGGCAAGCCGGAAATGGTGCAGGCGGTGCAGATCCTGGTCTGGCCGATCGGCTTCCTGTCCAACGCCCTCGCCCTGCCCGACACCATGCCCGGCTGGCTGGGCACGGTCGTCGAGTGGAACCCGATGTCGCACACGGCGACCGCCGTACGGGACCTGTTCGGCGGTACGGGCACGGACCATGCGGCGGCGGCGATCGTATGGCCGTTGGTGCTCCTGGCAGTGTTCTTCCCGTTGGCGGTACGGCGGTTCGCCCGCCTGAGCCGTTAGCGGCCGACGGGCACGGCTCCCCGAGGGGAAAACGGGCTTGCACCTCACGTCGCGTGAGGACTCACTGTGGAGTGCGTACCGAGAAGGGAGCGGAAGTGAGCTACTCCGTGGGACAGGTCGCCGGCTTCGCCGGAGTGACGGTGCGCACCCTGCACCACTACGACGACATCGGCCTGCTCGTACCCAGCGAGCGCAGCCACGCGGGCCACCGGCGCTACAGCGACGCCGACCTCGACAGGCTGCAGCAGATCCTGTTCTACCGCGAGCTCGGCTTCCCGCTCGAGGAGGTCGCCGCCCTGCTCGACGACCCGGACGTGGACCCGCGCGCGCACCTGCGCCGGCAGCACGAGCTGCTGACCGCCCGGATCGAGAAGCTGCGGAAGATGGCGGCGGCCGTGGAGCACGCCATGGAGGCACGCAAGATGGGGATCAATCTGACGCCGGAGGAGAAGTTCGAGGTGTTCGGGGACTTCGACCCGGACGAGTACGAGGAGGAGGTGCAGGAGCGCTGGGGCAACACCGACGCCTACCGGCAGTCCCAGCAGCGCGCCGCCTCCTACACCAAGGAGGACTGGCTGCGGATCCAGCGCGAGGCCGAGGAGCTCACCCAGCGTTTCGTCGCGCTGATGGAGGCCGGTGAGCCGGCGGACTCCGAGGCGGCCATGGACGCCGCCGAGGAGCACCGCCAGGGAATCGCCCGCAACCACTACGACTGCGGGTACGAGATGCACACCTGTCTCGGCGAGATGTACGTCGCCGACGAGCGGTTCACGCGCAACATCGACAAGGCGAAGCCCGGCCTGGCGGCCTACCTGAAGGACGCGATCCTCGCCAACGCCGCCCGCCACACCTCGTGATGCCTGGCCCGGGAGCGACCTCGTACGGGGTCACTCCCGGGCCAGGACCACCGCGGTCCCGTAGGCGCACACCTCGGTGCCCACGTCGGCCGCCTCGGTGACGTCGAACCGGAACGCCAGCACGGCATTCGCGCCACGCGCGCGTGCCTGCTCTACGAGCCGCTCCATGGCCTGGTTGCGGGTCTCCACCAGCGTCTTGGTGAGCCCCCTCAGCTCGCCGCCGACCAGCGACTTCAGCCCGGCGCCGATCTGACTGCCGAGGTGGCGCGAGCGCACCGTCAACCCGAAGACCTCGCCGAGAACCTCTGTGACCCGGTGGCCGGGAACGTCATTGGTGGTCACCACCAGAACGTCGGGTTGGGGCCCCTGACCGCCGCCGTACTCTTCGATGCCCATGAATCACAGCTTTGACCCAGCAGGGGCACAGTGCATCCTGAGGGGGTCCATGGAACCTGGGCGGCCGGTGCAGCGTTGATAATTTGAGCAGCCAGCCTCAGCCCGCCCGCCCCCATCCAGCAGGAGCCACAATCCCGTGACCACGCTTGCGCTCGGCCCCGAGTGGCTCGACCCGAACTATCTGATCGAGACCTTCAGCCTCCCCGGCATCCTGCTGATCGTCTTCGCCGAGTCCGGCCTCTTCGCGTTCCTGCCGGGTGACTCGCTGCTGTTCACGGCGGGCCTCTTCGTGGCCCAGGGCCAGTACATCAGCCAGCCCCTGTGGCTGGTCTGCACGCTCATCGTCCTGGCCGCCGTCATCGGTGACCAGGTCGGCTACATGATCGGCAAGTTCCTCGGCCCGAAGCTCTTCAACCGCCCCAACTCCAAGCTCTTCAAACAGGAGAACCTGGAGAAGGCGCACGAGTTCATGGAGAAGTACGGCCCCAAGGCGATCGTCCTCGCCCGCTTCGTCCCGATCGTGCGCACCTTCGCCCCCATCGTGGCGGGCGCCGGCCGCATGCAGTACCGCACGTTCTTCACGTACAACGTCATCGGCGGCATCGCCTGGGGCACCGGCGTCACCCTCGCGGGCTACTGGCTCGGCCAGATCGAGTTCATCAACAAGAACGTCGAGGCGATCCTCGTCCTGATCGTCTTCGTCTCCGTGGTCCCGATCATCATCGAGTACCTGCGAGAGCGCGCCAAGAACAAGCGCGCGGCGGCGGAGACCCCGGCCCCCGCCCAGCAGCAGCACATGGTGATGGACGACGCGACGACCCAGCTCCGCCGCATCCCGTCCGACGACCAGCCCCAGCCTCAGCAGCACTACGGCAGCCAGGGCCACCAGCAGTACGGCAACCAGGGCCAGCAGCAGTACGGCAACCAGGGCGGACAGCAGTACGGCTACGACCAGCAGTACTACGACCAGCAGCCCCAGCAGCAGCCGTACGCCCCGCAGTACCCCCAGGGCTACGGCCAGCAGAACCAGCAGTACCCGCCGAACCAGGGGTACTGACACGCCCTCCAGGGGCGCGGGGCCGTATCGGATATGCGGCTCCGCCGCGTGGGCGCGACAAGCCACACACGACCCGCAGCCGCGGTCTGTCCGGACGAACCGAGCCCGTAGGCACCCGGCGTCAGAATCCCCGCGTCCGCTTGGCGGCCCGCCGCTTCTCGGGCGACCCGATCCGCAAGAACAACCGAGAGATCTCGGACCCGAGGTTCACCCCGATAGCGATGGCCATGGCCAAAGAAGCAGCCGTGGCCAGCGAAACAAGCCCCGCGTCCACCTTGTTCTGCGCGATCGACAACAGCCCGAAATACGTGGCCGACCCCGGCAACAGGGGCCCGATCGCCGCCGTCGTGTACGGCAACGCCGACGCGAACCGATACCGGGCCATCAGCTGCCCGAACAACCCCACCAACCCCGCGGCGACAGCCGTGGAGGCAACAGGCGACAGGTCGCCGGCGTAGTGCAGCGCGCCGTACACCACCCACGCGACACCCCCGTTGAGGGTCACGGCGAGCACGGTGGACCGTTCCTGCTGAAGCAGCACCGCGAAGGTCAGCGACAGCAGCATCGACGCGGCGATCTGCCAGTACGGCCGCTCGGAGACGTTCAGCAGCGTGTCGGGGTCGGGGCCGGCGCCCAGGTTCACCCCGAGGTACAGGATCACCAGCACCCCGACGACGATGCCGACGAAGAAGTACATGACCTCCAGCAGGCGCGCGGCCGCGGTGATGTAGAAGCCGGTCAGCCCGTCCTGCACGCCCGCCACCAGCGCCCGCCCGGGCAGCAGCGCGAACAGCCCACCGGTGATGACCGCGGACCCGTTCACGTCGACGTGCGCGAGCGTCAGCGCGACCCCGATCGCGGCCGGCGGCATCGCGGCCACCGCGAACTGGTAGAACTCCGGCAGCCCGCGCCCCGCGCACAGCCACGCCAGCCGGTCGCCGAGCATTGCGCCCAGCATCGCCGCGATGAAGACGATCACGTCACCGCCGACCAGCACGGAGGCCGCGCCCGCGAGCAGCCCGCTCGCCCCGGTCAGCACCCAGGTCGGGTACGGGTGCCGGTTGCGGCGGATCTCCGCGAGCCGCCCGTAGGACTCCTCCAGGGAGATGTGGCTCTCCGGATCGCTGAGGTCGTCGACGAGCTGGTACACGGCGGCCAGGCGCGTGTAGTCGGTGCCGCGCCGCCGCACCGTGCGCGACGCCGACACCGGGTCGTCCACCAGTGACGGCTGGTACGAGATCGACAGCAGGGTGAAGGTGACGTTCGGCTCGCAGCGGTCCAGGCCGTAGGACCGGCAGACCGCGAACATCGCCGCCTCGACGTCCTCCGCGCCCTCACCGCCCGCCAGCAGCAGCTCGCCGATACGCAGGGTCAGGTCGAGCACGCGCGGGACTGCCGGACCCTCCTCCTCCGCCTTCGGCATCCGCTCCGGAGCGGGCCGCTCGGCCACCGGCATGCGCAGCATCGTCCGCATCCGGTCCTGCCAGGGCAGGTCCTTGGTCAGGCTGATCTTCGGTATGCCGGTCGCGGGGGTGAACGCGGGTGAGGCGTCCTCGACGCTGTAGCCGCTCGGCGCCCGGAACGCCGAGCCCTCGGGTTCCTGGACCGGCGGCTGCGGTACACCCAGCCCCTTGGGGAGGGCGAACTCGGACGTGGTCTCCGACTCGTTGTCCCCGACCTCGACGCCGACGGGCGGCGTGAAGGCCATCCTTGCCTCGTCCGACTGCGGCTTGTGGTCCTCCGCGTCCGTCACGTGCGTAGCACTCCCTGTACGACACCTCCTGCCGCACTCAGTATGCGCACAGACACGCGAACGGGCTGCACGCGCACGCGTGCAGCCCGTTCACATGGCTGGAAGCAGCTGGTGCCTCAGACCGGTGGCTCAGTGGCCGCCCTGGTCCTTGAAGCGCTTGTAGGACCGCTCGATCTCGGCCTCGGCCTCGGTGCGGCCCACCCAGTCGGCGCCCTCGACGGACTTGCCGGGCTCCAGGTCCTTGTAGACCTCGAAGAAGTGCTGGATCTCCAGGCGGTCGAACTCCGAGACGTGGTGGATGTCACGCAGGTGCTCCACACGCGGGTCCGTCGCCGGCACGCACAGCAGCTTGTCGTCGCCGCCGGCCTCGTCCGTCATCCGGAACATGCCGATCGCGCGGCACTTGATGAGGCAGCCCGGGAAGGTCGGCTCGTCCAGGATGACCAGCGCGTCCAGCGGGTCGCCGTCCTCGCCGAGGGTGTTCTCGACGAAGCCGTAGTCGGTCGGGTAGGCGGTCGAGGTGAAGAGTCGACGGTCCAGGCGGATCCGACCGGTCTCGTGGTCCACCTCGTACTTGTTCCGCGAACCCTTCGGAATCTCGATCGTGACGTCGAACTCCACCGGTGGCTCCTCCATGATCAGCACATAGTTCTGGTGGTTAAGTGTCCCTCACGCAGGTGTGTGATCGCGAAAGGGGCTGGTGGTAGTGCCAGAGCTGAGGCCGTGGCGAGCCGCGAGACCGCATGTGACGCGGGTCGCGAGCGCCGTACGACCGCGTCTGGCACGGGCCGCGGACGCCGTGGGCCCCCGTCTCGCACGCGCCGCGACGGCCGCGAAACCACGGGTCGTACGGCTCGCGCGAGCCGTCTCCCCGCAGGCCGCGCGGACATACAAGCCGAAGACCTGGCAGTACACCGCGGGCGCCGCCACCGCCGGACTGGCACTGGCCGCCGGAGTGGTGACCTCCGCCGGCCCCTGGGACTCCACCGGTCAGCGTACGGCCGAGCGGGACTGGGCGGCCGCCCAGGAGCGCACGGGTGGCACAGATCACGGCCGTAATGCCGATACGTCCGATTCCGCGGATACGGCCGGCGACGCGCCCCGCCCCGCCCCCAGCGCGGCCTCCGTCCTCACCGGCCTGGGCGGCGGCGTGAAGTCGGCCCCGAACGGCAAGGCGCTCGCCGCCCTCCTGGGCCCGCTCCTGGACGTCCCGGAGCTCGGCACCCGCAGGACGGCGGCGATCGTGGACGTGGCCACCGGCAAGCGCCTCTACGGCGACGGAGCCGCCGAGCCCCTCATCCCCGCCTCCACGACGAAGATCGCCACCGCCGCGGCCGCACTCGCCGCGCTGGGCCCCGACCACCGCCTCACCACCCGCGCCGCCCTCGAACTCGACACGAAGGAACTGGTCCTGGTCGGCGGCGGCGACCCCACGCTGACGGCCCGCAAGGAGGCCGACGGCTGGGCGAGCCTGCGCGAGCTGGCCGACGAGACGGCGGCGGCGCTGAAGAAGCGGAACGTGCGCCAGGTCACCCTCTCGTACGACAAGACCCTTTACGCCGGTCCCGAACTGCACCCCATCGGGGTGAACGACAACCTCGCCCCGGTCAGCGCCCTCATGGCCGACGAGGCCCGCACGGACGACTCCACCAGCGGCCCGGCACCCCGGGTGACGGACCCGGCGAAGGACGCCGCGGCCCGGTTCGCGACCTTCCTCGCGGACCACGGCATCAAGACGACGTCCCCCGGCCCGTCCAAGGCGACGAACCGGGCCCAGCCCCTCGCCGAGGTCTCCTCGCCCCCGCTCTCCACGCTGGTCGAGCGCATGCTCACCAACAGCGACAACGACATCGCCGAGGCCCTGGCCCGCCAGACGGCCGTGGCGAGCGGACAGCGCGCGGACTTCGACGGCGCGGGCGAGGCGATCCGGGCGCGGCTGAAGAAACTCGGACTCCCGGTCTCCGGCGCCGCCTTCAAGGACGGCAGCGGCCTCAACCGCGACGACAGACTCACCGCGGACCTTCTTACGTCCCTCCTCGCCAAGGCAGCCGACCCGACCCGCCCGCAACTGCGCGCGACCCTGACCGGACTCCCGGTGGCAGGCTTCACCGGCACCCTGACCAGCCGCTACACGGACGGCGCGGCAGGCGTCGTCCGGGCCAAGACAGGCACCCTGACCGGCGTGAACGCCCTGGCCGGCACGGTGGTCGACCAGGACGGCCGCCTCCTGGCCTTCGCCTTCCTGGCAACCGACACGACGGACCCGACGGCGGCCCAGTCGGCCCTGGACAGAACGGCAACGGCCCTGTCGGCATGCGGCTGCGGCTGACGCCCCGCCCCGCCTGGCCAAGGGCCCGTCCCGCCGGGATACCGCCCTGCCCCGCTGAGCTGCTATCGCCCCGCTGTCCTCACGTCCCGTCCCGGCTTCGCCCCGGCAGCGGCTCCCTCCCCCGCCGTGGGCAGTCGTTCCGCTGGGGCGGAACGGGTGGGCACGGCCTGCAACGCCGGGTGCCGCCCGAACACGCGCCGGCCCCTGCCGACCCAAGTACGCCCCCACAACGCCGAGCACGTCCCAAAAGCACCGCGGCCCCGCCAACCCCCACGGCCTGCCCCAAGTGGGAACGCTCACGTACGGTTGACACATGACGAGCATCGGTGGTGCCGAGATGGTCGACTGGAATCTCGCGGTGGCGACCGCGACCCGGCTCGTACGGCCGGGCCCCGAGGTGAGCCGCGACGAGGCCCGGGCCGTCGTCGCCGAGCTGCGCCGACATGCCAAGGCCTCGGAGGAACACGTCCGGGGCTTCACTCGTATGGGCACGGAGGACACCCACGACACCCCCGTCCTCGTCGTGGACCGCCCCGGCTGGGTGCGGGCGAACGTCGCCGGGTTCCGCGAGATCCTCAAGCCCCTGCTCGAAAAGATGCAGGAGCGCCGCAGCGGCAGCACCGGTGGCGCGGTCCTCGGCGCGGTCGGCGGCAAGGTCACCGGCGTCGAACTCGGAATGCTGCTGTCCTTCCTGGCCTCCCGCGTCCTCGGCCAGTACGAGACCTTCGCCCCCGCCACCCGCGAACTCCCGGCGGGCCAGAACGGCGGCGGCCGACTCCTGCTCGTCGCCCCGAACATCGTGCACGTCGAGCGCGAACTCGACGTACAGCCCCACGACTTCCGCCTGTGGGTGACCCTGCACGAGGAGACGCACCGCACGCAGTTCACCGCCGTGCCCTGGCTGCGGGACCACCTGGAGGGCGAAATCCAGTCGTTCTTGGGGGAGACGGACGTCGACCCCATGACCGTCCTGGAGCGCATCCGAGAGGCCGCGCAGTCGCTCGCAGGCGGCCGGCCCGAGGCCGAGGAGGACGACGGCGGACGGTCCTTCGTCGAATTGGTACAGACCCCGGCCCAGCGGGAGATCCTCGGCCGCCTCACCGCCGTGATGTCCCTCCTGGAGGGCCACGCCGACTTCGTGATGGACGGGGTCGGCCCCCAGGTCGTCCCGACCGTCGCCGAGATCCGCGAGAAGTTCCAGCAGCGGCGAGCCAAGGGAGCGTCGAGGCTCGACATGGCCCTGCGCAAGCTGCTGGGTCTGGACGCCAAACTCAGGCAGTACCGCGACGGCGAACGCTTCGTACGGGCGGTCGTGGACCAGGTCGGCATGGACGGCTTCAACCGCGTGTGGACCTCCCCGAACACCCTCCCGACCAAGGCGGAGATCGCCAAACCGGCGGATTGGATCGCGCGGGTGCACCGCAAGGCGGAGTCGTGAATCAGGCGCCGAGGCGTGCATCTCATACGAACGTCGTGAACCGAAATCCGGCCGACGGCAGGCGAACGCCCCTTCAATCACCCGTCCGAGGGACCGTGAGCGATGGGTAGGCGTGCAATGCTCGGGGAACGGCCCGGTTCTGTCACCATCTACACACTCTGAGTGACCGACCTCGGGCTCACCCCCCGACAATTTCATGAAGGGAACCGGACAATGGGTCCCCATCCTGCGGTCGCGGCGATACGCCTGGCGGTCCGCCGCGTCCTCCACGACATCCTCAACGAACACAGTCACCCCACCGAGGCCCCCGCGCCCGCCACCGTGCGCGCGACCTCGTACGAGATCCCGCACATGGCGCTGCCCATGGCGCCGTCCGTGACCTCGACCGGCGTCATGCCCGCCCCGTACGACACGGCGCGCGAGCCGTCGTACGAACTCCCCGGCCAGACCCCGCAGGAGCCCCCGAGCACCGCCCCGCACGAGCGACCCCCCTCCCCGCTCGTGCTCGTGGCATGCTCCGGCGGCGCCGACTCCATGGCCCTCGCCTCCGCGCTCGCCTTCGAAGCCCCCAAACTCGGCATCCGCGCCGGCGCCATCACCGTCGACCACGGTCTGCAGCCCGGCTCCGACCTGCGCGCCGAGGAAGTCGTCCTGCGCATGCGCGAACTCGGCCTGGACCCGGTCGAGTCCATCGCCGTGACCGTCGGCCGCCAAGGCGGACCCGAGGCCGCCGCCCGTGACGCCCGCTACGCCGCCCTCGACGCCGCGGCCGTCCGCCACGGCGCCGTCGCCGTCCTGCTCGGCCACACCCGCGACGACCAGGCCGAAACCGTGCTGCTCGGCCTCGCCCGCGGCTCCGGCATCCGCTCCCTGTCTGGAATGGCCGCGGTCTCGGGGGCCGGCGGCCGTTACCGTCGCCCCTTCCTCCAGCTCGACCGGCAGACCGCCCGCAAGGCCTGCATGGTCCAGTCCCTCCCGGTCTGGGACGACCCCCACAACTCCGATCCCGCCTACACGCGGTCGCGCCTGCGCCAGGAAGGCCTGCCGGCGCTGGAGAAGGCGCTCGGCAAGGGGGTCGTGGAGGCCCTCGCCCGCACCGCCCAGCTCTCCCGCGACGACGCCGACGCCCTCGACGCCTGGGCCGGCCAGGCCGAGGCCGCCGTACGCGACTCGGCAGGCCTCCTGGAGTGCGCCAAGCTGTACGCCCTGCCGCCCGCCGTACGCCGTCGGATCCTGCGCCGCGCCGCCATCGAGGCCGGGGCGCCCGCCGGTGCGCTGTTCGCCCGCCACATCGAGGAAGTCGACCGCCTGATCACCGGCTGGCGCGGCCAGAAGGCCATCAATCTCCCGGGCAAAGTCGTCGCCCAGCGCCAGGGTGGCAGACTGGTGATTCGGCAAGGCTGAAACCGGACCCTCCCACCGGCCCTCGATCGGGTCGTGAGAGCGGCACGGACCAGCCGGTGGGACGACCGAAAGTGATGCGGGTGGACGCGAAAGACATGGGTGCCGAGCTCCAGCAGGTGCTCATCACCAAGGAAGAGATCGACGCGAAGCTGGCCGAGCTGGCCGCGAAGATCGACGCGGAGTACGCGGGCAAGGACCTGCTCATCGTCGGCGTCCTCAAGGGCGCGGTGATGGTCATGGCCGACCTCGCCCGGGCGCTGTCCACCCCCGTCACCATGGACTGGATGGCCGTGTCGTCGTACGGCGCGGGCACCCAGTCCTCCGGTGTCGTGCGGATCCTCAAGGACCTCGACACCGACATCAAGGGCAGGCACGTCCTGATCGTCGAGGACATCATCGACTCCGGCCTGACCCTGTCCTGGCTGATCTCCAACCTCGGCTCGCGCGAGCCCGCCTCCCTCAAGGTGTGCACCCTGCTGCGCAAGCCCGAGGCCGCGAAGGTCGCCATCGACGTGGAGTGGGTCGGCTTCGACATCCCCAACGAGTTCGTCGTCGGCTACGGCCTCGACTACGCCGAGAAGTACCGCAACCTCCCGTTCGTCGGTACGCTCGCGCCCCACGTCTACGGCGGCTGAGTCCGACGGTCCGGGGTACCGGACCCGAAGGGCCCAAGCGCCGTACGAAGATCGGGAACCCCAGCGGGCCTCGCGCCGTTGGAGCATGCAGACGGGCTTGCCAGCCGTCCCGTGCGGCTACGGTCGTCAAAGCTGGGGTACCGTCAGAAGAACTGTCTTATCAAACTCACTATGGCAGGAGGGACGGGGCGGCACCGCTCCGTATGGATGGACGTGAAGCGATACTTCCGTGGGCCGGTCATGTGGATCGTGCTGGCCGTCCTTGCCGTGGTCGTGTTGATGCAGGTCGTCGGCTCGTCCGGCGGCTACAAGACGGTGGACACCGGCCAGGTCGTCCAGGCGATCAATGACAACAAGGTCGAGTCGGCCAAACTGACCACCGGCGACGAGCAGATCATCAAGGTCCAGCTCAAGGACGGCGAAAAGGTCGAGGGCGCCACCAAGATCCAGGCGAGCTACATCGGCGATCAGGGCGTGACCATCGCCAGCACGCTGCAGAACAAGTACCAGGACAAGCAGATCCCGGACGGCTACACGGTCTCGCCGTCCAAGCAGAACCCGTTCGTCGGCATCCTGCTCTCCCTGCTTCCCTTCGTCCTCATCGTGGTCGTCTTCCTGTTCCTGATGAATCAGATGCAGGGTGGCGGCTCCCGGGTCATGAACTTCGGCAAGTCCAAGGCGAAGCTCATCACCAAGGACACCCCGAAGACGACGTTCTCGGACGTCGCCGGCTCGGACGAGGCCGTCGAGGAGCTCCAGGAGATCAAGGAGTTCCTCCAGGAACCGGCGAAGTTCCAGGCCGTGGGCGCCAAGATCCCCAAGGGCGTGCTGCTCTACGGGCCTCCCGGTACCGGTAAGACGCTCCTCGCGCGCGCCGTCGCCGGCGAGGCGGGCGTCCCCTTCTACTCGATCTCCGGTTCCGACTTCGTCGAGATGTTCGTCGGTGTCGGTGCCTCCCGAGTCCGTGACCTGTTCGAGCAGGCCAAGGCGAACGCCCCGGCGATCGTCTTCGTCGACGAGATCGACGCGGTCGGCCGCCACCGCGGCGCCGGCCTCGGCGGCGGTCACGACGAGCGCGAGCAGACCCTGAACCAGCTGCTCGTCGAGATGGACGGCTTCGACGTCAAGGGCGGCGTAATCCTCATCGCCGCGACGAACCGGCCCGACATCCTCGACCCGGCCCTCCTGCGCCCCGGCCGCTTCGACCGCCAGATCGCGGTCGACCGCCCGGACATGCAGGGCCGTCTGGAGATCCTCAAGGTCCACCAGAAGGGCAAGCCGGTCGCCCCGGACGTCGACCTGTCGGCGGTCGCCCGCCGCACGCCGGGCTTCACCGGCGCGGACCTGAGCAACGTCCTCAACGAGGCCGCGCTGCTCACGGCCCGCTCGGACAAGAAGCTGATCGACAACCACATGCTGGACGAGGCGATCGACCGCGTCGTGGCGGGCCCGCAGAAGCGGACCCGGATCATGTCGGACAAGGAGAAGAAGATCACCGCGTACCACGAGGGCGGACACGCCCTGGTCGCGGCGGCCTCCCCGAACTCCGACCCGGTCCACAAGATCACGATCTTGTCGAGAGGCCGTGCCCTCGGCTACACGATGGTGCTCCCGGACGAGGACAAGTACTCGACCACGCGCAACGAAATGCTGGACCAGCTGGCCTACATGCTGGGCGGCCGCGCGGCCGAGGAGCTCGTCTTCCACGACCCGACCACGGGCGCGGCGAACGACATCGAGAAGGCCACGGCCACCGCCCGCGCGATGGTCACGCAGTACGGCATGACCGAGCGTCTCGGCGCGATCAAGTTCGGCGGCGACAACACCGAGCCGTTCCTCGGACGTGAGATGGCTCACCAGCGCGACTACTCGGAAGAGGTCGCCGCCCTGGTGGACGAGGAAGTCAAGAAGCTCATCGAGAACGCGCACAACGAGGCCTGGGAGATCCTGGTCGAGAACCGCGACGTCCTCGACAACCTGGTGCTCCAACTGCTGGAGAAGGAGACGCTGGGCAAGGAGGAGATCGCCGAGATCTTCGCCCCCATCGTCAAGCGCCCGCCCCGGCCCGCCTGGACCGGCTCCTCGCGGCGCACGCCGTCCACCCGCCCGCCGGTGCTCTCCCCGAAGGAGCTCGCACTGACGAATGGCGCCAACGGCTCGACTCCGGCGATCAGCACCGCCAAGTCGACGGCGACGGAGCCCGCGCCTGTGGCCGAGCCGGCTCCCGAGGATCGTCCGGAGAGCTGACGCCCCGGCTCCGGTGGCCCCACCGGCCCGGAATGGATGCCGCGCCCCCCTGGTTCTAGCCTGGGGGGCGCGGCATTTTTGTATGCACGCAGTTCAGACGCGCACGTGGCCCACACGCGCGCGACCCGCAGAGGAACGAGGCACCACATGACCGACCCCGTGACGCTGGATGGCGAGGGCTTCATCGGCGAGTTCGACGAGAAGCGCGCCGAGAACGCCGTACGCGAACTGCTGATCGCGGTCGGGGAGGATCCGGACCGTGAGGGGCTGAAGGAGACGCCGGCGCGGGTGGCGCGGGCTTATCGGGAGCTTCTGGCGGGGCATACGCAGGAGCCCGAGGATGTGCTGACGACTACGTTCGATATCGGGCACGACGAGATGGTCCTGGTCAAGGACATAGAAATCGTTTCCCTATGTGAACATCATATGTTGCCATTCCATGGCGTAGCTCACATTGGGTACATTCCGGCGGAAAGTGGCAAGATCACCGGCCTGTCCAAGCTCGCGCGGCTGGTTGAGGTGTTTGCTCGTCGCCTACAGGTGCAGGAACGACTCACCACTCAGGTCGCCGACTCCCTCATGAAGATCCTTGAGGCCCGGGGCGTGATCGTCGTCATCGAGGCCGAGCACATGTGTATGTCGGTGCGAGGGATCCGTAAGCCCGGTGCCAAGACCACGACGTCGGCGGTGCGTGGACAGCTTCGGGATGCTACGACCCGTGCCGAGGCAATGAGCCTGATACTGGCGCGCTGACCTGATTGTCAGTGGTGCCCGATACCGTCTTTGATCGATGAGTTGATCGCTGATCAAGGGGGCGCGGTGGCGTATGGGCTGCCGAGCAAGCAGACGGTGAACGCTGTCGACGGGCGCCTGCAAGCGCGGAATGTGCGTGTGGGCTGCCGTCTTTGGACGCTTGTCGGGGAGCGTACGGTCCAGACCACAGTTCGGTCGGTCGAGACCGTCCAGGTCCGCGAGGTCGTGGACGTCGTGACCGATCATGTGACATTCACCGTGGCACCGGATCAGATGCTGGGCACGCCCGATGGGTGGGTTCATGCGAGAGATGCAGCCGGGACCGTGGTCGCCTGGACGCATGCGCGGAAGTTGTGCCGCAAGCGGTTGATCATCAAGTTCCACGACGAGGCATTCGCCGCCCGGTATGCCGCATGCCTCACAGCGGCAACCGGGTTGCCTGCCCGCCTGGAAGCGGTGACACGACCCTCCGGTTACCTTCAGCGGGACGCGCCCGGCTTCCGAGTGCGTGTGGTCTCGTCGTACCTGGCCGACTTGATGAGGCAGTACGTGGGCGGGGACGCGCACCATATGCGGCAGCGGTTTCCTCGAGTTGTTCTCCGGGACGGGGAGACCTTCGAAGGCTTTCTGCAGGGATACACGGACGGCGATGGATTCCGTTCCAAGGCGTGGTCGGGGCGTTTGCTCGTCAGTGGCAACACGCCGTTTCTTTCGGAACTGGCGCAGGTCGTGGGCGCGAGATTCACTCCCCGAGTCAAGGGGCTGGCATCACACCTTGTCGTAGCTGACAGTTGGTCCTCACGAGGAACCTTCAAGCCGGAGCAGCACCCACTGCAACTCCGAGAGTACGGCTGGGTGCAGGTCCACGAGGTGCGGCGGCGGACTTCCACGAACAAGCTGCTCAACCTCTACAGCTACCGCCTCGACCCGTACCTCGGTTTCCTGGTCAACGGCCACCTCGCCCGCGAGCCCTGGTGAACCCCGGCGGGGGTCACACCGTCGGCGCCGCCCCCGCCCCGTTGTGCTCGTCGTCCTCCGGCAGCTTGCACACGCGTTCCAGGAAGATGGCCGCCGCTATCACGCCGATGCCCGCCACCACCGAGAAGCCGGCGTAGATGGCCTGGTCGCGGCGGGCGGGGATGTCGAGGAGTTCCAGGAGGAAGGCGCCGGTGCCGCCGTACATGCCGGCGACGAGGGCGGCCACCAGGGCGCTGGCCTGGCCGAAGACGACCGCGCGGGCGGCCATCAGGGGGTCGACGCCCTTGGCCTCGGGGTCGCGTTCGCGCTGGGCCTTCAGGCGGGCGCGGATCGAGAGCGCCGTGGCGAGCAGGACCACGGCGATCACGGCGAGGACGATGGGGGCGGCCAGGGGGACACTCGGCAGGGTCCCGATCGAGTTCCAGAGGCGGGCGCCCGCCCAGGACAGGACTCCGGCGACGAGGAAGATGCCGGCCAGCATCCTGATGCGCAGCTCTCTCACGGTGTCCCTTCAGCTCCCCCGGGTCCCCACGGACTGTGGTCGTCTTGACCTTAACGACTACTCGGGCAGCCGGAGTTCCAAGTCCGCGCGCGGTTCGACACCGTGGCGGGTGACACCGGCCAGCAGATCGGCCACCGGACCGCGGCCCGGCAGCTGTGCCTGCGGCTCGACGTCGTGCCAGGGGGCGAGGACGAAGGCGCGTTCGTGGGCGCGCGGGTGGGGGAGGGTGAGGGCCGGGTCGTCGGAGATGACGTCGGCGTACGCGACGATGTCGACGTCGAGGGTGCGTGCGCCCCAGCGTTCGTCCCGTACCCGGTGGAAGGCCTCCTCGACCGCTTGCGCGCGCTCCAGGAGGGAGGACGGGGGGAGCGTGGTCTTCAGGACGACGACCGCGTTGAAGTAGGACGGCTGGCTTCCCGGCTCCACGCCCCACGGCTCCGTCTCGTACACCGGGGAGACCGCCTTGATGCGGACGCCGGGGGTGTCCTCCAGCGCGTCGATGGCGCCCTGGAGGGTCTCCAGGCGGTTGCCGAGGTTGGAGCCGAGGGAGATCACGGCCCGTTTCGGGTTGTGGAGGGTGGTGTCGGCGGCGTCGACCTTCTCGACGACGGAGGCGGGTACCGGCTGTACGGTCGGGTCGCTGTGACCCTCGGTGAAGAACGCGGTCATACTCGGCTCCGGGTGATGGTGACGGTCACGTCGTCGAAGGGGACCGTGATCGGCGCGTCCGGTTTGTGGACGGTGACCTCGACCTCTTGGACCCCTTCGTGCTTCAGGCAGGCCTGGGCGATGCGTGCGGCCAGCGTCTCGATGAGGTTGACCGGCTCGCCCTCGACGACGGCCACGACCTCCTCCGCCACGATGCCGTAGTGCACGGTCTTCGCCAGGTCGTCGTCGGCGGCGGCCGGCCGGGTGTCCAGGCCCAGGACGAGGTCCACGACGAAGGTCTGGCCCTCCCTGCGCTCCTCGGGGAACACACCGTGGTACCCGCGGGCCTTGAGGCCGCGCAGCGCGACACGATCCACGCGAATCACTCCTGCAATCGTCGGTGACGGCCGGTCGGTGTCGCGTGCGGGCTCCACACCGGCCTCGAACGAATCTACCTGCGGGCACTGACAGGGCCGGGCCGCGGGGGCGTGGGCCCGGTCCGGGGCCAGGAGGATTCATCGAGTGTTTCCCCTGGGGAACCCGGCGGCTCATGGCTTGGTAGCCGCGCCTACCCGCAGGGGCGTGATTCCAACCACTCCTTGGTCTCGGCGGGCCAGGCAGGTCCCCTTGCGGGTGGCTCCGCGAGTGTCGGGCCTGGGGTGTGCCGGTTGCGGCCGCTGGGGGCGCCCTCAGGGGCCGCCTACCCACTCAGGCGGGAGTCTCGTCGCTGTCTTCCTCGTCGTTTTCGGCCAGAACGGGCGACGCGTGGTGCGACCAGATCTTCCAGCCGTCGGGTGTGCGGCGGAACACGTTCGTGGCGACCACCAGCTGGCCCACGAGCGGGCCGAGCTCCTCCCCGCCCTCGGGGGCGGGGCCGCCGCTGAGGATGTTCTCGGTGCAGGTCACCAGGGCGGTGTCGCCGGTGACGGAGACGTGCACGTCGGTGAGGAAGAACTGGATGTAGTCGGTGTTCGCCATGATCAGCGCGTACGACCTGAGGACCTCGCCGCGTCCGGTGAGCACCGGCCAGCCGGGGTGCACGCAGGAGATCACGCCGGCGTCGGCCGGGTCGTGGTACGTCTCGTCGATGCCCAGGTCGGAGGGGGTGAGCCAGAGCGAGGACAGCTTTTCGAAGTCGCCGCTCTCCAACGCCTCGTAGAAGGCGGTGTTGGTGGCCTCCACCTGCTCGACATCGGTGTGGGGGGCGCTCACCGGGCTCCTTCAGAGCTGTGCGTGCCGTTGTGCTCGGCGTTCGCGCCGGGCGCGTTCCGGGCGTCACGCGCCTCTTCGATCGCGCGCGCGACGCGCACCGCGTCCGCCGTGGCGCGCACTTCGTGCACGCGCACCGCCCACGCGCCGGCTTGCGCGGCGAGCGCCGATACGGCGGCCGTGGCGGCGTCGCGCTCCCGGGCGGGCGGCGGCGCGCCCTGCGGTCCGGCCAGGACGCGGCCGAGGAAGCGCTTGCGGGAGGCGGCGACGAGGAGGGGGTGGCCGAGGGCGAGGAGGCGGTCGAGGTGGGCGAGGAGGACGAGGTCGTGCTCGGCGTCCTTGGAGAAGCCGAGGCCGGGGTCGACGACTATGCGGTCGGGGGCGATGCCGCCCTCCAGAACGGCCTCCACGCGCGCGTGGAGCTCCTCGACGACCTCGGCGACGACGTCGCCGTACACGCCCTTGACGTTCCCGCCCTGCAGGAAGCCGCGCCAGTGCATGACGACGAAGGGGGCGCCCGCGTCCGCCACGACCGGGATCATCGCGGGGTCGGCGAGGCCGCCGCTGACGTCGTTGACGAGGGCGGCGCCCGCGGCGAGGGCCTGTTCGGCGACCGAGGCGCGCATGGTGTCGACGGAGATCGTGACGCCCTCGGAGGCGAGGTCGCGGACCACGGGGACGACGCGGCGCAGTTCCTCGGCCTCGTCGACGCGGGTGGCGCCGGGGCGGGTGGACTCGCCGCCGACATCGACCAGGTCGGCGCCCTCCTCGACCAGGGCGAGGCCGTGCTTGACGGCGGACGTGGTGTCGAACCAGCGGCCGCCGTCGGAGAAGGAGTCGGGGGTCACGTTGACGACTCCCATGACCGCGCACCGGTCCCACTGCGGAAGGCCCGTGACGCGCCCGCGTCCGCTCTGCTTGCTCATATGTTCAGCGTAGGCCCATGGGAGGTCCGGGACGTGCGGTGGCCCGAGCGGGAGCCCTGGGACGGGGGCGGGGGCGGGCTGCCGCTCGGGCCGGTCATGGCGGGCCGGGTCAAGCCGCCCCGGGACGGCCGCGTCATGCCGCGCGGACGTCCCGTTCCGCCACCGAGTGGGGGCACGGGCGCGGGGCGGTCGTACGACGGCGCAGGAAGCGCGGCAGCGGCAGGGCCAGGTTCACGAAGCCCTCCGCCTGCATGGCGGCGAAGCCGAGGCGGGGCAGGTCGCCGGAGGCCCGGTAGACGACGAAGCGGGGCTCCCAGCGGGGCTGGAACTTGGCGTTGAACTTGTACAGGGACTCGATCTGGAACCAGCGGGACAGGAACACCAGCAGTCCGCGCCAGGCGCGCAGTACGGGGCCCGCGCCGATCTTCTCGCCGCGTGCCAGAGCGGAGCGGAACATGGCGAAGTTGAGGGACACGCGCGCGATGCCGAACTTCGGGGCGGCCTGGAGGGCGGCCACGATGAGCAGTTCGTTCATGCCGGGGTCGGCCGAGCGGTCGCGGCGCATCAGGTCGAGGGACACCCCGTCCGTGCCCCACGGCACGAAGTGGAGGATCGCCTTGAGGTCGCCGTACGGTCCCGGCTCCTCGTCGGCCTTGTGGGCGGTGGCGATGAGACAGTCGCCGTCGGCCGGGTCGCCGACGCGGCCCAGCGCCATGGAGAAGCCGCGCTCGGTGTCGGTGCCGCGCCAGTCCTCGGCGGCGCGGCGGATGCGGTCCAGCTCGGCCTCGCCGAGGTCACCGACGCGCCGTACCCGGGTTTCGTAACCGGCGCGCTCGATGCGTTTGACCATCTGACGTACGTTGCGCATCGCGCGGCCGGCGAGCGAGAAATCCGGGACGTCCACCACCGCCTCGTCGCCCAGTTCGAGGGCGTCGAGCCCGGTCTCGCGGGTCCACACCTCGGCGCCGGTCTCGGAGCAGCCCATGACGGCGGGGGTCCAGGAGTGGGCCTTGGCCTCGTCCATGAAGCGCTCGATGGCGCCGGGCCAGGCCTCGACGTCGCCGATGGGGTCGCCGCTGGCGAGCATCACGCCGGAGACCACCCGGTACGTCACCGCCGCTTTGCCGCTGGGGGAGAAGACGACGGCCTTGTCGCGGCGCAGCGCGAAGTGGCCGAGGGAGTCGCGGCCGCCGTGCTTGGCCAGCAGGGCGCGCAGGCGTGCCTCGTCGTCCTCGGTGAGGTGGGCGGCGGGGTGTTCGGGGCGGAAGGCGAGGTAGATCGTGGTGACCGCCGTGATCCAGCCGAGGGCGCCCAGGGAGAAGGCGACCGTCCAGGAGGTGTTGCCCTCGTAGGCGACCGGGCCCTCGAAGCCGAACAGGCCGTAGATGACGTGCGCGATGCGGTCGGCCAGGCTCGGGTCGCCGACCAGGGTCTCCGGGTGGGCGCTGACGATGACCAGCCCGAGGGCGAGGGAACCGGCGCTCATGAGGACGAAGTTGGCCAGCGCGCGCCACCTGCTGCGCGGGTCGGGCAGCGCCGCGAACTGGTCGCGGTGGCGCAGCAGCGCCCAGAGCAGCACGAGCGAGATGAGCACGCCCACGAGGGAGTGGCGGTACGTGAACTGCGCGACCGCGCCGGCCGGCAGCAGGACGACCGCGGCGCGCCAGGCCCGCCGCTTGCCGCGCTTGAGGCCGTGGGCGAGCAGGAGCAGCAGCACGCCCGCGCTGAGCGACAGCGCGGCCGCGAACGGGCCCATCGCGCCCGGCAGCACCTCGGCGATGGCGTGCATACGGCTGTGCCGGAAGCGCGGGAAGACGCCCGCGGCGATGTCCAGCAGGCCCACCAGGGCGCAGGCCCTGCCGACGAGCACGGGAACGGCTTCCGGGCGCGGGCCGCGGAGCAGATGCCGTACTCGGCCCGGCAGGTGCCGTACCTGGCTCGATCGTTGCGGAACCCCGCCCGACATTTCCACATCTGTCCTGACAGACATCGCATCCCATTAGTTCTGCGAGAGACCTTGGATCCGGTGCCGATTCGGGCATCCGGCGACATTGCGCCCTCTAGGACGGTGTCTCGAGGGGAGAGGTTCACTCGGCTCCCCAAAACCGTTTCAAAGGCCAAGGAAAGTCCGGGGCAAGCCCTTGCGAAGGAGCGGGGGAGGCAGCGCGGAGGAAGCGCGAACCGGGCGGAAAGCGCGGGCAGGTAACCATCGATGGGTCTCACGAGCGACAAGGTGCTGGCGCTGGCGGTCGCGGCCGCCGCAGGGCTGTTCGTCGGCACGGTGTGGCTGTGGCCACGGCTGGCGCGGCGCGGCTGGCGGAACGTGGGCGGGCGCGTCGGTCTGCTGCTCTCGACCCAGGTGATGATCTTCGCGTCGGTCGGTCTCGTCGCCAACCAGGCGTTCGGGTTCTACGCCGGCTGGGCCGACCTGTTCGGGCAGGAGACCGACCAGGGCGTCGTCGTGGACCACACGCCGGCCGGCGGGCCGCTGGAGGTCGTCGACACGCGGCGGGTGCCCGGGGCGGCCAGTGCCCGGCCGCCCATGGGCGGACAGATCCAGAAGATCGACATCGTGGGCCGTACGACGCACATCGCGACGCCCGCGTACGTCTATCTGCCGCCGGAGTATTTTCAGCCGCAGTACCGCACGCGCACGTTCCCGGCGGCCGTCGTCCTCACCGGTTATCCGGGAACGGCCCAGGCGCTGGTGGACAAGCTCGACTATCCGCGTACGGCCGCGCGGCTCGCCGAGGACGGTCGTATGCAGCCGATGATCCTGGTGATGATGCGGCCGACCGTGGCGCCGCCGCGGGACACGGAATGCGTGGACATCCCGGGCGGCCCGCAGACCGAGACGTTCTTCGCCAAAGATCTGGTCGAGGCCGTGAGCGGCCACTACAGGGTGGGTGTCACACCGGGCAGCTGGGGCATCATCGGTGACTCCACGGGAGGCTACTGCGCGTTGAAGCTCGCCATGCACCATCCCCGGGTGTACGCCGCCGGGGCAGGGCTTTCCGCGTACTACAAGGCGCCGATCGACCCGACGACGGGTGATCTCTTCCACGGCGACGAGGAACTGCGCAATCGCGCGAACCTGTGGTGGTACCTCAAGCACATGCCCGCGCCGGACACTTCACTGCTCGTCAGCAGCAGCAAAGTTGGAGAATCCAACTACAAGGACACGTTGAAGTTCATTGAGCGCGTGAAGGCCACGAAGCTGACGCGGATCTCGTCGATCATCCTGGAAAGCGGCGGCCACAACTTCAACACCTGGCGGCGGGAGATTCCGGGGACGCTGGAGTGGATGAGCGGGCGGCTGAGCGGCAGGTGACTCGACCGGTGACGTGACAGGTGAAGCGGCGGGTGAAGTGGCCGGTGACTTGACTGTCCAAGCTTTGTGATCTTGGTTGTCGGTCAATTCGGTGGCGGATCTGATTGCTGATGCCCTGTGAACGACTTGGGATGGCTGTGTTTTTACGGGGCGGGGCAACAAGATTCGCCTACGCGCGGTAAGTTTCTGGCCATGCCACGTGGACGTCACCGTCATTCCCCGCCCTTGCACAGGCTGCTGCCCCCGTCGGCGATCGCAGGCGTCTCCCTCGTCTGGGCCCTCGCCCCCTGGGTGTTCACCGAGCCCGTGGTGCTGCGCGGCCTTGCCGCGGCCGCCGCGGCGACGGCGGTCGTGGGCGCGGTCGTCATGCGCCGCTGGGACACGCAGGCGGGCAAGCGGGTCGCCGACCTCACGCGCGCGCGTGCGAGCGACGAGTGGCGGTACGAGGAGCGGGTCGCCGAACTGGAGACGGACCTCGAGGAGTCGCGCGAGCTGCGCGTCAAGCTGGAGCAGCGGCTGCGGGCCAAGCGGACGGAACTCGCGGGGCTGCGCAACGAGCACGCGGCGCTGCTGCGCCGGTACGCCACGGCGGAGACCGAGCGGGCGAGCGTCCTGGAGGAACGCCGGGTTCTGGAGATAGAGGCGGCCACGCCCGCGCGCGCGTTGCCGCCGGCGGCGGTCGACGGCGCGGCTTCGGCCAGTGCGGCTTCCGCCGCTGCGGAGGGGGCTGTGGCTGCCCCTGCCGGGACGGAGGGCGCGGACACCGAGGGCGTCGGCACCGAGGACGTCGAGGAGGCGGCGGAGACTCCGGCCGTCTTCTCGCCGGAGGGGTCCCGGTTGTTCCTGCGGGCCAACGCCGCGCTGGCGCGGTTCACCGGCGAGGAGGCCCTGGGGGCGGAGACGTCGGAGACGTCGGAGGATGCTCCGGAGGCGTCGGAGGGGGACGGCCCGGGCAAGGGCGGAGACCGCTCGGTGAAGGACAGCGAGCCCTCCGAGAGCGAGCCGAGGAACGATTCCTCGAAGAACGACCCGCTGAAGAACGACCCCCCGAAGAACGATCCCCCGAAGGGCGACGGCCCCTCCCACGACGAGTCGGCCGAAGCCGGCCCGGATGCCGTCGAGACGGCGGTCACTGGCGGGTCCGAGACGGAACCCGCGCTGGAGGACGAGGCGCAGGGGAAGTCCGAGGCGGTCGACGGGCACGAGCGCGCGGCCGCCACCCCCACGGCAGACGCGGTCGCCGAGGCCCAGCCGGCCCTGCCCGCGGCCCGGCAGCCCGCGGGGCACTTCATCGCGCCGACCGCGGTGGCCGTCGTACCGGCAACCCCCGTACGGCGCCCGGCGGTCGAAGGCGGCTTCGACTTCTTCGGTACGAAGCAGGGGGCGGCGCCCGCCGCGCTGGAGTCCGTCCAGAACGAGGACCTCGCCGACGTCGTCGGCCAGGAGGCCCTCGCCCTCCACAAGGCCGAGTCCGAGGCCGAGTTCAAGCCGGCCGACGAGGAGTCCCGGGGCATCGGCCAGGTCATCGACCTGACGGCTCATGACGAGACGGAACAGATCGATGTGCAGGGGCTGCGGAGCGCGGTTTCCTGACGCTCACCCGGTCGCGCACGCCGTAACGGACGCTCAGGCCATCCACCGGTCCGGCCGGGCGTCCCTCCGTCCCGTGTGCGACCGCTCAGCCTGTCCGCGCAGCAGCTCCGCCGCCTCCCCCGCGTCCCGCAGCCGGGCGGTGACTGTCTTGTTGGCCCCGGTGTCCACGCGTACGTCGGCCACGCCCCACAGCCGCTCCCACGGGCCCTGAGTCAGCCGTACGCTCTGGACCTTCGCGTGCGGCACGAGCGCCAGGCTCCGCCGGAACAGGCCGGTCCGGGCGGCGAACACCGCGTCCGTGACGGCCAGGCCGTACCCGCGCCACCACACCGGCACACACCGGCCCGCCCGCCGCGGCGGGCGCGACAGCGACGCCCGCGGCGGGACCGTCACCCCGGGCAGCACGCGCGCGACGACCGATTCGGCGACCTCGCGCGGCGCGACCGGCAGCAGGACCGAGTTCGACGAGCCCGCCACGTCCAGCTCCACCCGCACCCACCCGCGCCGCCGCCACAGCAGCGGTTCGACGATCCGTACGGTCTGCACACGGCCGGGCGGCACCGTCTCGTGCGCCCGGTCGAGCAGGCCGTGGTCGAGACGCAGCCCGTCTGGCGACTCGCCCACGGTCCAGTCGTACTCGGTGACGAAACGCCCCACGCTGCTCGCGCCCGCCGCGCCGAACAGCGGAACCGCGGTCGCGAGGACCGTCCAGGCGCTCTCCGTGGCCAGCCAGAGGACGGCCGGTACGACGACCGCGGCGGCCAGCGTCGCCCAGGTGGCGCCGGTCAGGACGAGCGAGACGGCCAGGACACCCGGTGGCACGCGCAGCAGCTCTTGAGACGGCGCCTCGCCGACCTCGTGCGCCGTCTCGGGCGCGAAACCGGCGGCGCGCGCCAGGAGTTCCGCGCGCAGCGCACGCGCCTCCTCCGCGCCCAGGAAGGCGAGTTCGTCCTTCTTGTCCGTGCCTATGACATCGAGCTTGAGTTTCGCCACGCCCGCCACGCGCGCGAGCAGCGGCTGGGTGATGTCGACGGCCTGGATGCGTTCCAGCCGGATGTGCGCGGTGCGCCGGAACACCAGTCCGGTACGGATGCGCAGTTCGCTGTCGGTCACCGCGAAGTGCGTGAACCACCAGGTGAGGAAGCCGTACAGGGCGGCCGCGGGGACGAGCACGGCGAGTGCGAGCAGAATCGTGGTGGTCGTCAGCCTGGTCAGCTGGCGCTGCGCCTGGTCGGGATCGTGCACCGCCCACCCGATGAGCACGGCGACCGGCGCCCACGCGCGCCTGAGCGGCGTCACGGGGTGCAGCCGCCGGTCGGTCACGGGTCGCTTCTCGCGTATGGCGTCCTCGGCGCCGGGCGTCGTCACAGCCCCGCCGATCGTGCCTCGCCCAGCTCGGTGAGCCGGTCGCGCAACCGTTCCGCCTCGGCCGGGTCGAGGCCGGGGATGGTGGCGTCGGTGGCCGCGGCGGCCGTGTGCAGCTGCACGCTGGCCAGGCCGAAGTGCCGCTCCACGGGGCCGGAGGTGACCTCGACCAGCTGCATCCGGCCGTAGGGCACGACCGTCTCCTCGCGCCACAGCACGCCCCGGCTGATCAGCAGGTCGTCCGCGCGCTCGGCGTATCGCCACGAACGCCAGTTGCGGCCGAGCATCACCCAGCCCCAGGCCATCAGGGCCAGCGGCACCAGCGCGAAGGCGGCCCAGCCGGCCCCGACGAGCAGCCCGAGCAGCAGCGCCAGGCCGATCGTCAGCAGTCCCAGCCACACCACCAGCAACAGCCGCCGCATCTTCAGCAGCCCCGGCGGCAGCCCGGTCCACCCCGGCTCGCCCTCCACCCGTTCGTCCCCCACCCGCTCGTCTCCCGCCGTCCCCGTGTTGTCCGGGCTCCCCGTCTCCATGAGGTCAGCGTACGTAGGGGAGACTGTGTCCATGACTCCTACGACGGAGACCATGGTCGGTATCGGCGGCGCCGCGGAGAGCACCGACATGGTGCTCAACATCGGCCCCCAGCACCCGTCCACGCACGGCGTGCTGCGCCTCAAGCTCGTCCTGGACGGCGAGCGCATCACGCGCGCGGAGCCGGTGATCGGCTATATGCACCGCGGCGCGGAGAAGCTCTTCGAGGCCCGCGACTACCGCCAGATCATCATGCTCGCCAACCGCCACGACTGGCTGTCGGCCTTCTCCAACGAGCTGGGCGTCGTCCTCGCCGTGGAGCGCATGCTCGGCATGGAAGTGCCCGAGCGGGCGGTGTGGACGCGCACGCTCCTCGCGGAGCTGAACCGGGTGCTCAACCACCTGATGTTCCTGGGGTCGTACCCGCTGGAGCTGGGCGGGATCACGCCGATCTTCTACGCCTTCACCGAGCGGGAGGAACTCCAGCACGTCATGGAGGAGGTCTCCGGCGGCCGCATGCACTACATGTTCAACCGGGTGGGAGGCCTGAAGGAGGACCTGCCGGCCGGGTGGACCACGCGCGCGCGTACCGCCGTCGCCGACGTGCGCTCGCGCATGGACCGGTTCGACGACCTGGTCCTCGGCAACGAGATCTTCCGCGGGCGCACGCGGGGCGTGGGCGTCCTCGCGCCGGAGACCGTGCACGCGTACGGCGCGAGCGGGCCGATCGCGCGCGCCTCGGGCGTCGACTTCGACCTGCGCCGCGACGAGCCGTACCTCGCCTACGGCGAGCTGGGGGACGTCCTGAACGTCGTCACCCGCGAGGAGGGCGACTGCCTCGCCCGGTTCGAGTGCCTGCTGGAGCAGACCCACAACGCCCTCGACCTCGCCGACGCCTGCCTCGACCGGCTCGCCGAGCTGCCGCCCGGGCCGATCAACCAGCGGCTCCCCAAGGTGCTGAAGGCGCCCGAGGGCCACACGTACGCGTGGACCGAGAACCCGCTCGGCATCAACGGCTACTACCTCGTCAGCAAGGGCGAGAAGACGCCGTACCGGCTCAAGCTGCGCTCGGCGTCGTACAACAACATCCAGGTGCTGGTCGAGCTGTTGCCGGGAACGCTGGTCGCGGACATGGTGGCGATTTTGGGGTCGATGTTCTTCGTGGTGGGGGACATCGACAAGTAGCGGGTCGCCTTAGGGCTTCGTCGTAAGGGGTGGTCGTACGGGGGCGTCGTAGGCGTTCGTTCGGAATTCCAACTGACTCGGACGCTCGGTCCGCCAGTGCATCCGGAATTCCAACTGACTCGGACGCTCAGTCCGCCAGTACGTCCGGAATTCCAACCGGCTGCACCAGCCAGCCGAAGTCCCCGAGCCCGCCCGTCGCCGTGAGTTCGGCGGCTTCGCCGGCGCTCGCGAGGGCGCGTACGTATGCGGCCGGGTGCGTGGAGGCCAGTTCGAGTGCGGGGCGTGCGCCTGTGATGCCGAGGGCGCGCAGCGCCTCGCGTTGGGACAGCAGGCGTGCGCCGGGCAGCGCGCACGCGTCCAGCGCCACATGGGCCGTGATGTCGCACGAACCGTCCGGCACGGGCGCCGTCTCCCGCCCCTCGCGGAAGCCGGTGAGCGTTCCGAAGGGCGGCCGGGCGGCCACCGTGTGCGCGTAGTCCACGGCGACCGCGAGGCCCCGGTCCAGGGTCGCGACGGCGGCGGCCCAGGCCTCGTCCCGGGGCAGCCCGATCTCGGCCCGCAGCCCTTCCGCGGCCGGCTCGCCCTCGGTGGCCCGCGCCTCCTGCGCGCCCCCCAGCGGCCACCACCGCGCCAGCCACTCCGCCTCCGCCCCGGCGACCGGCTCCCCGAGGCGCTCGGCCCCGTCCCGCCGTACGAGAACCAGGCGCGCTGCGCCCGTGGCGTCCACCTCCGCGACCTCCACGGGGACGTTGTCCAGCCACTCGTTGGCGAACAGCAGGCCCGAGATCCGCTGGGGCGGCTCGGGCAGCCACTCGATCCGGTGATCCAGGGTTCGCGGGCGGTCGGCGACCTCGACGGCGTACGCACGCGTGCGTGCCGCCACTTCGGCGGGGAGCGCGGCCAGTACGCGGGTGACCAGCTCGCCCCGCCCCGCGCCCATGTCGACGAAGCCGAGCGAGGCGGGCCGGCCCAGCGCCTCGTCGACCCGGCACAGCAGCCGGGCCACGGCACCGGCGAAGAGCGGCGAGGCGTGGACGGACGTACGGAAGTGGCCCGCCGGGCCCTCGGGGCGGCGATAGAAGCCGTCCGGGCCGTAGAGGGCGGCTTCCGCTGCCGCGCGCCACCCGAGCCACTCGTCCGCCGCCTCTGCTGTCACCGGCCCAGGCTAAGCGCACAGGGGAACGCAGCCTCCACCTTGCGGAGTACGCGCGCGTGATGCGGATCGGCCCTCCGGTTGACCCCTGCACGCATCTCGCTTCCCTACGCTGGGTTACGTGCAACGCCTCTATGACTTTCTCCGCAGGCACCCGACATGGGTCGACGGCTTCTGGGCCGTCTTCCTTCTCGGGATCTCTGTGCTCACCGTGTCCGTCGGGCAGGTGGACGGGCAGGAGAGTCGGGGCACCGGATCCGAGGCCGTCATCGTCCCGGTCGTCATCCTGCTGTGCCTGGTGATCGCGTTGCGCCGGCGCATGCCGGAGAAGATGCTGCTGCTGGCCATCGGCGTGGGGCTGGCGCAGCTGGTGCTGGACGTGGCGACGACGCCCGCCAACTTCGCCTTCCTGGTGATCACCTACACCGTGGCCGCGACCGGCGCCCGCTGGGCCTCCCGGCTCGCACTGGGTGTGTCCCTGTTCGCGGCGCCCCTCGCACAGGTGCGCTGGCCGGAGAAGGACTCGAGCGTCCTGGGAACCGTGGCGCTGATGGTCTTCATGACGGTGCCGTTCGTGCTCGCCTGGGTGCTCGGCGACTCGATCCGCACCCGCCGCGCCTACTACGAACAGCTCGAGGAGCGCGCGACCCGGCTCGAAAAGGAGCGCGAGGCGCAGGCCAAGGTCGCGGTCGCCGCCGAACGCGCCCGGATCGCGCGCGAGCTGCACGACGTCGTCGCGCACAACGTCTCGGTGATGGTGGTGCAGGCCGACGGCGCCGCCTACGTCCTCGACGCCGCCCCGGACCAGGCCAAGAAGGCCCTGGAGACCATCTCCTCCACCGGCCGCCAGGCCCTCGCCGAGATGCGCCGCCTGCTCGGCGTGCTGCGCACCGGCGAGCACCAGGAGGGCGGCGAGTACGTCCCGCAGCCCGACGTGGAGCAGATCGACGACCTCATCCAGCAGTGCCGCACCTCCGGCCTGCCGGTCGACTTCAAGGTCGAAGGCACCCCACGCCCGCTGCCCAGCGGCGTCGAGCTCACGGCGTACCGCATCGTGCAGGAGGCGCTCACCAACACCCGCAAGCACGGCGGCCCGAACGCGGGCGCGAGCGTGCGGCTGGTCTACTTCGACGACGGTCTCGGCCTGCTCGTCGAGGACGACGGCAAGGGCGCCCCGCACGAGCTGTACGAGGAGGGCGGCGCCGACGGCCAGGGGCACGGCCTGATCGGTATGCGCGAACGGGTCGGCATGGTCGGCGGCACCCTGGACGCGGGGCCACGCCCGGGCGGAGGATTCCGGATCAGTGCGCTGCTGCCGCTCAAACCAGCGCACTGACGCCTGCGCATGCCCTTTGTTGACACCTGTAACGGCCCTGTAGAACGCCCTGCAGACCCAGAACGCCCTGTAGACGGATACGGAAGACACGGAAGAGGACCCCGATGACGATCCGCGTGATGCTCGTCGACGACCAGGTGCTGCTGCGCACCGGGTTCCGGATGGTGCTCGCCGCCCAGCCGGACATGGAGGTCGTCGCGGAGGCGGGCGACGGCGTCGAGGCCCTCCAGGTGCTGCGCTCGACCCCGGTCGACGTCGTGCTGATGGACGTGCGCATGCCGAAGCTGGACGGCGTGGAGACCACCCGCCGTATCTGCTCGGAGCCCGACCCGCCCAAGGTGCTGATCCTGACCACCTTCGACCTCGACGAGTACGCCTTCTCCGGGCTGAAGGCGGGTGCCTCCGGCTTCATGCTCAAGGACGTGCCGCCCGGCGAACTCCTCGCCGCCATCCGCTCCGTGCACAGCGGCGACGCGGTGGTGGCCCCGTCGACGACCCGGCGCCTGCTGGACCGGTTCGCGCCCATGCTGCCCTCCACCGGCAAGGAGCCCCAGCACAAGGAGCTGGAGCGGCTCACCGACCGCGAGCGCGAGGTCATGGTGCTGGTCGCCCAGGGCCTGTCCAACGGCGAGATCGCCGCCCGGCTGGTGCTGTCCGAGGCGACGGTGAAGACCCACGTCGGCCGCATCCTGACCAAGCTGGGGCTGCGCGACCGCGTGCAGGTGGTGGTCCTGGCCTATGAGACGGGATTGGTCCGGGCGGGCGGGCACGGCTGAGCAGGCCCGGCCCGTGCCGCGGGTGACCGGCGCCCACTAGGGTCTGCGCATGCTCCTGTGGATCAACGGCCCCTTCGGGGGCGGCAAGACACAGACCGCACACGAAATCCAGCGCCGCCTGCCCGGCAGCGTCATCTGCGACCCCGAGCACCCCGGGTTCGGCCTGCGCCGCATGCTCCCGCCGGAACTGCGCGGGAACTTCCAGGACCTGGCCTCCTGGCGGCAGGGTGTCGTCGAGGTCCTCGACCTCGCCCTCACCGAGCACGACGGTGTGGTGATCGCCCCGATGACGGTCACGAACCCCGACTACTTCGCCGAGACGGTCGGCCGGCTGCGCGAACTCGGCCACGATGTGCGGCACTTCGCGCTGCTCGCCGAGCGTGAGACCGTCCTGAAGCGGCTGCGCGAGCGCGGCTTCGGACACCTCCTTCAGTACGTCGCCGGGAAGAACGCCGCGAAGAACGCCGGGCTGCGCCGGGAGAGTTGGGCCGTCCAGCAGCTCGACCACTGTCTGGAGCGGCTGCGCGAGCCGGAGTTCGCCGAGCACCTGTGGACGGACCACTCGACCGTGCCGAAGACGGCGGACCGTATCGCCGTCCTGGCCGGGCTGAGGCTCCGGCCGAACAACGAGGGGGCGCTGCGGACTCGGCTGCGACAGGCGGGGGTCGGGATCAGGCACATCCGGTTCGACTGAGCCGACCGGTCAGCGCAGGATCCCCTCCAGGAAGTCGCTGCCCAGCCGGGCCACGATCGTTATGTCCAGCTGGTGCTGGACGTACCGGCCGCGGCGGCGCGTGGTGATGAGGCCGGCCTTCTTCAGGACGCTCAGGTGGCGGGATATCTCCGGGGCTGTCATGCCGTGCGCCTGCGCCAGCTCGCTGGTGGTGTAGGCGCTGCGGGCCAGATAGCGGCAGAGCCGCATGCGAACGGGGTGGGACAGGGCCGTCATCCGCAGGGTCAGCTGCTCGACGGTGGACGAGGTCGCGAGCTCCGGGGAGGCGACCGGGTAGTGCACCGTCGGCTGCCAGCCGGTCCGGTACAGGACGGACAGGTGGGGCCAGCCGAGGCTGGTCGGGACGAGGAGAAGGCCGCCGTCCTCGGTGGCCGTACGGGCCACGCTCAGTTTGTCGACCGTGATCTCCCCGGCGGCCTCGTCGAACGTGACCGCGGGGGACACCGCGGCCAGGGCCTCTGCCAGGCCCTTGCGGCGCAGGAGGTCGGTCTTGCGGCGGGCGTCGGCCGTGAGCTGGTGGCGCAGCCGCGACCAGGTGTCCGCGAAGAACGCCTCGTCGCAGTCCTCCAGGAACTGCCGCAGCCAGGCCCGGATCCTGGGCGGGTCGGTCAGCAGCAGTTCGCTGAACCGCTCCTGCTGCGGTCCCCGCGCGGCGGCCAGTTCCAGGGCGCGGCGGCGCAGCCCGGCGTCGACGAGGGGGCCGGCGCCGACCCCGTAGGGCATCGCGCAGGAGAACTCCAGCGCCGCGTCCACGAACTGTTCGTCCGTCAGCTTGTCCAGCAGGTCCAGGTCCTCGGCGAGCGTGCCGCCCGGGAGGGTGCTGCGGCCCGGGATGCCGGCGAAGGGCATGAAGAGGTCCGAGAACGTCGTCCGCCACAGGAAGTCGGCCTCGCACATCCGGTCGGCCAGATGCGAGTCCAGCCGGGCCGTCACGCCCGTCACCCAGCCCTGCAGGCCCGGGTGGTGCCCCGGCTCCGACAGCGCGTGCAGCGCCATGCCGAGCTCGGCCAGGGGCGAGGGCACGACGACGACCCTCTCCGGCCGCAGCCCCGCGATGTCGATGCTCACGCTCATGCCCTCATGGTGCACCTCGCCACTGACAACGCCCCGTCGATTGACGGTCGCCGTCAATCGACGCGACGTGCCGGCCGGGTCGGCGCAACCTGGGATCACCGGGGCAGCCGCGGAGCCCGATCACCAGCAACCCATGACTCCTACGTCCCGAGAAGGCGACCCGCCATGAGCGTCACGCAGCAGTACCTCCTCGACACCTACCGCGCCCGGCAGCACGGCGAGGCCGCACCGCCCGCGCCCGGCACCCACGACTGGCAGATCGTGCGCGAGTGGCGCGATCACCGGCGGTTCCGGGCCGTCCTGGCGGAGCGTCCGGCCCAGGGGCGAATACGGCGGGCCCTGCACCGGTGGCTGGGCCCGCGGCCGCGCTCTACTCGCTGACCTCCTCGGCGACCTCCTCGGTCAGCCGGGCCACGAACTCCGCGACCGCCGTCTTCACCTCGCCGGCCGTCCACTCCAGGCCGTCGGCACGGACGGAGACCTCCGTGAAGGACAGGCCGGGCCCGCCGCGGTCCCAGGGCGCGGCGAACAGGTACGTGCCCGTCTCCTCCGCCTGCCGCACCGCCGCGTTCATCAACGGATCGGCCTCGTACGGCAGCCAGACCTGGAACTCGTGGGTGTGCGGCTCCTCGGGGTGCACGCGCGCCCACGCCGCGCCCGCCTCGGCGAGCCCCTCGCGCAGCGCGGCGGCCACCACGCGCGCGTGGCGGACGTACTCCGGCAGCCGGGGCAGCTCCCGCTCCAGGCCGACGAGCGCCGACAACGCCGTCGGGAACTGCTGGAAGACCATGCCGCCGTACCGGTGCCGCCAGGTCTTCGCCTCTTCCACGAGTGTCTTCGGACCGGCGAGCGCGGCGCCGCCGAAGCCGTCGAGGGACTTGTAGAACGACACGTAGACGCTGTCGGCCAGGGCCGCGATCTCGTCGAGGGGACGGCCGAAGTGGACGGTGGACTCCCACAGGCGGGCGCCGTCGAAGTGCACCACCGCGTCGCGCTCCCGCGCCGCCTCCACGAGTTCGGTGAGCTCCTCCCAGGAGGGCAGCACGAAACCGGCGTCCCTGAGAGGCAGTTCCAGCATCAGCGCCCCGAAGGGCTCGTCGAAGTCGCGTATCTCATCGGCGGTGGGCAGCCGCGGCTCACTGGTCACCCGCACCGTTCGCAACCCACTGACCTGGCTGAACGCGCCACGCTCCCACACTTCGGGGTGGGCCAGCGCGTGCAGGGCGACAGTGGCGTTCCCGGTACGGGACGCCCAGCAGCGCAGGGCCACCTGCTGGGCCATCGTGCCGGTCGGGAAGAACGCGGCGGCCTCCGTGCCCAGCAGCGCCGCCACGCGCTCCTCCAGTGCCGCCACGATCCCGTTGCCGTACATGTCCGCCGGTTCGTCCAGGTCGTACACCTCGGGAGCCGCTTGCGTCAGCAGCGCGAGCCGTTGTCGGATCGTGCCGCTGAAGCCGCCGCGCGACAGCACACGCGGCGCCTCCCGCAAGGCAGCCGACCGCCGCTTGCGCAACCGGTCCCGTGCCGACAGCTCCTCGCCCTGCTCCGCCGTATCACTCATGCTCCGGATGATGCCGTGCGCCCACGCGCGCGAGCACCCGCATTTCCGTACGCCCGCGACGCCCGCCCGCCGTGGACCCGGCGTGCGATAACCCACAGCCTGTGGACAACCGGACGCCCCTGGAACCGATCGCGTTAACATGACGAGAAATCGTCCGGTACCCAGAGCGGACTGGAACGGGAAGGCCTCCGTCGCGTGAGTACAAGCCAACAGCCAGATCCCAGGGACCGCCCCGCGCGGCTCACCGTCGGCGTCGTCGGCGCCGGACGCGTGGGCCCCGCGCTCGCCGCGTCCCTCCAGCTCGCCGGACACCGCCCGGTGGCCGTCTCCGGGGTCTCCGACGCCTCCCGGCGACGGGCCGCGCAACTGCTCCCCGACGTGCCGCTCGTGCCGCCCGCCGAAGTCCTCGCCCGTGCCGAGCTGGTGCTGCTGACCGTCCCGGACGACGCGCTGCCCGGACTGGTCGAGGGCCTCGCCGAGACGGGAGCCGTACGGCCGGGCCAGCTGCTGGTGCACACCTCCGGCCGGTACGGCGCGAAGGTCCTGGACCCCGCCCTGCGCGCGGGCGCGCTGCCGCTGGCCCTGCACCCGGCGATGACCTTCACCGGCACCCCCGTGGACGTCCAGCGCCTGGCAGGCTGCTCCTTCGGCGTCACCGCGCCCGAGGAGCTGCGGCTGGCCGCCGAGGCCCTCGTCATCGAGATGGGCGGCGAACCGGAGTGGATCGCCGAGGAGATGCGCCCGCTGTACCACGCGGCGCTCGCGCTGGGCGCCAACCACCTGGTGACCCTCGTCGCCCAGTCCATGGAGCTGCTGCGCGAGGCGGGCGTCACGGCCCCCGACCGGATGCTCGGCCCCCTGCTCGGCGCCGCCCTGGACAACGCGCTGCGCTCCGGCGACGCGGCCCTGACCGGCCCCGTCGCGCGCGGGGACGCGGGCACCGTCGCCGCGCACGTCACGGAACTGCGCAGGCACGCCCCGCAGACCGTCGCGGGCTATCTCGCGATGGCGCGCGCGACCGCCGACCGGGCGCTCGCCCACGGACTGCTCAAGCCGGAGCTCGCCGAGGACCTCCTTGGGGTACTCGCCACCGGGACCAACGGCGCCGAGGGAGACACCCGATGACCACCACCTTGCTGCGCACCGCCGACGAACTGCACGCGCGTGTGCGCAGCGGCCGCCGCGCCGTCGTGATGACCATGGGCGCCCTGCACGAGGGCCACGCCACCCTGATCCGCACCGCGCGCGGCATCGCGGGGCCGGACGGCGAGGTCGTCGTCACGGTCTTCGTGAACCCCTTGCAGTTCGGCAAGGGCGAGGACCTCGACCGCTACCCGCGCACCCTGGACGCCGACCTCAAGATCGCCGAACAGGCGGGCGCGGACGCCGTGTTCGCGCCTGCGGTCGACGAGGTCTACCCGGGCGGCGAGCCCCAGGTACGCATCAGTGCCGGCCTCATGGGGGAGAGCCTGGAGGGCGCCTCCCGCCCCGGCCACTTCGACGGCATGCTCACCGTCGTCGCCAAGCTGCTCCACCTCACCCGCCCCGACGTCGCCCTGTACGGCCAGAAGGACGCCCAGCAGCTCGCCCTGATCCGCCGCATGGTGCGCGACCTGAACTTCGGCGTCGAGATCGTGGGCGTCCCGACCGTGCGCGAGGAGGACGGCCTCGCGCTCTCCAGCCGCAACCGCTACCTCGCGCCCAAGGAACGGCACACGGCACTCGCGCTGTCCCAGGCGCTGTTCGCCGGCCGGGACCGGCACGCGGCCCAGGAAGCGCTGCGCGCGCGTGCGCGTGAAGTACCCGCCACGCACGCGCGTGCGGAAGCGCTCAGCGCCATAGGGGAGTCCCGCGCGGCGGCCGACGCGCACGCCGTCGCCAAGGCCGTCCCCGGCGCCGCGGCGGCCGTGCGCGCCGCCGCCCGCCTGGTCCTCGACGAGGCCGCCCGCCTCGACCCGCCGCTCGAACTGGACTACCTCGCGCTCGTCGACCCGTCCGACTTCACGGAGATCAAGGACGACTTCACCGGCGAGGCAGTCCTCGCCGTCGCCGCCCGGGTCGGGACGACCCGGCTGATCGACAACATTCCCCTCACCTTCGGAGCCGCCTCGTGACCAGCACAGGCATACGACTGCACGCGCCCGCGCCCGGGTGGTCCATCTCCGCGGACGTCGTGGTCGTCGGCTCCGGAGTCGCGGGCCTCACCGCGGCCCTGCGCTGCGAGGCCGCCGGCCTGACGACCGTCGTCGTCACCAAGGCCCGCCTCGACGACGGCTCCACCCGCTGGGCCCAGGGCGGCATCGCCGCGGCACTCGGCGAGGGCGACACCCCCGAGCAGCACCTCGACGACACCCTGGTCGCGGGCGCCGGCCTGTGCGACGAGGACGCGGTCCGTCTCCTGGTCACCGAGGGCCCCGACGCCGTACGCCGCCTCATCGAGACCGGCGCCCACTTCGACGAGTCCGAGGAAGGCGGCCTGGAACTCACCCGCGAGGGCGGCCACCACCGCCGCCGTATCGCCCACGCCGGCGGCGACGCGACCGGCGCGGAGATCTCCCGCGCCCTCGTCGAGGCGGTACGAGCGCGTGGCCTGCGCAGCATCGAGAACGCGCTCGTCCTGGACCTCCTGACGGATGCCGAGGGCCGTACGGCGGGCGTCACCCTGCACGTCATGGGCGAGGGCCAGCACGACGGCGTGGGCGCGGTCCACGCCCCCGCGGTGGTCCTGGCGACCGGCGGCATGGGCCAGGTCTTCTCGGCGACCACCAACCCGTCGGTGTCGACGGGCGACGGCGTGGCCCTCGCCCTGCGCGCGGGCGCCGAGGTCAGCGACCTGGAATTCGTCCAGTTCCACCCCACCGTCCTGTTCCTCGGCCCGGACGCGGAGGGCCAGCAGCCCCTGGTCTCCGAGGCCGTACGCGGCGAAGGCGCCCACCTGGTCGACGCCGACGGCGTCCGCTTCATGCTGGGACAGCACGAACTCGCCGAACTCGCCCCCCGGGACATCGTCGCCAAGGGCATCATGCGGCGCATGCAGGAGCAGGACGCCGAGCACATGTTCCTCGACGCCCGCCACTTCGGCGCCGACATGTGGGAGCACCGCTTCCCGACCATCCTCGCCGCCTGCCGCGCCAACGGCATCGACCCGGTCACCACGCCCATCCCCATCGCCCCGGCCGCCCACTACGCCTCCGGCGGCGTCCGCACCGACTCCCGGGGCCGTACGACCGTCCCCGGCCTGTACGCGTGCGGCGAGGTGGCCTGCACGGGCGTGCACGGCGCCAACCGACTGGCCTCCAACTCCCTCCTCGAAGGCCTGGTGTACGCCGAGCGCATCGCGGCGGACATCGCGGCCACTCAGGCAGCCGACGGCCTCCACGCGCGCGTGCCGCACCCGCTGCCGTACCCCGAGACGCCGGAGCACCCCCTCCTCACCCCCGAGTCCCGCTTCGCGATCCAGCGGATCATGACGGACGGCGCCGGCGTCCTGCGCTCCGCCGAGTCCCTGGGCAAGGCCGCCGAGCAGATCCAGCGGCTGCACACCGACGCCCGGGACGCCCTGGCCGAGAACGGCAAGACAGCCGAGCCCGGAGTCGACACCTGGGAGGCCACCAACCTCCTCTGTGTGGCCCGCGTCCTGGTGGCCGCGGCACAACTCCGCGAGGAGACCCGAGGCTGCCACTGGCGTGAGGACGAGCCGGACCGCGACGACACGACCTGGCGCCGCCACATCGTCGTACGCCTGAACCCGGATCGCACACTGGCCGTGCACACCACCGAGACCGCAGACTTCCCCCCGACCCGGCAGCCACAGCAGGAGCAGTGACAGAAGTGACCACCCCCGACCTTCCCCTCGCCTCGAACGGCGGCTGCGGCGACGACTGCGCCTGCGGTGCCGACGAGGAGTACATGGAGTGCGGCCTCGACCCCGCGCTCGCGCAGCTGCTGGCCGACGCAGGCCTCGACCCGGTCGAGGTCGAGGACATCGCCAACGTCGCCATCCAGGAGGACCTGGCACACGGCGTGGACGTGACGACGGTCGCGACCATCCCCGAAGAGGCGGTCGCCACCGCCGACTTCGTCGCACGCGAGGCAGGCGTCGTGTCGGGCCTCAGGGTCGCCGAAGCGGTCGTCTCGCTCGTCTGCGAGGACGAGTTCGAGGTGGAACGCCATGTGGAGGACGGCGACAAGGTGGAGGCAGGCCAGAAACTCCTCTCCATCACCACCCGCACCCGCGACCTCCTGACGGCCGAACGCAGCGCACTGAACATCCTCTGCCGCCTGTCGGGCATCGCGACGGCCACGCGCGCGTGGGCGGACGTACTGGAAGGCACCCAGGCGAGGGTCCGCGACACCCGCAAGACGACGCCGGGCCTGCGCGCGCTGGAAAAGTACGCCGTGCGCTGCGGCGGCGGAGTCAACCACCGCATGTCCCTCTCCGACGCGGCCCTGGTGAAGGACAACCACGTGGTGGCCGCAGGCGGCGTGGCGCAGGCCTTCAAGGCGGTCCGCGAAGCCTTCCCCGACCTCCCCATCGAGGTCGAGGTGGACACCCTCCACCAGCTTCGCGAGGTGGTGGACGCGGGCGCGGACCTGGTCCTCCTGGACAACTTCACGCCGGGCGAGTGCGAGGAGGCGGTGGCGATCGTGCACGGCCGGGCAGCACTGGAAGCCTCGGGCCGCCTCACCCTCGCCAACGCCAAGGCGTACGCGGACACGGGCGTCGACTACCTGGCCGTAGGGGCCCTCACCCACTCCTCGCCGATCCTGGACATCGGCCTGGACCTGCGAGCGGCGGAGTAGGAACGGCCATGCTGCTCACCATCGACGTAGGCAACACCCACACCGTCCTCGGCCTCTTCGACGGCGAGGACATCGTCGAACACTGGCGCATCTCGACGGACGCCCGCCGCACCGCCGACGAACTGGCGGTCCTCCTCCAGGGCCTGATGGGCATGCACCCGCTCCTCGGCGACGAACTGGGCGACGGCATCGACGGCATCGCCATCTGCGCCACAGTCCCCTCGGTCCTCCACGAACTACGCGAAGTCACCCGCCGCTACTACGGCGACGTCCCCGCGGTCCTGGTCGAACCGGGCGTCAAGACGGGCGTACCGATCCTGACGGACAACCCCAAGGAGGTCGGCGCGGACCGCATCATCAACGCGGTCGCGGCCGTCGAGCTCTACGGCGGCCCAGCGATCGTCGTCGACTTCGGTACGGCGACGACGTTCGACGCGGTGAGCGCACGGGGCGAGTACGTGGGCGGCGTCATCGCCCCCGGCATCGAGATCTCGGTCGAGGCCCTCGGCGTCAAGGGCGCCCAACTCCGCAAGATCGAGGTGGCCCGCCCCCGCAGCGTGATCGGCAAGAACACCGTCGAGGCGATGCAGGCCGGCATCATCTACGGCTTCGCCGGCCAGGTGGACGGCGTGGTCAGCCGCATGGCCCGCGAGCTGGCGGACGACCCCGACGACGTCACGGTCATCGCGACGGGCGGCCTGGCGCCGATGGTCCTGGGCGAGTCCTCGGTCATCGACGAACACGAGCCGTGGCTGACCCTGATCGGCCTACGCCTGGTGTACGAACGCAACGTCTCCCGCATGTGACTCCGTCGGCGGGCCGGGTCACAGGCGCCGCAGCTGCCCGGCACTGCCGCTGGTCGGGGTTGGGTCGCGCGGCCCGGCGCTACGGGGTGCCGCTGCGCCCACCCGTGCCGCCCCAGCGGCACGA